>JBBRMD010000018.1:0-83865 GCA_038231015.1 Candidatus Obscuribacterales bacterium
CTGAGTTCATCGGTATTTGCACCTATCAGGGCTACGACAAAACAGACGGTATTACCTACTATCATCCGCCTGTTGCCCGATTTAGAATCGATAAAATATTGAAAGGTCCAAACCTCAATAAGGCTATGCCGGTTCGCTTTGTGTTTCATGATAAGTCTGATGGAGAGCCAGAGAAGGGCTGGAAGTTCGGGCTAGATAAAATGCCTGCCGTAGGCTCTAAGTGGCTACTATTTACAGAAATGGCCATTCCAACCAATGGTGCCTTTGAAACCTATCGCGGAAATTTTGGCCGACAAGAAGCAAACGAAGAAAACCTCAACAAAGTCTACAAGGTGATGGAACTGCACCGCGGCCAGCAATAGACAAAGGCAATCTCGTACTTAGCCTTTTTTCGCTGTATTTTGTGGCTTGTTCTTACGCTTCTTCTGGTGCTTCGTCTGGCGCTTCAGTGTCGTCTAAGACAATTTGATTGCGGCCGCGTTTCTTGGCTAAGTAAAGACGTCTATCTGATACTTGCACTAACTCAAAGACAGACTCTCCGTCTTTGGGATACTCGGCAATACCGCCAGAGAAGCTGACATGAAACTCTTCACCCTTGTCACCGGTGAATGTCATTTTTGTAAATTCATCTAGAACGCGATGAACAGCTAAGTGCATAGTGCTTAGAGTTTCACGCTTGAAAGCGAGAATGAACTCTTCACCACCCCATCGCCCTCGCAAATCGTCCACGCGAAAACGTCTCGATAAAAGCTGGCCCAAACCGGCTAAAACCTTGTCGCCAGCTAAGTGGCCATAGCTGTCGTTGACCTTTTTGAAGTGATCGACGTCAAGCAAACAAATAGTAAATGTGGTTTTGAGCCGTTGCGCTTCAGCTAAGATTGCCGATAGTTGCTCTGAGAAAGCTCTTCTAAGAAGTAGGCCTGTCGTCATGTCTTTGTCAGAGCGGTCTTTGAGCATGCGGGCGCGATCAAGGCGCACTTTCACTCTCGTTAGCAGCTCTTCGTTGACTACTGGTTTTGGCAGATAATCGTCACCACCCGAGCGGAAAGCTTCTAGCCTTGCTTCTACTCCTACTTGACCAGTGAGGAAAATAATTGGCAAGTCTTGCCAACGAGGTATCTGCCTGAGCATACGACAAACTTCAAAGCCTGTAATTGCTGGCATCATCACATCGAGCAAAAGTAGCTCAGGTGGATACTCTTGCATCGTTTCGAGAATCTGCGACGGGTCATTGATAATGCGCACAATCATGCCTTCGTTGCGCAGTACGAGGGCCATAGTGTTGCAGAAAAATTCATCGTCATCACAGATAAGAATGCGCGGTCTGCCGCCTTGGCGGATGTTGACCAGATGCTGAACGGCTTTCTCAAGTACATCAGACTCAAGCGGTTTGTCGAGATAGAGAGAAGCTCCAGCATGTGCTGCTTCGACCCTGTTCTTCACCAACGGTTGACCCGAAATAAAGGCGAGGGGAAGATTTTCAAAACCAGGCAATTCTCGAAGATCGCGGGCTAACCTAAAAGATTCGTCGGGATGCTCTTCTGTGACATTGATTAGTGCTGCATCTAAAGCATATACAACAGCTTTTTCAATAGCTTCTTTGCTGCTGGTAGCGCGAATAATATCGACTAAGCGTTGTTTACCTAGCTCGTACACGATATCTAAAAAATCGCTATCAGAGTCGACCACGAGAATGCGGGTCATGGCTGGATTGCTTGGCACTTTGGCATCGGCAGAACTAACAGCTTGGTTGATTTCTTTGCATTCAGCCTCACCAGCTAATTGTGCTTCAACCAATTTTCTATCTAACTCAGCCCAGGCAATTAGCTGCTCTTCTTTTGACTGCTTTGGTAGCGCCATGGCCGCTTCTTCGATAAAGTCCATATGGTCAGATACTTGTCTAAAGCCAAGTGAGCCGCCGGTTCCTTTAATTTTGTGAGCAAGGCCTTGCACTTCGGCAATCAGCTCAACATTGGTTGGATTAGCTTTGGCTTTCTCGATAGCCTGCGACAAGTCGGCAATTCTAGTTGGGAGAACTCGGGCATATTTGGTCACTAGAGCCAAGAACATCGTTTCAAAGTCTTTCATCTTCTGCTTGGCTGCATCAGATTTATCGCCATCGAATTCGTTGTCGACTTGGGCGCCAAATATATAAGGTATAAGTGGCTTGTGCACCATTAGTGATACCGACAAATCGGCGGTCACTTTGGGCTTGAGAGTATCGAAATGAGCTTGGTCTTGGGCAACGAGAATTACTTTGGCTGAGTTGCCCTGGGCGCGTAGATTGGCCAACCAAGTGATTTGATCTGTTTCTTTCAGCGGGCCAGCTAAGATAATTAGATCAAGATCTTCGCGCCGCAAAACACCACTAGAGTCTTCAGAGTCGGCCTTGAGAACATTGTGGCCGCGACCTTCCAATACCGTTGACATAAGCCTAGAGAACTGCTTGTCTTCGTCGTATAGAAGAATGTTTTTGCCCATGAATCTACGATACCTTTTAGGGGTAATTTACAGTGGTAGATCAGTGCGCAGTTTGCGAGGATTCTGCCAACCCATTTCTTCAAGAGCATCATCAAAACTTACGCGCATGCGCTCGCAATAGTTGAGAGCCATAATCACTTGTTCGATTTTCATTAACCCTTCTCTGATTAGAGGAAGGCTGGTTACCGCAGCATCAACAGTTTTGCTATTTACTTTGCCCGCTGCTTCAAGAATTTGGACAATGTCTCCACCATGCTTTTTACGCACATTCATAGCTGTAGTGAGGTCGCTTTCTGTTAGAAGCTGAGCCTTCTGCAAGATGTCGAAGGCGCCTTTCAAATCACGCCCTTGACCAGCTGGTTGACCTTGGCTTTGTCCTGCTGAGGCTGCCGGTTTGTTGGCTGGGGCCGCAGGTTTTGGTGTAGCAGCAAAGGCTGCCGCACCAGCAGTTTTGTCAAAGTCACCTTTTGTCAGGTATTGATCTATTGAAGAACCCATGGCGTGTAGACGTTTAAGCACTTCGGGCGCTTTGTCGACACTCATTTTTTCTTCGCGCACTAGTTCTTGTAGCTTCAATGCCGCTTCAAGAGTTGGGTCGCTGATTAGCCCGGCCTCTTTCAACATTGTTCCGAGCAGAATATTAGCCCGCTTATCAATCAAGTGATAATCGAGTGGAATTTTCGGCTCCATCATCTCCTGCGTATAGCTAGGAGTTGATTGTGGATATTGTTGCTGCTGCATCGGATGTTGCTGCATTGGCTGACCATAGTTCATGGGCTGCTGTTGTTGCTGCTGATACTGATTATTCTGTGGATAACCTTGTGGCATCATCTGCATTTGCTGCTGCATAGGCTGTTGCATTTGTTGCTGTTGCATGGGCTGTTGCATCTGTTGCTGTTGCATTCCCTGATTAGGCATGCCCTGATTCGGCATGTAATTAGGATAAGGAGTGTTCGGATTGAACGGTGGCATGCCTTGGTAGGTTCCGCCTGGCGGAATTACTGGCATATTTGTATAAGAGGCCGAATCGGTTGGCTGCGAATAGAGAGGGTTCTGGGGATAGCCCGGAGGGTTTTGCTGTTGAGCAGGAGCTTGACCTTGACCTTGAGGAGATAGAGGCACTAAGGGGGTCATTCCAGTCATTCCACCAGCCATTCCGCCGCCCATGGCTCCGCCCAGTGACGGCATGCCGGTTCCTAGAGCTGGCGCAAGATTGCCGCCTCCGCTGGGCATTCCGCCTAGATCAACTTCGGCAAAGGTCTCTTCGGTTTGATTTTTTGGCTTAAGTTCATCAGGAATTTCGAGTTTTGCCGACGAACCAGCTGACATAGATAGAATGTCATAGAGAAATTCGAGGTCTTGTGGTGCAAAGGGCTGCGTCCAGACCACTTTCGAATTGCTGTCAATCTCTTCGTATAAAGTCCAGACAGGATCTTTGAGAGATTCATCCCATTGGCAAGTCAAAATGAATGTCTTGTTTGGTGAGTCAGGCCAAGGCATTTCAATTAAAGTGCCACGTTTGCCTTGAGCTTCTTCCAAAAGACTTCGCACCTTACTTAAAGGCGGGCAAGAAGGCTCTGTCGGTAGACGAAGACGCCTCGAACCAAAGTTGCTTGGTTCTTCGTTAGGCCTCTTTGGCGGTAATTTATTCATGGTTTCCTCAGTAATGTCCTGAACGCCTTAATTCTTTATGCCACAAATTGCAAATTTAGCTCTTATCTAAAGAAAAATTTGAATTTAAACCTTGCCAACAAGTTTGGTAGCTCTTCTGCAAGTGAGAAGTCTCCATGGCCAGCTTGGTTGGAGCGTAGACAAGAGAACTCTCGAACATGAATGCCAAGGTATTACCCTGGTAACTTGGTTTTAAATCAGCTTGTGAAGCTTTATTGTACGTTGCTTGATCTGGCCCGTGTGCAGAGAACGAGTTGTGAAGCGAACCGCCGCCTGGGACGAAGCCCTCTTCTTTGGCATCATAAGTACCAAAAATTAGGCCCATGTACTCACTCATGATATTGCGGTGATAGTAAGGCGGTCTAAATGTGTGATCGGCTACCATCCAGCGTGGCGGAAAGATGACGAAGTCTACATTGGCTGTGCCGGCCATCTCTGAGGGAGAGGTAAGCACTGTAAAAATCGATGGATCTGGGTGATCGAAGCTTACCGTATTGATGACGTTGAAGAGAGCAAGGTCGTATTTATAGGGATAGTAATTACCATGCCAACCCACCACATCTAGTGGCGAATGTTCGATTTCGGCTTGCCAAAGATTGCCGTTAAATTTATTGGTGAGCTTAAACTTTTGCTCGCCACTTAGTTTCTCTTCATAGGCTGCTTTCGGTGCCAAAAAATCGCGGGCATTGGCTAAACCGTTTGAGCCGATCGGCCCCAAGTGAGGCAGTCTAAATGGCGGGCCATAGTTTTCTAAGATGTAACCGCGCCCTGCTTTGTCTGGCAAAGTGACTTGAAATTTGATACCACGGGGTATTACTGCAATCTCACCAGGAGCTAAATCAATGATACCAAATTCGGTGGCAAACCTGAGGCTGCCTTTTTCGGGAACAACGAGGAAGTCGCCGTCACTATTGTAGAAAAAACGATCGGTCATATCACTGTTGGCGCAATAGAGATGAATGGCTGAGCCTCGCAAGCTAGCAGAATCTCCATTGCCAGCAATTGTCTTCATGCCATCAATGAAGTCTACTTTTTCATACATTTCAGGTAGGGCAAAAGCATCCCAGCGAAGCTGATTGGGTGAAGCCTCAATTTCTACAAAGGGACGGCTTTGAATTGATTGATTGGCTATACGTTCAAAGCCTGAATGCAAAACTGACGGTCTAATGCGGTATAGCCAGCTTCTTAGGTTTTCGTGGCGAGCCATGACAAAAGACGTACCACTAAGTTGCTCGGCGTAGAGGCCAAGTGGTGCTTGCTGTGGTGAATTTTGGCCATGGGGAACTGCGCCCTTCTCGGCTTCAGATACAAAGTGATTGCCGAAACCAGCAAGATAGTTGTCACATTCGGGAGAACGTTCCGGGAGCGTCATCTATTGGTCCTTATATGGCTAGCTTTTCATGAAAATAGCGCGGGCGTGGTTATCCATTTTTGTTGCTTCTGCCTCACGGCCAGCTGCTCTTAGCATTTTTGCGTAGTTTTCATAAATGCCAATCAAGTCTGTGTGAAGTGGTCCGAGAACCTTTTGACGCACTTCTAAAGCTCGTTTGTAGTGTTGCTCGGCTTCTGGATATTTGCCTTGGTTGCGTAAGCAATTGGCAAGGTTATTGAGTGAGCTTGCTAATTTAGGATCTTTAGCATCGAATTTTTCGGCCTCAGCAACAGCATTACGAAACAAATCCTCAGCTTCTTGGGGTTTCCCTTGATTCATGGCATTTTGAGCCATGAGGTTGTAACGTTCCCACACTTTTTTGTCCTCGCTAGGCGTCGGACAATAGTGTAGACCAATCAAGCTAAGATAAACTTACTGACGAACCTACTGAGAAGTAAACGAACGAAAAAGGCGATTTCAAGAGATGAACGAAAGGCAACGAAAAAACATCTGGCTGGGCCTTCTGGCCATGGTGATGATTGGTATCTATCCACCCTGGAAAGAATTCGGCGCAGTTGAAAAGCCATCGGTTTTTGCCCCTATCAATCAACCTCCAGCCGTGAGCGCTGGTGCAACGCGTCTTGATATTGACTTCTCTCGTCTAGGTATCGAGCTAGTTTTGGCGGCTGCCATCACTGCTGGTCTGGTGATAACTGCTGGCGGTCGTCCTGACCCACCCTCTTTCATACCGTCTTCTTCCTCAGCCTCTGCCGGCTCCAATGCTAATAATGCCTCCAATCTTGGCCAGGGAAACAAAAACAACGGGCACAGCGACAGCTTGAGTAGTAAAGCAGTTAAGACAACTAAAGTAGAGTTGCCGCGCGATTATTACCTAGGAGAGCTCTTCATTGAGTCAGAAGACGACTCTGAATATTGGGAAGACTACTGCCAGGCAAAAGGCTCATTCGAGCTACCTAAAGGCAAGAAGATTCAACTTGAGTTAGCTAAAGATATTCGAGTTGATTTGTCATTCTTGAGTGCTTTCCCGTCTGATGCGATTTATTCGATTGATGCCAGTGACGCCCAGATTAACGACGATGATTTGAGCAAGCTAGGTGGCTTAGTTTCAATCAGAGAACTTGATTTATCTGGCACCACTGTTGGTAGCAGCGGTGTGGTCAATATAAAAGCTCTTTCGAGGCTTGAAAAACTTTGGCTTGATGGCACAGCCATTGACGATCAATGCGTGCCCGCCCTGATTTCATTGAACAAGCTGAAGAAGCTCTCTATTATCGGTACTAATCTAAACGACTTGTCACTAGAGAATCTCAAGAAAGATCTGCCCAACAATTGCGAGCTGATAGTTTCTTAGAACTCTCAAGAATCAGTTTAGTGTTATTTGTAGGTCTGAGTCTGGCTGTTAACTAGTTCTCTTGCTCTCTCTGCGGCTTTGACCACGGCTTTGATAAGAGTTACTCTTAGTTTGCCTTCTTCTAATTCCATCAGGCCGTCGATAGTGCAACCGGCAGGAGTGGTGACAGTGTCCTTAAGCATAGCTGGGTGGGCTTTTGAATCAAGCACCATTTTTGCCGCTCCAAACATGGTTTGGGCTGCTAACAATGTAGCTGTTTCTCTGGCAATACCTAGCTTGACGCCAGCTTCGGCTAAAGATTCAACCACGACATAGAGGTAGGCTGGGCCACTAGCTGAAAGTGCGGTAACGGCATCCATTAGTGATTCGTCAACAAAAACAGTTTCGCCTACACATTTGAAGATTGCTTCAGCCATCGCTATCTGCTCAGCATTGGCATGAACTCCAGCACAGAGACCGGCCATGCCTGCATTGATCACCGAAGGGGTATTGGGCATGGCGCGAACAACAGGCACGCCTTCATTAAGTCGCTCTTGGACAAAAGATGTAGTAACTGAGGCTGCTACCGAAATAACTAGCTGATTTGGCTTAATCGTATCCTTTAGCTCTTTCAGCACACGGTCCATGTTCTGTGGCTTAACTGCTAGCAAAATAATGTCTTTGCCAGATACTGTTGCTTTATTGTCTTGCGAGACTTTGATACCAAGTTTTTTCTCGACCCGCTCAACTGATGTTGTTTTGCCTACACTGCCAGTGATATCAGAAGCCGCCAAAGTGCTATTTTTCAGAAGGCCTGAAATTAGTGCCTCACCTAGTTTGCCCACGCCGACAACGGCTAAAGTTTTTTTCGCTAGCATTTCTATTACCTGATTATTTAGTTGTTGAAAGAATGATCTTGCCAGTAGACTTTCTGCTTTCTAGCAGCTCGTGGGCTTTGCTTGCATCTGCTAGTTTGATAACTTCTTCGATGTTTAACTTTAGCCAGCCGACTTTGATGGCATGTAGAACGTCATTTGCCCTCATTAAGAGTTCATCTCTATCGTTGATGTGATTAAAGAGGCTGCCACCAGATATGGTGATTGAGCGTTGTTGCAGTGAATTCGGAGCAATTGGTTCAGCTGGTCCGCTGGCTGAGCCAAAGAGAACAACGTGACCATGGCTCGCTACGGCTTCTAATGAACCGGCAAATGTTGTTTTACCGACTCCGTCAATCACCATTTCGCAGCCTTTGCCGCCTGTGAGTTTGTGCACTTCTTCAACAAAATCGCTAGTGCTATAGTCAATTACATGATCAGCACCGCAAGCTTTGGCAATTTCGGCCTTGGCACTAGTTGATACTGTGCCGATAACGGTTGCTTTTAGATGCTTGAGCCATTGCACGAGAAGCTGGCCCATGCCTCCGGCCGCTGCGTGTACAAGCACAGTGTCGGTGCCTTTGATTTTGCGGAAGTCATTGATCAAATAGTGCGCTGTCATGCCCTGTAACGGAAAAGCTGCACCTTCTTCAAATGAGATTGCGTCAGGCAGTGGAATCAATTCGCTAGCTGTCACAAGTGCGGCTTCGGCATAAGCACCAAGAGTGCTGCTGTAAGCGACTCTGTCGCCTACTTTGACGCAATCAACACCTTCGCCAACTGCTTCGACCACGCCGGCCCCTTCTAGGCCTGGTGTGTAAGGTAGAGGCACAGTGTAACGGCCAATGCGTTGATAGATGTCGATGAAGTTAACGCCGCAGGCGGCAATTTTGACGAAAGCCTGACCTGGACCGGGCGCCATAATCTCAATGTCTTGATACTTGAGAACGTCGGGGCCGCCGTTTGCTGTCACTAAAATGCCCTTGACTTTGCTTGCTTTCATAACCACCATTTGTGTTAATAAAGAGGACCATCTAAAGTAATAGTAAAAAGCTATGCCTGCATTTTACGGTCTCAACAGTAGCATACGAAAATCAAACAAAATTGAAAAACTCAATCGATAAGTCTTTTGGCTTTGCCGCAGCCTTCTTAGCCCTACTTGTTACCATTTCTTATGGTTATTGTTTGAGTGGTTATTTTTTAGCTGATGATACCTGGCAAGTGCAGTTTGCGTATCGGGTAATGCACGGCGAAGCTCATTTGCTTTTCGATAATTTTTTCAAGAGTTATTTAAGTTTGCCAGCTCTCGATTTCTATCGACCCCTGCTTGGTTTTACTTACTTGAGTGATTATTTGATTTATCACTTGAATCCGTGGGGCTATTATCTAACCAACGTTATTTTCGCCTGGCTGGCAGCACTCTTCTTCTTCATGTCAGTGCGCGCCTTAACTAAAGATTTTGGGGCCAGTCGCTCTTATTATTGTGCATTGTCTGCCGCTGCTTTGTTTGCTTCGTCGCCTCTTCACTGCGAAGACATTTGTTGGATCTCGGGGCGCGCTGACTTGCTTGCTGCTGTTTTCTACTTACCAGCTTTCTTACTCGCCATTAAAAGTTGGCAGGCAACAGAGAAGAAGCAGTCGCTTAAGCTTTACTGCTTTTCATTGCTTCTATATGTTCTTTCACTGATGAGCAAAGAGTCTGCTGTGGGCCTGCCTATTCTCGTTGCTGCACTGCCTCTCGTTTGCCGCCGCGGAATGGAAGACATGGAAGGCATGGAAGACATGGAAGGCATGGAAGAAATGGAAGATAGTGCTGAAAAAAAGAAGCCTTTGCTTGATTGGCTCAAATTTATTTTGCCCTATTTCCTTTTGTTGTTGCCCTATTTTGTTGTTCGCACAATCTCGCTTGGTGACCCGATCGGTGGTTATACCGGTGACATGGGTAAAGCTCTCTCTCGCTGGTTGTTCTACCGTTGGGCCGATCCGGTAACTCTCTGGCGTTTGATTTTCCCGCTACCTAATTGTATTTTCCCAGACCCTCATGTTTTTGTTTTAGTCATAGAATGCCTCTATGCAGCAATTCTCGGCCTTCTCATTGTGCGTTTGGTGACTCAAAGACTAAATTGGCGCGGATTACTGTTTGTCGCCATAATGACTTTTCAAGCTCTTCTTCCTCTCTATAAACTTTGGGGTCTTGATCAAGATATTCACAACCAGAGAATTTATTACTTCCTCACATTGCCTCTAGCTCTGCTTCTTCCCTGGCTAGTCTTTGCTCCAAAATTAGCAGACAGAAAGTTGGCTCAAACTTCTTCAATGGTTCTGCCGAGTGGTTTTGAGGCAATTCTCGATATTGTACTAGCTGCACTTTTCTCGGCCGTGGCAATTGTTTTTGCCTTTGTAAGTTTTGCTGTAAGTGCCAGTTGGGTTGAGGCTGGTGGCCAGGTCAGAGCGCTTATGGCTCATACAACTAAGCTTGAAGCTGAAAACGAAAAACCGCTCTTGCTGCTAGGAATTCCGAAGGGTCAAGCAGCAGCGCACATATTACTTTGTGGTTTTTGTTTCAAAGAACTTTTCGAACCGCCCTTATCTCCCAAGTTAATTTCAGATCGACTTTTGACTTTTCACAGTTGTGTGGCAGGGCCTGAAGAACCTATCAATACCACTCGTTTCAAGCAAACTCTTTTTAGCGGTGAGGCTGCTGGCCCCTTTATCTGGTCGATGAAAGACAAGTGTTATAAGCCAATGATCTATGCCCCTTTGGGCAATGATTTTGATTTGTCTAAGCCAATAGACATAGGTCTTTCTGGAAAAACAAAACTGGGTTACTTTGCCCCTATAGTGGGTCAGACTGCTAAAGCCAGATTATTAGTGTCAGAAAAAGGAGCTGGTGAGGCTCTCGACTTGTCTGAGATAGACAAAGACGGCGGTATCGTTGCTGAAGGTTTGGATATAAATCCTTTAGGCTCTGACTACCTTAGTTTTGACGTAGCTTTGCAGCCAGGCTTTAAAGTTTATGCAGTCTCCGCTCAGTTCGATGATCTTAAGCCGGGCGAGGCCTTTGTAGGCGATCCGCAAATCGTTCAGGCAATTACTGTTGAGCCCGGTAAAGTTGCCCCTGACAAGGATGATCGAGATGCTGACGGGCAATTAAAGTTGCGTTGGGTGCACGTCAATATCCACGTGTCGCACTATTGGCGCTGGTATAGCATGCAAAAAATTCGTCGCTTCAAGCTAAATTTTACCGAAGCCAAGCACTTGGCTGTGAAGAATATGCGCTTTATTAGTGACGCAGAAATGGTTCCCCTTCTCACTATGCAAAAGCTTAAGCGACGAGCCTCGGGAGAATATGTGGTCGGTCGCAATCCTTTTCAGCTTAATTTTGATGCTTCTATGATTCCGGGGGCAGCTCGCCTGCAGATAGTAATTTCGTGTGTTAATGAATCGTTTGACAATTTTCTCTTCTTTGATGAACACAAGGGCAATTCGGTGGAAGCTCAACGTTTTGAGAGTGCCAATTCTCAGGGTTTGATTGAGCTGCCCGCGAGTTATCACCAGGCTAATGGGTATTATGAAATCAAGGCCCGGGCACTTGACGACCACGGGCGCACCGTAGGAGACTGGTCAGACGTTATTACTATCTATCGACCGTCTGATAACGGTCCTGCGCCCTACTATGCAAGCAATTAAGGGCTGCGATCTTGATCCTAGGCTTCAATTCATCGATAATCTGTTCACCATAATATAGAAAAGGTGCTCAATGTACCGTCCGAAGAAATACGTTCGCCTTGACCCGTTATCGCGCACCCCGCGATTGGCTGATGTGCGTAATCTTTTAGATGCGGCTTCTAAGTCGCGATCGTGCACTGTTGAGCAGCCTTGGCGCTCAGAGAATCTGAAAATGCCCTTTAGTTTGACTGTCAGAGTTGAATTAGGCGGTAGTGGAGAGCCGATTTGGACCCTTTATGAAGGGGACGGTAGTAAGTCTAGAGTAATGTGGAGCACAGGGTTTGGAGACGTAGAGCTGCTCTATGACGTTTTGACATTGTCATTGCCGTCTGATGGCCCAAATATTTTCGATCCAAATTCGAGACCATCAAACTTTTCAGAAACAACTGCTGCGGTAAAACCGGCTGCAGCTGCTGACTCTGTTGATGAACAAAGACCCGCATCTTTTTATGATGCCACTGATTTTAGCTCTCCTACGAGCGCAGAGCCGTCAGCTTTGCCTGCACACTTAGCCGGTGATGACTTCTACAAAGCTGAACCAACTTTTGAGAATGCCTCTTCTAACAAATCTCAGACCTCTGAATTTATGATTGAGTCAACTAATATCAGCATTAGTGCTGGCGCAAGTAATGCTGGTGCAAATAGTTTAGGTAATGCTGCGGCTACAGAGTCTGGTGCGGCCCAAACTCAAGGTTATGTTGACCCTTCATCTTCTCTAGGGCAACATTCGGGTCAATATCAAGCAGCTCCTGGTAATCCTCAAAATTATCCACCAAATATGCCTCAACCCTATCTACAGGGTGCGCCCGGTCAGACTGGTGAGCACAACATGCCAATGGGTCAACCTGGCTATCCACCGAGCTATCCACCAGGCTATCCACCGAATTTCCCGCAAAATTATCCGCCTAACTATCCACAAAATTATCCGGCTCAGGGCCAAGGCTATCCGCAGGCCCAGCCAGGCCAACAAGGGCAACAAGCCCAACAAGGGTACCCAGCGAACTATCCGCAGAATTATCCACCAAACTATAATCCGAATTATCCGCCAGGCTACAATCCGAATTTCCCGCAGGGTTACCCGCCAAATTATCAATACTCAAATGCCCAGGGGCAACCCGGCTATCCTTCAGGGTATCCTCAGAATTACCAAGGTGCACCACAGTCGGTGCCAGGTGATGGTTTAAACACTGCTTCAACAGTGCCAGTTTCGTATGGACCCGGTAGCACACCGGTACCTGTCGATCCTTATGCCAATATGGCGATGTTGCCACATCCAGACTTAATTAAGAAGCGCCCGGTAGTAATGCTCGGAACTTTCTTGGTTGAAGCTGGTTTAGTGCCAAGCTCAACTATTGATGCTGCCTTGCAAGTGCAAGCATTGGTTAGCCAAGGTACGCTTTCTGCTATGAAAGCAGCTGAAGCCGTGAGGCGTGCTCATCAACGGGGCGGTTATGTTGAGCCTGAAAATATCCAAGCGACTGCCACCAACGAAGCTATAGTTCGAGTCAAACCGCAACTTGGTCAGGTGCTAGTCATGGCTGGCATCATTACAGCGACACAATTAAAAGCTAGCTTGCGTTTACAAGAAGCGATGCATGCTGGTGCTATGTCTATGCACGAAGCGGTTGATTCGCTTCACCGTGAGCTGAGCATAGCTGACAAAGCGGCTCCGAAAATCGAAGCAGAAAAAGTTGACCCCGAAGAGACTCGCAAAATTGTCGCTTTATTGAAGCAAGCTGGAATGCTTTCTGACGCTGATATCGATGCTGCCACCAAAATTGATGCCACTGCTGGTGCCAATGTTCTGAAAGTTCTTGTCGCATCAAGCAAACTAGATCAACTAACCATCGATGCTGCCACAAGTTGCCAACGCTTTATTGATGGCGGTCATTTGCGGCCAGACCAAGCATTCATGGCATTACATTATTGCCAGCGTATGCGTGTTTCGTTTGAAGAAGCCGCCAGTGAGTTAGCCCTCGATACTAAAAAATGAGTGCTGCTGCAAAAATTGTTTTGCTTGGTGTTGGTCAGACCGCCCGTGCACTAGTTGCCTATTTGTTTAGACATTTTGAAAGTAAGCAATTGGCAATTTGGGGCACCACTCGTGCTCACTCTGGTGATGCTTTAGGCGAATTGGGAATCGCGCCGATTTTGCTTGGTCAAGGTGATTGGCGGCAGCAACTAATTGAGGCGTGCCATGATGCTAATGTATTGGTATCTTTTCCACCTGGTCCATTTCAGTCTGCTTCATTTAAGTCTGATTCAATTAAGTCTGATTTAATTGACGCGCGCGAGCAGCCAGAGCAAGACTCTGATCAGGTTTTTAGTGAGCTAATTTCTGCCGCTCGCCCAAAGACCGTTGTCTATATTTCTACTACTGGTGTTTATGGAAAAACTCGGGGAGTAATTGATGAGAGCAGTGCAGTAGACCGCGAAGATCCTCGCGCTTTAGTGCGGCTTAACGCCGAGAAAATCTGGCAAGAGCAAGCGATTGTTTTACGCGCCCCTGGTCTTTATAGTTCTAATAGCGGCCTGCACAAACGCCTTTTGAGTGGTAATTACAGTTTGCCTGGTGACGGAACAAATTATGTTTCGCGCATTCATCTAGATGATCTGGCCGCCATAATTAGCAAGATATTTTTTCAAGAAAAACCTGTTATTAGTCCTCAGATTTATGTTGTCGGCGATCTCAAGCCATCGACCCATTTAGAAGTTGTTAGCTGGCTCTGCCAACAGCTTTCTTTGCCAATGCCACCATCTAAACCACTTAGTGAAGTAAATCCTACTTTGCGAGGCAGCCGACAGATTAGCTCAGCAAAAATTTTGGCAGATCTTGATCTTAAGCTCAAATATCCAAGCTATGTTGAAGGTATGAGCGAGTGCTTAGGGGATGCGTAATTTGCGGCAGTGGAACGGGAATTCAAAAGTGGTATTGCCTACAACAACCTGCACTAAAATATCTTCGCCCCGAGGATAGATATAAAATGTTTCGCCTGTTCGCGATTCCATTGGCTCTAATGCAATCGTAGCTAAACCAGCATGCTTAGCTCCTTCATTGCGAATGAGACCGGCCTCTGTATCAATGTCGTCGTCTTCGTTGCGGTTGAAAATGTTTTCGCGTGAGGGATAGACTGATACCCGCGTTGGCACCGTATGTGATACTCCTGGCCATTCTCCCCAAACGCCAAAGACATTGGGGCCGCGAAAGAGATCATGGCCTGATGGGGGCACCAAGCCTCTAATGTTGCGAGTTCTTTGAATGTTAGCAAGCCACGGGCGATCTTGAGTAAGATCCCACATGCCGCGTTCTCGGCGAATTCGGTCAATTCTTTTGTGGTCAATATATGTTAGTGGTGCTAACTGTCTTGTCAAAGCGGTTTTCGGATCTATAACAGCATGGAAAGTTTGCACAGTGCCTAAGCCCACTGGTCTTCGATGATCGTCGAGATTGGTGACGCACACTAGAACTGAGGCTAGCTCCCATAAATCAATTACAGTTACGGCAACGCGCACATGGTTTGCTGTGATGTAGCGAAGGGGAAATTCGTGATCGATAATCTCATGTGAACGGGGAGAGCCATGTTCCCATGTGAATTTCACTTCGCCTGAAAGGTGGGCCGGTTGCTCTGGGTCTGCCAAGGCTTCTTTGAGCTGACAACTTTTCTCGAACAATTGCGTTGCTGTTTTGTTTCCGCCAATTTTGCCATAGAACAGCGCTTCGAGCCGTAGTTCGTCAGCCAAGTCTTGGTCTCTGTAGCCAGGTTCTACCGCTAGAGCAGTGCGTGCTCGCTGAAAATAAGTGCGAGCATCTTCGTTAAAACCTTGCTTAGACAGGGCTCTAGCAAGGCGCGAATAGCTTAAACCGAGTGCTCTTTCGCTGTCTTGCATTTCGTTTCGTTTGGTGAATTGCTCAGCTATAGCTACGGCTTTCTGAGCATTCACCTCAGCATTTTTAAATTGGCCGAGAGCAAGCTGAGCCTCTGCTAACTCAGAATAAGCAGTGCCAACTTCAGTACTAGATGTGCCATACTGGGCTGTCAAAGGCTTTAGCAGGTCGGTTAAAGTCTCAAATGCTTTCTGGGGTTTATCCATTCTGTTATAGAGAAGTCCTTGCAGCAAACGTGCCTGCAAATAGCGACTGCGTTCAGAGCTAGCTTGATTTGCTTCGTGCAGCGCTGCTGTGTTGAACTCTAAAGCAACCTGCCAGCGCCTTGACTTAGTAGCCCTAATGGCTTCGTTGTAGCAACGCAAAAAATGATCAGCAGTTGGGGTATTGAGTTTCCTATTGGGAAGCACATTATTGTCAGTGGTATCTTGTCTAGTCTTTTCTATGCTGTCGCTAATTGGACTTGCCGATCCAATGGTTTTGCGGCCACCTAATTCATTGTCGATTTCACCATCGGCAGCAAGGCAAGAGGTTGACGAGCAGAGGCTCACCAGCAAAATTACCATAACTATCCAGGTTGTCATCAGCAATCCTCTGAGCGGAGCATCGTGCGAGCCTCTTGGAATTCTCCACTGTCACAGCATCTATAATAGCCCCTAGTTTGCAGGTGGGTGAAGATGCATTTTAGATGGTCCGGGTTATTGCTCATTGCCTTGTTGGCATTCTGCTATCTTTTGCCCAGCCAAAGCGCACAAGCTGAGCGCATCAATGACTTTCAAGTTGATTTGGCTTTAAGCGAAAATGGACTGCTCAAAGTTACTGAAACTATTCGATATGATTTTGAGAAAGTCCGGCGGTCAGCAATCTATCGCCGCATACCTGTGCATTATAAGCGTAATGGAAAAGTTGCTGAACTGGCTGTAAACCCTTTGTCTGTAAAGGATGGCACAAAGTATGCACCTTATTCTTGTAGGCTCATAGATGGCGTTGCTGTTTTGCAGATTGGAGATGGTAAGAAACCTCTTAGCGGTCTCCATATCTTTCGTATTCACTATGATGTTAGCGGTGCTGTAAATACATCTAGCACTGTGCCCGAGCTAGTTTGGAACTGCCTCGGCAGCGGCTGGTCGTGCCCGGTCGACACTATTACAGTGAACCTGCATCTACCGCCGAATATCGATTTGGCAGCGGCGAAGACTCTCTCGTATCTTGGTTCTTCTCCAGTAAGAAGTAATTCGGTAGGGCGAATTGTCGGCAATATTATTCAATTTTCTGGCAGTCAACTGCACAGCGGGCAAGACTTTTCTTGCCTGGCTACTTTGCCACCAATCTTGATACAACAACCCTCGTTTACCGATCAACTCTATTTGACTTTGCTCTATTGGCGAGAAAGCCTGCTTGTTCCGGCAATTACATTTGTGCTCTTGTCGTTTCTTTGGCTCATTTATGGTCGTGACCCAATTAGCCTTGAGGCTACTGAACAATGGCAACCACCATGCGAACTGACACCAGCAGAGTTAGGCACGCTCATTGATGAGCACTGTGATAAACACGATATCACTTTGACTTTACTTGATTTAGCTGCCCGAGGCTATTTGATCATTAGTGAGGTACCTCACAGTGGCTTGCTAGGTCGAGATGACAAAGATTATTGTTTTAAGAAAGCCGCCAGTCCAGATCCTGAAAGGCTAAAACCGCATGAGGTCTTGCTTCTGTCAAGTATGTTTGTCGCTAATTCTAAAACTCATTTGTCGACCTTGCGAGGCCAATATAAAGAACACATGACTGAAATGCGCAACATGATTTATCAATCACTAGTACGCGATCGATATTTTGTGCGCTTACCTCAAAAGGATCGTAATTCTTTTATCGTTGTTGGCTTCTTGATTCTGGCTGTAGGAGCTATGTTGCTCGTAACCGGTGCACACTCAGAGGGCCTAAATAAACAGTATGGCGTTGGTTTTGTCTTTTCTAGTTTGATGATTTTCATTGCCAGTGCCACTATGCCTAAACGCACTAAAAAAGCTGTGACAGCCCTGCGTCAGGCAAAAACTTTTATCGAATTTGCTAGCAGCGGTCAACCGGCCGAGTTTGAGCGCATCGCCCAAGAAGAGCCCGGCGCTTTTGGCCGCTACCTGCCTTATGCCTGCGTCTTGGGTTGTGCCGAAAAGTGGGCCAATCACTTCACTGGTCTACTTGAAGAAGGACCTAATTATTTTCGTTTTGATGGCAGCGACCTCGGCCCAGACGAAGAAAGCTTCGCTAAGTTTGATTCTCAGAATTTCACTTATGGTGTGTCGCTGGCAATGGCGGCAATAAACCTTTCTCTTGATAGCAGTGTTGTCGTTAGTGATGATTTGTCCTCTGGCCATGGTCATTCTTAAGGAAGGCTATTTTTCACTGTGGCATAAGCAAAAAGTATTTGATTTTGGCAGATTCGTCCTAATTTTTGATTTTGAAGGATAATTGCTTATATGGGCATGCCTGGAAAGCAAATGCATAATGAGAAAGAGGGGTGGCTAGGGGCCGCTTTTAGTCGTGCGTCTTTTGCCGTCAAGCTTTCGAAGTTTGCTAATGCCTCATGCTTGGCTCTTCTTGTAGCATCAGCGGTTTCTTTGGCCCCGTCCAGCGGCCAGTCGCCAAGTTCAGACTCTGGAATCACTGCTAAATCTAGTTCCGTGGGAGCCGCGAAAAAGTCTGGCCCAAAATCGGCGCGCAAACGGAGAGTAACTAAATCGAATAGGCGGTCGGCGAAAGCTTCTTCCGCCGCTGTCTCTGCAGCTTCTGCAAATTCTAGTAGCCCACTAACCGCCCTGACTCCGCATATTGATACAAGTGGCTCATCAAAAACTGATGGCGAAGTGACTTCAGTGCTTAAGTACGGCGCTCGTAAGCACGCTGAGGGCAATTATGATGAAGCCGAGGCAGCTTTTCGCCATGTACTTAGTCGAGATCCGGCAAACGTTGATGCTTTCTACGATTTAGGAGCTTTGGCCGAGCGGAAAGGTGATTTGATTTCGGCTCTAAGCAGCTATCGGGCCGCCCTTGCTCTCAAACCTCATGATAAAGAAATAGCTGACGCCGTCAGCTCAATTGAGAAGACTTTGCGTAACCGCCCAGCCTTTGGCTTTAGAGAGAACCAACGGCCGGTCGTTCGTGGGCCAGGCGTTCCTTCTTCTGGGGCTCTTCCAACCAACTTTTACGCATCCCCGGCCACCGGGCCGGTCTTTGCTCCTCAAATTGCTTCGCCACTGGGCTCTTCTACTCTTGGTTCTTCAGATTGGCAAACCTCAGGTCTGCCGCCTTTGGTCAATTCGCCCCAGCTCGGCTCGGGCTTGGCAGTCGATCCCAGTGTCGTACCTGCTGGCACCTTTCAGCTAAGTTCGGCGAAGAATGGCGTATTAGCACCTACTTTTGGGGGCACTGCTGCCGCTGGTTCTCAGTCTGCCGTTCCACCGGTAATTGGTGTAGCCCCGCGCAGTCATCCTGTCGCTCGCCAGTTTCTCAACACAGCTCTTAATAGCGGTGCTTCCATCGGTCTGCGAGCAGCTGGATTGCATTGCCCGGCTTGCCATTTTATGCGCTTTCGCTTTTGATGGCCGAACATATATGGCTTAAGTCGCTCTGCTTCCGATTTTGCTGCTTCAGCCTTTGTTGCTTCAGTGTATTTTGCGGCAGTGCTATCTTTTCTCTTTCAGCTTCGGCGTCAGACCTGCGAATTAGTCGGCCTGAACCAGTTGAGTTGCCATCTTCATGTTGTGACAAAGAAGTAAATCAAGATATTCAGCAGCAGATTGTTTGCCCAGGCTCTGTTCTGGCTCATTTTAACCATTGGCGTAAAAACTATGTTGAGCCAGTTCTTTGCCCTGTGTTCTTGTGTCACGGCAGCTGCGGCCAATTTGATGATGCTTGCATATTGCAGCAAGGAGTTGTGCTCAATCGTTCAAAGGGATGTGGGGGCTCGTGCCAGTGAGGCACGTCTGTTTATACTTTGGGCGCCATGTGTCATTATGGTGCTGACAAATCATGGGAATTGCTTTGAATTTTCTTGAAACTCCGCTACCGGTTGCTGAACACAAAACCTCGAAAGGTATTGTCAAATTTAGAGTGGCCGAAATTGGCGATATCGACCGTCTGTCGCTCGCCTTTCTCGGCTCTGACTCAGAGCCCGATGACGCTCCACCTCCGACAGAAGAGTATCTGGCCCTTACTCGTCGTTTCTTCAAGCACCTCATCAATTCTGGCCAAATTGCCATCATTGGTGAATTGAATGATGAGATTGTCGGCATGGTTTATGTAGATATTCTTGAGCGCCAGAAGCCCAAGAGCCGCATACGTGTTGATAAACCGACGGGAATTATAGAGCGTGTGCGTTCAGTAATCGAACGAGAAGGGGTGGGGCAGGCCCTGCTTTATAACGCAGAGGCTCTGATCATCCGCGCCGGTCTGGTAGCTTCAGAGATTGGTGTCAAAGCAACCAACGAACGCGCTCGCAAAATGTATGAACGAGCTGGTTATCAGGTCGTTTTAGACGGACACATTGAGCTCTTGCCTGACTTTGAGGGCTATTCTATTTTTCGCTATGAGCCACCATCTCAGGTTATGTTCAAATCGCTGGTTTCATAAAATGCATTTTTCTAAACTCATTCGAGTAGTTAGTCTTTCTGCTTTATTAGCTTGGATAGCCTTTGTCGCCACTTCGAGCGTTACTTACTCACAGCAGGCGGAAGATTCTGACGACAACGCTGGCAGCAATTCTGCTACCAATAATCGTGTGGAGTTTCGAGCGACAGTGGCTCCTGTGCCGCTAAAGCTGCAGGCTGGTGCAACATTTAAAGAATCGAATTTGCCACCGCAGAATACCGGCAAAGGTTGGTATCGTATCCCCTCTTGGTTTGCCGGATACTGGCACCGCGACGCACTCATTGAGAAGAAGTTTGGCTATCCGGATCGCAAACAGATTTCTCAGCGCGATATGCGACGTGGCTATCAAGCTGACCATCGTGGAGACATTTGGCACCCACGCAATGAACCGTTCACCGTGCGGGTAGATCGCGGCGATAGTTATGATTTGAACAATACAGTGAGAATGAAGCCCCTGCAAATTAGCGCCAATGAAGTGGTATTAGAAATCACGGCGATGGGTATTCGGGTTAGCAAAGTTGACGGTCGTATTTTGTCTACCACCCAAAAGCGAGAAGTGCACACGTTCAGGCCAGGTAAGCCTGGTAAAACTATTGAAGCCGAGTCAACTGGTATGGGCTATGACGAGCAGGGGCGGCCGCTTTTGGATAAGCCTTTTAAGAAATACTATACTGAAGTTCTCAAGGCACCATTCAAGCCAATTAAAAATGAAGATGGCCGCGATTACTTTGTTGATTTCTGCGAGTATCTTGAATCTACCAATCAGGAAGATTTGATACCTACTAGATAGGTGCGTCTGGAAGCAAATCTGCTTGACCAGACTCTGTTAGATAGGTGCGAAATTCTTCTTTGTAGTTGAACGTGCCGCCTGGAGATTGGTCAACTGGTTTAAATTTACTTGTGAGAAAGAGCACTACTTCTAATTTTTTTGCTCTGCGCAGAAGTGGCTTGCCATCTTGGTCATAGCGCATCTGTTTGCTGTATTCAATTATGTTTTTGTTTGGTGCTTGCACAAGTTCTTGCAACTCACTACGCTTTTCTGCTCGCAAAATTTTGTGGGTTTCGTCATCAACCGTTAAAGCTGTGTATTTAATTTCGCAGCAAAATTTATCTGCGGTCGACTCTAAAACTTTGTACTCTTCGAATATGTCAAAGTCAGTAGCGCCTGCAGACTTTACCCGCGCATAGTTGGGAATAATTACGGCGTCCCAAATGCCACCGGTTTTGTCTGCCTGCAAGCCGCGCACGCAAGTTGTTTCGTTCTTGCTTTCGATTGCCCCAAGAAAAGTTGTCAGCTTTAGTGTTTTGGACTCAAAGCCACCGGTCAACCAGGGTGGTAGCTTGTACCACTCTTTTATTTTGTGGTTACCAGGTAGTAAGTCATCTGAAAAAATTGAACCAATGCGAAATTTATCTTGTATTGGTGTGGCCCTTTCTTCTATGCCCCCTTGCAGTGTTTGCCCTTGGGCGCTCAGTGCAAAATAGCTCAGTGAGCTGAGCATGAACATAGATAGTAATATTGAGAAAGCTATTTTTTTCAATTTTTTTGTTTTTAAAAGACTGATTTAAGGATGCACTAACTGGCACGACAAGTGATTATAGCTAGGTGTTGATTTGGATGTGAGCAAATAAGTATCCTTTACCCTATATATTTTAATCTTGGCAACCCTGATAATCGCAGCTGTAGAGACTCCAGATAAATGCCACGCCTCGCCAGCGGGGCATTTATTGTCTCTAGAGTATTGTGCAAAGAAGCGCCAGCTTTCGCTGACGCTTCTTCATCTAACCTAGTCGATGATAGGCTTTGAGGTAGACTAGGTGGTGCTGCGGTGATGACCCTGGCCATGTCTCTTCCCACTCCATTTTGAGTGCATTTCTTTCATCTTGCTGCGCTGTTCTGGTGTGAGATTCTCGCTAAAGTCCATGCGGAAAGCTAACATTGAATTTGCTAGATCATTTGATAGTGCATTGATTTTGTCTTGTTCTCCCTGCACTGCGCTTCTATCGATTTTGTCGCTGGAGAGCAGGTCGCCGAGCGCTTTGCGATGAGACTTCAGCTCGTCACGCTTAGGCGCAATAGCGGCTTTAAGACCGGTCTTCAACTCAGTCATTTTAGCTTTCTGCGCCTCTGTTAAATTCAGCGCTTCTAGCCTGCTACCTTTCTTATGGTCGCCTTTGTGGCCACCGGCTTTGCACGACTTCTCGCTTTTCACTTCGGTTTTGATTTCAGACTTGGTATCACTGCCTTGAGCTAGTGCTGGCATAATGGCGGTGACTAGAGATAGGCACAGTGTGCTGAAGGCAATAGATTTTTTCATTGCTCTGGTTCCTTGTTCATATTGTTTGATTAGTGTTTGGCAATTCGAATTTTAGTTTTGTTCAATTGCCCCTTACTTCTTGTTAAACGTCGCCAAGCTCTAAAAAGTTCAATTTAAATTCGAGAATTTCGAAAATAAAAGATTAAACGTTCACATCGAAGTGGCAAATTCCCAGATTTGGCCTATTTCAGGCTTTTGGATACACTTAAAAAGGAGGTAGCAAATGAACCGAACTTCAATACTCTTCCAATTTCTCAGAAGAATCGACATCTTTGTATATTGCATGCGCGGCCTTGCCATGGATTATGATCGCCTCGACTTCAACCAAAACGAACGTCAGCTTTTTTCTGACGAAGGCCTGCTAAGAACTAGTATGTCTGTGATCCCATGGACAGATCGAACTCTTGCGTCAGCCGTGCGGGAGCTTGGTGGTTGGGGCAAGATCGTGCAGCGGTCCTTCGTGGTTACCGACGAAGTCTATTCAAAGCTTGAGCAAGCTGGCTTTAGTCGCGAGCAGTTTGACAAGAGTCGTGAATACCTTGCTGACCCACAAGCCTATTGGCAGAGAGCTCAGAAACGGCGTTATCCTATTATCTAAAGCTGCTCTTCACCTGCATCCAAATAAGCCTAGTCAATCAAAATAGCTTATTGATTTTAGCTTTTCGAATACTCACCAATTTTGCTGCGCTTTTCGTTGTCGAAACGCACTGCATAAGATGAAATTAGGCGGCAGCTTTCACAACGAAATGGAAAATCCCAAAGGTCTTTAATGTCATCCTTTGCCAGCTTCCAATTGCCTCCGCAGCCGGGACAGGGTATTTCCTTGTAGTCTGCTTGTCGGCCGTAAAACTTTTGTAGATAGTAGTAGGTAGGCTTCTTTGTGGCTTTCTGTACTTCGCTGCATAGAGTGCGGCCAAATTCTGACAAGAACGATTTGGGCTCTGCCATCTGCTTATAAGCTGATAGTTCTAGCTCACCTTCTGAACCCAGCCAGAGCTCATCGCAGGCATTGTGAAGACCATTCCAGAGGCGTAGTTCGCTGCGATGGCTTTCGTGAAGAGGCAAGCTGTATGTGCTGATCGTCTCGCCTAGCTCATTTGAAATCGGTGGATAGATTGTTCGAGCAAATAACACCAAGTATTCAGCCGACTCCCATTCGATTTTGTCAGTTGAATTACTGAGTAGCTTCCAGGTCATAGTGCAACCGTCGTCAGATAACTTGACTAAGCTTGCTCTGCCCCAATCTGAGAAATGTTCAGGTTCAAGAGAAGTATTTGTTGGTGCGTAACAAACGTAGACTAGCTTTTCTGGCTCATCTGCAATGATAATTTCTTGCCCAATTATCTGCCCTTGATGTAAAAGGGCGGCAATCATGCCTTCTATTTCTTCAACAATCTTTGGCCGATCGCCTTCGATTGAGAACGTTATTTCAACTACGTTTTGAGTCATCGCTCCCCCTTCTGCTTTTGTACCCGCGATCTCGCTATCCAAAAGTAATTTGCAAAAGGTAATTAAGCTCTAAATTTCCGACCTACGTGAACACACCATTGCTCTGGAGCCCAGGCTGCCTCATAGTGAGCCTAGAGAGTACAGATAGAAACCAATCAAACACGTGCCCATAGCCCTCATCTCAGCTCAACAACTGCAATTGCTCTTGGCTGGAGAAATCTCCGGACCAATGTTGCCGCCGCTTGTGGTCGATTCGCGCCCTGAAAGTGAATACGAAGCTGGCCATATTCCAACGGCCACGCGTATCGGTTGGGAAGATTGGAATGCTAAACCAACTGCCAAAGGTATTAATCTCAGCTCAGACCTTTGGGAGCCTGGCTATTGGGGCGCCCTCGACAATCTTCGCTTAGAAGAGTTTGCCACACGCCTGGCTAAGTTGGGTCTATCAAACAATAGACCGGTGGTAGTTTACGCTGACTCTCTGGCATCGAAGGGCAGAGAAGGCCGTATTGCCTGGATGCTTCTATATTTAGGTGTCGAGAACGTCTTTATGCTCGATGGCGGCTGGAGCGCCTGGCTCAATGCCGGTGGTGCTTGTGACCTCCAAGAATGTCGCGCCGAAAGAGGTTCTTTCAGCTTGCGCTTAGATGGCCGTAGGCGAGTGAGCACCGATACTTTGGCCCAAATGTGTGGCCGCGGCAATATGCCGACTTCAGTCGATACCCGCAGTTTAAGCGAATTTCAAGGTGACTCGTTCGACTATCAACCACGCACAGGTCACTTGCCTGAGGCTGTTCAGCTTTCGTATGAGAGCCTCTTTGAAGATTCAGGTAGCTTTATTGGTCGCGAGAAGTTTCTGGCGCTTCTCGACCCGAGGGTGCTGGCCGACCCTAATCTAATGACTTACTGTGAAGTCGGCGTGCGCGCTTCTACATACGCCCTATTGTTAGAGGCATACACAGGCCGAGTTCTGCCAGTTTACGACGCTTCCATTATGGAATGGGGTGCAGACAAGGCACTGCCACTATTGAAAGTGTAAATACGACTTCACTGCCAAATTATTTGAATGAATTGATTCCGTCTGTAAGGGAACGCACCCTTTCAATAGTAATCGGCATCAGTGGCTTGTCTTTGTCTAGGACATTGTCGCCAGTTAAATTTTCAACTGTAATCACAATCAATTTGCCTGAGATCGGTGCCTTTAAAAAGCCCATCAAGCAATTTACTGTAACTTGGTCGGTGCTAAACGGTTCATCTTTATGGCCGATTACATAAGGCATGTCTTGTTTGCCCACCAGCAGAGTGCCTTGCTTAGATATAACCATGCGTTGGTGACTTTTTGAGCCAAATGCTCCCAAAACTTCTCCACTTGCCGCCCGCTCAACTAGTTTTTGCACCGGGATATCAGACGACAATTTATTGTCCATATCCATGTACTCGTAAAAAGTGTAGAGCGTCTTCATGTCCTTAGAGCGAATGCGGATATAAGGTCTAGAGAAAGGGCAAAAACCAAAATAATAACTGCAACCATTCGGTAAGGGGTCCGAGATATTCATGAAAGAATCGGCAGCAGAACGAAGGTACTCTGAGTTAGTAGTTAGCGCAAAAATCCAATAAGCACCACCTGCCAGCAGGGTGAAGATTGAGATCACGCAGATGATAAGGGCCACGAGGATTCTCTTAACCCACTTCGAAGCCTTTTTCTCGTTCTTCATTCTAAAAAGTCCTTCCAATAGCACTTAGAGCAAGATTTGCTTGCTCTAAGTGCACAATTCTAGAAACGCGTTTGAGCCCTTAGTGACAGACGTTAATGCCGCGCTTAGCTAGATACTTCTGGTGATATTCCTCAGCGTCATAAAACGGCTTGGCTTCAGTTACTTCAGTGACGATTGGGTCTCTGAAGGCACCAGCTTTGTTGAGAGCCGCAATTGTTTCTTTGGCTTGCTGTTCTTGTTCGGCTGAATGGAAATAGATAGCCGAGCGATACTGGCTGCCGTGATCGGGGCCCTGGCGGTTGAGTGTGGTTGGGTCGTGCATCTCAAAGAATTTCTTCAAGAGTTCTTCGTAGCTAATTACCGCTGGGTCGAAAACCACTTCTACGACTTCAGCATGGCCGGTTTGTTTGCCGCACACTTGCTCGTAGGTAGGGTTTTCTGTTTGGCCGCCACTGTAACCAACTTTGGTTTCAGCAACGCCTTTGGTTTGGCGGAAATTCTCTTCTACGCCCCAGAAACAACCGGCACCGAAAGTAGCCTTTTCCATTGTTCTCTTCCTCGTCTTTATTTAGACAACTTCAGCGTCAACAACATCATCGTTTGAGTTAGATTTACTGCCTGAGCCAGATGAACTAGACGTGCTACCAGAGTCGCTGCTAGAACCATTACTGGAAGCACCATTAGAGGCACCACCAGCAGTTGCGCCTACAGGTTCTCTATTTTTCGCTTCAGCTTCTTGTTGCATGGCCATTAGTTGAGTGCGAAGTGCTTCAATGGCGGTTTTCAGCGCTTCGTTGCTGACATTGTCTTTTACTTTCTGACGCAATTCAGTGATTAAGCTTTCTGCTTTCGATTTGTTGTCAGCGCTGTTGCTGGCACCGAAATCGGCAATGTGTTTTTCCACTGCGTAAATCAATGCATCAGCATCGTTGCGCATGTCGGCTTTCTCTTTTGCTTTCTCGTCGTCTTTGGCGTGAGACTCAGCCTCTTTCACCATGCGCTCAACGTCTTCTTTGGTCAGATTAGTTGTAGCTGTGATAGTGATCTTCTGTTCTTTGCCAGTGGTTTGATCCTTGGCTGTAACAGAGACGATACCGTTGGCATCAATATCGAATGATACTTCGATCTTGGCATGGCCGCGACGACCAGGCGCAATGCCATCAAGAATGAAGTTGCCTAACATCTTATTGTCGCGAGCCATTGATCTTTCACCTTGGAAGACCTGTACATCAACGTTTGGTTGATTGTCTTCAGCGGTTGAGAAGGTTTGCGATTTGTGGCATGGAATTGTTGTGTTCTTTTCGACCAGTTTGGTGAAGACACCACCCATGGTTTCAATACCGAGTGAGAGTGGGGTGACATCGAGCAATACGATCTCTTTCACTTCACCGGCTAGAACGCCTGCTTGCACAGCGGCACCGATTGCCACCACTTCGTCAGGGTTGACGCTTTGGTTTGGCTCTTTGCCGCCAGTTAAACTCTTAACTAAGTCTTTGACAGCTGGTATACGAGTTGAGCCACCAACCAAAACAACTTCTTCGATGTTGGCGTAGGTCAATTTGGCATCGGCCAAAGCTTGCTCAACTGGAGCCTTACAACGAGCAACAAGATCTCTTGTTAATTCGTTGAAACGAGCGCGAGTGAGCTTCATGTCTAAGTGCTTAGGACCGGTTTCGTTAGCGGTGACGAAAGGCAGAGAGATGCTGGTTTCGGTTACTGACGAAAGCTCAATTTTGGCTTTTTCAGAAGCTTCCATCAATCTTTGCAGGGCTTGTGGATCTTTGCGTAGGTCAACGCCTTCAGCCGCCTTAAATTCGGTCGCCAGCCATTCCACAACGCAGTGGTCGAAGTCGTCGCCACCAAGGTGAGTATCACCAGAGGTCGATTTTACTTCGAAGAGGCCGTCGCCAACTTCTAGAACCGATACATCGAATGTGCCACCACCAAGGTCGAAGACTAAAATAGTTTCGTTCTTCTTACGATCTAGGCCATAAGCTAGAGCGGCTGCTGTTGGCTCGTTGATGATGCGCAGTACTTCAAGGCCGGCAATTTGTCCGGCGTTTTTAGTAGCTTGACGTTGTGAGTCATTGAAGTAGGCCGGAACTGTGATAACTGCTCCGGTAACTTTTTCGCCTAAATATTTTTCAGCATCTTCTTTGAGCTTGCGCAGAATCATTGCTGAGATTTCTTCAGGGCTGTAGTCTTTTCCGCCCATGGCAACTTTACAGCCGCCTTCTGGACCTTCTTTTACTTTATAGGAAATGTTTTGTAGCTCAGAGGCCACTTCAGAATAGTGTCGGCCCATGAAACGCTTAATTGAATAAACAGTATTCTGCGGATTTACCACGGCTTGGCGACGGGCCAATTGGCCTACCAGCCTTTCACCGGCCTTGCTCATGGCTACTACTGATGGGGTTGTGCGGGCTCCTTCAGTATTGGCAATTACGGTCGGCTGCCCGCCTTCCATTACCGCTACTACAGAGTTGGTGGTGCCTAAGTCGATTCCTACTGCCTTGCCCATTTCGCTAACTCCATTGTGTCCCTAGAAAACAAATTGGCCCCGCCGTTTAGCGTGCCCCTAATGTCAGCCTATTGAACTCCAGGGCTTAAAGGCCAATTCTCTAGTTTTCTTTAATCATCGTCGTTGCTCTTTGTCTCATTAGTTCGTTTACCTAGATTTGCTACTGCAAGGTTTGCGACAATTTGAAGATGTCAAAATCTTCCTCCATTCTTACCGCTGTGGCTGCCCTCGCCGCAATTCTCATCAGCCTGGTTGAAGCGCCTACCGCCCAGGGAGCTTCTTACGGCCCCAAGAAGACCGTCAACGCCGATCCCATTAAGAGGCAAACTCAGGCTCCTGCGAGTAGCGAGATAACTGACCCGACCACCCAAGTGGTCTTTGCTCCTGGTCTAGAAGTGACTTTTCACATTTTCGACGGCTTAGACACCCACTGGCGCTTGGTCGGCAACTATGACTTTATGGCGCGCATCGAAGAATCTGGCAGAGATGGCTATATTTACGAGTGGCAAATGGGCGAACCGGCCGATGCCTCAGGTTCTCGCCGGGTTGAACCTGGTGATATTCACCATTCTCGCAAGGTTAGTCTGTTCTACCCTAAGCATGAAACGACAACCCTGGTCGGTTATAACAATGCTTTGCGCATTTCTGATGACCTCTTCAGAGACATGAAGCTAGGCAAGCGCTCAGAATTTTCATTAGACGGACCTGACACTGTTATGGTCAGTCACCAAGAGACCGTGCCGATGCCACATTTCATTAAAGGCAGTGGCGACGAAACTATTAGCATGCGCATCGAGGGCAAGGACGTACCGGTGCGCTGTGTCAAAGCAGTATGCGATAACGGCTGGACTTATTGGATTTTAGATAATCCCCGCTTTCCCCTCATGGTTCAGGGCAATGCACCGTTTCGCTGGGTGACGTCGTTGGCCCATGCCTATGGCGAGAGTGATGCTACTAAAGAAGCCAAGAATATTTTCGACCAGCTCAAAGACGGTGGCGTAGCCACTTCGTATCTGATTTTGTTTGACTTTGACTCGGCTAAGTTGCGCGATTCTTCCAAAGCAATTCTGCGCTCGCTCAGCCATTACATTGTCAACGAGCCTAAACTGAAACTCCAAGTAGAAGGCCACACCTGCACAATCGGCAGTTATAACTACAATATGAGTCTGTCACAGCGCCGGGCTGAGTCTGTCAAACGGTTCCTCATCGAAAATTGCGGCATTTCTGCAGAGCGACTGAAGTCTGTCGGCTATGGCTTCACCAGACCGGAGAAACCTAACACCAATGAGGCTAATCGTGCCCGCAACCGCCGAGTGATCTTCCGCCAGTTTAACTAGACCAGTTACTGCAAATAAACCTCAAAGTTTGCGATGTGAGCCAGCAACCTCTTGCAAACTTCCGGGCTTTCGTATTTTCCCCACTGACGTTGTCATGCTGTAGGTTTAGCATATAGATCTCTTTACTACTTATAGAGATTTTCTATGCCCCTTGAGTCGAGCGCCAATCGAGAAGCAAATCGAAGCCTAGACCTAGCTTCTGCAAATGGTGCAAGCGCGATTGCCGCAGAATCGACCGGCACAAAGTTGCTTCGCGAAGTTGAATTGTTTAGCTCGGCTGGCACCGGCTTCATCAGTGAAGCCCATAGAGCTATGGAGAATCCTGGAGAAACAAGTTTGAAAGTTGCGGGAGCAGCTGCTTTTGGTTTAGGGCTTGCAGTTTTGACCCGCAAGCCGGGCATGCTTGGCGTGGCAGCTGAAAGTTTAGGAATAGCTGGTGGAGTCTCTTTTGGTCTTGAAGTAGCACAGCATGGCAATGCAGTTGCTCAGGCTGCTAAATCTAGTTGGCAGTCAGACAGCGAGCAGCGTAAGAATATCGATACTGTAAGCAGTTCGGCTGGTGCTTTTCTCTTTGACACTACTTTGATGGGTGCAGCTGGTAGTGCTGGAGCGATTGGTGCGCGTTCTTATTTTGCTCGTCAGGCCGCGGCCAAAATTGAGATACCGCTTTTGCAAGTGGGTGAAGAGGCCGCTGTTAGTTCGAAAGTTACTGTCTCTAAATATGATGACTTGGCAAAGCTTTACTCGAGCATGAGTGGAAAAGTTGGCCGAGTTGAAGTTCTCGCTCAAGAAGATGGTGGCATGGCTGGTCGCTTCGGTACTGCTTTTTCGGTGGGCAAAGACGGTCGCATGGTTACTAATCATCATGTGGTGGATGGCTCTCTTGATTTGACCGTCTTTGATCGCTTTGGTCGGGCTCACCAAGCCGAAGTTATTAAGTCATCTCCCCTCTATGATTTAGCATTGATTCAGTTGAAAAATCCGACTGCTGCTTCTAGCTTCTCTCCTGTGACATTTGAAGGCTCGGGCGTCATTAAAGCGAATGTTTCTGGTGAATCGCTCTTTGGCGTTGGTTTTCCAAATGGCTGGCAGAAACCATTCTTGTCTCCCGGCGAGACTATTAGTGCCGTGCGGGTCGATCCGTTGAATATGCGCATTAAGCTTCACTCTGAAAACGGCAATTCTGGCGGACCGATTATCAATGCTGATGGTGGGCTAGTGGGAGTGCTGAAGCAAGGTGACCGCTCTAATCACGACATTACCATTTTGACTCCCGCTGAAAGCGTTGTTAGTTTAATTGAGAGCGCTAAAATGGCTGGGCGTACTGAGGCACTACCTGTGGTGAATCGTCAGTACTACGAGATTGGCGACAGAAATGCTGCTGCCGCTAATGTTGAGAAACTCTTCCCTCTTGAGAAACGGGTGGACGGCACCACTGATTTCTTCCATTCACGCGTTACTCGAGTACTGATGCCAACCAAAGACAACCGTATTTCAGAACTGATGCTTCGCAGCCAGTATCAACCGGCCTCGAGGCAAATTGTTGTCGAGCCTCTAGCCGTTGATGGTAAGGCCCTCGCTCACGATGCCGTCTGGCCTGGATCAAACGTGCCTATTAAGTCTTCAAAATTGATTGTTAGCCTTGATCGTAACCAAGTGCCTGTAAGTATGGAAGGAATTAATGACCCTAAGCAGCTTCTGCGTCGGGCCTTTGATCTTAAGAGCAGTGGCAGTTACTTCTCTAGCTTAGAGGGACAGGCTGCACCGACGACAATTAAGCAACAGGTTAGAAGTGCTATTAATCACGTTCTTGAGTGGTTAGAGTCGAGCGTACATACTTAAGATTGGTTAGCCTTGGCTTCGTCTTGATGGTGCACTGAGTGGTCGTACAATCATCCAGGCCCGGTCGAATTGGCCTTCTTTTAGATCTTGATCGCGAATAAGCACCAGCGATTCTTGAACTCCGTGATTTTGGCCAAACAATTCGCTCTCGCTTATGCGGGAAAGCAAAATCCAATCTGGTGCTTCTTTAACTAGGTGGCTGTAGTGGCTATCGCTAGCTCGTGCCGAATTGTAAGATATGCCGTTGAAGGCAAAAGCACAGGTTTCTTGCAATTGATTAAAGCCACTAACATTGGTGCCATATAATTGGCTTTGACATTTTGAAAGTGAATTGAAAGAGCTAATCCAATTTTCTATATCTGCTTGCATATCGAAGGGTATTGTGACCGTTTTCTTCAGTTCATCTAGGTCGCGAGCAACAGTGTAAGTTAGGCCACTTTTGAAGCTAAAGGCCGGTAACTCTACATTTTCTGGTTGTTCTGTCGCCATTAGGTTTTTTCGATCGCTTTCGGGCAAACACTGAATATGAAAGCCTTTGCGATCTTTGCTGTTTAAACTGGTGGCTTTGTCCGAGCGGAAGAGAGTTAGCAAGCCGGCCTTTGGAGCATCTTCTCGCACACTTGGCAGTTTGGCTAAATCGAACTGGGCAAGAAATATCATCGATTGGCCATAGCGATCATCGGGCCATTTAAAATACGGTGGTAAGAGTGGCTGTCCGCCAATTCTTCCTTCAATACATTCTTCATTTGTATTGGCAGAGTCTTGCTTGATTGGGTGTACCACTAAACCAAGAGTCTTTGTGCGGGTAGCCGATATGAATTGGCGCACTTGTTCAGCCTGCCCTTCAGGTAGCCGTGCAGTAATTTTGATTAGGTTCTGAGCTAGCTCATCAATATTCATTTGAAAACGTTAGAAATTGGGGCGCGAACCGAATGATTTGCTACGATGTTCTTTTATAAGGTGCTCTTAACTTCAGTCAGCAAATACGTGGATCATGTTACCAAAACAAATAACCGTTTCTCTCTTGGCCCTGTTTCTCTTAACAGCCTTACCGTCCATAGCTTCAGAGTCAACTGCTGCTAAAGCTGGTAAGCCAGCGGCAAAAGCAGATTCTAAAGTAGTTGCAAAGTCTACCGATAAGCCACAGCCGAAATCAGAATCTAAGTCTGAGGTCAAACCAGCCTCTCTCTCTACTTCTAATAGCGCTGCAAAGAGCCCTGCTGCCGCTGCTGACTCTCAGAATTGGACGGGCTACCTGATTGACCGTTCATGCGCTGCAGCTATCCAGGGTGACAACAAAGACGCCATGAAGAGCGTCAAAGAACATACTAAGGCCTGCTCTCTTGAGCCTTCTTGCTGTGAAGCTGGTTATTCAGTTTACAGTCAGGGCAAGTGGCTCGATCTTGACAACAATAGTTCTGCTATGGCCAAGAAAGTTATGCAAGCATCTAAGCGTGACAAGGCGCATATTGTCAAAGTAGTGGGTATCGTTAAACGCGGCGAAGTTAGAGCCTCGAGTATTACTGAGGTAAATTAGAGTTGACTAGCCAAATTCTGCTGGCAAGAGTTCTTGTATGTTCAATATTTGCCACCGCTTTGACTTTCACCGGCACTAATCAATTGCCTGCTTCAGCAGGCAATGAGCGTTCTGATGCTAAGGGCGAGCAAGTGGAAAGTCTAAAAGTCTCTACTAGTGCTTTTGCTAGTGGTGCTGCTATTCCGACCAAATACACTGCTGATGGTGAAGATATTGCGCCATCGCTTAGCTGGTCAGCCGCTCCTGCTAAGACCAAAAGCATCGCCATTTGTGTCGTAGATACAGATGCTCCTCGGGGAGATTGGTGGCACTGGGTGCTCTATGGTCTTGATGCCAAAACCACAGAACTAAAAGAAGGTACTCCCAAGACAGCATCTGCAGTCGGCGCCAGTCAAGGCAAAAACGATTTTGACAAGACTGGTTACAATGGACCGGCACCACCTAAGGGAAAAGTTCATCATTATTATTTTCGCGTCTTTGCTTTAGACAAAGTGCTTAGTGAAAAACCCGGAATTGATAAAGCCGCCTTTGACAAAGCTATTGCTGGTCATGTGATCGCAAAAGGCGAAACAGTTGGAACCTATATTAGGCCCTAATGCTTTGCGCTAGATTTGGTCGTTGAAATAAAGTCTTTCAGATCTAGTCTTTGAAATCTAGCTTTTTAGCTTTCGCTTTTCTCGGCTCTGGTGGTGACGATGCCTTGCGCTGCTGCCCATGAGGCTAAATCGCCTTTGTTGATAGCGACTGCCATTAACTGTGGAAATTGATCTGGGGTGCAGGCAAATGCTGGTACGCCCATTTCACAAAAATGAGCAGCGTTGCGGTGGTCAAAAGCTGGTGCCCCCTGGTCTGTCAGGGCCAGCAGTGAGACCACAGTCACTCCAGAGTTGACTAATGAGTAAACCCGTTTTAGCATTTCTTGGTTGTTGCCACCTTCAAACAAATCGCTGATTATCACCAAAATGGTATCAGCTGGTCTCTTCACCAATGTTTGAGCATAGGCTACAGCTCTATTGATGTCGGTGCCACCACCTAATTGGGTGCCGAAGATAACGTCAACTGGGTCAGCAAGTTTTTCTGTCAAATCAACTACTGCTGTATCGAAGACTACAAGCTGTGTTGAGACCGCTGGAAGAGAGGCTAGCACTGCCGCGAAAATACTTGAATAAACAACTGAAGTAGCCATCGAGCCACTTTGATCTACTAAGAGAATGATATCTTTCAGGCTTGAGCGTTTGCGGCCATAGCCAACTATTCGTTGGGGAATTATGGTCTTCAGCGCTGGCTGATAGTGCTTCAGGTTTATTTGAATTGTTCTTGCCCAGTTTATTTCGCTATGGCGTGGGCGAAAATTTTTGGTTGCTCTATTGGTGGCACCAATAATTGCTTGCCTAGTTGGGCTGGCCAGTTTTTCCATCAATTTTTCAACCACAGTGCGCACCACCATGCGCGCTGTCTCTTTGGTCTTGTTGGGCATAGCTGAGCCGAGGGCAACGAGAGTAGCCACTAAATTGACATCAGGCACCATCGAAGACAATAGTTCTGGCTCCAACAGCATGCGCTTAAGATTGAGCTTTTCTAGAGCATCTTTTTGCATGATTGTTACTACTGATGCTGGAAAATATTTGCGAATATCTCCCAGCCAGCGGGCAACGTTTGGACTAGAGCTGCCTAGGTCTGCTCCCCGTTGACCGCCGTCATCTTCTCTGGGGTTGTACAGAGAAGATAGAGTGGCGTCGATAGCACTATCTTCACCATCTAGGCTGTGCCTCAGGCCTTCATTGTTCTGGTTGCCTAACAATAGCCGCCATCTTCTTAAGCGCTCTTGGAGGTTTTCTTGACTTGTGCTCATGGGCTGTCACCTAAAGCTGCCTTATCTAGATTATTTTTATTTTCAGGCTGCATATTTTGTTCTAACTCTTGTAAAGGCGAAAGACCGAGCAAGAAGCGCACCATATTTAGTGGTGGTCTAAGGCGCTCTATATCTAAATCTTCTGTTTCGTCAGCGCTAAAAATATCGCCTTCTAAATTTTGGGTGTCTCTCACTTTTTCGCCAATTTGGCGGCGTTCTGGGCTGGTAAAGGTAGAAAAGGTTCTGCGCAAGAGTGGCAATAGTTCTTTGAAGGCTTCTTGATTCAGGTTAAGCAGCCAGCTATCTAAAAGCTGCCAGAGTCGGCTGTCGTGAATCAATACTAAAGCGCTGCCGGTAAGAAAACCTTCGAGCCATTTACCTGAATATAACGGTTCAGAGGCTCGCGAAAGTGCCCACTGCATCATTTTGGCAGCGGCTTGGTCATCGAGGGCGCGACTCTCAAATAGCAAACGGGTGGCTTTTCCTGCTATGTGACCATGGAGGTTCTCGTTGTTGGCCAATTTTGATAGTAGGTCGCGAAAGGCGCTTAGGTGGTCTTGTCTGCTTAGTAAAAGGAGGGCGGCATTTACTTCATTGATAAGTGCTTGCATAGTGTCTGCTGCTTCATCATCAAGCGACTGACAAGCTGCTGGCAAACCTATCACAATGCGGGCAACCAATGCATCAATAATTGATTTGACCGCTTCGACATCGGTGCCTCGTACATTGCCGTAGCGCACTCCCCGGGCTAATGTGGGCACACTTTTCATAAGTTCCATGACGTCGCCGGCGACGGCTGCTTCGCTGTTGATGCGCGTCATCACCATTTTGAGAGCATCGGGAAGGTCGGCTTCGAGGATTTTTTCTAAAAGGTCAACGAGGGTGGCTAGGCTATTGTTTTTGCTGGCGACATCAGCAGCTTTGGCTGCTGCTGCTTGTTCGATGGTACGGCCCCAGATACCTGCTTCGATCAGTCTTATGCTCAACTCTGGGTACCATTCAAGATCCCAGTTCTCATGGAAGGTGCCACTCTTGCCGCGTATGTATTGCTTTTCTGCCCAGTCAATATTTAAGATCAACAGCCTGTTTAGCAATTCACTGCGGCTTAAATCGAGTGGTTTTCGCAAGTCTAGTTCGAGCACTTTTGAGGTTGCTTCGGGCTTCATGCGCAATTTGCTTTGCAGCTTTGTCAGATCGCGTTCAAGGGGAGTGCCAGGAGTATTCTCAGGAACCTGGCCAAGAGTTTCACCAACGATAAGCTTTTTGCGAATTAGGCCTAGTGGGATATTATTTCCTGAGCAGAGCACGGTGATGATGGCATCGTTTAGCTCATCTAAGCTTGGATGAGCTAATTCGCGCATTGACGAAACTGCTTCTACCAGACGCAAGGTATCGATAACTTGGGCCGATGATGCATCTAAATCTTCGGCCCGCAATAATTGCGCCACTTTGACGAGCCAAGTAAGCACCGGGTTTTCTCGATTGGTAAATATGTGGTGATACCAACCGGGCGACTCAACCCCGGCGCCGTAACCAGTAGAGAACGATAATCGGCCGTGGGTCCACGGAATGAAGGTAGCTTCGACTTTTTGTTTCGGTAAGCCTTTAAGCAAAGCCGTGTCATCTTTGGCAGCGGGCATTTGACTTAGGGCAGGCGCATGCCAGGCACCACAAACTACTGCCACTCTTTGAAATTCTTTGTTGGCAGCGCGCAAACATTGGCGCATATATGCTTCGCGCATGGGTTCTATAAGCTCATCTTCATCGTAGATGATACGCTCGCTGCCATCGTCAGAAATTTCTAGCTTGGCCGATTTTTCGCGCGCTTCTGGTTCGTCTTTTGCTAGTTCTAGTCGAAGCACCTGCATAGCTTCTGCTATGGCATCAAAGACCAAATAAGTAGAAGATAGTTCGCCGTCGCTTCGCTGTGTGCGTTGTTCAACAATTTGCTCCCACCATCGCTCACCGTCGCTGAAGCCAGCTATTTCGGCTAGACAACCAATTGGATCGCGTTTGATTTTTGCATTGTAGGCAGCTCTTTCTTTGGCCAGGCGTAATTCTTCTTGGTCTTCGCTAAAGCTAGATAGGTCTAAGTTAAACTCGCCGCCTGAAGGGCTAGAGCCAGATTCGCCTGAGTCAGGCTCAAGATTGCTTAAATCAGTCTCTTTAGTCGTGAGCGTTTCGAGGAAAGGCCGCACCTCTATTTTTAAATCGACTTCACTGTCTTGGCTATTGAGAGGGTCACCTGGACGTTGCTCAAAATCAGGAGCCGCCACTGGTGCGATGGTGCCAATGGCAATATTCTTTTTTTGTTTGGCGTCATTGAGAGCGAGCCAATGACTTTGCGGCAGGTCGATAAAACGACAGGTGATGCCGTTTTTAACAGCGTGCTTCATTGCTTGCCACTCTGGTGAAAATTCAGCAAAGGGGTAGTAACAGGCTTGTCTTGGATTATCTTGAGCATAAACCAACAGTGCTACCGGCGGTACCATGTCGGCTTCCATCACTAGCGGCACAAGGCTGTTGCCTTCAGGCGGGCCTTCGATTAATACGCAGTCTGGTTGAAATTCTTCCAAGGCCGAAATCAGGCTATGGGCTGAGCCCGGGCCATGATGTCGGATACCGAAGATTTTCGTTTCAGTCATTTTTCAGTTGATACCATTTAAAGTATTCATCAGTTTAAAACCTAAGACATATTACGCAGCGCGCGATAGAAGTCTTTCCAGCCTTCTCTTTCTTTTACTACAGTTTCTAAATATTCGCGGAAGACCACTGCATCTTGGACGGGGTCTTTGACCACGGCGCCGATTATTCCAGCTGCCAGGTCTTCGGCCTTAATGATGCCGTCTCCGAAATGACCGGCTAGAGCTAAGCCGCTATTAATTACTGAAATGGCTTCAGCTGTGCTCAAGGTTCCACTCGGAGTTTTCAGTTTGTTCTTGCCGTCAGCGGTGACACCGTTGCGCAGCTCTCTAAAGACAGTGACGACTCTTCTGATTTCTTCTATCGCCGGTGGCTCTGCCGGTAGCTCTAAGGCGCGTCCGAGCGCTTCGGTGCGGCGAGCGACAATATCTACTTCTTCTTCGATGGTGCTTGGAGTCGGCAGAACCACGGTATTGAAGCGGCGCTTAAGAGCGCTTGAAAGGTCGTTTACGCCTTTGTCGCGATCGTTTGCAGTGGCAATCACATTGAAGCCTTTGACGGCTTGCACTTCATCGCCCAGTTCTGGGATTGGCAAAGTTTTTTCTGAGAGTATAGTGATTAGTGCGTCTTGAACGTCGGCCGGAATGCGAGTTAATTCTTCGATGCGGGCAATTTTGCCGTGGCGCATGGCTTGCATTACTGGGCTAGCTACAAGAGCATTGAATGAAGGGCCATCAGCTATTAATCTTGCGTAGTTCCAACCGTAGCGGATAGATTCTTCGGGCATGCCGGCTGTGCCTTGCACCAAGAGAGTCGAGTCACCACTGATAGCTGCTGCCAGATGCTCTGAGACCCAAGTCTTGGCTGTCCCTGGTACTCCTAATAACAAGAGTGCGCGATCAGTTGTGAGAGTAGCGATGGCGATTTCGATGATGCGCTTGTTGCCGACATACTTAGGAGTAATTTCAAAACCGTTCTCTAGCTTGCCACCCATGAGATATTGCATGACTGCCCATGGAGAAAGTTTCCAGCTTGGTGGTCTCTGCTTTTTGTCTACTGCGGCTAGCTCTGCTAGTTCGCTGGCATATTGTTGCTCTGCGTGTTCGCGCAGTACTTGAGCCAGTGCATCGGTCATAGCGTTGTCCCCTTGCTGTTTGTGCTTGTTTCATTATGCGAATTGAAAGACTTGAACGATAAAAAGATCTCGTAGCGCAACTTTACGGTGTCGCTCATGCGCTCTAAGGCGTTGCGTCGATAGACATCGGTCATCTCAGAGTTAATTGCGATTTGCTCGATTAATTCGCCGGCCGAGATATGCATACGCAAAGCAAAGATGCTGGCATTACTGTAGAAAGTGTGACCGAATACTGGTACTTTCTCGCGGCATTCTTTGATGATAAATTTCATTATTTCGCGAGTAAAATGTTCACTCCAATTAAAGTCTACTTGCTCTAAGTAATACCAAAGATCAAGTCTGGGAGCCTGCTCGCTTTGGTGCGACCAGCTTGGCAGCTTCTGTAGAATCAAGTTTTCTAGAATAGTATGTGGGAGAGCTTTCAGCAGCAGAAGCCCTGATTGTGAGTCAGTTAGGTGAATTTCGCCTGAGTCAAGTATGGCTTGCTGAATTTCAACTTCAGCAAATTTTGCCGCCGAATTTAAAAGAGCAAGACTTAGAGCGAGTGACCATTCACTACTTGCCATTGCCGTCTGCACAATTTCTTTGGCACTAAGATTGAAGCGCTTCTGCCAGTGCGAGGCTGGCACGAGACTTAGTATTTGACAGAGCCAGGTAGCTTTTTGTCCAAGACGTGAATCTAGTGTCAAAACTTCGACTATTCCGTCGCGTGTCATGCTCTCATCGACTTTGTCTGGAAGGTTGATAATAAACTGCTTTTCTTTTTTGTCGTAATCTAGATAGAGATTAGCCCGCTCAATCATGCGCTGTTGGTAGCGCGAGCCTTCGATTAAACATAGCTGCGCAGCAGCTTGCAGTCTCACTTCTTTGCGACGATCTGCTAAAGCTATTTCTTCAATGAAGGGCTCATCGCTGATACTCAGGCCGACGCTTAAAGCTTTTAAAAAAAGAATTTTGCTGTCGAATGTTTCTTTCTCGAAGCTTAATTTTAGTACGTTAAGGCCTTGCTCGGCAGAGACTTGGCGCAGGGCTTGTAGAGCCAGATGACGCTCTTTTAATTCTGCTGTTTCAAAGACATTTATTAGGCTGGCAACTTGCTGCGAACCTTCTAGAGTTGTGTACTCATGACGGTTGTAAGCACCATACCACTCTTGATTGAGGCTGAGTAGCCAGGCGAAGTGCTCGCCACAACATTGCTCTATCAAGCTATGAAGTTCGCTGATGTTTTTTCCTAGAGAGAGTAACCGTGGTACAAATTCTTCAGGCACCCTTTGCTTGGCAGCAGCGCAAAAAAACAGCCACTCTGCCACCATCTTCGACGGCCGCAGTTCGCTACCTTTAGTCTCTAAAGCGAGTATTTGCACCAACAGTGCTAGAGAGCGTTCACTCACCCTTAGTTGCTTTTCGCTGGGGCAAACGGTCATCAGGTCAGTGAAAATTTTTGCATGGCTGCCGGCTTTGCGGGCAATACTAAGGGTCGTTAGTTGATCGATAAGTATGCGTTCTGGTTGACTCTGGCCACCATCGTCTCTTAACGAAATGTCTGAAATTGTTTGGCCTAAATCTCCACTTGCTAGTATGCAGTTAAGTGGTTTTCTGTCTGTTCCTAGAATGGCTGTTTCTGTCAGTTCATAGAAGGGGCTGTTTTTTGTTTGTAGTGCCACTAGACCTCCACGAATTGCAGTCTGAGGTAGTTTCCGTCTTTCATAGCAGCCAGGGGCTTAAGTGTGGTGCCATCCCATTCACCAAAGAGAGATAGGGCTTGGCCACCGGAATAACTGAGAAGTTGCCAGCCGGTATCTTCTTTAACTATCAGTGGCAAGCCATTTTTTTCTTGGTCTACCAACCACCATTTGCCGTCGCTGCCTTTCAGTGGTATCACTTCTTGCATAAGAAATGGTACTGTATCAAGCCAGGGTGTTTTCGCTAGATCGCTGGCGTAACTACTCAGAGCTGCTGCTACTGAGGTTAGACCTGAAACAATTGGTGCAACCGCTGGTTCGCTAATTTTTGATTTGACTAAAGCTCTCTGAGGCAGCGAACCTTGGTAGAAGACTAGTTCACCTTGGTAAAAGATGCCAGGAATTAACATGGTATCAAACGGGGCCGTGCCATGAGCAAAACCAAGTACCAATGCCAATTGACCGCTGTTTTTTCCCCAGAGCCAGTTTCTTTGCACACGCAAGCGATCTTGAGTGTAGCTATATTGACCCACAACGAGCCAGAGGTCATCGATACATTTTCCTGCACCAGCGAGCAGTTCTTCTTGGCTTTGATTGAAACCAATGGCGGTGAGCACGTCAGCTTTGAGTTCGCTAGAAAGCTCTTCTAGTTTGAGAAAGGCGCGGCAAATTAGATTGATAGTGGCCAGTTTATCTATTAGAGCGTCTTCCCAATCACTGCTGCGAGCAATAATTTCAGCGCACTCGCTAACAAGTCTAGCTAGGCCTGGTGCCTGGGCATCGACAAGCCTTGCCGCTCTGTTTTTCCAAAAAGCAAACGGCTGTTTCTTAACGGCGCCAATGCCTTGGCGCATGACGTCACTCATAAATAACTCTAATTCTTCGATGCCTGCCTGCACCCGGCTAAAGCGTTCTTGTTTTCTTTTGTCTTTAGCTGCCAGCGACTCTTCTTGTTGCTCTGGGCTCTTCTCGACATCTGAATCTTTACGCTTCTTGGAGCCGCGGGTGGCGAGCCATTCGCTCACCCAGGCGGGAGGCTCTTTTTCTTCAAATGATGTGGCATTGGCGCAGCATAGTAAAGCAAGAGCTAAGCTATGCTTGCAAGGAAACTTTCGGCTCGGGCAGCTGCATTTAAAAGCTGGGCCAGTCAGATCGGCTCTAGTTTGATATGGCTTGGCGCCGCTTCCCTGGCACTCGCCCCAAATCGATTGCTCAGATTGACCGAGATTTTTCCACTTTGAAGTGGTGGCCAAATCTCGGCCAGCTTTAGCAGCAGAACTATCTGGGGCGAGCTCTAAAATCTGCTCGGCAGTGTATGCAATCGACATTTCTATAGAGTATAAATTTTGCAGGCTTGAGTGTGCTTGACTAGCCGCTTCTTGAAGAAATCTACCTTATTTTTTCTGCGCTTATTGGGCTAGTTTTTCACCTAGTCAATATTTGGAATTTGGCGGTGGTAGCGATTGACGATGTTTGGATCTGGATAGAGCCTGACTTTTGCGTCGCTCTTGCCGGTATAATCTAGTAAGTGGAGAACATAGCGAATGCTCTCTAGACGAGCCATGCGCTTGTCATTAGCTTTGACTACTATCCATGGGCTAAACGACATGTGGCTGCGGCTAAACATTTCTTCTTTGTGAGAGGTGTAGCTGTTCCAGAGATCTTGGGCTTGTTGATCGATTGGGCTTAGTTTCCATTGTTTGAGCGGATTCGATTGTCTTGATTCAAAGCGCTTAGACTGTTCTTCTTTTGAAATGGAAAACCAGAATTTGATGATGGTTATGCCGTCTTCGTAAAGCATGTGCTCAAACTCTGGTACTTGCTGTATGAAGCGCTGGTACTCAACTTTTGTGCAAAAGCCATTGACTGGTTCGACCACGGCGCGGTTATACCAACTGCGATCGAAGAACACTATTTCGCCGGCATTAGGAAGTTGCACTGAATAGCGCTGAAAATACCATTGGCCACGCTCTTGTTGACTAGGTTTTGGCAGGGCTACAACGCGCATAGAGCGAGGATTGAGATGCTCGGTGAAGCGTCTGATGGTGCCACCCTTACCGGCGGCATCTCGGCCTTCTAAAATGATGGCAACGCGCTTGCCTTTCTCTTGCACCCAGCGTTGCAGTTTGACAAGTTCTACTTGTAGTCTTTCTAGCTCCTCTTCGTATTCTAAGTCGGCAATGGCATCTTTTATTTTGATGTCTTTGTTTTTTAAAAGTGTGATCAGACCTTTGCTAGTGTTCACGCGTCTAAGATCGTCTTCGGTTAGCTTGTTTTCAGTCTTAGCAATCGCTACTTTCTTTTTTCTCGTTACAGGAGCCTTTTTGGCACTGGCACTAGAAATTGCATTACCTTTTGCCGGTACATTACTGTTTGGCGCTTTTTCACTGTCATCAATTAGTGCTATAGAATCAACGTCTATAGGGCTTGAGCTAACGCCGTTTGACTTTTTCTCTGAACTCATCTTCGTTTAGCTCTCCTTGCCACTCTTGGTCTTTATGCCACGGCGAGTGCTAACATATCCAGCAATATAACTGGCAAACAATTATTTTGGGCTCTTTCTCCTGAGGTCGCAAATGCGAAATTTAGTGTTACCGGCGCTTACTCTAGGATTAGTCTTGAGTACTTTCTTTGAGGCCTCGGCCCAAGTCAATCAGATTAACTCTGTGGTTTTTGGCAACAGAATTCCTCGCTTTATGGCCGACCCCACAGCTGGCATGCCGGTGCGCACAACTGCAGCTGACTTCAGTGCCATGGTGCCACCTATTGCCTCAGCCAAAGTGATTATCTACAGCCCTAACGGCCAAACTTTTCTCACTGTTTCTGGCAGAACAGCATCGCTCTGGAATGCCGCCACTGGTGTAGAGCTTATGGCTCTGCAGCATGGTGGCCTGATTCGCTGGGTGGCCTTCAGTCGCGACGGCTCATACATAGTCACCAGCGGTGGAAACTGGACTAGAACATGGTCACCAAATGGTGAATTTAGAAAGCAGTTTGATCACCAAGCCAATGTTAGACAGATGGTTCTCAGTCAAGATTGCACAATGATTGCCGTTACCACCGACCAAGATTTTCAGTTGTGGTCAGCTTCGCAAGGTTTGATGACTCTAAAGATGCCACAAACAAAGCAAGTGATCTCTTTGATTTTCAACCCAGATAGTAGCCAGCTAGTCACTCTTGATGGGCAAAATGCCAAACTGTGGAGAACCTCTGATGGTTCAGAAGTGGGCACTATTGCTCACCAATATCCTGTGCGAGCAGCTCTATTCAGCCCTGATGGCCACTATTTGCTTTGCGCCACCGAGCAATGGACTTATCTCTGGGACGCTAAACAATTCATCAAAATTTCAGAAGTTCAGTATGGTGGCGGTTATCGCTAGCCGAGAACGCTCAGATCCATCGGTTTGTCTAGATAGACATCGAACCATAGCGGAATGCGCAAGTTGGCTAGGCGCAGCATAAGCTCGGGTGTTAGTGCCGGGCAAGTATTCCATGAGTCAGAAAACCAGGCTACTACTAAATCTACGGTGTAGCCCGCTTGTTGAAGTTTGTGGATTGAACTGCCGTGGTTGGCTAGTTGATTGGCTACCCAATCAATGTGTTTCATGGCGTCAGTGCTGCGTACCGAGTGTTTCGATGAAAGTAACCAACCGCCAGTTTGGGCATCAACAGAGCTTGGTGCATTATTGTGCTTCTCAGAATCAGCTACAGCGATTTGATCACCCATTTTCCAGGCCATGGTCGGCTTGATTTCAAACAGCGCTGTGAGCTGCTCAGGCTCTAATTGCGCATGATAAATACGCAAAGTCGCATAGGTTTCTTGGGGCTGTGTTTCAAAGTTCATTTTCTATCAACTAAATCTCGTGTTCTTCAGAACCAAACAGATAAACATCAAACCAAATTGGCAAATTGAGCTTGCCAAGCCGCCGCATTAAGTCAGGCGACAATGACGGCGTGGTATTCCATGAAGTTGCATGCCAGCCAACCACAACATCGATCATGAAGCCCCTGTTTTGTAGCTCTTTGATCATATTGGCCTTGCCTGTCAATTGGTCAAGCAGCCAATCTATGTGAGCACTGGCGTTGTTGCCGCGCATCACCGTACGCGAACTGAGCAACCAGGCGCCTGATGGCGCTTTGAAGCCAGGCCGTTTTCGCCAACCATATGAGTCTTCGCCACTGCGCCAAGATATTGACGGCGTGATTTCAAGAAGTTCGGTGAGCTTCTCTGGTTCTAAATCTGGGTGGTAAATGCGAAAGGTTGCCCGCACGCGCTCTGGTCCGGTTGCTCTTTCAAGGGTTCTGTCTTCGAGTAATTCTTCAGATTGCTGCATTGACCAGTGATTTCTATAAGCTTCTTAGGTATTCGATAAGGCTTTAGTATAGCCCGTAAATCGCCCTTATAATACAGCCGCTCACTTGGGCCGGGTTTTTACTATGTTACTTTTCGCTTTTAGTGCCTTAGTCGAACTTTGCGTCTGACTGCCATTTTGTTGCTTAAGAGTGTTATTTAGGGCTTCAATTCCGGCAAATAGGAGCTGAAATACTGCATAGCCAGCCAAGAAAATAATAGGTAAGACAATACTGCTGCGAATGTTTTTGCGATCTCTTGCTAGTAGGCGAGGTTTTACATTGAGACCTTTGGCTAGTTTATCTAGATCGACGAGTAGCTCATTCATATTTTGGTAGCGATCTTCTGGTTTCTTTTCTAGCGCTTTCATCATAATTGAGTTCATGGCGTTAGAAATTTTTAGATTACTATCAAGTGGTGGCGGTGGTTTATGTACATGTTGATAGAGGGTATCGAGGAGGCTGTTACCAATAAATGGCGGCGTGCCACTCAAGGCAAAGTAGACAAGACAACCAAGCGAATAAATATCAGCTCGTGTATCTACTTTGTCGCCATTAGCTTGTTCTGGGCTCATGTACAGCGGCGTACCTAAGAGGGTCCCTACTTTGGTCAAGCCATCTTTTGATGGGGTATTTTCGCTTATCACTTTCGCCACACCAAAATCGACGATGTGCACCACTGTGCTACCACTATGATCGCGGCTGAGCATTATGTTGTCTGGTTTTAGATCGCGATGTACTACATTGTGCTCGTGGGCATGATGCAGGCCAGAGGCAATCTGTTGCAAAATGGTAGTTACTTCGCTTTCAGCTAGGGGGCCGTCTCTTGATACTTTCTGCTGTAGGCTGATTCCGCCTAGCCATTCCATCACCAGATAAAGCACGTGATTGTCGCTCACACCAAAATCTAAGGTTTGACAAATATTTGGATGCTTTAACAGGCTGGCTGCCTTGGCTTCAGCGATGAAGCGCTGACGCATACTAGCGTCTTTCGCACCTTCTTGATTGATTACCTTGACTGCGTAAATCACTTTTGTGAAGCGATTTTCTACTTTGTAGATCGCTCCCATGCCACCAGATTTGATTTGACCTATAACGGTGTACTGCTTCGGCAGTTCTTTTTGCAATAGGTCAGGATCGTCTATTTCTGCAGACATCTTTTTATTTGAGTTCCGTAGAAGCCTTGCTCTCTACCGGCGGTTGAGGCGGTTGAATTGATTTTTCTATAGTCTTTTCTATAGTTTTGCCTGAGGCCGATTCTGGTGTATTTTTTGCTTGACTCGTTTGCTCTTTCAAAGCTGGTTCTTTCACAGTTGAGTCTCTCATCGCTGAGTCTTTTGAAGCTTGTTCGCTAGAAGGCTGCTTTGTTTCTTCGCTGCCTTGAGCCGCTAAGACTGCTTCAATTGCATCGGCTTCGCTTGTCTTTTTGAGCTTGCGTAAAACTGTGCTGTAAGTCGTTAAGGTGACCTTGCGTTGTGCAATAGGAATGGCAGTTTCGTGCTCAGCAACTGCAGCCGACTGCTGCAAATATGGCTCAGCGCTGGTGTAATCGCTTTGTCTGATAAACAGATTGGAGAGGTCAAGTTTGGTTTGTATAACTGCTTGCGGATTGGCTGTCTTAGACCGTTCAGTAAACGCCACTACTGTTTTTTGAAAGTTGATAGCATCAGTTATTTTGTTTTGTGCGACGTTGACACTTACCAAGTGTTTAAGAGCGGGTAGACCGTTGGCACTACCAGGTCCATCGCGGCGGTTCACTACTTGAAGAACGAATGAATAGCATTTCTCTGCAGCGGCCCAGTCTTTTTTTGCTTCGTATTTAGTGCCAAGAGTGAGATATTGTTCGACGGCTTTGTTCTGGGCAAGAATGGCTTGCTGAGCTTGGGCGGCTACTTCGTAAGTCGATCTCACTGCTGCGCCATGGTTTTGGCTGGCGGCTAAACCGGCACCAAGACCGGCAACACCAGCATGCAAACCACCTGCTTCCATGATACTTTGTGACCAAGCCGGTGCGGCTAGAAGTGCTGTGCCAATGGCTATGCTAATGCCTAAGCTTAAGGATGAGCTAGTAAAAATTCGAGAGGCTACTAAGTTGCTATCTTGCTGTTTTGGCATGCAATTAACCACTATGTAAATTAAGAAAAGCGGTGATCAAGCCTGTTATTCCACTACAAGCCGAAAGCTAACGCCTGTTCTCTAAATATTAAGGGGCCCTTTAGGCTTCGCTAAGTGCAGCTCTAATGCGACTCGAAGACGATTCCGGTGCGTGGTTGAATTGTGTAGGTTTTGACTTGGTCTACTTGATTGGTTTGACTTGGCACAATATCTTGTCCAGATGGTAGACCGGTGTCGACCACCCGATGCCAATTTCCTGGTGGCAGAGTAACTTCTAAGGGCTCCCAGTAAGCGTTGAAAGCTTGATAGAGAGAAGGCTTAGAGTTAGGTGCATCTCCCGTCTTGCCATACTGCCAGGCGATAAAGCGGGCGCCATCTGAAAAGTCAGCTTTGTATGGTTGGGTGCCATGCCAGGTTATACCATCTTCAGGTACCCGGCCAATACCATGACGTTTGCGTAGATCGGTCATCATTTGCGTAAATCTCAAGATGTCTTTGTTTTTTTCAGCTAACATCCAATCGAGCTGTGTGAGCTTGTCTTGAGGCCAAGCATTGTTGTTGCCGTTCTGACTGCGACGCATTTCATCGCCATAGAGAAGCATAGGTGTACCTTTTGATAGGTAAAGCAGTGCCAGTGCATTTTTAACTTGTTGTGCCCTTAGTTGTTCGATATGTTGTTGCTCAGCTATAGGTAGATTCGAACGCTCTACTGGGCCTTCTACACCGTGATTCCAACTGTAGTTGTCGTTGCTGCCGTCATTATTATTTTCGCCATTGGCGTGATTATGTTTCTGCTGATATGAAACCAAGTCATTCAAAGTGTAGCCATCATGGGCGGTGACAAAGTTAATTGAATAGCGACCAGCCTCTGGTCTGAACCAAGTAGGCGATCCTTTAATGCGTTCAGCTAGGGTACCAGTTTGACCCGGGTCGCCTTTGATAAATTTACGTACCGTATCTCTAAAATCGCCGTTCCATTCTGACCAACGCTGATCTGAGAAATGTCCTAGTTTATATTGGTGTGGCCCCCACGCTTCAGCAATAAGTTTGCTGCCTTTGAGCACAGGGTCATTTTCCATCGCTTCGATAATTGGTGTTTTTGCTTTCTCAGCACCGTTGACGTCATAGTTGAAGATCGTTGCCAGGTCGAAGCGGAAGCCATCGACATGCATCTCTTCTTTCCAGTAGCGCAAAGTGTCGAGAATCATCTTTTGTACTTGTGGATGATTGGTATTCATGGTGTTGCCGCAACCAGTGTGGTCAACATAGAGTTCGGGATGGCCTGGCACGAGCATATAGTAGACTTTATTGTCGAACCCTTTGAAGCTTACTGTTGGGCCCATGTGTCCGGCTTCGCGGGTATGGTTGAAAACAATGTCGAGAATTACTTCAATATTGTTTTTGTGTAATTCGCGCACCATGGTTTTGAACTCGTTAACTTGTGCACCTTCTGAACCGCCTTTGGCAAAACGTCCTTCTGGTGCTTGGAAGGCCACGGTGTTATAACCCCAAGAATTTCCTAGTGGTTCTCCTGTGACCGGGTCGTTATGCGGCCAATCGGCCTTATCAAATTGCATAATTGGCATCAGTTCGACGGCCGTGACATTGAGAGATTTGAGGTGTTCTATTTTTTCTAATAAACCTAGATAAGTGCCAGCCTTGGCGCCAAGGCTTTTGTCAGCGGCAGTCATTCCCCTCAAATTAGTCTCGTATATGTGACTATCTGCCATTTCTATACTAGGGGCTCTATCGCCCTGCCAATCAAATTCTCCTGCTTTTACAACAATAGAGCGTGGCATCTCTTCGACACTATCTATAGTGCCTTTTTGAAGGTGGCGATTGGGGTCTGCTAAATTGCTATTGTCGTAACCGAGCGGTCCTTTTGTGCCACCAGTGATGGCCTTGCTATAAGGGTCGAGAAGTGCCATGTTGGGGTTGATGCGCGAACCATCCGCTGCCGGCGAATACTCACCGTGGGCGCGGAACAAATATTGTGTTCCGGCAGGTAGATTTTCGACAAAGCCATGCCAGACATTGTCTGTTTTAGTTAGATCGACTGTTCGAGTTGGTTGCTTGGCGTCTTTGTTCTCAAATATCAAAAGTTCAACTTTGGCCGCGCTTTCAGAGGCCACTGCAAAGTTGACGCCGTGTTCGGTGACAGTAGCTCCGAGCGGTTCTGGCGAACCAATTTTGATAGCACCTGACTCAATGCCGTGAAATTCAACTTTTGGTCTGAAAGAGGGCTTAGCTAGAAAAGCTTTCCATTCTTCGGCCCAGATCTCTTTGTATTGACGTCCGTCTTTCGCTAACTGTTCGCCCACCAGGCTGGGGTTATCGACAACTTGAGTTGTTTCTGGAGCTTCGGGCCCCTGCATGCGCTTCAGTACTTTATTTTCGCTGGCTCGCGCGGTCGATTCAGCAAAGGCTCTTAGCTTGTAGAATTCTTGCTCAGCTCTTTGCGGATTTTCTTTGCTCATTGGTTCAAGCAATGAATAGAGAGGCTCCATTTGCTTGGCTAGGCGCAAATGGGTTAGCTCATGAGCTAATTTAGCGGCACTGTCGTTCTTCTGAAGCTCCACCACGTTTTTGCTGATATCTGCTTTGGTTTCAGCTCCCGGACTATTTACTTCTTTGACCCGAGCCAGTGGGTTGAATCTAGCTGCATCAAGCAATTCTGGATGGTTCAAGCTCTCGTATTTTAGGTAGCGTTCAATAGGCACACCCTTGCCCCAAGGTTGGCTATTGACGCCGGCATCAAAAGTACGGGTAAATCCTTGAGAAATCACTGGCAGAGAGGTGTTGATAAAGGCGCCTGAAGCCATGGCTTTGGCCCGGTCAGACCAATTGGTTTGCGAATTTTCTCCCATCATGTTTGCGACTAGATGTGAGGTATCGTAACCAACTAAACCGCCACCAGCTCCCACTAAAGCTCGGCCACCGCTGCGAGCCAGCAGGCCCATAGACTCTGCTTTAATTAAGCGATTTCCGCCCTCAAAGACTGTGAAGCTGGCCATTGTGGCAATAGAATTGCTCAGGCGCGTTTCGCCTTGATGAGGCTTCTTGATGAAGTCATAAACACCGGCTCCAACTATCTGGGCGCCGGCTTCATTTGATAATATTCTAGCTGTTGCACCGCTGGCTCCAATTGATTCGCCTAGCATGCGACCGCCGCCGTGCATCAATTTTCCGGCGATAACATAGGGCACAATAGCGCCCGCAGTTTCGGCCAGGGTCTGAACTCCCCATTGAGCGACATTGCTTACTTCAGCAACTTTGGCTTCTTTGAGCTGTTTATCGGCCGGCGAAAAAGTATTATAAATGCGCACGGCACCGGTGCCATTGGCCATCGGATTGAGCACATTCTCTTGAACGGGCTTCCAGATATTTTCGCCGAGCCAGGTTGAGTCTCCGGATGCACCAGCTACTTTTGCGGCACTGTCCGCAACCGCGCTATCGCCGGTGCTGGTCGAATTTGATTCTGGATGTCGTAATTGCGGCACCTGAATCTTCCCTCGCCTTTGAAGTTTTTTCACGCCTGTCTATCACAAGATAGTTCTCAAGGGGTGCCAGGTCAATCGTATTTACACTATATGAATAGGAGTACCCATAGAAATAAGAATAGAATTGCTTTGGGCAAATTCTCCAGGTTCTGCAGATTCGGTAGTGCTGCGTTGTTACTAAATTTGTTTTGTGGGCTCTACTAACTTCACGCGCATTTCACGTTGGGCTCACGACTAATTCACGGTTCGTGATTAGAGTTGAGACATCAAACAAGTGAGCGCTCAGGATTGTCTTGAGCTGCCACTGCTATGGAGAATGATTGTGAAAAGTATTTCCATCCCCAAAATTGCTATTCGCACCATTATTGGATTGACTGTTGCTCTTAGTGCTCACATTTCTACTATCCAAGATGTTGCTGCTCGTAATTTATTTGTATCTCCTTCAGGTTCTGGTACTACGGGTGAGAATTGGTCTACGGCCTGGAAAGACCCTGGTCAGATTGATTGGACAAAAGTTGCAAGCGGAGATCACATTGTTATAGATGGTGGCGCAAGCGGTATCACTTATAGCACCTCTGTGACAGTACCTGTTAGCAATATTGTGATTAGACAGAGCAATGCTGCCGGTCACTCTGGTCAAGTAATCTTGACTGGCTATGTGCCTAGTTATCCACTGGCAACTGGTGTGAAGTTCAGCGGTTCTAATATCCATCTTATGGGCGTAAGACGTTCGGGCATCAAGATTACTGCCTATGGCGCAGAAGGCGTCAATATACAGACTAATAATAACTCTGTACGAAATGTCGAAATTTCTAACCTCAGTGGCTTCCCTCCTTATGCTGGAGGCAAGATTGGTGGTGCTGTTTTTGGTGGCAGTAACAATCATTTTATCAACTGTGATTTTCGCGATTGCGGAGTCGCAGCTCAAGAGAAACCTGTTGCCGGCGTGACCAATTCAACTATCTTCAACAATTGCACTTTCGGAGCCAATAACTACGGTTTCTTTATGAATTGCGGCACTGGTATTTCGGGCTCAAAGACAGCCGGTGGGCCTGCTTCAACAATCTATGCACACAAATGTGTTTTTGGCCCTTATGTCGACTATGGGGTTGATATCGCCAACGGTACTGCTCATCTAACCAATAGTCTTTTCATGAATGCTCGTTTAGCCAATATCAAGGCCGCACCAGCAGCCGGAAGCAGCGCTACCGTGTCAGCATCAAATTGCACAATCTATCAAACCAAATTGCAAATCGATCCTTTTCACCCGCTACCCTATGGCATACCGGCCTATGCTGTAAGCGTCAATGCTGGTAGCAAGCTGCGTGTGGCAAATTCGATTATCTTTGGTGGATTTGTCGACGTTCCTGCCAGTCAGAAGGTCAATGCTGGAGGCAATGTACAGTACAACGTCACCGGCAACACTGTAGCTCTAGCTGCGACAATGGTTGATCCTAAATTGACCACCAGTCATCTCTATGCTTCAGATCCAACCTATGGTTTCATTCCACAAGCCTATACACTTTTCGATTTCACCGTGCTGCCTGGTTCGCCAGCGGTAGGCAAGGGCTCACCAATCGGCAAGGCGGCTGATATCAATGGACCTTACGGCCCAGCGAGAAGCCTACCGACAGCTATTGGCGGACCGTAGTTTTTTTTTAGGAACAACTGAAAATGCGCCATAGCAAAATAACAGTAAAAAAGAGGGCAGCGAGGAGCAATAAGGCTTCAGCAATGCTTTGTCTAATGTTATTTTTTGCTATGGCACTTCTCATTTTCTTTGCTACATCTTGTGCCAGCATAGTGAAGTTCTTTACCGCGCATCGCCACGCTGAATGCGCCATTGAAGCGGCCTCTCTTGCGGCAGCCCGCGAGCTTTCACAAGTTGTTGTAGACGATCCAAACTATGGTCTAGTTGGTCTTAGCGATGGTGCTCCCACACACTCGTCTTCAATTGCCGAAGATGGCAAACCTATTCCTGTTACTTCTATCAATACCCTTATCGCTACTGCTCGCACTAGCATGCTTGTGGCAAAGCACTTAAATAACGAAGAGTATTTGCGCTTGGCTCGCATAGATGCTGCCAATACTAAGGCCGCTGCTAAGAGACTAGTTGATGGCTTGAAGCTAGCCATGGTGGAAGATGTATATGCACCGCTGGGCATCAATGGCAAGGCTGTTAAGCCTTTGACCATCGCCCGTCAAACTTTTATAAAGAGCCTTGCTTCATCAAGAACAATGGAAGCTGTTGACTTGAAGAAGTTCAACCTTGAACTGGGTTATCTTTCTCAAGGTGCCACCACCAATACCGTGGTGCCGGCTTCTGAGCAGTTGAGTGAGGTTCCGGCAGCGTCTGTCCAGAACGGTTGCTATAAGGCCTTTAGAGACCTTGCTGTGGCCGATCAATCATTCGTTTTTGCCGGTGTCGGCGCCCAACCAAGTCTAGTAGCAAAAGAGCAATTCATTGTTGATGCTGACAAAGCTGAAATGCCATCAAGCATAGTGCGTGCTCGCGCTGAGTTAGAATTTGCCGATAATAGAGACCGTCTTTTTGGCAATGTCTTCACCTCCGCTTGTGCCGCTCCTTTCTCTCTAGCAGATAGAGCCGCTGCCGGTGTCATGATTGTTGGACTTCCTGACGGCTATCCTAGCGGTTATCTCTCGCTGGCAGACTACATTAATGACCCGCGCTCAAGTCGAACAAATATGGAGATGTTTAGAGCGCACGGTGGCGATTATCCCCTCGACGCTAAAGCAATGCTAACGCGCGACCTTGGCGACGGCCAAACCCGCACATTGTCTAATGTATTTGTGCAAGGCCTATATGACTGGATTCGCACAGCTCATGGCCGTATCAAGCTCGATAATTTATTGGCGGTCATTGGCGACCGCATGCAACCATCGATTGGTACAATGACTTACGGACAATCATTGGTCTATAGATTTGACAAGACTGGTGCTGTGGTCGTTGATGGCTATTTCGTTTCTGATGTTCCAAATCAAATTGTGCATGACCGCCAGGTTTATACGCTAGGTCTCAATACACTTAAGGCGAATAATGCAATGTGGACGGTGGCCTTCCGCGACCAAGTGCATAACCTTGGTGTTGCCAACGGTGGCAAACATTGCGGTCAGCTGATGGAGCTTGATGGTTGCTTGCGACCAGCCGGTAACCTGTATGGTACAGCCGTTGAAAGCCGCCATGGCGATCTTGAGCGCAAAAGCTATTTTGACGGCGGTTTAGCTGTCGAATTTGTGATTTCCTCGCCGCAATATAACTGACAGTGTTAGAATTTCTCTAATTACGGGCTAGTGGGCGGGAGCAATTTGTACTTTAATATTCTAAGCAAGTCATTGCTGGCTGCACTGTTTAGCCTTACTCTGGCAACTTCGACACTGTCTAGTTCAGCCTCAGCCGCTGGCCTTCCGAGTAGAGACGAAATCAAGTCAGTGGCCAAGCTTTCTCTTAAAAACATTCAGGTTTTTAGCAGTCCGGCCCACAACTTTAGTATTAATTTCCCCGATAACTGGACTAAGGTTGAGCCCAAAGACAGCCCAATTGTCTGTAAGTTTTTGGTTTTGAACGGTCTAGCTAGCTACCGCGTCGCTGTTGAGACTGTGCCGGCCGGAACGACGCTTTCTGATTATTTCAAGGCCACGACAGAACAAGTCAAGGTGGCCATGGCAGCTGCTCGTATGCCTGTGACAATTGCCAGTGAAACTGATAGCAAGTTGGCTGGTGTGGCCGCCAAAAAGTCGATTTATACATTCACTTTTGAAGACTCGGCCCATATTCCGAAAACTGAGCAATATCTTGCTATTAACGGTAATAAAGGCTACGTTTTTAATTACACCGCTGATAGCGAAGTCTTCGATGATTTTCGCGAAGTTATTGACACTGTGCTCAATTCGATGGAGTTTCATTAGATTGAGTTTCACTAGATTGAGAAGCACTTATATCGCGCTGATTGGTTTTTCTTTAGTTCTCGTCCTTTCTTCGTGCGGCTTACTTGACGGCCAAGGACCGGGAAAAAATTGGTTAACTGATGTGTCAATGAGAAAGGAAGCATTCTCAATCGAGCTAGTCGGTGAAAGAGTTGCTGCTCCCACACCTGATAAGTCGGTGGATAAATTCTTAGATGATGAGATTGAAGATGCCAACCTCGATCGCCGCAAGTTTGCCGAGATATATGCCAAGGCGCTTTTAAAAGTCAAAAAAGGTTACACTTTGGAGAGCGTCAATGACAACCAGATTCGTTTGAAACCAGCTTCCGGAGAGCTGGAATCTTATGGAGTGGAAAATGCTTGGATGGAAGGCAAGAATATACCCGGGCATCGCAAGGAGGTAATGCGGCCTTATCTTGCTGCGAATCGAAATGCTGAACATGCCGATATCCCCACTAAGGCCAACATAATTCCAGTTGTGCGCGGTGAAGATATGCTAACAACGATTGGGCAACTAGCAGACCAAGCAGCGGCTGATGATAAAGCTAAGGGAAAGCCGCACAGCGACAAGACGATATTTCATCAGTCAATCGCACCGGGGATAATACTGGTTTTGATGGAAGACTCTCCCTATTCACTGCGCTCGATAACCGTAGATGACATAAAGGTACTTAATATCAAAGACAGTGACATTGCCGGTGAATTTAACAAGCACCTTGTCATGCGCCTGCCTAGCAAAATTACCTTTTTCGGAAGTGATGTAATTTTGGCTGATGCAGGTGGCGACTTTGATTCTAGTATCGTATTGTGCGACAAAATTATGTCTACTGTAAAAAAGCAAGTCAAAGGTAAACTGGTCTTTTCTGTACCGAACCGCAGTGCTGTTTTCTTTACCGGTGATAGTTTGCCCTCTTCTATCGAGAAAATTCGCTCATTCACTGAATACGCGGCTGCCAATCAAGCGCGCCCAGTAAGTCCACTTCTATATACTTGGGACAATGGCAAAATTGAGCAGTACAAATAGCCTGGAGCTATAATTCGATAGTTATGAGCGATACAGACGATCCTCAATTTAAGACATGGCTGACAGCGCGCATGAATGCTGCCAATCTTAGCAAGGCAGAGCGTGCCGAATTTTTGCGCTGGTTGGTCAAGCGTAAAGGAGAGAGCGTTGGTTCATCAACTAAGTCTGATGCGGGTACCAAAGGCAAGCGACTCAAAGAGCTGAAAGAGTGTTTCGATTGGCTTAAGGTGCGAATCACTGAAAGCGATATATCAGAAATTGAACGGCGCGAGTTTGATGCTTGGATCGCTATCCGCATGCGTGAAGGTAATTTGTTGGATGACGATGAATAAATGCAAGATAGCGCTTATAGCCACTTGTTTTAGTACCGCGCTCAATATTGGATTGGGCCTCTGTTCTGCCGCCGCGGCCCAAACTTTTCAGCTTGGCACCGAGCAGACTCACGTCATTCCGCAGGCATTGCAGGCTGGTGAGACTTTCAATGCTGCCAATTTGCCAAAGCAAAATATCAACGGCTGGTATCGCATTCCTCACTGGTTTGCCGGACTAACAGAAAGAACAAGAGTCTATTCTGATATGGGCGGTTCTATCAAAGACGTGCGCCGACGAGAACGCGGGCGACAGGTTGATAATAAAGGCCATGTCTGGGAAGCGAGACGCGAGCCCATTCGCTATGATATCGAAGAGAAAAATATGATCGTGCACACGGTACTGACTGAAGAGTTGCCGTTAAAAGTGGCTCGAGATCAAGTTGTTATGCGCTACTTCGCTTTAATGATTTGCGAGAATATAAAAACACACCGCATCATCAAGAGTTTTCAGACGCAGCAGATACATGTCTTTGTGCCAAATGCGGATGGCTCAATTAATGCCACCATTGACCAAGCTGTCTACTTTGATGCCGCCGGTGTATTTCAAAATACGTTGGCTACGCGCGCATCTTATGTCGAGCAGAAATTAGCTGATTTCGTACCAACTGATAGAGACGATACTTTTGATTACAAAGGTTCTTTCATTCGCTTTCTCGAATCTACCGGGCAGTCTGCCTTGATTCCGACAAATTCTGCTCCTCAAGCCCCGCCTTCTTATCAGGCTCCACCGCCTAGTCCTATGCCTATAGGCAGGCCCATTCCTGCCCCAAATTCTGGAGCTGTTCGTCAATAAACTTGCATTATTTTTGCTTGGCGTAGAAGTAGCCTTGAACAAAACTTTGTTCTTTATCGGGCATGCGCAGCACAATATAGCCAGGCAATAAACCGGTTTTTGCATCTCGTTGGCCGAATGCTATGCGAATGCCATAACCATCGGCTGGCATAAACATGTCTGTCTTTGGCAAACTATCACCACCAACCTTCCACTTCATGTGCACGTGACAGCTCGCTTTGCCTACGGGTGCACCATCTTTCACTACGATTTGTTGGCCTGCTAATTTTCCATCAAGACCAAATAGAAAAATCATAAATTCTCTATCTGCGAAAAAGTCACTGCCTTGGCGTAATGTCAAAATTTCGTTCGATAGCTCGGCTCCTTCCACTACAAATGGTTGACCGTGAATTCTTCCGGCTGCTGCTTTTTGCGGGAAGGCCATGCTTGCGGCTGGGGAGCATCATGAGCTGAGGCTTTTCTTGCGTGCATCTTCAGCATTTCTCGAAGCCTCTTGTGCCGGAGTTAAATTGGTGACATTCGTAGACCAGCTTTCTTCTCCGACCAGCCAATTGCCATCTTCTTTCAACATCTTAATATTGCCAGTGGTTGTACTACGCATTGGTTTACTAGCAGATTTGCCACCAAGTGCGGTGCCCATACTTGAAGCGATATTGCCGAAGCCTTTGGTCATAGCGCTGGGAAATTCGCCCGAGTCTGTGGCCGAGACCGCTAGTTCGGCGGTATCTCCTTTAACGACAACGTTAGTCACTATTATATTTTTTGGCTCCAACGCTTTTGCTAAACTTAGCAAGCTGTCCATCATCTTTCTTTGGGTATCGGCGTCTTTGGCCTGTGCTTCAACTTTTTTCGTTTCTAGTTCAGCTTGCAGCTTTGTCGAGCGAAGTGGTGCTATTTCATCAAAGCTATTAGCTTTGAGTAGAGTTTGATGGTAATTGAGGTAGCGTTCTTTGATCAAGTTTTCAATTTTAGCGCTTGTAGAAGCGCCGCCCGGCACAGCAGTAGTGCCGCTGACAGGCTTTGTGCCTTGAGAAAGAGCTGTGCCAGCACAGTAAATGGTCATTATGAGAGCGGTTGAGACAATGTGGCTTGATATTTTCAGCAAAAGACTTTTCTCCACTTCTCTTACCCTCACTTACCTTCTCTTTGTTAAAAAAGTGCCCGCTCTTAGCTTACCTTATCTCAGCCAAAGCTGTGATACTTTCAGCATATGCCACTCTTTCTACGACTACTTCTGCTTTTAACTTTTTCGTCAGTGCCTCAAATTGCCATGGCCGACGAGCTTTCGGCTATTCCCAATGCTAGTGCGAAAGTCGTACCGAAAACCCTACAGGCCGGCGCTACTTTTGACGATCGCAATCTGCCGCAGCAAGCTATCAACGGTTGGTATCGCATTCCCGCTTGGTTTGCTGGCGCTACTATTCGCACTGAAACAGTTGCACCAGATGGACGCGTTGAGAAGAGTGTTCGTCGCCGCGAACGTGGTCGGCAGCTTGATGCTCGTGGGCAAATTTGGGAAGCTAAGCGTGAGCCAATCATGTATGACATTGATGAAGAGAAAATGGTAGTGCATACCATTCTCGAAGAAGAAGTTCCTATTAGTGCAACCACGACACACATAGTTATGGCCTACTATTTTTTGATGGTGTGCGAGCGCAAAAAAGACAGAGTTATTCAAGACAGCTACCGCACTGTGCAAATTCATAGTTTTGCACCAGGCCCAGATGGCTCAATTTTTGCTCAAATTGAAAAGTCTGTTTATTTCAAACCTGATGGCTCAGTGCGAAATGTCCTTATCAATCCGGCCTCTTACATTGAGCATAAAACAAGAGCCTTTGCTCCTTTAGACAGTGATGATAAATTCAATTACAAAGATTCGTTCATTGAATTTCTTGAACGCTCGAACCATCCAGAGCTAATTCCACAGTCTTAATAGCAAAATTTTTTCAAGGTTGCTTAAACTCAGTTTGCAAAATAGTTGAGTACTCAACTATTTTTGAAAAAAACATTAGGCCGTTCGGGCCTTTCTAAAAAGAGAAATAGTTGAGTACTCAACTATTTCTCTTTTAGACAATTGCTGTGTCTTAAGCAAAGGATTGATCATTGCAGCCTCATTAAAAAAACTCCAACTCTTATAAATGAGTTGGAGTTTTCTATTTTTCTAGTTGCAACTAGCACTTAATATGGGGCAGATGACGGGAGTTGAACCCGCGAATGCCGATACCACAAACCGGAGCCTTAACCACTTGGCGACACCTGCCATATCGTGCAGTTTTTATACTAACATGTCCGTCGCCCTAGGCTCACCCGCTATCGGCGGCACAAATATTTTGTAACCAATTACTTTTTTAGCGAATGCCTAAGGGGCCGAAAACAAAGGGCAGGAGCCGGGCCAAAACGCCGCCTATAACAAAGGCTGCAGCCCAAGAACCGAACCATATAGAGAGGGCAATCTTCATGCCCCTTTCTTTGATCATTACGCCTACAGTGGCGATACAGGGCACAAAGAGCGTTATTACAATCATGGCGGTTACCGCTTGAACCGGCGTCAGCGCCACATCGGCAAGGCCAAACGAGGCAAAATCGCGTCTGACGATGCCGAGAATAAAGGTCGTCGGGATACGTGGATCATTCGGTAAGTTCAGCCAGTTGACGACTATCGGTTGCAACACCTTGATAATCAAATCGAGCAGACCAATCATTTGTGCCAAGGTGACGACGAAGCCAGCTAAGAAAAACATCGGCGTAGCATCAACTAGAAAATTCCAAGATTTTTTCCATGTTTTACGCAGCACGTTATCGAAGCGAGGCAGGCGCATTGGCGGCAGGTCTATCATCAAACCTTGCGATTTGCCTGGCAAGACCATGTTGAGCAAGACGCCTGTTATTGCCAGAATGCCGATCACGACAAAAAGGTAAACGGCCCAGGCTGCCCCACCTCCGGCGCGGGCAAGGGTGCCGGAGACAACACCAAGCTGAGCTGAGCAAGGAATAGCCACGCCTAATAAAGCTGTTGCGATAATTTTTTCGCGTCGCGTGGTCAATAGGCGGGTGGTGATTGTCGCCATAGTGACGCAGCCTAAGCCTAAGATTAGGGGAATAATGGCGCGTCCGTTGAGGCCGATTTTATTCATCATGCGGTCGACCAGAACTGCCAGGCGGGGCAGGTAACCAGAATCTTCTAATAGCGATAGACCCAAATAGAAGCCGATTACGAGCGGCATTAACAAGCCTAATAAATATGTGACCGTTAGTGTTGCCAGGCCATATTCGCCAACAATGATGTTGCCGAGCATTCCCATGAAATTATGATACGACCAGAAATTAAAGCCAATTTCATTGGCGGGCACTGTTTTAGTACTAATTGCCCGATCTAGCTCTGCTGCAGCAGTTTGATTTTTGAGAGTGCCTTCGGGGAAATCATAAGTCTTTTCCCCAATTGTTATGACGCTAGGAAAGACATTAGCAGCTAATCTACGAACATTTGGTTCGTAGTAGACTTTCATAGTTTGTTTTTCGGTAAAGTCAACTAGATTGCCAGCGATCCACACACCGAGCATCTGGTAAAAGATCAAGTAGCAAACAGCAAATGAGATCGCCGAGCCCCACACCGGATGCAGTAATAATTTTCCAAGCTTATTAGAAAATGACCGTTTACTGCCGCTTTGAACAACAGATACTTCTACTAGATCGTTGACGAAGGTGCGGCGAAAGCCATAAATTTCGGCTCTGTGATTCAATGTTGTTACACCGCAGGCAGTGGCAGTAGGCTGATCGCCTTCGGCAATTAAAACTGCCATTGCTTGAGTAATTTCTACAGTAGGCGTTGATTGACTGATGATCGGCGCAATAAGTTCAAGCAACTCTGGCCTAATTTTTCCTGGTCTAGCTTTGGCGACTGAGGCTTTGATTTCTTCAATGCCTTCATCTTTAACTGCCACGCAGGTTAAGACTTCCACTCCAAACTCTTCACGTAGTCGGTTTAAGTCGATGGTTATGCCGCGATGCTTTGCTTCATCAAACTGGTTTATTACCAAGATCAGAGGCTTGCCCATTTCGACAAGCTGCACGGTGAGGAAAAGGTCTCGCTCGAGAGTGATGGCCGATACGACATTAATGACAATATCTGCTGCCAAAATCATTTTTCGAGCGGCGCGCTCTTCATCGTTCAAGCTCGAAACGCCGTATATACCAGGCGTATCAGCTAGTTCGTCTTTACCCAAATGACCGCGGGCAATGTCAATTGTCGTGCCTGGATAATTTGAAACATCAGCGTCAGACCCGGTTAGGGCATTGAAAATAACCGATTTGCCTACATTGGGATTGCCCGCTAAAACAATGCTCCGCACTCTTAAGTCGTCGCTTTTGACCTCCCCCTGCTTACTGGAGGTGGTTTTGGTTGAGAGTTTTGCCGGAAATGACATGGGTGTAACCGCCAGTGACGGTAAAGAAGAGGCTTATTGAGAAATTGTATCAATAGATGAGGTTTGCTAGGCTACCTTTGAGCAATGCCTCATGAGACTTAATCAGTACTGTGGTAACTTTGAAATGCTAGCTGAGTAAATTAGCCGTATGGCTCTAGGCGTAGCCTCTTGTGATTGTCAATTGGAATGGTAGTAATTGAGCATTAAGGAAATTTTGAACTGCAAGAAAACGCAAGCCTTCTTGACAACAGCGGCTCTTTTGCTATTCTCTATTTGCGAATTTCTGCCTCTTGCTGGTTTTTCTTTCGGTTGTAACGCTGCTGTCTGCCAGGCTGCTGAGGTCAATACTCTTGCGCCTAAAGAAAATGGCGTGCAAGAAATGGTGCTGGCTAACGGCTTAAAAGTCCTTCTCTTAGAAGAACATGCTTTCCCTGTGGTCACCAGTATGGTTGTCTACCGAGTAGGTTCTCGCAATGAGAACCTTGGCGAAACTGGTTTGAGCCATTTGGTTGAGCATTTAGTTTTTGAGAAAGTTGGACGCTTTAGAAAAGGCGAACTCGGTGCCACCATTGCTCGCAACGGCGGCATGTTTAATGGTTTTACGAGTGACGACTTTACCGTTTTTTTTGAGACGCTAAGTCCGTCGAAATTGCCGATAGCCCTTCGCATTGAAGCAGATCGTATGCATACAGCTACTTTTACAGCTGAAGATGTGCAAGCCGAAATTAAGCGAATTGAAAAGGAACTAGACACTGAAGCTAAAGATGCTGCCAATCTTCTCAATAAAGAAGTGCGCTCGGCAGCTTTCCAGCTTCATCCTTATAAAAATCCGACGATTGGCTGGCGCAATGATGTTCAGAAACTTACTTTAGATGATGTGAGGCGTCACTATCGTGATTACTATCAGCCATCTAACGCCACCTTAGTGATTGTTGGAGATTTTGATAGCAAGACTCAAGCAGCTCAAGTACAAAAATATTTTGGTGGTATAGCCAAAGCTGATCCTCCTCGCTCGGTACGCGTGGTTGAACCAGCCCAGCGAGCCGAACGACGTGTCTATATGAAGTACGCAGGCAATGCGGATGTGGTGGCAATGGCTTATCACTCTGCCAATATCCAAGATGCTGATGCGGCTGCTCTGGCTGTTCTTGAGAAACTCTTAGTTTCTGGTGTTAGTGGCCGACTGAAAACAAAACTTGTCGATGCGAAAGTTTGTAGTAATGTTCGTTGTACTTTCGAAGCTAAGCGCGATCCTGGATTATTCACGATTAACTTGGTCTCCACCCCTGGTACCAGCGCTCAGAAAGTTATTGAATCGTGTCAAAGCGTACTTGAGCAATTACGTGCAACTCCAGTGCCAGAAGCTGAGTTGAAGCGCGCTCGTAACCATGCCGAGTTTCATGTACTAGCAGAACGAGACGGACCTTACCGCACTGCTTTTCACTTAGCTTACGCTGAGAGCATAGACTCATGGCCTGCTGCTTTTGCCTGGTTCAGCAAAGTGCGTGCAGTTTCTGCGGCAGACATTCAAAGGGTGGCTAAGCGTTACTTCAATCAAGAAAATCGTGTGTTAGGTGTATTGTCTGGTGCTGCGAATAAACCGGCACCAATTAAGCCAGCTGTCAAAAAAGATGCAAAAGACACTACTGATGGCAAAGAGAGTAAAGAGAGCAAAGACAATAAAGACTCTAAGGACAGCAAGCCTGATCCTAAAAAAGACTCTAAGAAAGACCCTAAAAAAGACTCAGGCAAAAGTAAGTCAGATTCTGACAAAGATAAATCCGACAAAGATAAAGGCAAGAAGCCGAGTAAGAACGGACCACACCACAAGACTGCTTGGTCCGCGCCTAGATTGCCTTTCGGAATTAACGGATGTGCCTACAAAGGCGATGACGAGTCTGTTGCCGATCTTACTCAACGTGGTGGACGGGCACTTTATCTGACGCAGAGCGCTGGGTCTTCTAGCGCCGGGTCTTCTAGCACTGGATCTTCTAGCGCGGGACCGAGCAATACCGGACCAGTTACTGCTGGAGCGAGTAACCCGACTGCCAATCCCAGCGCCTCTTCCGCTGGCGTAGTAGCCCCTAAAATTGCTCTTCCGCCAATCATTGCCAATCCTAATATAAAGAAGGCCGTATTGAAAAACGGCATGACTCTTGCAGTGCTTGAAACTAAGCTTAGTCCTGCGGTGCAAATCATTGGTGCAGTTAAAGCTGGAGAGGCCTATGAGCCAGTTGGTAAGCGTGGCGTGTCAGCCCTGCTTGCCCAAGCCATGGCTGATGGGTCAGCCAAATACAGCCACCAATTAGCCGTTACGGTACAAGATGAGTTGGGTGTGGCACCGAATGCAATGGTGCGCTTTGACTCGGGCCCGCAATGGATTAGTTTCCAAACCCGTTGTCTATCCCGAGATACAGGTACCCTGCTTGGTATATTGGCTAGTCAGATGCATGAGCCTCTCGCTAAAGATGCCGATGTTGAGCATGCTAAGCAAGTTGTAATTGAACGAGTGAAGCACACGGAAGATACTGTTAAAGCGCGAGTCAAGCGCGCTTTGATGCAAGGTCTGATTGCGCCCAATACGAGTTTTTATCCGCTTGAGCCAATGGACAAAGCGCATTTTGTTAATGCCCTAAAGGCAAGTGATGTGCTCGAATTCCATTCTCAAGCCATTAGGCCAGACGCCACCACAATAGTTTTTGTTGGCGACATATCTCTCAGCCAAGCCGTAGAGTTAGCTGAGCACAGTTTCGGCGCTTGGAGCGGTAAGAGCACTGCTAAGAAGGTCTTGGTGCAGGCTAATCCACGGCGCATGCTCAAGTCGTCTATGACCATTGATAAGCGCCAAGACACCATGGTGACGATTGGTCGCCTAGTTGATACTGGCTTAGGCCGCCCTGATTACCCGATGCTTCTTTTGAGCGATTGCGCCCTCACTAGTCATCCAATTTTCTCGCGCTTTGCTCAGAAAATTTCTGGTGAGTTGGGTCTTTGTAGCAGCGTCAGCCTTGAAGATCTGGCATCAGATGTTGAGTCTTTGCCCGGTACGACCGTATGGTCAATCGATATACCGTTGGTATCAAATCTGATGCCTGTAGCGGTGCGTTCAATTCAGGCAGAGCTGAAAAAATTTGGAAAAACTGGTTTGACTGCTGAGGAATATTCGGAGGTTCGGCTCTACTTGAGTGGAGCCTTGCCGGTGCGCTGGATGGCTAGCAGTCAGCTTGCAGCCCATTCAATACTTGAGTCAGTTGTATTAGATGGAGCTTGTGATCCCTTACCGCTTTTACAACAAGGCATTCGGGCGTCAACGCTTGATAGTCTCAATCGCTTTGTGCGCACGACATTCAAACCAGACCGCGCCACGCTTGTAATAGCAGGCACCAAGGAAGCCATTGGTCAGGTCCATGGCTTGAAGCAAGACGATGGTGGTACCGAATCAGGTGCCTCCAGTAATAGTTCTAGCTCAAGTTATAGTTCAGCTGCTCACTAATTTCGGCACCATAGGCAGAAAATCTGTACTAATTCCGACACTTACAAAAGCGCTGATTGTGCCTGCGCACTCTAATTTCTTGGAATGGTTTGAAAATAAGCGCCTACTAATCTGAGAAAAGATCGCATGTCAAGATGAGGCGATTGTAAATAATGAGCGGGCGTTAACGAAGGCACTTCTTGTTCTATATCTGCTGCACCGTTTGTAGCTTATCTGTCTGACGTGATCGCCCGCGGTCGTCAAGCGGTGCCGTTTTGCTAGTGTTGCTTGAAAACTTTGGCAATTTAACTGTATTAGTCTGAAAAGTGGCTAGCAACCTTAACTTAGAGAGTAATGTAAACTTCGGGGAGGTTGTCATTTATTTAATACGATTGGCTCAAATGCTGCGTCTTGCCTGTTTTTAGGCACTTTGATGATTTTACAATTGGGTCCAAACCGTAGCTCTGTTTGCTTCTTTGGGCTTCGCTGCGAAAATTGACATTCTAGTGACAAGTTCGATACTATGCACCCATGGTTACCCCAGTGGCGTTGTAAGAGATGACTATAGTGCTCAACTACGATCAAGAAAAAATAGAAATGGAAGGTCTTCCGGAGTATGTGCGTGACAGCGATGTCAGCTCAAGAGACGCCTTCGTTTCAATTTCCACCCGGTCATTAGCCGAGAGAGAAGCACAGCGTACTGCTTCCACATCTGACTGGCAGTCTCAGCGAGACACCGGTTCATTCGCGCGAGTTACAACTGAAGTTGAAACCCCTAAGTCTGATGAGCTTGAAGCTCTTTGGCCAGGTGTCCACCAAGACTTCTTGCACTCACCTAAGCGCACACCAAGCTTCTACCTAACCTGCGGCTTCATGGCTGGTGCCTTCCTATCTATGATAGGAATTTGGGGCTATTCATCTGTCTCCGGAATGGTTGCCAACAATCCACAAGCCAGCAAAGCGGCTGTCGCTACTGCTGGTTCTACTGCTGCGGCACCGGCCGGGCAGTCAGTAGCTGCTGTTCCGAGCGGAAGCGATCCTAATTCGCTTCTTGTACCTGCTCATTCAAGCGTTGAAATTCAAACTGGTGATACGCTCGCGGCCATCGCTCTTCGTGAATACAAGCGCGTTAGCCCACGTTTGCTTGACGAAATTTGTAAGTCTAACGGCCTTAAGAATGCTAACTTCTTGAGTCTCGGTCAGAAAATCACTCTGCCTAGCTATCAATCAACTGCTCAAGTACAAGCTCAATCTCAGGTTGCTGCAACTGCTGATGCTCAAGTACACTAATAGACTAAGCGTCAGTTGAAAACTCAATCTCAGATAACTCCTGTGCCTGCCGAAACAAACCACGGCTCATCTTCAGCTACTTCACTTTCTGGCAAGTCTTCACCGACTAGACCAGAGAAGAAACCGTTGTCACCTGAAACACGAGGTGACTATACTGTCGAGCGTATTTTTGAAATGCTCGCTGAAAGTCTTGATGGCTACGAAGTTCGCGATCCGCAACTTGATTTGGCTCATCACATTGAACGTGCCTTCAATACAAAAAAGACAGGAATTTTTGAAGCAGGTACCGGTGTAGGTAAAAGCTTTGCTGCACTGATTCCGGCATTTCTAGCCGGTAAGAAAGTGGTTGTCTCGACTGCCACTATTGCTTTGCAAGAGCAATACATGAATAAAGACATTCCAATTCTCAAGGAGATTTTCCCCTTTGAGATTAACGCCGCTTTGCTTAAAGGTAGAGGAAACTACTTGGGCATTCGTCGTTTTCGCGATCATGTTCTTGAGCAGCACATCGATGATGATTTTGTCGGCTGGGTCAATAACACGCAGTATGGCGACGTCTCAGAGTTAGATTTCGTGCCTCCCTATGATGTTTGGGGCGAAATAAACTCTGATTCTGATGATTGTCTGCGCAATAAATGCCCCAGTTTCGCTAGCTGTTTTTATTTTGAGGCGCGTAAGCGTGCTGAAAAGGCCGATATTCTTGTGGTTAACCACGCTTTGCTGTTAGCCGATGCTGCTTCTGGTGGCAGTATTTTGCCACCGTATCAGCTATTGATAGTTGATGAAGCCCATCACCTACCTGACATTGCTACCGATGCCTTTAGTCGCTCTATTAGTAATCGCGGTATTCGTATTTTGTTGGGTAAGGCCGTCAAACGACTTAACCCTCCGGGTAATTTGATCAACGATATCGAGCACCTGTCTGGTCAGCTTTTCGTTAGACTAAATGCCATGGCACGCTCAGCAAGAATGCGTCTGCGTGAGCCTGTTGAAGGGGCCATTGAACTTATTTTTGCTCTCAAGACTTTGCGAGACTGGTTAGAAAATCAAACCTTCGAGCACATTCTTGATGTTGATCTTTTGCGAGAGAAAGCACAACTAAAAGCTAAAAGTATCATCAGCACCATATCTGGTTATTGCGCCTGCCTTGAGTTAATTGCCTCACCTAGTGCTGAATGGGTTATGTGGCTAGAGCGCACCGAAAGACAAGAAGTAAAAATCGAAGTGGTGGCTGCTCCGCTGGACCCTTCGCATTTCATTTCAGACTTGCTTCTTAATAAAGCCGGTTTAGAAACATCAGTTTGGATGTCAGCCACACTGGCTACCGCCGGCGATGATCCGTTTGAATTTTTCAAGCGTTCTATCGACGCTGACCGCCATGTAATTCAAAGTCAGGTGCCAAGCCCATTTGATTTTGAAAATCAAGCATTGCTTTACCTGCCGCCCAACATGCCTGAGCCTAATCATCCTGATTTCTTTCAGAATGCACTGATTGAAATAGAACGCATTATTGAACTTACTGAAGGTCGGGCTTTTGTTCTCTTCACGAGTAAGGCTGCTCTCAATAATGCTTATCAGGCGCTAGCACCACGCATGCCATACGAAGCGCGCAAGCAAGGTGACATGCCTCGGCAAAAACTTGTGGAATGGTTTAAAGCTACTCCTCATGCTGTTCTGTTTGGTACTTCTAGCTTTTGGGAAGGCGTCAGTATTGACGGTGAACAGCTTAGCTGCGTGATTATCGATCGCATTCCTTTTCAGGTACCTGATGACCCGGTATACGAAGCCCGTTGCGAACAGATGAAAGAAGATACAGATCGCAGTTGGTTCAACGATTTAGCATTACCTCATGCCACCATGCGTTTGAAGCAAGGGGTTGGTCGTTTGATTCGCACCAAGAAAGATAGAGGTCTGGTAGCCATTCTTGATTCACGTCTGACCAAGAAATACTATGGCCGCAAAATCATCGAATGCCTGCCACCAATGAAACTGATTCGCTCACTGCCGTCTCTTGATTCGCATATCATGGAAGATTTTCTGGATCTCGGCCAAGAATATTCTGGCTAGCTAAGCTCTACTTCTTCGTCTGCTTCTGCTGCCGCTTCGCTTGAGCCATCGTGGCGCACTAAGCATAAGGTAATAGGGCAGTTGTCGACAATGTAGTGAACAATCGGGTCTTTCTTCATCAAGAAAAATTTGGGGCCACCGACATTGGTGGTACCTACATAAAGAGTGTCTGCTTTTAGTTCTACAGCTGTTTGGACAATGCCGCTAGCAACCTCGCCTACTTTGACAATGCCTGAAGCTTTGATGCCTTGGTCTTGCAATATTTTGACGCACTGATCTATTTGCAGCTGGGCTTTGTCGGTTGGTCTATCTGACGAAATCAATTGGGCAATGACGCCCATTTTTTCTGGGTCAGGAATAATGCGCAGTAAAACAATCTCAGAGCCAGTAGCTTTGGCATGATTAGCAGCCATCTCGATGGTTTTGGCGCTGCGCTTTGGTGAGCTAAATGCTACTACCAGTTTCATTCGTTTACTATCCTTGAATTGCACTAAGCGTGCCAGATTGATCTAAGTATCATATAGGTAACGGAAGCCAATGTAGCCGCCACTGGCAGAGTTAATACCCATGCCAATAAAATTAGCTTCATGGTTTTAGGATTGAGTTTGTCTTTTCCGTGTACTGGAATCGTTCCGCCAGCTACTGCTGAGCTGAGAGTGTGGGTGGTGCTGATTGGCGCACCGATATGGGAAGCTATCAAAATAATCACTGCTGTACTCATTGAAGCACCAAAGCCTTGAGAGTGACTGAGTTTCTCTCTACTAATTTTGGTTCCTACAGTGCGAATTACTCGCCAACCGCCAATGATTGTTCCTAGTGCAATGGCCAGTGCCGCCGAGCCCATAACCCAACCAGGGACTTGATCACTGTGGTAACCATAGCTTGCAAAGTGAGTGGCCAAAATCAGAGTTATAAGGCCCATTGTTTTTTGACCGTCATTGCTGCCGTGCGAGAAGCTCACAGATGCACTAGAAAAGATGTGCAACCAGCGCATCACGGCATGCTGTTCAGAAGTCTTGGCGGCGTTTACTTCGCGCTCTTTCTCTTTAGTAATGCGCAGAGTTACCCAGGTGGTTATGTAGCCTGCAGCAAAACCTACCAACGGTGAGATTAGAAGGGCCAGAATTACTTTTTGCAATTCGTGCCACTCGACACCACTGCGCCAATCGGCGCCATTGGCGACGGCTGCTGTGATACCGGCGCCGAACAAACTGCCGATCAAGCAATGCGATGAGCTTACCGGAATGCCGTACCACCAGGTGACCAGGTTCCAGATCACTGCAGCTACGAGAACTGCTACCACTATTGGCAGTGTCACCGAGGCGGCTGGAATAATTTTAGTAATTACTTGAGCGACCGCAGTGCCGACTAGCAAAGCTCCCATAAAGTTGAGAATACCGCTCATGACGATCGCTACACTTGGCTTAAGAGCCTTTGTATAAATTACCGTGGCACAAGCATTCGCCGTGTCGTGAAAGCCGTTGACGAAGTCAAAGGCAAGAGCTAGCGCAATCGCCAGCACCGCTATTACTGTTTCTAATTCCATCTAATTCTTCTTTACTACAGTTCTTAAGCTAAAAGTCTTCGACGCTCAAACTCTTCGGATCAGATTCTAGGCTCGATACTTGCGTTTTATCAGGTCTAGGGTTAAGGACGAGTTAAAGCCAACCGCAGTATTCGTTAAACCTGGTTTAGAAGCTTATTGTTGTCAGGAACTCTAGTATCCGTGGGTGGCCGCAGTGGCCTCTACTGGCTCAAGTTCGCTTGGATCGGCATAGACCCAAAGATCGCCTTGTCTCCACAGTAGTGGATGATGCACGAGATATCTATATACTAGTAACTGGCGAATGATTCGACGAGCAGATGGATTTTGCTCACCGCGTCTATCGTTAGCAAGTCGCGTGCGCAATTGAATCGCTTCGCGCTTTGTCCAGCAATATGCTGGCCCAGGGTTATTGCCTCTAGAACGACAAAGTATCGCTACTTTGCCAGAGGGCTGTTCCCAACCTAAAACGTAATAATAATCTTGGTTCATCACTGACAATAATAAGTCATATTTCAAATAAGTCCAGTGAAGAGTAGCCAATAAAGGCCGTGGAGAGTATGGATTCGAGCGCTCAATCTTTCGCCAATATAGTGATCTTTCATCCAGCAGCTATCGGGGATGCTGTCTTAGCTACACCTGTTGCTGCTACTTTAAGGCTAAATTATCCTGGCGCAAAAATAACATATTGGTCCCACAGTTCTCTTCGGCCACTGCTTCTTGGCCTCTGTCCATCCATCGATGAGTTCGTCGATTTTCAGAAAGAACTTGGTTTCTTTCAATTGCGCAAGCAATTAGTTGCTATGCAACCTGATCTATTTATTGATCTTTCAAATTCTTTTCGCGGTGAATTTCTTACTACCCTCACTAAAATCAAGGCTCTGCACTATGACAAGAGTGACAGCAGCTCTTCGGCCCAGCAGCATGCTGTCGGCAACTTTTTAGAAACCATTCGAGCAATATCACCTGAGACACCAGATCGGCTTTTTCCAACTCTATATCCTGACGCTATCGCTGAGAAGTTGGTGCCGGAATTGGTGGCAGCCCACAATATGGTTTATGCCTCTCTAATTGGCTTGGTGCCTGGAGTTGGACACTTGCGCCCTCATAGAGGTTGGATTTTCGACGGTTGGGTCTATCTCGTCAGACATATACTTGATCATCATAAGCATATACCGGTGCTGATTGGCGGCCCTGAAGATTACGAATTAGCCCAGCGTATAAATATGGAAGCCGGTTCACGCTGCATCAATCTTTGTGGACAGCTTCAACTTGATGAGACTGCTGCAATTCTGAAGTGCTGCGATGTGGTGGTGTCGGGTGATACCGGACCAGCTCATATTGCTGTGGCAGTAGGTACTCCAGTAATTGGCCTCTACGGACCGACTTTCCCCGCTCGCAGTGGACCTTATGGTAATTTTGATCAATTACTTGACCAAAGTCAGTCATGCCAATGTATCGGCGAAAAATTCTGCAAGCTCACGGGACCTGGTCAGCCAGGCGAATGCATGGGCAAAATTATGCTACCAGAAGTATTAGAGAAAGTGAGACAGGCGCTTGGTGCTGAGGCGTTCGCCGGTTCACCTCAAGATACTAGTGAAACCCCACCTGGCGTTTTGTTTGAACCTGAAGTTTTACGCGAAATGCAACAATATATGCGCTCGCAAATTGTGCCAGATGTTGACGACTCAAACGATTTGTCTGGTACTCAACAGTAAATTCTCTTGGCTCTTAGACTGCCTTTAACTGTTTAGACTGCCTGCATCATCATATTGCTTGGGCTAGTTAGCTGCTCTAAGCGAATTTTTTCTTTGTGATTGAAATAGACCTTGGTGTAATTTTTCCAATTGCGGTTGAAATCAGTCACTGACAGCTCTTTAACCACAGCTCTTGGTAATTCGAGATTGACGAAGTCGAAACTGCCATCTGAATAGTGAGCCAGGCGCTGAGTGGCATCTTTTTGGACGACATATGAGGCAATTGTTTGCCATCTGTTTTGGTCAAAGACTTGCAGTTTGATCATGAGCGAGGCATGGGCTTCCATTGCTTCAAACTTCATCAGGCGGCAGTAGTGAGAGAGTGAGGTAATCTCAAGGGTGCCTTGAGAGAAGAATAGTTCGTGATCGTCTGCCACTTCGACTTGACGCTGTCCGAGTTTCGCTGCTGCTCTTTGTGGAACTGCTGGCGGTGTCATGTCCATGCTATATGGAGGACTGAAGCTAGAATTAGAGCTAAAGCTAAAATCAGAGCTAGAGCTAGAATTAGAGCTTTCAGTCACTAAGTGCAAGTGTGGTCGGTGAGCTGCTGCTTGCCATTCATCTTGTCTTTCCTGAGCGGCTAAACGAGCTTCTTCTGCTCTTTCGTACTCTGCTCTAACTTGCTCAGCTCTTGCTTTGGCCGCTTTTAGTTGCTCTTCTCGAGCTGCTGCCGCTTCCAACTGTTCTTGCTTAGCTTGGGCTCTTAGTCTTGCTGCCTTTGACTCGATCTCGAAATGCAATTCGGCTTCGTTGTTCGATATCGAAAGGTTATTCAGTACTGTCGAGGGCATGGTATCAGATGGCATTGCTGGTCTAGCGTAGTGTGCTAGATCAAACTTAGCCCGCGAGGTCTCGGTGAAGAACTGGCGTTGATAAATTTGGGCTTCTTCTTCTGTTGGTAAATTCAAAATTTGTGATGGGTAAATGAAGGCGTAGTTGTTGAAACCATCACAGCGATTTGGCACTTCGCCTCTATTTATAGTGAGAATCAAGCGAGCAAAGCGAGCATCGCCATAGTCTTTGAGGGCAATACTGGCCAAGCTCTCGCCTGCTTTAACTGCATGCTTCACTCTTGCTCTAGTGCTGAGAGTTCGATTGTTGGCTTGATTCTGCATCGGTATTTCCCTGGAAAAAGAAGTTATCGTGGCGAAGATTTTGAATTCTCGCTTCGTGACCATATCTATTCCAGTCGTGCGAATTTTGGACAGCAGCCAAGGTTAAATCGCCCATTTTGAATCTTACCCTCCACACCTGGGTGTATTAAGTACTGCTTGGGGTCTCCCGGTCCTTGACATCCGTTGTCTGTACAATTATATTTAGACTTCCGCCAGAGCTTTTTCTGCCCGCCGGATGCTCAATTTACTAATCGAAGAGCTTCCTTTATATGGCCAACCCACTTTCGCCTGCAGATGCTGCAAACAACTTAGATGGCAAACATGCACAGGCGCCTAATGCCGATGCGCAAACGCCGGCCGCTCTGCTGAAAGACGCTGGCGCCGGAGTTCCTGAGCGCAAGGTTGAGACACCTGATACTGGCACCACTCTTCCCGAGCGATTTAGAGATGCTGCTGGTATAGACCGAATTCCTAATGCTGGCACCGTTAACGGAACTGCGCGCAAAGTTGAAGACGACGCTACCTTTGGCGGTCCCGTGCGTGTGCGCAGTCAAGACAGCATGGTCACCCCTGACGGTGCGACGGTGAACGGTCGGCTGTATACGGTTCGGGGCCAAGAGTTCTTCGCCCAAACGGAAGGTGAAAACCGGCGCATTTATACAGTAAATAGAAGCGAAACTGGCGTGCCTACGTTAGAGGTGAAACCGCCGAGAAACTCTAGAGATGCTGCGGCAAACCCAGATTTGGCTCAGCCAAAAGGTGAGCAGCCTGTCGTGAAGCCTGAACTTCCAGCGCCTCTCAGAACTGAACTTCAACTTAGAGCTGAGCAAAACGCTGGGGTGCTAACTGGCACCGGCGATCAGATTCAGGCGAGGCAAGCGCCCGAGCTTGCTCAATTGCGAGCGGCTGCAGAAGCGCAAGCAAAGGCTCAAGGGATTGCCTTATCTCCCGAGATTAAACCAGCGCAACTGGGTCAAAACCCCGGTGGCGACGTCAAGCCGATTTTGGCTGAAAACAAGCCAACTCCAGCACTACCGGCTGCCGATACTCGATTGCCCTCAGTTGACAGGGTTGTTCCGGCGCGCCCTGATGCTGCCCTCAATCTCGCTCACAAACTTCCTGGCGATGGTCTTTTACCTGGTATCAAAGACGGTCTGAAAACTGATGCTACTACAGCCAAAATCGATGTAACAGGTAGAATATTAGACCCAACTGGACGCCCTGAAACTTTGGTTCAAAAAATTGAAGGTTTGGCTTCTCCATTGGCGGCAGCTCAGCGAGCTGAAGCAGACAAGCATGCTCCAACAGTAAGAGTTGAACCTGTTATGGTGCTTGGTGACAAAGTCGATTCAACACTAACTACAAAAATTGAGCTTGACCCAGACAAGAAGGCAACTGATACCGCTGGTAGTGCTGCTAAGTTTGACGACCTCATCGAAAAAGCTAAGAAACAAAGAGAAGAGGAAAAGCTTGACGAAGAGGACCAGTTGAACTCTCGCAATGCTATGATGATGGCTCTGTTGGCGCAGAAAAAACAGAAGCAGGAACAGGAAGAGAAGGAATTTCAGTTGCGCAACGACGATCCGAAAAAGAAAGATGACGACAAGCGGCGTCGGTACGTAGTCAAGGAAAAAGAAACCCTTGAGTCTATTGCCAAGAAACAGCTGCGGGACGTGCGTTTAGCCGCCTTAATCTACGAAATCAATAAACACATGCTGCCTGTTCGCATGGAGAAGGGCAAACAAGTTGTTGATCCTCGTCCAGGTACAGCTATCTGGTTACCTACTGAAACGCAAATCAAAGAATTTCGTATGCGCCTGTATGCAGCATCTAACTCAGATGCTGGCGCTGGAGCACCTGGCGCTAAATTTGCCAGTGTTGATGATGAACTAGCTGCTAAGTTCGGGGCTGGTTGGGAAGGAAATAAGCCTGGCATTTCTGCAGCCGATGGCATGATGGGTTCGGCTGTAGCCAAGAGTCAAACCCGACGCGAGAACATTGAGAAAATTCTTGGACCTATGTCAGAAAAGCCAAGTGACAGTGCCAGAATCAGATACATAGTTCGTCTGACTGATTCAATTGAATCAGTGGCTCAGAAACACCCAGCCTTAAAGGATGCAAGTTTGTGGCCGCTGGTTGCAAGCGTTAATCACCTACCTACAGGTCTTGATCAGTTTGGCCGACCACTGGCTGAGTTGCGTCGTGGCATGGTTCTAGACATTCCGCTACCATACGAGATTGAGCGTTTCAAGCTCGAAGGTGACGGTGAGCAAGATGATTCTGATATCGATGAAAATGACGACGATGATGAAAATGATTTCGATGAAGATTCTGCTGATGTCGCCAATGAGAATGTGATCAAAGACCTTGGCGTTGAGACTGCTGATTCTGCGCCAGCGTTACCTAGTGATTTTGAATCTACAGTTAGAATCAAAGCTAGTCATCCTCTCATTGCATCTCCTGGTTTCGCTCAAGCTGCACAATCGGCTCCCGCTCCTGCGCAAAACGTGATACCTCAGTCGGCAAATCTTGCTGCAAACATAGCAGCACAAGCGATCAGTCAGGCACCGTTAGCGGTGCCTGGCCCGATACATGCGCCAACTGCTGCATCGGTGTCAACCCCTGTACCAGAGCCAACCCCTCCAGCTGCTCCAAAGCCAGCCTTCCCCTTCGCTGCTTCTGCGAATGCGGCTGCTGCAAGCAGTTCCTCTGCTGCAACCTCTCCATTGCCGGTTCCGGCTCCGTTGCCTGGAGTGGCAAATTCCGAACAGAGCGTTACATCAAGTGCTACATCAAGTGCTGCGCCGACAGCAATACCCACTGCTAAGCCAATTACTTCTCCAATTACTTCTCCCACTCCTACCCCAAGTTCTGCAACTTTAGCTACTCCGATTGCGCATCAAGCTGCTCCGGTGACTCAGCCTCTGCCACACCCATCTGTGCAGCCGTCACAGCCTGTCTCCCAGCAGCAGCAGCCGGCGCCATCGGCCCACCAGTCAGTGCAACAACCGTCATTGCAACATCCGTCTTTGCAACAACAGCAATCGCTTAGACAGCAGCAACAATCAATGCAGCAGCACACTGTTGTGACGCAACCTATAGCACCACGAGCAGTGTCACCGCAGCCTGCTCCAACATTGTCTGCTCAAGGCAATTCGAATGCCTCTGTGCCGGCTCAAGGGCAGCCATTTCCGCAATTCACCCCGCAACCTAGTTCTCAAACTGATACAAACCCAGTACTGAGCGCGGTGCCTGTTATTTCGCAAGTTCAACAGGCCACCGGAGCCCTTCCAACCCAGATGCGCACTGCTCTTGATCAACCTCCGATTGACGCTGGTGATCGTTTTATTTGGCAACTTGATCCAAGCGTGCGTTTGGTCAAATCTACAATTAAGTGGGAGCCTAGTGTTGGAGTGTTCCGCTCACAGTTGGAACTCCTCCTTGATGAGATTTGGTATCCGGTTATTTTCTACGAAGTCTTTCCTCAAATGGCCGTCCGCCACGAATACATTGGCGGTGGGCGCAAGAAATCAGTGAAGATGGATCTTCCGCCTACTCCAGCCCAAGAGTTGGCTGATAACGATCTGGTCAACAACTGGCAACGTTATTGCCATACTTTCGTGGCTCAGATGAATGGTCCAAAAACTGGTCCGTCGACCTAGTCAGCTTAAGGCCGCTAGTGAAACTGGGGAATTAATATTAAATCGTCATTTTGGGGGCCGTCTAGCCTCCAGATTTGGGTCAAATGTTGCCCAGATAACAGTTTCTAAGCGCCGGTTAGTTATATATTAGTGGTCCTTAATCTTGGGGTTGATTTGCTCATTTTTGGGCTCTTCTCACCGCAAAAAAAGGCTTACTAGGCAGCTTACGTATTTTCTGGCAGATAAAAAATTCTGCTTTAGAAACTTCAATCGGTTAATTGTCTGCTTTTAAAGTGCATAGAAAGATAAGAGATCTGTTTATCGAGTTCTTAGGAGCTTTTTACTTTGCCCGATTCGACTGAAATCAAAGATGAAAAGCCAAAAGATGCGGTCGCTCCAAAAGATGCGGTCGAGAAGAAGCTCGATGGTGTTTCAGAGCCAGTAGCGGCGAAAGACTCTTCAGTAAAGTCCGGCATTGGAGCCCAAGACAAAACTGAAACTGTAACTGCTTTCAAGGCACACGATGCTGCTGTTATCAAAAGCACTGATGTCAGTGCGCTGCCCAATTTCGAAATTGGAACTGGTGGATCGACTTCTGACGCGGTTATCGCTGAGACCCCAGATACCAAGCCTGCTGACTCTAAGGCTAAAGAAGCTAGTCCAGTGTCCGAGGCTGTTACGGCTGGAAAAGACGGCGAGATAAGCAAAGTTGTGGTTCCTGTCGAAGTGCCAATTCCGCAAGCGGTTGTTGTCGCTAGCCAAACAGAAATTGTCTCCCCAGGCGAAAATGGCGTTGGAACGGCCGCAGTCGTGCCAATCAAAACAACTGAAATAGCCAATTCTGCTGCTGAAACTGGCGATCATCCAGCCGTTACTGACTTAGACCAACCGCCGACCACCTTAGGAGTCGCCAAGGGTGGCGCCCTCGTTGCGCCTCCGCCTCTGATGGGTTCTAGCGAGATGGTCAAAGCTAGCGACAGCGCTACTTTTGTTCCACCATCTGTTGAACTTGGCGAAAGCACTTTAACCAAGAGCTTAGTGCAGAGCGAAACTGCACTTACCACTAAGCAACGAAACGATCAGCTCATTGCCGATGCCACTGCTCGCGCGATTGCTGCGGCAACTGCAAACAAGTATGACGGCTCAGCTCCGCTGATGACTGGTGCCGATGGTCAGAGCATCACCCGTGGTGTGACATCTTTAGATCCGGGCTTACCGCCAATTTCTAAAGGTGATGAATCGTTTGCACCGGTTGTTGCTAGCGGTGAGGCATCCGTCGCTGCACCTAGTGTAGTATTGGCTGACGCTTCGTTGGTGATACCAGATAAACCCAAAGCTCTCATCGATACTCCCAAAGTCGTTATTGTAGATACCGGAGCTCCTCCACTTGCTGGCGACACTACTAAGACTGGTGGCGCCGTTGTTCTCGGAGATACGAGCACTATAGACAAGGCTGTCCCGGCTCCAGTGTCTGCCGAAATCGTGATCGCGAAACCAACTCCGCAAATTGTATCTTCAGATACTGCAACCACTTCTATTCCAACTTACGATGCTATGGGAAATGTCAATGGTTTTGATACAGTGGTTGCTCCTGCCAGCGTGTCGAAGATTGAAGACTTCACTCCACCTGTCCCTGCTAAAGACAGCAATGTAATTCCTGAGCGAGTAGAGAAGGCGATTGATACAACCGATTTGATTGGTCCGGTTGCTGTTTATCCACTTCGTGATGCACAAGGCCGTGTAATTTCTACTAAAGACGGCTTGGGCCAAGTGGCAACCTTTACTTATGGTGAAGACGGAAAAGTTTCTGAAGTGACCAGTGCTAGTGGTAGCCTCAAGTTTAACGCGGCGACCAGTGCCTGGGAGGGTACCGACAAGAGTGGTGCAGCTGTCAGCGTCAAAGATCTCACACTAGACAAAGATGGCAAATTAGACATGCAATTTGCCGACGGCAGTCATCAGACCAGGCAGGCTGATGGTAGCACCGTTGTAACCAAAGCAGACGGTAGCTTCAGAGAACTTGATTCTTTCGGCAATACTACTAAAACAGTTAGCACCACTGGTGAAGCAAGTACATTTAAGTATGATGCGCAGAATCAACTAACTGAAGCCGTCGGCCCGATGGGCACTTTCACTAAAAATGCTGATGGCACTTGGACTGGTCCTCTAGATAAGGTTTCGAAAATTCAAGTTGACCCTGCCGATGGTAGTGTCCTCTTTGATTTGGCTGAAGGTGCAACTCTCAAGCGTAGAATTGATGGCAGTCGCACAGAGTTTGATAGCGATGGCTCTTCTCGCAAATACGATACCAAAGGGCAGCTCTCTGAAATGTGGGGCTCTAAGGGCGACTACTCTAGCTTTAAATATGATGATCAGGGCAATCGCACAGAGATGACTCTCTGGCAAAAAGACAAAGCCACTGGAAAATACCCTGACCAGCCTCAGGTATTTGCAGCTGAAACTCCTGGCGGTCCGCTCACTGACGCTAGCAAAAAATATAAGAGTGTTGACGTCGATTCGAAGACGGGCGATGTCATCATTGTGCTCGACAATGGTTCGAAGAATATTCAACACCTTGACGGTCGTTCAGATCAAGTAATTGGCTTAGAGCCAAATGCGACCAAGACTTCTAGTGATAGCAATGGCAACATAATTCGCGTTGTTGGTGCCAATGGCACTGAAACTAATTACAAATATGACAGTAATAACAAAATCATTGAAGCCAATGGACCTCTCGGGAATTATAAGCAGAATGCCGACGGTACTTGGGCTGGCCCTCTGGGGAATGTCGATAGCATAAACGTTAGAGCCACCGATGGTTCTATGGCTATGGTTCTGAAAGATGGTAGCAAAATTGATGGTGCCGCTGATGGTGGCAGAACTGAATATGCTAATGACACAGTCAAACGCTATGACAGTAAAGGCCAACTCAGCCAAATGTGGGCCGCCAATGGCGATTACACTTCACTTAAGTATGATCAAGACGGCAACAACACTGAAATTAGCGTTTATAAATTCGACAAAGCGACAGGCAAGTTCGCTGGTCAACCCGAGACTTTCACTGCTGAGTATGCAGGTGGTCCGCTTACTGATGCAGCTTACAAATATGCCGATGTCAATTTTGATCCGAAAACCGGAGACCTTATATATTCGTTAGACAATGGCTCTAAGAATATTCAGCATTTGGATGGGCGGTCAGACCAAGTAATCGGCATCGAGCCGAACGCAACTAAGACTTTTAGTGATACCAACGGTAATATTGTTCGCGTGCTTAGCGCCTCTGGTGTCGAGTCAACATATAAGTACGATGCCACCAACCAACTGGTCGAGACCAACGGTCCTATGGGCGTCTTCAAGCGGAACGCTGCTGGAACCTGGGATGGTCCGCTCGGTAATGTTGAGTCGATCAGTGTCAGAGCGGCCGACGGCTCGACGGCTTTGGCCTTTAAAGATGGCACTTCAATTGATGGTGCGCCAGATGGTAGAAAGACAAATATCGTCACCGATGCATCAGGTAACGTCATTAAGGTCACAGGCTCTAATGGCGTTGAAACTAATTATAAATACGACGACAAGAATCAGCTAGTTGAAAGCACTGGCCCTCTCGGTACCTATAAGCTAAATGCTGATGGAACTTGGACTGGTCCCCAAGGCAATGTTGAGTCTGTCACTGTGCGTGCCACCGATGGCGCCACTATGGTAAAGCTCAAAGATGGCTCGAGTATCGAAGGTCAGGCTGATGGCAGCCGCGTCGAGCGCGCGAATAATGCTACCAAGACTTACGATGCCAAAGGACAGCTTTCTGAGATTACAGCTGCTAACGGTGATTACACTTCATTCAAATATGACTCTAATGGCAACCGTACTGAAGCGAGTGTCTGGGAAGTCGACAAGAAGACTGGCCTCTATCCTGATTCTCCGAGGACTTTCACCGCTGATAGCCCAGGCGGCCCGTTAGTTGACAGTGATAAGAAATATAAGAATGTTGAGGTTGATTCGAAGACCGGAGATGTTACTTTCGTTCTGGCCGATGGTTCAAAGACCACTCAACACCTTGATGGCCGCACCGATAAAGTCATTGGTGTTGAACCCAATGCTGTCAAAACCTTTAGTGATGCCAACGGCAATATCGTTAAAGTCACTAATGCTGATGGGGTTGATACTACATATAAGTATGACGCCAACAATAAGGTAATCGAGACTACAGGCCCTAATGGCACCTTTACTCTGGGTGCTGATGGCAACTGGACTGGTCCTAAAGGCAACGTCGAATCTATCAGTGTTAATGCTGGTGATGGCACTCTTGTAATGCACTTCAAGGATGGCAGTCGTCTTGAAGCCGCTCCAGATGGAACACGCAAGGAATTTGTTGATGGTTCAGTAAAACAATACAATGCTAAAGGGCAGCTGACAGATCTCTGGGGCGCGAACGGCGACTATGCGAGTTTCACCTACAACGATAAGGGTGATCGCACCGGAATGAGCCTTTGGCAGCCCAATGCTGACGGTAGTTATCCTATTAGTCCGAGAGTATTTACTGCCAATTCAGATGGAGTTCTTCAAGATCCTGGTAAGGCGTACAAGAGTATTGAGATCGATTCTAAAACCGGCGATATCACCTATAAAAAGCAGAATGGAAATATCGAGTTACAGCATGCTGATGGTTCTAAAGACACTACCATTGCAGCTCAACCAAACCCGATACACACAACAGTTGACAAGTCTGGCAATGTCATAAGCTCAACCGACTCGCTCGGTAGAGTTTCGACCTTCGAGTATAAAGATGGTGTGTTGAGTAGAGCCACATTGCCAAGCGGACAGTGGGAGCGACAAGCAGACGGATCGTACAAAAATGGCGATCAGGTGATGACCAGTTTGCATGCTTTTGCTGATGGCAGCGTCACTTACAAAGATTCTAAGGGTCTTGATACCGTCCTTGATGGCCACGGCATGCGCATGGTCAACGATGGTACACAGCTCAAGACCTTCAATTCAGCAAATCAGCTTACTGAAATGCAAGAGCTCATTCCAAATGGCACCAAATATACATTTAAGTACGATGCCAACGGTGCTTTAAGTGAAGTAACCAATAAATCGGGTACTTGGACTAGAGTCGGTGAGCCCGATGCGAACGGCGTTGCCAGCTGGGTTAATCCATCTAATCCGAACTTTAAGTGGGAAGGTAAGAACTCTACAGAAGGTGGCGAGTACACTCATACTCGTGTCAATACTGACCATTCCGAAGTTCGCAAAGACAAAGACGATAACATTGTTGGTGTCACCAATCCTGATGGCAGCAAATATACCTATACACGAGACACAACAGGCGCTGTAACTGGAATTGAGTTCACGAGCAAAGACGGTTTAACTACCACCAAGTTGAACACTCTTGGTGGGAAAATTAGTATTGGTGACAATGGTCTACCCAAGACTGTCGACTCAAATGGCTTGGTTACCGCTTATGGGGAAGACGGGCGTTTCGCTAAGACCGATGTAGCTGGTCATCTAGTTGCGCAATCTGATATCAAAGGCACTGTCTTTACCTATGATCAGGCTGGCAAAATCACATCGATATCGACCAAAGATAGCATTCTAGAGAAAGGTGCCGATGGAACCTGGCAGAAATCTATTATCGCTGCTAACGGTACCGTTAAAATCGATCCAACTGGTTCATTCAAAGGCGATATCACTTTCGACGCCACTACTGGCAAGCAGACTTGGGTGAGTGCTGATGGCACCTACACTAAGATTGCCACTCCTTGGGGAACTTCTGATGAGATCTTCAGGGGTTCAAATGGCGCTGTAACCAAAGAAGTAATAACCAATAAGGCGACGGTTACTGAAGTTAACTATGTTAATGGCAGCATTAACACTGTCGTTGAGAAAGACACGAAGACAGGGCACATCAATAGCATTATCGATAGCAGTGTGCCGCCTCTCAAAACAACTCTTCAGTATGATGCTGCTGGTAAGCTTGTATCAATCACTGATGCTGGTAACAATAAAACGGATATTACTGCCGGCCAGACTATCAAAATTGGTTCTAACGGCGTCATAACTATTAACGACGCAGCAAACCATACTGCCACCGTAATTGATGCCCATGGAAAGACAATTACAAATACAGTTGATGGAAGCAAAGACTTCTACAGTGCAAGTGGTGCGTACATTAGTCATGTGGCCACTACACCGGTTGTCGCCCTACCTAAAGGTGGCCTTTCTGAAACTGCTTCCCATTCGGAAGTCTCGAAGTTACCTCTTTCTACTTTACCGTCTGAAATGCTTAAGGCTAAGCCATTGGCTGACTCTGTTGCTTCAGTCACTCCTGCCGATAACCGCACCATGGAGCAGAAGCGTGAAGCTATCGCCGCCGCAGCAACAGCTGCAGCAACTGCAGCAGCTGCTGCTAAGTTAGAACCGGCCAAAGCTGATCCTTCCAAGGTTGATGCAGCTAAGCTTGAACCTTCGAAGTTCGAACCAGCTAAACAGGAACCAGCCAAACTCGAAGCCGCAGCACCTGCTGCAGTGCCAGAAGCTAAACCTACTTATATAGAAGCGAAGCCGACTCTTGCACCAATTGTTGAAGTTAAGCCCGCTCCAGCGGCCGTGGTTGAGTACAAGCCAACATCGGCTACTACTGCCGAGTCGAAGCTGCCGGCTAGTACTATTCCGGCAGTCGATAGCAAGTCAACAGCTGCTGCTCCTGCTCCTGCTGAAACAAAAGTCACAGCTCAACCAGTTGTAATTCCGACTGCTTCAGTAGCAGAGCTTGCCAAACAACCCGGTCCGCCTCCGCCACCAGTTGCTGACAAAGTGGTTGCACCGCCGCCAGCTCCCGCTGCGGTTGTAGTAGCTGTTGAGAAAGCTCCCGCTGCAGCACCCGTTTCTGCAGCGCCAGTTTCTACAGCGCCAGTTTCTGCAGCGCCAGTTTCTGCAGCGCCAATTTCTGCAGCGCCAGTTTCTGCAGCGCCAGTTTCTGCAGCGCCAGTTTCTGCAGCGCCAGTTTCTGCAGCGCCGGTTTCCGCAGCGCCAGTTTCCGCAGCGCCAGTTTCTGGAGCGCCAGTTTCTGGAGCGCCAGTTTCCGCAGCACCAGTTTCTGCCGTACCGATATCGGTGACGCCTGTTGTTAGCCGTGACACTGCTGCCTCAACTGTTGTTACCGCCGCTGAGTTGCCAAAGACACAAGTAAACAATTCTGCTGTCGTTAATGGGGCCGTACCTCCGGTTGTGGCCTCGACGACAACTACAACGACGACTACAACTGCAACAACTAACCCTAGCGGAGCAGTTGTCGTCGGCTCTGGCGCCAATGTCTCGAATGTAGTTACCAATTCTGGTACCAACGTCAGTGGAACTGTGGCTGCTGGTACAGGCGCGAATTCTTCAACTGTTGTTGCTGGCGCTGCGCCATCAAATGCTAGTGGTGCAACATTGGCTCAGCAAGCAGCTGGCTCATCTGCAGTAGCTCCGCTGCCTGGCTCTTCTGCTGCGACTGTAGTCACTACTGGCGGTGCGACCAATACCGGAATTGTAGCAAGCACGCAGGCCGGCACACAAGCTGGGACGCAAGCCGGTACACAAGCTGGGACGCAAGCCGGTACACAAGCTGGGACGCAAGCCGGTACACAAGCTGGAACGCAAGCCGGTACACAAGCTGGAACGCAAGCCGGTACACAAGCTGGAACGCAAGCCGGTACTCAAGCTGGAACACAGGTTGGCACTCAAGTTGGAACAACGGCCGGTACTGTGGCGAGCACTCAAGCCGGCACTAGTTCCGGAAGCTTGTCTCAGCAGGCAGCCGGAACGCAAGTCGGTTCCGTAGTCTCTACTCAGGCTGGAACTGGAGCCGGAAACCTAACTCCGCAAGGTAGTACTCAATCTGGTACTCAATCTGGTACTCAATCTGGTACTCAAACCGGAACTCAAGCTGGTACAACTGCCGGAACTCAAGCCGGGGCAGCGACTGGAACACAAGCTGGAACTACTGCTGGAACTCAAACCGGAACCACAACTGGAGCTGGTACAGGCAATTTATCCCAACAAGCAGCTGGCACTGGAACTCAAACCACAACTGCTGGAAGTACTCAAATTGGAAATGGCTCGGGAGTTCAAGTCGGAACTGCTGCCGGGACCCAAGCTGGAAGTACCGCAGGAACGCAAGTTGGAACTGCGGCTGGCACGCAAGCTGGAAGTACCGCTGGAACTCAAGCTGGGACTGCGGCCGGGACACAAGCTGGAACTCAAGCCGGGACTACGGCCGGATCACAAGTTGGAACTCAAGGTGGGACTACCGCTGGGACTGGCGCAGGCAATCTATCTCAGCAAGCTGCTGGTACTGGAAGTCAAAGCGGAACTGCTGCAAACACTCAAACTGGAACTGGCTCGGGAGTTCAAGTCGGAACTGCTGCCGGGACCCAA
>JBBRMD010000019.1:0-81293 GCA_038231015.1 Candidatus Obscuribacterales bacterium
AAGTAAAAACACCGTTTGGCAACCAGACCGAGGTGGCAGAACAAAAGCCAGACCTAAACGCCCCCATGACATTGCCCTCAACATCCAGGCACACTTTCGGCCGCAGCCTGAGCGATCGACTATTAGCTTCCCGCCTCTACCTACCTGGCCGCTTAGTAATCGGCCATCCCGCTGAATTCACTATTAAAGGCCGCCCCGGATACTGGGTGGCAATGGCTATGGCTGACCGCGATAGCGGCGCCAAACCTATTGCCGGCCACACAGTAAGGCTCGGAGCCGATCGCAAAGTGATTGCCCTTGGCAAGATTCCTGAATCAGGCGTTTTGCCCCTCAAAATTTATGCGCCGGTAGCGGGAGACTTGATTGGCCAAAGTTTGTATTTTGAAGCCGTCATCTGGAAAGAGAACGATCTCAGCAATGTAGAGTTTGCCCAGACCATAACATCAGAGGCTCAAACCAATACCAGCAGCTCTGCCAGCAATGCTGTGCTTGTAGCAGCCGAGGGTGATCGCAAGAAAGGCTTGCGCATTGTGCCAGACTCGGCCGTGCCAATGTATCAACGCGCTAACATGGCAGGAGTTACGCTAGACTCCGGCAAGCCGTAGTAATGGAAACCCCAATGAAGATCCTCCTCATTCCACTCGACGATCGACCGGTCACCTATACTTACCCGCAACTTTTAGCGAAGCTCGGTGGAGCAGAAGCGATTGTGCCACCGCGCACGATGATGGGTTCGCTCAGTCGTGGTGCCCAAATAGACGAACTTTTTGATTTTTGCGAAGGTTGCCTCAGCCGCAACGAAGTAGATGCAGCGGTAGTGTGTCTTGATAGTTTACTTTACGGTGGCTTAATTACTTCGCGTCGCAGCACTGAGAACGTTAAGGCAATTCAAGGCCGACTCGATCGTTTGAAAAAATGGAAAGAACTAACCAATAAGCACATTCCGATTTACGCGCAATCAAGCATCATGCGCATTTCAGATAACTATGACAATACCGAAGAGAAAGAATATTGGTCACGCTTCGGTCGCGAATTATTCGAATGGTCGGCTTGTTTACACCGCCTTGCCAGCGGCGAGAAGCTGGCCCCAGGTTTACTCGAATCGTTAGAGCGCCGCATCCCAGGCGAGATTCGCCAAGATTATCTTGACACCCGTTTCCGTAATTTCACTATTAATATGACAGTGCTTAAATCGATGGAAGACGGACTTATCGATCATATTGTTTTCTCTCAAGACGACTCTGGTGCTTGGGGCTTAAATGTCAGCGAAAAAGATAGACTAATCAGCGTCAGCCAGCAAATGTCACTGCAAAACAAAGTCAACATCTATGCTGGTGCCGACGAAGTAATGTGCACGCTATTGGGCCGCTTACTAATGGCACAAAACAAACCATCACTCGACCTTCACTATAGCCCAGAGAGCTGCCGCACCGTAGCGAGCCGCTACGAAGGGCAAGACATTGGCACAACCGTCCAAGCTCAGATCAAGGCTAGCGGCTTAGTCTGTAACGACAATGCGAATAGCGCCACTACTAGTAGTGCCAATACTAGCAGTGCCCTAACAATGATTGTGCACGGACCGAGCGAACGTCAAGGCGATCACATTACGCTGCCCGGACTACCAGATTTTAGTCATATCGATAGTGCAAGAGCGGCAAGCAAAACGATCAATTTGATTGAAGCAGCTCCTGGTTTTGTCATTCTCTGCGACGTGGTTTACGCCAATGGTGGCGACCCGTTGCTAATGGAACAGTTAATCAAGCGCCCTGAACTCCTCAAGAAAATCTGCTCTTACGCTGGCTGGAACACCACGGGTAATACCATCGGCAGCGCCCTTGGCACAGCAATTTGTACGCTGGCTGGCCTAGCCGTAAACAACAAGAGTGTGAGTGATAGCCAAAAGCGTAGCTTGTTTACCAGGCTGGTAGACGATTGGGCCTATCAAACCAAAGTTCGCAAAGAACTTCAAAATGAACCATCGACTCAGAGACTGGCCGAGCTGATTTCGCCATATATAAAAACGGTCAGTGCCGCCTTAGCATTTGAACCGAGCGTCAGACTTTCATTTCCCTGGCGGCGCACATTTGAAATCGAAATCGGATTCGAAGGAGGCTAAGGCATGGCCAGAATTTTCAGCATGCGAATTTTCAATAATAGTAATGTCAAAAATAGAACTTGCTGTTTTCTCAATCAGACCAGCCTAGCAGCCATTTTTCTACTGTCGACCCTTGTCGTTCAATCTGTTTTGGTTTTGGTTTTGGTTTTGCCGCAACCAGCTCAAGCTGTTGAGACCTGGGAAAAACTAGATAAAAGAATGAAAGGCCAAGTAGTTCAGTTGAGCGTCGGCCTCAAAATGAAAATCAAAGACAGTCTCTGGGCATCACTATCTGATGTCTCTCCCAAACTGCGCTATCCGGTCTTTAGCGCCTCTGCCAGCGACAGAGGCTACCGCGTGGTTTCTTACGGCTCAGCCTTTCCAGTGAAAACTGTGGCTGGCGATAAGTCAAAAAGCTATTTTCTCACCAACGAACACGTCGTAGTTGGGGCCGATGAAATCATCAAAGAGAGTCAACGCTTCTATGCCGGCATGCGCCTCTACTGCGAACAAACTGCTGCTGGCAGAGACGTGGATGGCCGCTTCCGCGAGATACTGCAAATAATCAATCTCAGCACAAAAGCTAGTCGCTCAACAGCTGAACTAAGTACTTACCAAACCACCGCTGATGCTATTTGGGATACTTACGAAACTTACTTATCAAAGAAGTCAGACCCATCCCGCGCTCTATTTAACCGCTATTTGAGCCAGGTGTCAGTCACTAGTGAGCTTGGTTATTTCTTGCACGCAGCTGGCCCAGTTACGCAACCACCAATGACAGCTAAACTTTTCAAAGTTGCTAAAGCTGACAAAGACCCAGACATTGCTATTTTGACTGTTGAAAAATCATCAATAGTACCGATGGAGTTTGACACCATTGCTGCCAACGAAGGGCAAGAAATTCAAGTGATCGGCTATCCTGAAGCCTCAGACCAACTCGATTCTGACTCAGCCAATTATTATGCACCAACTTTTACCAGCGGTCGCATTAGCAGGCTTGCTCCCAGAATGTTGCAAGTGGACGCACCAATTACAAACGGCAATAGCGGCGGGCCAGTAGTGAGTTTGCGCGGCAAAGTTTTAGGGGTCATTGCCAAGCGCGCCCGCACCGAGCGCGGGCAAGAGCTAAATACATTCGGCGGTGCCATGACGGTGCAATCGGTCAAGAGCTTTGCTCCAGAACTGTTTGGCACCACACCTTAAGTCAAATATTAGTGTTGGCTCTTAAGTTAGCGACCTATTTAATAGCAATCAATTACTAGGGCTTCTTCTTTAAGAAGTCCATATCAGGCTCGCCGTCAGCACTATCGTCCATCAACAATTGCATTTCAGACTTAACGGGTCTGAAGCCAACTGGTGCATCAAAAAATGCAGCGGGTTTCTTAGTCGAAGTAACTTTTAGGGTTTCGTAGGCTGTGTCCATCAGACTATAAGAGCCAGTCCGAAGTACTTGAAACTTCAAAACCATCCCTTCTTTAACATCGACCTTGACCAAGTTTTTCATAACTTGAGTGAGCTCTTTTGGTGCCGGGAACTTCTCAGCAATCCAAACAATACCTGCTTTGTAGGGCTTGTGCGGCTCGCCTTGTTTATACGGAGCACTCGGTGTGCGAATCAACTCAGCTTTGCGGCATTTGTATCCAGCAATCTTTTCTTGTTTGCCTGTTTCTTTCAGCTTAAGTTCATCTTCTTTGCGAGTTTTCTTTTGTGCTTTCAACTCGAAGAAGCCGTTCTTCCAAGTTTGATAGTCACGCATGAGAACAGTCTTTGACTCAGGGTTGAAACAATAGCTGTTCCACGAAGGACCGCAGGCCAACCAGCAAATTCCTAGTTTATCGAGACTAAATTTCAGTTGTTGCTTTCCTACAACCATATTCATTGGGCCAGTCTGTATAGCAGTTTGCTCAAGCACCAGAACATCAATAGCTGGGCGACTGTCGGCTGCATATGCTGTCAAATCAACGGCAAAAAAGCCCGCCATCACAGTTGATGCCACGACACCTAGAAGAGCAGTCTTCAAGCCATTCGCTTTCAAGCTTTTTACAGTTATTCCACTGGCGCTCAAAACTTCGTTTCTTGTTCTCATTTAGGTAATTCCATAGGTGGTGGCTCAAACGACCAAAGTGTAAAAATATGCTTGTCAGGCTTAGCGGCAGCTTCTTGAATAATTTTGACCAGTTCAGGTAAAGATTTTACAGGCTGATCGCTCATGACTTCTACTTTGTCTTCATCGCGCTTGGTGGCAATGATAGCTTTGCTCGTAGTCAACTTGTCATCGTAGACAATACAAGCAGGAGGATCTTTTGCATCTTGCAGATGAGCAAAAATCACACCCGGCAACGAGCGCAGCTTCAATTCGATAACAGGAATGCGACAGCCACACTTAATGTTACTGAAGAGCGCTCGCATAATGTGTAGAGAACCAGAAGTAGCTTTACCAGTATCACCAATCTCAACCGAGCCATTACTCAAAATTTGCCCGGCATAGCTCAAGGCCTGACTGAAAATCTCTTTGTGCGGTCGCGTCTGTGGCTTACCACCAACTAATTGCACCGAGACATACTGCTTGACCAAACGATTTGCTTCATCAATATCTTGAGCAGCGGCGCGGTTACCGACCAAGGCTAAGACCGAAGCGCCGCCAGCGCCAGAATAATTAATCGCCTGCAAATAAGCTTTGGCTGCCAAATCGAGCTGACTACTGGCTTCCAAATTTCGTCCTAGTTGATAATAGAATTGGTCGGCGCCAATAAAATTGCGTTCGCAAATAGACTCAAGGGTGGCCAACTCTGGGGCGGTCAGTTGAGCAGCGGGCAACGCCAAAGCAAGTGCCACAGACTGATCAATAAGCTTGTCGGTGAGCGCGCTCGGCAATAGCTCACGCACAACTTTCAAGTTATTAGCGGCCAAAGCCGCTTTGAGCCGCCCCATTTTGACAAAATAGTCGTCTGGTTTGATTTTTAGAGCATTGCTATAGCAAGTCTCTGCATCTTGATTCATTCGTAGAACAAGATATGTAGCACCAATGAAAAGCCACTTCTCAACAGTATTGCTAGGTGACGCGCAGGCAAGTTTAAGTTCGCGCTCGGCAATTACTCGGCCATCGGTGCCATCAACCGATAAGCACTGAGCAATGCCAAGATGTGCTCGCCAATCGCTAGCATCGCTGGCCAAAGCCGCACGATACTTTTCAATGGCACTGCCTCTTTCTCCGTTGCGCTGCAGCAAACTGCCAAGATTAGAATTAGCCAGAGAATTACGGCCATTAATTTTGACTGCCGAACGGGCGGCCGCCAAGGGATAAATCAGAGGTTTGATTTTAAAAAGAAGGGCCGATTGATAGACATGAAAGCGCAAAGTTTCGCCTGAGATCTTGTGCGCTTCTTTTGCCAAATTCAATTCTTTTAGGGCTTCCTCGAACTTACCTTCGTGATATAGCACAGACACTTGATTGAAGAGCAATTTTGAATCGAGCGATTCAGGCTGTTCTGCGGCAGATAAAACAGTTTTTTTTGCCACCGAATTTGCCGCAGCTGAATTTGCCGCCAAACTACAAGTAGAAGCTGAAGTAGACAGCGAGACGAAAATGCTCAAGGCGGCTAAAGACTTAGTTGTGCGCACGGGTTACCAATAGTGGCTATAACTATCGAAAGTTTAGCGCATACAGGCTCAACCCGCTCACTAACAGCGGTGCTTAATTAGTACTGTTGCTCAGACAGATAGGCCGACTGCAGGGCCTTATAGGCGATAAAGCCGTAAACGAGAAAGAGCACAAAGAAGCCGACAAAGTAAAATTTGAAGCCAAATCTCAATATTGGACGAACCAACATGTCTATAAGAATGAAACCGGTTGCCGCGCCCATAATTTGACCTGACTGGTTTTTCTTGACTACCCCAAACATTAAATGATGGGAGACGGAGATATCGTATCGCGTACGACTGACCGTTGTTGCGATAAAACAGATTAAATCTAGCCCTTGACAATAGGGTCTGAAAAACATCGCAAGAACGACTAAAATCATTAGCGCAACCACGGTCTTAATTGATTGGAGTAATCGATGTCAGGAAGTTTGATGAGAATCAGAAGTTTTAAAACAATCATGGCCCTCTCTCTGGCTATAGGCTCGTTGACAGGCTGTACCAGCACTGAGACTGTCACCAAGACCACGACTTCAACGACGACAAGCACTACTACCAGTTCTACTACAAACTCTGATACTGCAAGCAATACTGCAACTGGTACTAGCTCAAGCTCTACTTCTGATTCGCCGATTCAGAAATGCGACAGTCAATCTCCCGGCCCCTACAAGACAGTCACCGTAGATGGTGCCGAAATGCGCCAAGGCCGTTATGCAGTTGGCAAACCTGGTGGCAAACTAGTGCGCTCACTGGTGATGTCCAACCCAGCCACTTTCAATTACTGGGCAGCGGCCGATACCGCATCACGTGAAATGGCTGCGCTGATGTACGCCGGCTTGCTTGATACCGATGCCTATAACGGCGAGGTCACTCCTGGCCTCGCTGAGAGCTTCACAGTTGATCCTGATGGCGTCACCTACACAACTAAATTACGCAAAGGCTTGAAATGGTCTGACGGAACACCGATCACATCAGAAGATGTAGCTTATACCTGGAACACTATTATCAATGGTGGCTATGGCAATTCATCACTACGCGACATCACTACAGTTGATGGCAAATCGCCGGTAGTAACAGTAGTAGATGAACTGACAAATAAATTCGTTACAGCGAAACCCTTCGTTCCTTTCGTACGGGCTATGGGTCTGCCGATTGCGCCTAAGCATATTGTCGAACCAGTCATCAAAAAGAAAGACGGCCGCAAGCTCTTTAGCAATCTTTGGACTACCGAATCAAAACCAGAGAGCTTCGTCACCAGTGGCATGTTCGCTCTTGAATCATACGTGCCTAGCCAACGCATTATTTTCAAGAGAGCCAAGAACTATTACACAGCAAGCCCAGAGGGCAAGCCGCTGCCTTACCTAGAGCGCATTACCTATTTGATTGTGCCTGATGTAAATACAAACTTGCTTAAGTTCAAAGGCAAAGAAATCGACATTTCAATTGTGCGATGCCGTGACGCTGGCGATCTTGTGAGCACATCTAAAGAAGGCAACTTCAAACTCTACGACTTCGGCCCAGGCCAGGGCAGCACTTTCATCATGTTCAACATGAACCAAAGAAAGAATCCTAAGACCGGCAAGCCTTACGTCGACCCCATCAAATCAGCTTGGTTCAACGACGTCAACTTCCGTCAGGCAGTTAGTCACGCAGTAGATCGGCACTCGATTGTCACTAATTACTTCAAGGGTTTAGGCGAACCGACTTTCTCAGCTCAGGTATCGACTAGCCCGTTTTACAACAGTCAATTGAAGCCTTACAGTCGAGACGTAAGTGTCTCAAAAGAACTTCTGAAAAAATCTGGCTTCACCTGGGATAAAGACGGAAATTTGACGGACAAAGGCGGCCACAAAGTTGAGTTTGATTTACTCACCTCTGCCGGTGGCACTTTCTATGAATTTGTTGGTACCAATTTCGTCAAAGACATGAAAGAACTTGGTATCAAAGTAAACTTTGCCCCAATTGATTTCAACTTGCTATCAGGCAAAATCAATTCTTCATTCGATTGGCAGGGCGCTCTCTTCTCACTCAGCGGCGGCGACCCGCTTGAGCCAAATGACAGTGCCAATGTTTATAGAAGCGATAGCCGCCTGCATCTCTTTGACCAGCGCCCAGAAAACGAAAAGGGAATTACTGCAGTTAGTGACGCCAGGCCATGGGAAAAGCAAATCGATACGCTTCTATCTAAAGGTGCTATCACTTTTGACAAAGTAGAGAGAAAGAAAATTTACGATGAGGTGCAACAGATTTTTTATGACCAAGTACCTTTCATCTATTTAGCTTCAGGAAGAACAATTGTGGGGGCCCGCAACACCATTCATAATTATGTGCCCACACCAATTTCGCAACAAGCAGCCGGCCTACACAACCTTGAAGAGATTTGGGTACAGTGAGAAAGTCAAAAGTACGCACTAATCTCTTCAGTACAGCAGCCGGATTAGTCTGCTCAGGAGTTCTCTTGAGCAGCTGTATTGCTCCAGCGCCGGTCAAGACTGTCAATACCAATTCTTCCGGCTCGGCGGCCAGTACAGCCACAACTAACACAGCCGAATCGATCAACTCAACGGTTCACTATACCGGCCCCAAGCCGACAGAAGCAGCAAAAGCCTTTCTCTTTGCCAATCCTGGACCGTTTAAATTAGTTGAAAAAGATGGCGTGGAATATTGGCAGGCTCGCGGCGAATTAGGTAAGTTTGGCGGCTCACTCAAACTTGGTAGCTTTGGTGGCGGCCCCAAGACCTTCAATGCTTGGGATGCTTCAGATGTAGATAGCCATGGCATTGGCATGCTGCAATTTGATTCGCTAGTAGACTTTGACCCTTGGACGGGCAAGGCTATTCCTAAACTAGCGAAGTCATACAAAGTCAGTGCCGACGGCCGCACCATCGACTTTGTCATGCGCAAGGGTTTGAAGTGGTCTGACGGTCACCAGCTCACAGTCGACGATGTGGTCTTTACCTATGACACTTTAATCGGCAAAGGCTTTGGCGAAACTAGCTCGCGAGACACGATTTCAACTCCTGGTGATTACCCGGCCGTAGTCAAAGTAGACGAAAATACAGTGAGTTTCCGCTTCAAAAAGCCATTCTCACCATTTCTTGCCAATCTCAATGCCACCATGGTGGCACCTAAACACATATTCGAACCAATCACCAAGCTCACCAAAGCTGAATTTCACAATTTTTGGAATATCAATGCTGACCCAAAAACTTTTGTCGGTTCAGGACCGATGATCGTAGATCGATATATCTCAGGCCAACGTCTTGAGTTCAAACGCAATCCCAATTATTCGTTCATTGATAAAGAAGGGCGCCAACTGCCTTACTTAGACAAAATGGTGATTGGTATTGTCCCTGACCAAAACACCATGATCATCAAATTCTTGGGTGATGAAATTGATCTATTAGATAACCGCTCGGTCAGAGGAATTGACGCCGCGCTGCTTAAACAGCGAGAAGAAAGCGGCAATTTTACTATGTATAACTTAGGGCCTGACGACGGCACTATGTTCTTGATGTTCAATCTTTGCCAGCGCAAAGACCCCAAAACAGGCAAGCCCTATGTTGACCCTATCAAGCAAGCCTGGTTCAACAACGACAAGTTTAGATGGGCCGTGAGCCACTCGGTTGACCGCAAACGCATTATCAATAATGTGCAGAAAGGTGTTGGTTACCCGCTTTCAACCAATGAAACAGAAGCCTCTCTCTACCTCAATAAAGACCTCAAGCAAATTGAATACGACCCAACTCTGGCAGCCAAACTCTTAGCTGAAGCAGGCTTTGTCAAAAAGGGTGACGAACTATTTGATGCCAAAGGCAATCGGGTTGAGTTTGACCTGATCACAAATTCTGGCAACACTGGCCGCGACGCCTGTTGCATCACCATCAAAGAAGAACTCAAAAAGCTTGGTATCAAAGTCAATTATCAACCAATTGATTTTAATACCATGACCAATAGAGTACATACCAGCCTTGATTGGCAAGCCATAGTGATGGGCCTCAGTGGCAGCCGCTTTGAACCCTACGGCGGCGCTAATGTTTGGAAGTCTGATGGCCGTCTGCATATGTTTGACACCCGCTTGCCAGACAAAGATGGCCGGGTAAAAGCACCAGATGCTAGGCCATGGGAAAAAGAAATAGACAAATTGCTTGATACTGCTGCCGGTACCATGGATGAAAAAACTCGTATAGATTGCTACAACCGTTTTCAAAAAATTGCTTACGATCAGCAACCCTTTATCTACATTTACACCAATATGGTCCTAACTGCTGCTCACAACAAACTAGGTAACTACAAGCCGTCTCCTTATGGCATTTACTACACGCCTAAAGGCACTTTGCACAACATCGAAGAAATTTATATAAAGGGAGCCAAGCACTAGTGTCGACACCTGTCTACATCTTCAAGCGAATATTGCAGGCTCTACCTCTGCTCTTCTTAATCTCGCTTATGGCATTCACCATGCTCAAGCTCTCCCCTATTGACCCTCTCGCTTCGATGCGAGCCAATCCATCAGTTTCGGCAGCGGCCATTCAGGCCGAAGAAGAACGTCTTGGCCTCAATAAGCCAGCCCCAGTACAATATGCCATCTGGTTAACGAGCACTCTGCAAGGCAATCTCGGCGCCTCCACCACCGGTGGCTCTGTGGCTGTGAGACTAATGCAACACGCCGGCAACACCCTTTTGCTTAACGTAGTCACTCTCTTTTTTACTTGGTTGATTGCACTGCCAGCCGGAGTCTATGCAGCAGTACACAGAGGCAAGCTACTAGACAAATTCTTTGGCTTTTTGACTGCCGTAGGCATGTCGATGCCAACTTTCCTTTTAGCCTTTCTATTTTTGATGTTTGCCTTAGCCACACACTGGCTACCTATCGGCGGTATGACCAGCTCAGACTTTGCTGAGCGCGACACTATTGGTCAAGTGCTCGACATCGCTTACCACCTGATTATTCCAGTATGCGTACTGACCTTCGTCTCACTAGCTGGTATTCAACGACAAGTGCGCAGCAACCTCTTAGATGTATTAAGAGCCGACTATGTGCGCAGCGCTAGAGCCAAGGGGTTAAGCGAAGAAGTAGTCATCTACAAACACGCCTTACGCAACGCCATCAACCCGCTGATCACTCTTTTAGGTTTTGAATTCGCTGGCCTGCTCAGCGGTGCGGCTTTGACCGAAATGGTATTAGCATACCCGGGCCTCGGTCGACTGACCTTAGAAGGGGTCTTAACCAAAGATATGAACCTTGTTATGGCCTCGATTATGCTCGGAGCAGTAATGCTCATCACCGGCAATCTGGTGGCAGATTTACTGCTCAAATTTACTGACCCCCGTATAACTGTTGAATAGGTCACTGTTGAATAAAATTTTTAAAGAAGGAAACTCCTAGTGGTATCGTCAGCAGCACCTCAAGTCAACACACCGGCAAAAGTAAAAGCCGATCTTAAGCACACGGTTTTAAGTCGAATGTGGAAAGACAAAGTGGCTCGCACTGCTTTGGTTGGCCTCTTTCTGCTCTACTTTAGTGCTTTCTTTGCCGACATCTTAACGCCCTATGGTATGGAATTTAACGACGCCAATGTGGGTAATGCGCCGGCCACTCTGCTGCATATTCACAACGATAATGGCGAACTCTGCTGGCCCTATGTTTATCAAGTAAAACAAGAAAACGACTTGGCTACTTACCGCCAGACATTCTCAGAAATACAAACGACAAAGTATCCAATCAAGCTCATGGTCAAGGGCGAAAGCTATAAGCTTTTAGGTCTTATCCCGTTAGATGTGCACTTATTTGGTGTTGAGGCACCGGCTCGCATCTATTTGCTTGGCGCCGATATGAACGGCCGCGACAATTATTCTAGGCTCTTTTTTGGGGCTCAGAAAAGTCTTACTATCGGTTTTCTCGGTCTCTTTATTGCTTTTCCAATTGGTATCTTCTACGGTGCCGTAGCTGGGTACGTCGGCGGCTTCGCTGACAACATGATGATGCGCTTTGCTGAAGCAGTGATGTCTATTCCAAGTTTCTACTTATTGATAGGCCTAGCCGCGATTTTGCCCTTAGGAATGACCAGCTCACAGCGATTTGCCCTCATTACTGTGATTCTATCTTTCATCAGTTGGCCCGGCCTTGCCAGAGTTATCCGCGGTATGGTGCTCTCAATTAGAGAAGAAGAATTTGTGCAAGCAGCTAAGTCAGTCGGCATGCCCGAAGTGACCAATATTATTAAACATGTCATACCTCAGACCGCTAGTTATGTTGTGATCGCCGCCACCCTACAAGTACCAAACTTCATTCTGGCCGAAAGCGGTCTGAGCTTAATTGGTCTAGGCATTCAACAACCCGATGCCAGTTGGGGAAATATGCTAAAAGCGGCCATGGACCAACCTAATGAACTACTTAGCCAACCTTGGTTAATTGCGCCGGGCTTCCTAATTTTCTTCACCATTCTTTGCTTCAATTCTATCGGTGATGTACTGCGCGATGTGCTCGACCCCAAACTTTCTGGCGGTCGCTAAGACATGAACGAAACTGTCTGCCACTGGATTTTAACGGTCATGGTCCTAGGGGCGACTTTAGCACTTAGTTTTGCTGCCCTCAAAAACCGCAAAGGCAAAGGGGCATTTTTGTGCGACGACTGCCGCTTCAACGACAGCGAGAAATGCCTAAAAGAGGTGCGGCCTCATGCCGTTGAATGCACAAGCTACAGAGCCGATGCGACACTAAACAAGCCCTAGTAAAAATCTAGTAGCGCCAAAGTTTGAATAAATCAGAGATCAGAGCTTCTTATTTTGTCGGACTGCCCGATTTAAGTCGACCAGTAAGTGCGTCTCTAAGTTCTGCTGATGATCTAATTGCGTCGCTAATTTTCTCAGCTAGATGGGCACCGCCATCGGCATTGAGGTGGACGGTGTCGCAGAAATCAGTGATAGGAAAATCGCTAGAAGCAGAAAGGTCAAGATAGAATGCACCATTTTGTTGACATTCCTCCGCGATACGTGCGCGGAAGCCTTGCCAAAAGCCACTAGATAGAAGCACGCGATTATTTTTGGTGAGAGGCATACCAACTACTAAAACCTTGATATTCTCTTGCCTTAGCTCAGAGAGAAAGGCTCTCATAAAATTGAATTGGACGTCATATGAAACCGGATATTGATCTCGGTAGCGGTGCTTATAGTCAAGGCTATTATCGACATAGATTTTTGGCAAATTAGGAGTTAGTACTGCTTGACCAGGTTTGAGATTGCCACCATAGGCCCCCATAACAAACTTCAGTTGCTCAGCTGCACTGGCAGCTGCAGCGCTGGCCGGTACCGACGAAACGAGATTACCAGCAGACGAACTAGCATTTGCACTACTCGCGGTATCAAGTTCTTTTAGCTTCTGTACTAATTTTTCTATTACTTGATTGAAGACTTGCAGCTGACTGCGCAATGGTAGTTCAGTCGAAATAAAGTATGTAAAGCGTGACCAAGGCTCATGAAAAGCCCAGCCTGTGTAGGCACTCATATCACAATACTGCGAGAAAAAGCGATACGAGTCAGTCGCCCCGGCCGAGGGCAAAGTATTGTCTATAAAATCACGTGGCGAGACAGTCAGTACCAGCAAGGCCGGCTGGTGAGCGGGGCGGAAAAGCGCCCGCGAGATAGCGAAATGGTCTGAGACCATTGCACCCGGTAGAGCAGATAGAAAAACTTCAGTTTGGCCAAAGGCTTTGGCCAAGTCGTTTTCTAAAGTCAAACAGCGTCGATTAGAAACAAAGTCAATTGTCTTGCCCGAAGTATTCGCATCAGCTGCTTGCAAGCCGCCGATCTGTGAGCTGCCGCAAACGACAATATCAGGCACTTTGGCACTGGTTAAATATGTACGAGCTAACCACCAGCTTGATGGCTTTCCTTCTTCTAAAATTTTGGGCGTCAGATTAACGTCAGCTAAAGTCAATTGAGGTTTAGCCGTAGGCACCAAAAAAGAAGCCAAAGCAACATTGACGAGGACAAACAATAATAAGGCTACGGGAAAGCGAGGAACCATTGAAGGAAATTTTGAGCAATCGAGTATTGTTGATGCCTACCAGTAAAATTAATTACGGTGCAACTAGAGAACAATACTACAAAAAGCACCAGACCCCTGTGCCGGTTATTACACCGTTCACAGGGGCCTGTTCCTAACAAACTGCCATTACGGCAATCGATGGGCTTTCACTGTATCGAGACGATAACCGCTCTATGTGCTTTGAGATTTACTCCGGGATCCATTACTGGTGGCCCGCTGACAGGAGAGCATTGGTTTCGTGCGATATGTTCCAATTATAGCAAGTTGCCAAGACCTGGCAAGCCCTTTAAAGATTAGAATTTATCAGACCACATGCATATACAGTATATATCACGCCATAAATGCTCCCACGACATAGCTCTAGCGCATAAAACTTAGCTCTAGCGCACTAGACGAAGTTTGCCTATTGCTTGTCGGCTTTATTTTCTTTCTGAAGAAGCGAGACAAATACTTTGACCAATCGCGGGTCCCACTCTTTACCTGCGCCTTCTTGGATGAGTTTGAGAGCAGCCTCATGGCTGTGAGCTTCGCGATAAGGTCTATCGCTAGTCATGGCGGTGTAAGCATCAACCAATGAAACAATGCGTGACTCAATTGGAATGACATCGCCCTTGATACCATTCGGATAGCCGCTGCCGTCCCAATGTTCTTGATAAGATTCAACAATTGGAGAGATCTTAGCCAGTACCTTGGCCGGTTCCAAGAACTTAGAACCAGTATGAGGCACTTGATTGATATAGACCAAGTCTTCATCAGAAAGGGGTTCAGGCCGCTTCAAAGTTTCTTCAGGCACGGCAATTTTGCCCAGATTGCAGAGCACCGCCGCTAGTGACACGACCTCAGTATGATCTTTGGTCAGATGCAATGCTTGTGCGATTCGATTGGCATAGCCATATGCTCTAGACGAACGGTCTGGGCCATACGAAGAGCGATCTTCAACGGTACGAATCAATTGGGCCAACATGCCGAGTAATCCTTTTTCGCGGATTAGTTCAACGTCAAACTCTGGCACATTGTCAGCCATAGCCGCACTAGATGCAGATGGTTTTTCTACCACAGGGCCCATACGATTATCGACTTTCATGGCTTTCTTCAGTTCTTCTTCGCCACCGGCAGCAAGACTAGGCATCAAGTCTTCAGTAACCGTACAAACTTGGTTTCTGCCTCTATGCTTGGCCAAGAATAGCGCTTGGTCAGCTAGCTCGAAAAGACGTTCTTTGTCTTGAGCATCATGAGGGAAAGTAGCAACACCTACTGATGCCGTAACAATGCCCCAACCCTCAACCGGCTTCTCACGCATTGCAGCACAAGCACGCTCAGCGACCATTTTAGCCCATTTCAAATCGGTTTCAGGCAAGAGAACAACAAACTCTTCACCACCAAACCGGCCCACTGTATCAATTTCACGCACGCTGCGCTTGATTACATTACCGATGTGGATAATCGCTTCGTCACCAACGTGGTGCCCTTTAGTATCATTGATGCGCTTGAGATAATCTAAGTCAACAATAATGAATGAGAAGGGGTGGCCAAAACGCTGAAAACGATCAATTTCTTTGGTCAACTGTTCTTCGAAATAACGGCGGTTGAATAAGCCCGTCATTGGGTCGGTAATAGCCTGTCTCTCAACAGTAGCAAACAGCTCTGCGTGTGAGATCACAACGCCCACTCGGTCTGCTAAATCTATCACCATGCGCATGTCTTTATCGGGGAATGATCTAGCTCTATCTTTTGCCACCAGCATCAGTGCGGCTTTAAAGTTTATGCCCTGGCCTAAAGGCACACAAATAGCTGAGCGGTTGTCCCACTCAGGCGACAAGATATCAGGCTCAAGGCGAGCCTTAATTTCTTCAGGAGTAACATGAACAGTTAGCCCCTCACGCAATTGTTCTAAGGCCCCAGCGAAGATGCGATCAGCAATCATGTGAGCAAGCGGCTTCGGTACTTCTTCATCGAGTTGAACAAAGTCTTCTGGGTCTGGCGGAATTGGCTGGGGAAACTCATCGGCCTCACCAGCAAACTTGCACTTAGTAGCATCATCTGTTGGCCCGTCGTAAAGTGAAACGACGCACAAATCGAGCTGGAAATACTCACGCACCGAACGCACTAGAGTATCCATAATTTGGTCGGCTTCTTTAAGCGAACGTTTGATCTCAACAGAGACTTTGTTGATCAAGCTTTCACGCACCTGGTCGGCACGTATCTGCTGAACAGCCATGTCGGCTCGAATGACGTTAGACAAGTGGCCAGCAATTGTCAGACCCAATTCTCTATCTTGTGGCTTGAACTGTGGTCGCTTCGGCTGTCTCTGCCAGAGACCGATAACGCCAAGACGAGTGCCCTCTGAAATTAGGGGCAAAACTAAAGCCATATCGTGACCGAAGAAAGGATCTCCCTTTCTTGAATATTCCATGTTCACAACTTTGCCGCGACCAGACTCAAAGACGGCTACGAATGGATTGTCTTTATTCTCTAGCTCGACAGAAGGCTCTTCATCGGCTCTAATTTGTGGCTCAAGAACGCCACTATCTTGATTGAACAAATAAATCTGCGAGTGAATGAAGCCCATGTGGTCGGCCACTAGCAGCACCGACTTAACTAGTGAATCTCGGCTGGTCTGACCTTTAGAATCGCGAAAGAGACTAGCGATCTCGTTTATCAACTTCATTTCTTGTGCGTCCATCTCAATTTTCGATTGGTCGAAAGATTGTTGGACAACAACAGAAAGCATTTCGGCTACTTTCTGCAAGACAACAGCATCTTCGGTGGTCCACTCGCGTGGGTTTCCGCATTGCTGCAGCTCCAAGAAGCCTGAGAAAATGCCACGAGAGCGCAACTGAACCATCAAACGGCCACGCACATCACCTAATTCTAAGAGCGAGGAAAGTGTGCGTGAGGTTTTGTGCAAATCGGTATCTTGGGCGGTATCAGGAATGCTGATAACACCAGCTCCTGATTCATCAGGAAAACGAGAGAGAAACTCAAGCACAATCGACATTGACTCTTGCGAGTTCAATTGGTTATCGACAAAGCACGTATGACCAGTAATCGAGTACTCATTGGTGACAACCAACTGATCGCCAACTACTTTCCAGATTAACCCTCGATCGGCTTTAAGAACATTGGTAAGCACCTCAATAGCGTATTGCAAAATTGAAGTGAGATCGCTTGAGTGGCGCAACTGTCCGATAATATCGCTAATAATGGCCTGAGCAGCCGGCGGGATGACATTCTTAGAATCAGCATCTGTAGTTTTGACAGCTTTCAAATTGGTGCGCGTGCTGCCCTTAGTTTTTCTAGTCTCAGGCGGATTGAGCAAAGCCCCATGCTCACCGGGGCCATCGGCTTTGCCAGAAGCACCATTAGGTCCCCCTTGGGGAGCAGCGCCATTACCATCATGGCCAGTCGAAGCAGCTGAATTAGCTGATCCAGATGTGCCTGAATTAGTTGCGATTGCTTGATTATTGGCCGGAGCTGACGGAGCGAAATTCGTAGCGTTGGGAGGCTGAAACGGCATAGTGCCAGGAGATTGAAAGAAAGAAGCATCAGGTGGTGGCAAACCAACAGCCAGATGTTGGGCAATTATCTTGTCCATCTCTTCTTTGCTCAAACCACCAACCGGCGACTGCATCGGCGAAGAAAAAGAAGAAGAAGACGCAACATCGATAGGCGTAAAATTAGAAGACGTACTGAGAACATCGACTGCGATAGGCGAGATTTTGTTAGGACCAGTAGTCGATTGCGATTGCAGAGTATGCTCACCACTGATGTTACTGTCGTAGTACGAAGCATTGGCGCCGTCGCCCTGCAAAATCAGACCCTGCTGAATTGGCGCTTTAACAACCGGCCAAGCGGCTTTCATGCGCTGCACTGAAGCTGGCGAGCTACCACCGGGGCCAAGAGACACGCGGCAATCTTCAAGGCGATTGCTCTCAGAGAGATTTAGCGATTGCCAAATCGGCAACAGCCGGTTGAATGACTCACGCACAATGGCTGGCTCCATCGAGCCCGTGCACTGATACTTCTCAGCATTTGGAGACTCCATGGCCTGCTGGCCATAGACGACAATGGAGAGTCCGGGACTCTCCATCAAAACACACCACTCATCGGGCGAATCTTGTCTTTCTTCTGAGAAGCATGAGACGCAAGTTGACTCACGCAATAAAGTGCCAAAATAGCGTCCGCCTGGCAGTAGACGAGCGGCGCTCTGTCTAGACCAATAAACAATTACCGGCGCTAACTTTTGTTCAAGGCTGAATTTTTCTAGCTCGCGAATAAAAGGCAGAAAACTATCAGGCGGCAAGATACTAAGGGGAAGAGCCCCCGCGCCGGACTGTTGAACCAGCATCATCTGCAATTGTATGCGGCCGGACTCGTCCGTCAATTTCTGTTTACCAGCGCTGAGCTAATGTAAGGCCTGAGGAGGAATAGATTTTAATAGGTTTCCTCCATAAATAGATACCACTGCCCCTAAGCAGTTAATCTCAGATAACTAGACTGTGACTTATTGTTATCCTTTACATCTCTTCTCAAGTGCCATTGCTCCCCAGTGTCAGTGCTACCATGAGTCAGCTCAACCGATATTCGTTCGGCAAAGGGCTCTATGAGCGAGTATTTTGAAGTTAACGATGACAAAAGCTGACGAAATAGCTGAAGGCGAAAAAGCAGGAACGCAAGCGCCAGACTTGCCCTTCGAAGTCGTCTACCAAGAAAACATTGGCTTTTGGGAAAAAGCCTGGAATATGTGCAAAGTGCCATATACTCAGCTTCCCGACCTTTCTTATATTCCTCGCATTGCCGACGAATTGAACAAAGTGGGCGCCAAGAAAGTTCTCGACCTCGGCTGCGGCTCTGGCTGGCTGGCGGTATACCTCGCTCGGCAAGGCTTTGAAGTCGTAGGTGTAGACGTCTCAGCTCAAGCAATCAAATTAGCCGATACTTGGGCCAGCCAAGAAGACTTAAAAATCTCCTTTGAAGTAGGCGATGCCTCAAAACTCGAATACCAAGCTGGCAGCTTTGATGCAGTTGTTGCCAACTCTATCTTTGAACACTTTCCTCTTCAACAAGCAGAACAACTGACTGATAAAGTGAAAACCGTCTTAAAAGACGAGGGAATATTCATTGGCTGCTTCGACAAAGTCGGCGGCGGACCAGGCGAATATTACAGCCTGCAAGACGGCACCCATGTTTATACAGACAAAGCGCGAAAGGGCATGATGCTGCGACGTTACACCCTTGAAGAGTTGCAGAATCTCTTCAAAAACTTCAAGTCAATGACAAACGACGAAGTTGATGGTGGCTCGATTTTCGTTGTGGCGAACAAGTAGAGCGCAAAGCTTTAGAGCTCAAGCGCACTTCAGCTCGGTCCACATATTGTCGTAAATAAAGATGGCCGAGCCAATCTCGCCTAGTTCTTCGCAGCGCTCCATCACAGCTTGGGGCGGATAAAGATTTGGGTCTTCGCGCAAGTGTTTGTCGACCAATTTCCAGGCTGTTTCATTGGCAATGGCGTAATTAGTAAAATTAGCACAAGCTGCTGCCACAGCTGGTTCTAGCATGTAGTTAATCCATTTATAGGCAAGATCAACGTGCGGTGCAGTTTTCGGAATGCAAAAATTATCGGTCCAAATCGAGGCACCATTGCTTGGTATGACATAACGTAGGTCGGGATTATCTCGCCTTGCTTGGTAAGCATCACCGCTAAATACTTGCGACAGATAAGAGTCGCCGCTGGCCAGTTCAACAATTACTTGATCTGAGGTGTAGCACATTGTGAGCGGCTTCTGAGTGATCAAATTAGCCGTGGCAGCGGCAATAGGCGGCTTCTCTACGGTATTGTAAGAATTACCGGCCATCTTTAATGCCATGCCAATTACTTCGCGACCATCATCAAGCAAAGTCATGCGCTGAGCAAGTCTCTTATCCCAAAAAACTTCCCAAGGCAGCGACAAAGCAGAAGCATTTTTGACTATACCCAGCTCTGTCAATTTTGCCAGACTAAATCCGATGCCAGTGGTGCCCCAGGTGTAAGGCACACAGTGCTGCAAACCCGGGTCAAAGGCTGAGTTGGTAAAGCGAGGCATCATATGACCCAAGCCAGGCAAACGACTATGATCGAGGGTCGAAAGTATCTCTAATTTGTGTAACTGTTTGACCATATAACTAGATGGCACAATGATGTCGTAGAGGCTACCGCCAGCTTGTAATTTAGCAAGCAGAGCCTCATTAGAAGCGAAGGTGTCGTAAATGACTTTGCAAGAATAACGCTTTTCAAATTCAGGAATAGCATCTGGATGCAGGTAATCAGCCCAGTTGAGAATATTGAGTTGTCTAGAAGCTTCTTGCCCAGTTGCTCCAGTGCCACAAGCAGAAAGAGCGGGCGAGAGAAAAAGAGCCGACATTGCAGCTAGCATTTGGCGACGACTTAAGGTCTTCTGCAAATCAGGCGCATTCATGGCTTCTTCTCTCAGCACGGAATGGCACGAACGGCCTGAGGTTCGACGCTCAGATAAAACTCTTCAGTATTTGGCTTCTCAAGACGTAAGTCATTCAAATCAGAAGTTGGTATAACGGCCCTCAAAAGCAAGTTATCAGATACAGCACCATAGCTAAGCTTTAAATCGACAAGACTGCCTAAATATGAGCTACTCGCTATACGGCACCGAATAACATTATTACTTGCCGAGTCAGTATTTAGAGCCGTGAGCTTAACAGATTCTGGTTTAAAGCAAGCGAAAGCTTGATCACCAACATTAAAATTAGCACCGCCAGCAGTGCGCGCACTAATCACTCGGCCACTCGGGCAATCTAAGACGATCTTGTCGCTATCAACTTCAATTACTTTGCCAGCGAGCAAATTAGAGCGACCAATGAAGCCCGCTGTAAAAGCGGTTTTAGGCTGTTCGTAAATCTCTGTCGGTGAGCCAACCTGCTCTAAATTACCAGCGTTGAAAACTGCAACTCTGGTTGAAATTGCCAAAGCTTCAGCTTGATCATGAGTGACCATAACGAAGGTCAAATTTAATTCTTTTTTCAAGCGCGAAAGTTCGTCTTGCATCTCTTCGCGAATGCGCACATCTAAAGCCGACAACGGTTCATCAAGCAGTAGTACGACAGGCCGCATAACCAATGCGCGAGCCAAAGCCACCCTTTGCTGCTGACCGCCAGAAAGCTGGGCTGGCAGACGGTCGGCATAATCGCTCAAGCGTACGATTTTGAGGGCTTCACTACTTTGTTGAGCGATTTCGCCATTGTTAAAACGTTTGGCCGCCTGCAAGCCAAAGGCAACATTTTCAAGCACAGACATGTGCGGAAATAAAGCATAACTTTGAAAGACCATATTCACCGGTCTTTTATATGGTGGCACACCAATTGTTTGTTTGCCATCGATGAGAATGCTGCCGCTAGTGGGTTCTTCAAAACCAGCAAAGATTCGCAGCAGCGTAGTTTTGCCGCAACCGGACGGTCCGAGAAAACTATAAAATTCACCGGGTTCAACACTTAAACTAATACTGTTGAGGGCGTTGCTTGCGGCACCAGCAAATCTCTTTGAGACTTGGTCAGCGACAAGCACAGCTGACGAACTAGCACCAGAATTTGACTTCAAATCTTCCACTAGCGCTTCTTAAGCCCGCTTTTTAGATCACGAATTAAGTAAGCAATTTGCAAATTGAGTAACACTTCTTGTGAGTCAATATCGACTTTGAGAATATCAGCGATTTGCTCAAGGCGATAACGCAGAGTATGACGGTGAATAAATAGCGATCTCGCTGTCGAGTTCAAATTGGCGCCATGCTCAACATAGACGCGCAGAGTCTCAACTAGCTCTGATTCCCATTCTTCATCATAGGCTTCCAGCAAACTCAAATTTTCTTCTAAAAAGCGATCTGACTCTGGATGGTCAATAATCAGATAGAGCAAGCGCTTTATACCAAGCTCAGCGTAACCTAAAAGAAACTCGCCATCGGCATCAATCATTGAACCAATCACAAGTGCCTGCCTAGCTTCGCCATAGGCATCAGGTAAATCAAGGGCTGTGGTTACCAAACGACCGGCACCCAAACGTACTTTGGCACCGGGATTAAGTTCTTTGATGCGAGCCGACAAAGTTTCAGCATGGCTGAGCCAAGGTTCAGACGACTTTTCTCTATACGGAATGACAAAGGCTCGCATGCCTTCGGCTTCGCAAGAAATGTAGGTATCGTCCGGATAAGCTATAGCAGCAGAAGGCGACACCGTGGCTTTACCATCTTCGGAAAAACCGGCATCCACTGCAAATACAAGAAATCCGTCGCAAAGGTCAAAGCCAAAGTGTCTATCGAGCCGCTCTTGATCAGCAGCAGAGAGAGTGCGACCTGAGAGCAAATCTTTGAGCAGCGTTTTTTGGGTCACCGAAAAAGTGGGCGAGTCTTTCAGGCGGTGCGAGAAATCGACTTTGCAAGCCAAAGTGAGCGGATGCATGTACTCACAAAGAGCCATCTCATCGTCTTGGGGCCGAATCATCACAGAGACGTAGCCAACCAAAACATCGCTTAAAGGCACAGAAAACACCAAACGCCGCCCCAATTTAAAAGGGGTCATATTTACTTCAGAGCTAATCTCTCGGTGAGGAGCTGTTCCTGGGGTGAGAGCTTCTCTACTTTTCTGATAACTGCGCAGAGCATTAGCGCCCTCTTCGCGCAAATTCTTTTGTTGCGCTCCTGGTGTAGCCCCCATGTTGCGGGCAGCCAATACCTTGAACTCAGCGGTCTCAACTACCAAAGGACGATTGATCCATCCTGAAACAGTTTCGACTAGACCATCGAGACCATCTTCTAAGACAATGCTGAGCATCACAGAATAAAGACGTGCCGAGGTATGTTTTAGCTCGCGCAAGAAGACAAAGCGAAAATCTTCAATTACTTGGGCGGGGTCACCGTAGCTTGGCACTACGATTAAAGCTACCGATGCCTCCTGACAGCGCTTGATCAAACGCTGCACTCCGGCATCAACTAACGATGGCACAACACTCGACGCATCAAGACTAGTATTAGCGGCAGTATTAGGGGCAGTACTAAGGGCCGAACTAGATTTGCTGCTCGCAGAAGTTGTGCCAGCAGCGGCAGCGGTACTAGAACCGGTGGCATAATCAGCGCTTGTCTTGACAATAACCAAGGCCGATAGAAGGGGCAGGGCGGCAAGTTCGACCTTGGTCAGAGCGTCAGAGCGAGTTACCACCAAGCTGCCCGCCCGAGGCTGGGTGCCAATAGTAGAAATTACCTGTGAAACCTGACGGTCGAGCAAGTCATTACCGACCACTACTTGAGCTTCTGCCAATGAGTCAGAAGTCAAAAGTTGTCTGACGGTCGGATGAATCGAATATGGTGCCTGCGACATGCCACGAACCTACCAGAAATTGGACGTTTGAACCTTTTCAAAACTCAAGAAAAGAATCCTTTCTTATCTTAGCCGAGCGCAGCAGCGATTGGACAGTTATACTGCTCAGACAAGGTATATACATTTGGAATGATAGATAAAACTTTGAGTTTTCAGTAGATTTTGGTCTCTGAGCTATTGAGGTTTTCCGGCTTTTGAGTAATATTTAATACAGTCTTATCCACCCAGTTTTTTTAGCCTAGAAAGAGCTATCGATGAACCGCAACGAGCACGCCCAAGCCCTTGACACGAGATTACTAGGAATTTTCGAACACAAAATCTTGGAATTCACCAAGTTTTCGGAAGAAAATCCCAATACAGCCGCGATCACAATGCTGATTGCCGGTCTGTACCGAGATTTGGCTAATATTGTCAAAAACTAGACAGACAGACCAAGTCAAAAAAGAACAAACTGAATAAAGAGGGGCCTTAAGCCCCTCTTTTCTTTTATCCATTATGAGTATTTTTCCCATTTACATCACCTCGCCTGTGAGTTAATCTCAAGCCCTGATTGGTTGTCAGGGACTTTTGAAGCAGGAAAGAACTCCATGGACACATTGTTTTATGCGGCAAGCGCCTTAATCGCTATGTTCATCTTGCTTTTCATCGCCGAGTCTGACCGGCTTCTCTCTTTCATCAAACCCAAGCCAAAAATAGTTAACTCAAACTGCTGGGGCACATATGATGGCGTCAAATCAACCGCCGTTGTCAGCACTATTGAAGTGAAACCACTAGCTGGCAAACAAAAAATTATTGGTGGCAGCACCACTTATGCCGCCGGTCGCGGCGTCAAGATGAACGGCAGCTGACTTCTAAAGACAAGCACAAAATGCAAAGAAACCACTCTCGTCGCCCCTGGCTGAGTAGCAGGCTGAGCGTCGTACTAATGGCAGCAGCCCAAGGCTTGGCAATTGCGAGCATCGGCGCGCTCGCATTCGAACCAGCCCTGGCTCATTCGACCGTCGAAATTGAAGCCATGCACGGCAAGGCAGATCATCACCTACCGCCTATTGAAGAAGCGCTCAAATTTAGCTATTCCAAACAGTCTCAAAAAGAGTTCGACGAATCAGTTGCCCGCGGCAAAGCGGCCATAGACAAAGCCTTGGCCGAGCAAGCCGCGAATAAAGAGACTAAAAGCCCGGCTCTCTGTGTAGTCTCAGATATTGATGAGACAATTTTGGACAATCGTCCTTTTATAGAACGGGAAGTGGCTAAGAAGGTTAAAACAGTTAACTGGGATGGCTTTGCAGCCTGGGTCGACGAGGCCGAAGCAAAACCACTAAAGCCCTCTGTTGAAATGCTCACCTACGCTCGCAAAAAGGGCCTAGCAGTCTTTCTCATTTCAGGACGGGTAGAAAAGCTGCGGCGAGCAACCATCACTAACCTAATTAAGTATGGTATCGCCTACGATGGCCTCTATTTGCGGGGCAATCTCGACAAAAGCTCTGCCATACCAATGAAGTCAGCCTACCGCAAGCAAATCGAAGCAATGGGCTACAAAATAATCGTCAATATTGGCGACCAATTCTCTGACCTATCTGGTGGCTATTCGGTCGACTGCGAAAAGCTGCCAAACAAGATGTATTACATCGAATAGCCACTTAGCTAAAGTTTTTAGCGGGCCAATCGACCTGAAGTAATAGTGTCATAGCTGATTACGCCAACATCGCGCAGCAACTGTGCTTGCTGAATATTGAAAGCAACAATGGCTTGGGCCTTACGCACTAGAGCCTGAGTAAAGTCTCTCTGGGCATTAATCACGTCAATGTTGGTGCCAACGCCGTTAGCTAAACGTACCCGTGAGAGACGCAGTTCTTCAGCCGATGACAACACTTCTTTGGTGGCAACTTCAATTTGCTTTTCAGCAGTTAAGCTGGTCAAATAGCTGGTGCGCACTTGCTGCAAGACGGCAATAACCTGCTGGTTAACGCGCAAAGTCGCTTGTCTAGCAACAGCACGATTGGCCTGAATATTGGCTAAATCTTGCGTGCCCATACCAAGAAAGTTCCAGTCAATACGCATACCGATTTGGTAAGACTTGCGCAAACTGCGGTCAGTAACCTGGCTCGGGTTGTAGACTGCAGCCACCGGATAAACGGTCTGGGGTGGGCTCACAGTAGCATTGCCACCAGCAGTGCTAGTTATAGTCTGTGCGGTAAAGCCCGCACCTTGAATTGGCACCACAGAAATCGATGGCGTACTATTGCCATATTGATTGGTTAAAGTTTGACCGTTGCCGTTATAACCACCAAAGAATTGAAACTGCGGGTAGAGCGGGGCTGCTGCCACCTGAATGTTTCTCTTAGCAGCCATGCGCAGCTGTTCGAATTGCTTTAGTTCTGGACGGTTGAGAATAGCGAGGTTGATCAGTTGGTTGATATCAATAGTTGGATCAACCAAGCGCACTTTGCGCACTTCGGACTCAACTGATAGCAAGTTTACTGCGCTATTCAAATTGAGTGCAGTAGCCAAATCGATGGCAGTTCGTCGCAAGTCGACTTCTTGAGTAAGCAAGGCCTGTTCATCGCGAGCAAGCTGAGTTTCTGATTGCAATACCTGAAAGCGCGTACCAGTTCCGGCCCGCTCTAGCTGTTGGTTGAGCAATACCTGAGCCTTAGATACATCGACAGCTCTGGTTTGAATCTGCAGCAGTGCTTGATTTTGCACCAAATTATAATAAAGCTTGGTGACGTTGAGGAGAGTGTCGTTGATAGAGGCTCTCAAGCCCTGTTTAGCAGCACGGAAATTGTGCATGTTTGCTAAAGAGCCAAACATGACACTGCCACCACGGAAGCCGTAATATCTAAAACCGGCTGTGGCTGTGACGAATGGGTTGCCGAAGGTAACGGGGATGGTACCACCGATCAAGTTGGTACCAGCTTGGTACTGCGAGTTATAGCTCATCAGGGCATCAGGCAAGAACTTACCTAATGAGTTGCCCAAAATCCACTTATTCTGAGTGACAACTTCACGCTGAATACGAATATCGAGAGTATTATCGAGCGAATATTGCACCACTTCGCGCAGTGAAATCGGCTGAGTGTAAGTGGCTTCTAGACGAATTGGTGGCAACTTGGCGCCTAGCGACATGAGCTGATCGCCCATAGGTAGTCGCAGCTCAATAGCTTCGCCCTGCAGAAAGCGCTTGCGAAACTCATCGGCCTGAGTGTTCACTACATCATAGTCGCCCTGCCGTTCTTTAGCGGTTAAGCCAGAGGCATCAAGAGGCAGAGCTGAGGCACCACTAGGTAAACCAGTGGAGTTATTAATAGGGTTTGCTGGCCCAGTCAAATTACCGTTGTCGGAGACTGGATTTGGCGGTGATACCGCGCTATCTAAAGTAGGTAAAGGCGGCCGGAGCTGTGGACCGTTAAGGTTGTTATTGTTGAAGCCCGAGTTAACGCCAGGAAGGGTATTCGAAGGAGATGGTGAAGTGACCGGACGCACTAAGGGAGCGCTAGATGGCGTGCTTGCTGGGCTAGTTTGGCTGCCAGTAGACGGGGCAGCCGTAGCATTCGAACCTGTCGAGCTATGGCCGGGAGTGTAAGCATCTTGGGCCAATACTGCTGGAATTAGAAGTAAGCACAAACTTGAGGCCAAGCCGAGGCTTTGCGCCAAGGCGATAGCCCTACTTGTGAAACGACGCTTGTTCTTAGTAACTATGGGGGACACCTTCATATAACTCGCTTTGAACCTTTGAATTATATCCAACTAATCGACCAGTCAATTATTATTTGACCAATTTTTGCACAGCTTTAAATCTTTCCGTTCCAGATTGCACCAGCATTTCAAATAAACAGCACTCTACCGAAGTCGGTAATGCGCCAGCAGCATACATTTTGGCCAATCCCACAGACTTGTTTTCGAGGGTGCGACTACTGAGAGCATCTGTAACTAAATGCAATTGATAACCCAAAAGCAAAAGATCGTGCACAGTCTGATTAACGCAAACATGGGTTTCGATACCACAAACTATTAATTGCGTGCGCCCCAACTTGGCTAGGTGAGCAACTACTTCTGGTGAACCAGTGGCGCTAAAGGTGCTCTTTTCATAGATAGCAAGATCGGCCGGCAGCTTTTCTCTAATATGAGCAACAGTTTGGCCTAAACCTTTGCGATATTGCTCAGTAACCACAACTGGCACAGAGAGTAGAGCAGCGGCTTCAACGAGAACGGCAATATTGGCAACCATCTTTTCAAAGTCGACGATATGGCTGGCAAATCGCTCCTGGACATCGATTACCAGAAGTACGGCTTGCTCAGCATCAAGTATGTTCTTATGCCTTTCCACTGCCATTCTTTACCTTTTTTCTATCAGCCATGAGACTAACAGGCAAGCGCATCCATATAGTTATGAAAAACTCAGCTTAAGCGGAGCAATTGAACAATAATGGACCAATCAGTTAGCAATTCTAACACTTGAATGAATGAATTCATTCAGTTATATTTTATTGGTGTAAACGAGCCTTCATCTTCGACTTTTCCCCGGCCTAAATAATGTGCTAAAGTGCTTCAACGGTGTAGGGGGCGTTAGCGCAGTTGGTAGCGCGCTTCAATGGCATTGAAGAGGTCATCGGTTCGATTCCGATACGCTCCACCAATTAGAAAAAAGGCTTTCAGCTCTGTCTGAGGGCCTTTTTTATTAGCAAAAATCTGGCAAAGCAATCCTTGCGAAAAATAGCTAAAATGCTGGCAGTTCCTCAAAGCCATTTAAAACTCTTGCAAATCATCAAAAAGAAACAACAACTCAATCTACCGGCCGTGGTTATCTCGATAGCCCTGGTTACCTTGGGTTTTCTTATGGCATTTGTGCAAGACATAATGCGCACACCAATTTATATTCAAGCGTGCCTGACATCAACGAACAAGCCAGCTCGTCCTGATTTTACTCAATACAATCAGCTCCTTAAAACCTTTGTTAAAGACGGTCGGGTTGACTACAGCCAGCTCAAACAAAGCCCTTTACTAGCAGCTGCCATGGCCGAACTAGCCACTAATAGCCCTGAAAAATTTAGCACTCTTGATGACACCATTTCATATTGGCTTAATGCCCACAACCTTCTGGCCATGAAAGTGGTGTGCGATGAATATCCGGTGAGAACACCCTTAAAGCTCAAACGTGAATTTGTCGTTCGTCTCTTTGTGGTGGGCGGAAAAGCGCTATCTGCAGAGTCTATATATGCCGATTACATTCATCCGAAATTGACAGAAAAGCGCAAAGACAAAGTTGTTCAAGCCGATACTATTTTTCTGCTTTGCCGCGCAATGATTGGCTACCCCGAGATTACAGACCACGCTATCACAGCTGAGACCTTGCGGGCTGACGTGGCCAGCAATACTGACAAGTTTGTGCACAACAAAGCCAATGTCGACTATCAGCCCGCTGAGCACCAGTTTGCTATTTCAAGATTCTTTCAAATGTACCGCGATGTCTTCGGCCAAGGCTTTGAAGATCCTTGGGCATTTGCCATCTACTACTTAGATCGCGCAGATCAAGTGCCGTACGAGCCACGCTTAACCAAAACTTTTATCCCAAACTTTAACTGGAGTATTAATGACACTAGCCACTAAAGTCACGGTCACTTCCCTGGCTACGATGGCCACTCTAGCTGTTAGCTCCTGCGCCAATGCTCAAGTTTCTGACAATTCAAATGACTCTTTCACGGGCACCTTTAATAGCACTAACGGTAATACCAAACTAGCGCAAAAATTAGCTCAAAAATATGAGAGACCAACTCTCGATGCCAGCAAGCCACTTTTGCTTGTCTACCCCAATACCGCTGGTACAGCAACAATTGCAGCAGCCAGCTCTTTTTTAATTGGTTCGACCTATCCAGGCTTTTCTCTGACCGTTAATGAGCAAAAAGTTGTCGTAAATAAGCAAGGATTTTTCGCTCATGTCATTGCTCTAAATAAGGGCAAGAACAAATTTGACATAAAAGTATTCGGCGCTGATGGCAGCTTGGCTTACAGCCAAACTGTCGAAATAAACAGAGAAGGGGCGCGCCAGAGCTTGGCGGCTAATACTTTTCAATTTGCTAACAATAGCTTTGAACCAAAAGAAGATCGCGCACTCAATGTTGGCGAAATCATTGAGTTTTCAGTGCGCGCCACCCCGGCAGCTCAGGTGCAGGTTCTGCTAGGCAAAAAGCAAATTGCCCTTGCTTCAATCGCTAGCTTAAAGAGCAAGAAAGCAGGCACAACGCCTATCAATCGCGGTGTAGAAGCTGCCTACGGCCAAGTCTTTCAACGACATCCAGCAGCACCAGCCGATTTATACGTTGGCCTTTATCGCATAGAGGCCAGCGACCAGTTCTATTTAGAACATCCGCGCTTCGTCATGCAAAAAGATGGTCAGAGTCAAACCGTGGCTAGCCCAACCACTATTACAGTTCTGCGTCAGCCTCAAATTGCCCACACCATTCACAAAGATACAATCACTAGAGTGGCCCCAGACTTGGCTAGGCTAACACCACTACCCGAGGGCGTCAGACTAATTGTGGACGGCTACCAAGGCGAAAACATTCGCTGTCGTTATGCTGCTAACAAGCATGTCTGGATAAAGAAAGAAGACTTAAGCCTTGGCGATAGCGTTGGCCCCGCACCAGATTCAGTGGCGCGCACAATTCAAATTAAAGAAGATCGCTACGGCGAAACTGTAGTGATACCACTTAATCAGCGCTTACCTTTTCTGATAGAGCAAAATCTCAAAACCAACCACCTCAATGTCAAAATTTACGGTGTCTTAGCAGATACCGACTGGGTCTATCAAGCGCCAGAGAGCGGAGATTCTAAGCTTATCGAAAACGTTAGCTGGAAGCAGCCCGAAGATGGCGTCTATCAAGTCGATGTCGACTTAGCCGGTTTGCGCCAATGGGGTTATTATGCTGACTTCGATGACAACAATCTCAATCTGCATATAAAGTATCCACCCGCCATTAAACCAATTACCGCAGAATCGGTCGGGCCACGATTGCAAGGCTTGACAGTTTGCCTTGACCCCGGTCATGGTGGCAAAGAAACAGGCGCTATCGGGCCATCAGCAGTACGAGAAGCCGAGATGAACCTTGCTATAGCGCTGAAGTTTAGAGACTTACTAGTGGCTGAAGGCGCCACAGTTTTTATGACTCGCGAAAACGATATTGATGTCTCTCTCAATGATCGCGTCGACTTTGCCAAAGCTAAAAATGTTGACCTTCTGATATCGGTGCATAACAATGCTTTGCCGGATGGCCGCGACCCAAACAAAGAACACGGCACCTCGAGCTACTGGTATCACCCACAATCTCAAGAGCTAGCAGCCAGCCTGAAAAATGGCGAGGCAAAAGCACTCGGTTTTCCTGACATTGGTGCGCGCTACCAAAACTTGGCTCTTTGCCGCCCGACCAATATGCCAGCAGTTCTAGTTGAAGTTGGTTTTGTTTGCAATCCGGATGAATATGCCAAACTAATTAGCCCAGCTAGCCAACAAGTGGCAGCCCAAGGCATGCTCAACGGCCTCATCAATTATTTCGCATCCTCCCCAAATTCAACGCAAAAAAGATAGAGTTAAAATGGCTGAAGCCGAAAGAGCACTAGCAATCGACATAGGCAATTCTAGAATTTGCTGTGGTTTGTTTATCGGCGGCGAACTTAACGAAACCTGGAACTACAGCACTTCTGACCCAGCTACGGCATCTTCGCACTTAAATAGTTTGCACAATAAATATGGCCGTGGCTTAATTGCAGTATCGTCAGTGGTGCCAGGCGTTTTACCAGGCTTAATCGAGCAATGGCCAAACGCCAAAGACAAGATAATTGAAGTTTCGGCGCGCAACCAAACTCTAATTAGCGGCCTCTATGACACCATGGGCTCAGACCGGGTGGCCAATGCAGCAGCGGCATTTAAGCTGCATACAACAAATTCTGAAGCGGCGGTGGTGATTGATTTTGGCACAGCCACAACCCTTACTGCCGTCAACAACAAGGGCAATTTTCTTGGTGGCATGATTACACTTGGCCTCACCAAAACTTTTCAGGCGCTGCATTACTCAACGGCACAGCTGCCTGAGCTTTCGGTGCAAGAATTAGAAAATCTCTCGCTCTCTTCACCACTAGCTTTTGATACACAAACAGCTATTGAGAGAGGGTGTGTTATCGGACACATCGGCATGGTGCGCTATTGGCTCGAACGAGCTCTGAAAAGCCTTCCTAACAACACCACAGTGGTAGCTACAGGAGGGCTGGCACGACTAATCGCACCAGCCATCAAGTTATTCGATCATGTGGATATAAATTTGACCCTAAAAGGAATCAAGATTATAGGCGAGGCGGCAGCGGACCAAGGGGATCAAGCTTGAGACTTTGCTCGAGTTGATCGCGGTACGCCATATTAGTCAGAGCTTCTACTGAATACATTTCATCATGCCAGTAACTTGCTTCGCACTCTTTCAATTCTTCCAAACGCTGGAGCAAATTAGCCGGGATAAGCTCGTCTTGCATTAAGTCCTCAGTTCTAGTTTTTAATGGAGCAGTAACATTGATCTACTAACTCAGTGACCAACTTATTCAGTTTAGTTGGCTTTGTATAAATCGCAATTCTTGACTTCTCGGCATATACAATAGAAACCGGCGCCAAATCAGGTTCTTGAAAGTGCCACATAAAATCGAAATCTTAGTGTTTTCGAATATATACCAGTGCGGTACCTCAAGGCAGCAAGTGAGATCCCCTTCTATACACAGTTATTGACAGGTCTTTTTCACAGATTTTTATCAGACCTTTGCTAAGATGGAACTAAGCTTCTCCTTAGACGGTCAAGTAAAGCAGATAAGAGTTAGTAATGATGAATTTGAAACTTAGACTTGAAAGACTGTGTGACACCCGTGCTTGGGTGCGTCTACACTTTATGGATGGCACCAGCCTAATTGGCAGAGTGCTCCGAATTGGTCAAGACTATGTTGAAATCGAATCCTTTGGCGAAGCAGATAGACACGGCATCCCAGAGTATTCCAAACACCTAATTCCGCTTGCTTTAATCAAATTTGTGACAATAGAATCAGCTCGATTTGCCGAGGCCGAAAGGCGCAGACTCGACTATTTATCACAACTAGAGACAAATCCAGACGCCATCTCAGAGTTAGAGCGCTAAATCAAACGCCCCAATTTATGAGGGCCGATAATATTTAGCTTTTTGCTAGAGCGCCAGCTTTGCGCTTAGCACTCCAGCCTTCAAAATTGGCTTGTTTAGCTCTTGCTACGGCCAAGGCGCCATCTGGCACAGTTTTATTGACCACACTGCCGGCACCGACCACAGATTCGACACCAAGCTCTACAGGAGCAACTAGAACCGAATTGCTTCCAGTTGAAGCGCCATCATTGATGATTGTCTTTGCTTTCTTTTTAGTGAGATGGTCATAATTAGCTGTAATTGTGCCAGCGCCTATATTAACGTGATTGCCCAAGAGCGCATCACCGACATAGCTTAGATGCGAAACATTAGTGTGGTGGCCAATTTCAGCTTTCTTCAGCTCGACAAAATTACCGACCTTCGACGAATCACCAATAACATTACCTTCGCGCACATGGGCGAAAGGACCGATTTTGACGCCGTCGCCGATCACCGAATTGTTTACCTGCGAATTATTGATAGTGGTGTTATTGCCGACTTTAACCACGCCCTTAATCACTGTGAAGGGCCCAATTTGACAATTAGAGCCAATTTCGATGTTACCGATCAAATAACAACCGGGCAGCACAACCGTCTCTTCACCGATGCGAACTTCTGGTGCAATCCATGTTGCACTGGGGTCAACGATAGTGACACCAGACTCTAGAGCCAGTTTTGAAGCAGTGATATCACGCAGATGAACTGTTGCTTCGGCTAATTCTACCCGTGAATTAATGCCGCAAACTTCTCTAAAATCAGTCAGTACCATAGTTTCAGTGACATGCTTGGCGTGATAAGCCCAAGCCACTAAATCAGTCAGATAATATTCGTTCTGCTTATTATCGCAAGAAAGCGAGTTGAGACCAGCAGCAGCTGCGGGCCATTCGATGCAATAGATTCCGGTATTAACTTCATTTATTAGCTTCTCGCCATGAGAAGCATCTTTGTCTTCGACAATGCCGCGCACTTTGCCGTCTTGATCGCGCACCATTCGTCCATAGTTTTTGGGATCTGGCACAACTGTACTCAAAGCAGTAATGACAGCTTTCTTTTCGCGGTGGGTGGCTAAAAGCTGCGCGAGAGTGTCCGCTTGCAAAACAGGGGCATCGCCGACAGTGACAATAAGCGTGCCTTCGAAGCCTTCAAGAGCAGGCATTACCTGCATTACAGCATGGCCTGTACCTAGCTGCGGTGCTTGTAAGTGAGTAGAGAAGGGGCACTGTGGCGGATTAGCAGTAACAAAATCGATAACAATCTCAGCTGAGTGACCGACCACTAAGTGCAAATGCTCAAGGCCTAAGCTGCCAACAGCGTCCATTACGCGGCTCAAAATGGCGCGACCAAGCACTTCGTGAAGCACTTTGGGCTTATTAGACTTCATCCGCTTGCCTTGACCGGCAGCCAATACAATCGCTCTAACAGGTCGCATAATCACTCCACTGGGTCTTGCAAGCAATGATTATAAGCCGTAAAAGCAAAAAGCCTCACCAGAAGTGAGGCTCTTTTGAAATGTCCGCAGTGTTGGTGCCGCCCCAACAGACTCAATCCCTTGTGTCTCTCGTACTGGAGTTCCTGCGATGAACAAGAATATTGTTACCCAAACCTCCTGTATATTGGTCGCCTTTTAACCTTTCGTTTATTATGCCCGTAACAAGCGTAATATCTTGTGGCATATAGATAGTGAGCCCAAATAGCAACTGCTGGTATCAACGGGCCACCATGCTGAAATAGACGGAATAGCCCTAAAATAGTTTCCCTACTTAACAAAAGAAATGTTGCGCAAAAGAAAGAAGCCCAAACTAGCCTGTCTGATAATCTCCCTATTGGCAATCACTGCGCTCAACTTGACTGAGCAGCAAATTGCCTTGGCCCAATATCGCAAGGCTCCGGCTCGACCGGCTAGCGCCGGAGTCTATCCAGAGTACCGCAGTCGCTACGGTACGATTCACTGGGTACGCGACCAAATGCCGCTCAAGGTCTACATCTCAAACGGCCTGACGCTTGACAGTCTGATAGACCAAAACCTCGGCGTACCGATCGCCAACACCGATAACCTGGCTGCCTGGCCTAACTTGGTAGCAAATGTATTAAGCAATCCCGAACAGTTTCAGGCCCTTAAGCGAGCTGACGGTTACGTCGATGGCCACTACCAAGCGGCTTTAGAAGGCGTACTTTCTTGGAAACAATTTGAGAAAGAAGGCTTATTCTCTTACGAATTGACCCAAGACCCTGGCGACGCTGACATCTATGTCTTCTTTACTAATCACTTCGTCACCAAGAGTGGCATGGCTCTCTTTGCTCAAGACATTCGGGGATACACCTCAAAAACTAACTTTCCTTATAAGGCAATTTTGGCGGGTGGCCAAGCCGACTTCAAACCAGCGGTAATAGTACTTAGAACAACTGACGGACAGGGCCAACCAATGTCACTAGGGCGCCTCAAGGCTGCCGCTACCCACGAATTTGGGCATGCTCTAGGTATTGAAGGACACAGTACAAATCCGGTAGATTTGATGAGCGCCTATTATGGGCGCGGGGTAATCTCACCCAATGACGCAGCAACAATTAGGCATCTCTACCACCTGACACCAGATTTGATACCATAAGAAAACAAGCAAATGAAAGGCTCAGACGACTACGCAAGCAGAAAGCCGAGGCCGAGGCCCCGCCCCTCGGCGCCGCCGCTAACATCGCCTAGCAGCAGTGACAGCAACAATAACATCATCAAGGGGCCCAGTGGCTATAAGCGCGGGCAAGACTTCGAAGAGCAAGAAGATTTAGAACCAGAATTAGATATCGATTCAAATAATGACCTTGACGATGGCGACCACTCTGACCAATCGCGGGATCGTTACTCTTCTAATATTCGCAAAACGAGTAATTCAGCTAGTCGCAATGCTGCTAGCCGCAGCGCACCAGGTCGCAACACTCCCAGCAAGGCCGGCAGCAAAGGCAAAAGCAAAGCCGAAAAAGAAGCTGACAAGAAAGAGAAAAGCAAAAAACTTCGCACCCTGTTGAGCAATCAAGCTATCTGTCTTGTCATTATTTTTGCTTTAGTGGCTGGCTTTAACTGGATGGCAGCTGATTATAGTGGTGAATATATTGGCCAAGATGCTCAACTCGGCTTAGTCAAACTCTCACTAGTACGAGAAGCCACATTTGTCGATGGCGAGCTGTCATATAAAGGCACAACCAACCTTGAGATGCAGCAAGGAAATCAACCCAAAGATCAACAAGCCGATCTAACTTTCATTGCGGCTAACCCAAAATTGATTAATCGAGGACTAATAACTAGAGCGAGGTTCATAGGCTCTATCGACAGCTCTGCGGCTGAAGGCGCCATTGTCGATGCCAAAGGCAGCCACAACGTCAAACTTACAAAGAACATTGTTGCTTCACTCTTCAAGCAACTTCAGCACCATACACCATCAGTGCAGCTGCCGCGACCGCCCAAGCTTTTCCAGGTACCGGCAGCGGCACCACGGGCGCCACTACCAAACGAAACTGACTCGACGAGACCATTTACTTATGGCGGCAGCGAGAAACCAGCCAAATAGTATAAAGAACGAAATAATCTAAACTCAGCAGCACTGACTGCCTAAATTCTTTCAAGCAAGGGTAATGAAGGGATAAGTGAAGGGATAAGTCACCTCAACTGGGTTTCGGAGAATACAGGAAAATATGAATAGCACACGCTTGTCTCGGCAATCACTCTGCCGCTTACGCAGAGCCGTTACTCTCAGTATCTCTCTTAGCCTTTTAGTGGCTGGCAGCCTTACTAGCCAAGCATTTGCTGCTACAGCCGAGCCAGAGGTTGCCCACTGGGGCTACATCAACCCAACAGGCAAGTTGGTGATAGAGCCGAAGTATCCAATGGTCTGCCAGTTTTCTAACAACAGGGCAGCAGTTTTAACTGGCGACGGTTTTGGTTCTTACAGCTTGAGAGTGAAAGCCGATATCTACGAAGCACGCGGTGGTCAGTGGAGCTACATAGACAAAAGCGGCAAAATGGTAATCGACAGCTCTTTCGATGGAGCCGGTCTATTCAACCAAGAACTGGCACCGGTAGCAGTTGGTTTTAAGCAAGGGGTGAGCCAGCCAGACCGCTGGGGCTTCATCAACAGTGCCGGTAAGCTTGCAATCAAGCCACAGTTCAACGCCGTTCACGCCCTTTCAGAAGACTCTGTCGCTGTGCAATTCGGCACATGGAAGAATATTGGCGAAGGAATGCGCTCTTGGGTGGTTGGCAAATGGGGTTTCATCAACAAATCTGGCAAGACAGTAATTAAGCCCGAATATACAGGCATCGGCGAATTTCATGAGCAACTAGCGCCCGTGCTTGTGCCTCCGAAAGCTCTCTAAAACTATTGGCGAAGACTAAATTTTAGCCCTGACCTTTAACTGCAGCGAAACTTTGAACAGCATCGCTACCAAGCACTCCAGCGCGTTCATGACTAAGTTCGATCACCGTGGCAGCGGGTGGACAGAATAGTCTTATATTGCTGCGTGGATCGGCACCAAGGCCGCGGGAAATATGTATTTTAGTACCAGCAACATCAAACAGGCCAGAGGCATTCTTACGTGACAATTCAGAGTCAGTAATGATGGCGCCAACGCCTGGCAGGCGCACTTGACCACCATGGGTATGGCCCCCAAAAGCTAGATGCAAACCTGCTCTTGCAAGCATGTCTAGCTGGCGGGGCAGGTGGAAGAGACCAAGCTTCAATGCTCCAAGCGGAGCAGCCAGCATGAGCTTCTGCAACTCGGCTTCTTTGATGCCAGGATAATCAATACCAGCGATGAACAAATTTTCGCTAGGTATATAGTGTGATTGATTAACGAGAACTTTGAATCCACCGGCCTCTAAAGCAATGCGATGGGGCTCTATATTGTTGCGCTCAGGGGGATGGCGATGTTTGCGAATGAAGCGACCGACAGTCTTGTTGTAGATTGAATAGTCATAATAATCATGGTTGCCAAAGACGGCATAGGCACCAAGGCGAGGCTGACGAGATAATAGTCGAGGCCCATATTTTAAGCCATCAAGAAACTCAAAAATATCACCAGTGAGGACGATCAAGTCATAGTCTTGATCGGTAATAGAGCGAATAAATTCTACTTTCTCATCATCATTACCTGACAAATGCAAATCAGAAAGATGCAAAATCTTGAGGGATTGATGGCTAACTATTGCACTACCAGTAGTATCAGACTTAGTTTTCACTTTAAGGCGTTCTAGGCGATAACGTCTAGTCTCTACTCTGGTACCGTAATAAAAGAGTCCGAGAGCAAGAGCAGCCAAAGAGAGGCTAGCTAAGCCAAAATAGAGCTTGTAGTTATGCGGCTTAGACAAATTCTTCTACCACATGATAACGCTCAGAGGGCTTAGAGCCAGGCACAGCAGTGGTGCGCGGAGCTGAATCGGGTGCTGTGAGAGTATTACTCAACCAGCGGAACGGGAAAGCAATTCCAACCATAATGGTGCTGCTCAAGAAATCATAAAGCAGCGGATACCAGCTCATGTTGCGAGCGTGTTGGAAGACCCAGGGCTGCCAGGCAAGCGAAGCGCGATTACCATCAAGCAGATAAGAAACAAGACAGCTGCCTAGTAAGTAGAAAATACCAGAGAGATGCACCACAATTAACCCAGCGATAACCGCTAAAATTTGGCTAACACTGGTGCGCTTACCTTTGGTAATCATGCCGACCACAGCGGCAGCCGGAATCAAAGCCAAAAGATAACCAAAGCCTGGCTCAAGATAATAGCCAACTCCGCCGCCAGAGGCGAAAGCGTGCACACCAAGGAATGGTCCTAGCACTCCTAGTCCAATGAAGGTAGCGCAAGCGATAGCGCCAAGGGCTGGGCCAAGCACATAGCCAACAAATACGGCCGCAGCTGCTAGGGGCATGTAGAAAGTCTTGCGTACTGAATTAGAAGGTGCCGTGAGCATTGGCACGTATGCTTCAACCTTGCTCTGATAGCGCTCAGGCACAATGTTGAAAGCATAGCGAATTTGATTCTCAGCAAAGCTCGTCAAATTGCGCTTGGTCGCGATGGGCACTTCAAATGATGTAAAAGAAGCGAGAAAGAGTAAAAGCACCCCAAGCAAAGTGAGTACGATCTGACCCAAAAGTGACTTGCGTCTGATGCGCGGCGATATATCCTGGGCAACTAAACGCAATTCAACCTCCACCATTTTTACTCAGGTCTATTTTCGTTCGCCGCCTTATGACAAGTCAAGCCCCGCTATATCTAGAGCATGCATAGAAGTCATGTCTTTTTCGCAATACTTTCAGTATTAAGCTAAATTTGTGTCAGTTACGGTCAAAGCGGGAGGAACGAAGAGCTCATCTAACGACTCTGCGCTAAAGCTGAAGCCCGGTATTAGTGAGCTAACGTCTCTCTCTTTTACTCTTTTCTTAAATAAAGTCAGGAAATCAGGAGATGACAGGCGATCGGTCCAGAGAACTAGAGCATCTTCGTCGTTGTCTTGATAATAATTGCGGCGCACACCAAGACTACGGAAACTATATTTACCATACAAACGTTGGGCAGATTCGTTAGAGACCCTCACTTCTAGCGTGATCCAATCGGCGCCAACACGGCGTGCTTGAATGATATCGTTTACAAGCAGACGTTCACCGACATGCAAGCGCCGATACTCTGGGTGCACCGCCAAAGTGGTGATGTGAGCCTCTTCACCAATTAGCCAAAAGCCTGAATAGCCCAGTATTTGCTGACTTTCAGAATCGCGAGCAGCAAAATAATGACCGGTGGGATTGGTCAACTCGTTGGAGAAAGATTGGCGCGACCAATGATGAGAGCCGAAAGCCACTGGTTCAATTTCCATGACTTGCTCAAGATCGCTCAGGGTCAGAGCGCTAATCTCAACTAGATTCGACTTTTTCGATGGCATCGCCGTTTTTCAGAGTGACAGATGCACCCCGCAAGTAGAGCGGCTCGGTCAGCCGATAATGAAATGCAGAAGTGCTTAAGCCTTTCAAAGATACCCGAAGCCATGCCATTTTGGCTTGTAATGATGCAATATTATTAACGACTGGGCTTATTTCGGCCCGCCAAGCACTAGTTGCTCTCAGTTCAGGAGCGGGCAATTTCGCCATGACAGCTTCTTCTACATGCCAGACAGGGCAAAGAGCGAGCTTATCGACCATGGTTTCATAGGTCAAGTAAATCGGCTCTTGCAGCGCCAGCAAATCATATACGTTGAGCAAATCGGAAATGGCTTCTGGTTGATAAGCAGCAAGATAGCAATGACTACGCGAAGCCGCCTTAATAACGCCAAAACGCATTTGCGAAATTGTCGAAGCCGTATTTATGCTGTTCTGATCTGCTAATTTTTTTTCTAGTAAATCAAAGCAAGCCACCTCTAGCGAGTTCAGGCCAATAAGCGGTAACTTAAGGGCCTGAGCGATGGTGCGGGCAGTGGTCAGGGCCACTCTGATGCCAGTAAAGCCACCAGGACCAATACCGACAGCAATGGCACCAAGGTCAAATTTGCTCAAATTATTTTCAGCAAGCAGACGAGCAATTGTCGGAATTAAAAGGCTAACCGATTCTTGCCGATTAGCTTTTTTTGCTCCGACCATATTGCCACTAAGCGGCAGGCGAGGGTCATCTACAGCCAGTTCAGAAAAGTCGATACGCTCAGAGGCAATTACCTCAGCGCGCGCTTGGGCGCCATGAGATTCTAACGAGTCGCCTTTCAATAGAGCGACAGTTAATTCACGCCCGCTGGTATCAAAAGAGAGAAAGAGCATCAGTTTTCTTTCTTATCTTCGGCCTTAACTTGTATATCGGTAGCGTCGTCGCTAGCAGCTCCGTTGGAGCTTTCAGCTACTGGGCTTTCAGCATCTAAAGCAACAGAGTCAATGGCTGGTTGACCATCGCCGTCTAGCCCTTCAACTGAACCACCAAGCAAATCGTTAACGCCTTGAGTGCCAAGGATAGCTTCGAGATCTTCAAGACTGATGAAACCATTCTCGCCATCAGGATTTATACCTTGAGCTTCTTGCACTTGCTTGATGATGTTGATCAAATCTTCAGGAGTCATGCCTTCAGGTAGATTCTCGAAAGTGAGATTATCAAGATCGTCGACATCGACAGATTGAGGCTGTGCTCGGAAGATTTGCTGAATAGACTCGGCTTGAATACTGCGCAGAAGCTGATTGAACATATTGAAAGCTTCACGTTTGTATTCTTGCAGAGGATCTTTTTGACCATATTGTCTGAGCTGAATACCTTCTCTCAGCAAGTCAATGTTGTGCAAATAATCAACCCACTTGCTGTCGATGTTGTGCAGCAAGACTTGACGCTCGAATTCGCGCATGTCTTCTGTACCGATATGTTCTTCGCGCACTTTATAGGCTAGCTCTACATCTTCCCAGAGACGTTGTCTCAGGTCTTCGTATGCTAGACCCTTCAAGTCATCCGATTTGACTTCAGCCAACATTGGAATGTCGACAGCGAGGTTACGCAAGACTTCAGGCAGTTGATCGTCGTCCCACAAATCGCTCGATGAATCTGGATCGATTTGAGCTTCTAGAATCAAGTCTAGGTGCTCACGTAGCATGTCGTGCATGCCAACTTTAAGATCGGCTTTCTCTAAAATACGACGACGTTCACGGTAGATAACTTCACGCTGAGTATTGAGCACATCATCGTATTGCAATACGTGCTTTCTGGTATCAAAGTGGTGCGCTTCTACTTTTTTCTGAGCATTCTCGATAGACTTGCTGACCATGCCTGATTCAATAGGCATGTCTTCATCAGCCTTGATCATGTCCATCAAGCGTGAGATTGCTGCACCACCGAAAATACGCATCAATTGGTCTTCTAGCGACAAGAAGAAACGCGTGGTACCAGGGTCGCCTTGACGGCCAGCCCGGCCCCTGAGCTGGTTGTCGATTCTTCGCGCTTCGTGTCTTTCAGTACCAATAATATGCAAGCCGCCAACAGCTATTACTTCGTCGTGCTCTTTGTCAGTCTGCTCTTTCATTGCTGGGGTCAACTCTTTGACCTTGGCTAAGTAGAGAGCGAGCTTTTCTGGATCGTTGTGCAATTCTTCGGTATCAGGAAACTCTTTGAGCAGTTTCTCTTTAGCTAGATACTCAGCGTTACCACCAAGCAGAATATCAGTACCACGACCAGCCATGTTGGTAGCGACAACCACTGCCCCTTTACGGCCAGCCTGAGCGACGATTATCGCTTCTTTAGCGTGCTGCTTCGCGTTCAATACATGGTGTTCAATTCCTTTACGAATAGCTGCCACAACCTTTGCGGTGCGCAGCATAGAGAAGAGGCGTTCAGCCAATTCTTCTTCTTTGGGAAAATCGCTTTCGGCTTTACTCACGACTTCTTTCAATTTTTCAATATCAATTTGACCAGGGCGCTCAAAGATTTTGCGCAGACCGTCAATGCTCTCACCGCTAAGGTTGCGAGCCTTCATATGAGTGTCGATGTTCTTAATCTTCCAAATCAAATACTCATTCATCTTCTGAGGCTTGCTCAAAAGTTCATCGATCAATTCTGATTTTTCAATCGACACTGTTCCAACAAGCACGGGACGCCCAAGCTGGTGCATATCGACAATTTCTTCTACAACGGCGATATATTTCATGCGCTCGTTCTTGTAGATAATATCTGGATAGTCAATACGCTGATTGGCACGGTTAGTAGGAACAGCAACCACATCAAGATTGTAGATTTTGGAGAATTCGGGAGCTTCAGTCATTGCTGTTCCGGTCATACCGGCCAACTTAGGATAGAGCCTGAACAAATTTTGATAGGTGATAGAGGCATAGGTCATGGTCTCTTCTTGGATCCGCACTCGCTCTTTGGCTTCAATTGCTTGGTGCAGACCATCACTCCAGCGGCGACCTTGCATCATACGACCGGTAAACTCATCGACGATACAAATCTCTGGCTTGCCTTCTTCGTCTGGGTGAATGACATACTCGGTGTCGATGCGATAAAGCTCTTTGGCACGCAAAGCTTGCAGTAAGTGGTGCGAATAGTTGTTGTGCATATCAAAGAGGTCAGGTACATCAAGCATTTTTTCAGCATTGATAATGCCCTGCTCGGTGAGCAATACGTTGCGTTGTTTTTCGTCAACCCAATAATCACACTCTTCATCGTCTTTATCTTTGCCGCGCTCAAGTAGCGGTGCCAGCTGTGACATGCGTACATATAGGTCAGTGTGAGAGTCACGAGGGAAACCAGAAATAATCAAAGGTGTTCTGGCTTCGTCAATGAGAATGTTGTCGACTTCGTCGACAATGGCGAAGTAATAAGGACGCTGCACCAATTCATCTAACGACTTGCGCCTATTGTCGCGCAAGTAATCAAAACCAAATTCGTGGTTGGTACCGTAGGTGATATCAGCACGATACGCTTGATACTTTTCGTGATCAGGTTGATGCGAATAAACCAAACCCGTTGTAAGGCCGAGGAAGTTGTAGAGACGGCCCATCCACTCAGAATCTCGGCGAGCCAGATAGTCGTTAACTGTAACGACGTGTACGCCACGACCGGCAAGAGCGTTAAGATAAGTGGGAAGTGTAGCAACTAGAGTTTTACCTTCACCAGTACGCATTTCAGCAATCTTATTGAAGTGCAATGCAGCACCACCCATGATCTGCACATCGAAGTGACGCATACCAAGCACACGCTTACCTGCTTCACGACAGACAGCAAAAGCTTCTGGCAAAATTTCTTCTAGAACGTGGGCCAGCACAATGTCTTTCTTTGTGCGCATCTGGCCAGGCATTTTTGGCGTTTCGTCTGGAATCAACTTAACGTCTTCAACGCCTTCGAGAGCGGCGGCAATCTTGGCTTTGAATTCAGCAGTTTTTCCTTGTAATTCCTCGTCGGTCAGCTTTTGAATAGCAGCATCGAAGGTATTAGCCTTATCAACATAAGGTTGCAGATGCTGAACGCGCTTTTCGTTGGTATCTCCAAACAAACGCTTGAGAAAACCTTTCGCCCGTTCTTCCAGAACATCCAACATCAGCTAAATCTCCCACCATAGAATGCATCCCGGCGTATCTTACCGCGCAATCACTTGCCACGGGGCCAGTACCACGGCTATTTTAACATCTTGCAGCAGGCCACTTGGAAAGCAGCCTGCTATCATGGGTGCACGTCAAGGGCGCACAAGCACCCGCAAGCTCCCACAGGCACTCGACGAGTATCCAAGGGCTTGGGCATCCACAAATAGTTACGGACATTCCTTCTGTACTATGAACAAAACTGAATATCACGGACAACAAAAATGAACGAGTCGCAACCTAGCATTGAGCCCCAAGAAGAGCCAGTAGAACAGCCAAAGAAAGCGCTTTCAGGCCTATCATTGGAAGAATTGACAAAATTTGTCAAAGAACAGGGGCTGCCAGCTTTCAGAGCTAAACAAATTCACACCTGGATATATGTCAAATACGCAAACTCTTTCGAAGAGATGACAGATCTCTCAGTTGAGTTGCGAGAAAAGCTTAATCAAGTTGCTCAAGTGCCTTTGCTCAAAATTGCTCATCTAGAGGTCAGTCGCGATGGCACTCGTAAATATCTTTTTGAATTAGCAGACGGCAAACTAGTTGAATCGGTTTTGATGACTTTTCAAGACCGGCCAAGCCTATCCGCTTGCCTCTCTTCGCAAGTTGGTTGTGCAGTTGGCTGCACCTTCTGCGCCACCGGTTATCTAGGCTTCAAACGCAATTTAACTCGTCAAGAAATTGTCGATCAAGCTATGTGTATTCAGCGCGAATCTGGCAAGCGCATCGCCAATATCGTCTATATGGGCCAAGGTGAACCTCTGCTCAATACTGAAGAAGTGATCGCCTCAATTCATATTGTCAATCAATCAGTAGGCATCGGCGCTCGCCACATCACAGTATCGACATCAGGTGTAGTACCCGGCATTCAACGTTTGGCTGAAGAGAGCTTACCAGTCACCTTGGCACTATCACTGCACGCACCAGATGCTGACACTCGCGAAGAAATTGTGCCAATTACCAAGAAATGGCCAATCAACGAAGTTATGGCTTCAGTGCGCGATTACTACAAGAAAACAAAACGGCGAATTACAATCGAGTATGTGCTTTTAGAAGGTGTTAACGACTCAGTCGAACAAGCAATGCAGTTGGCCGAGCTTGTGAGAGATTTGCACTGCAATATCAACTTGATACCTTTCAACCCGACTATGAATAACGAAGGCGAAATCATGTACGGTCGCCCTGAATTACAAATTCAGCACCGCTTTGCTAATGCCGCCGGTCGCAGCGGTAAAACGGTGACAATCCGCTTAGAGCGCGGCACTGACATTGATGCTGCCTGCGGTCAGTTAGCTAACAAGTTTGTGCAAAGCTAAAGATGGCTTGGGCAAATAAAATCGTTGGTGCTGCTTTTTTAGTTTCGGCCCTGGCAGCAGCCTGGGCTAGGCTCCCCCTCACATTTGATGGCAGCTACTATTTGATCAATCTTCTTGAGTCTAGGCAACTGGTAGCACCGCATGGCCGTCTGACTGTAGCGCTTCTAACTCTTCCAGCGCAAATTATAGTGCGTTTAACTGAAAGCTTAGAAGCGACTACCACAGCCTTTTGTCTAACCTATGCCCTAATTCCATTTATATCTATTTTGGCTTGCTGGCTAATCGTGAGAAAAACACAAATAGAGCTAATGATTTGGCCAATAATAAGTATAGGCTTGCTATCGGCAGCAAGCCAGACCAACCAACTTTCAGAAAATCTCATAGCCTGTCAACTAGCCTGGCCACTACTTCTCAACGTATTAACAAATAAGGGGCGCCTGGCTACCACCTTAAGCTTATTGTTTGCCGGTTTTCTAATTCTGCTGCATCCAGTCTCAATAGTCTTCCTTGGCATTGCATCAGTGGCCAGTTTTCTCGTCAGAGAGAGAGGGCAGAGAGCAGCATTAATTTACACTCTTGGACTGCTTGCTCTAGCTTTATGCCGTCTGGCTCAACTACTTTTCACTAGCAATGATTATGAGCAGGCGATGCTCAAGAGCACCTCGCTGCTCGAAACATTGAGGACCGGTTATTCTGGGCTGATACTGCCTATTACCTTCGTAAGTCTCTGGCTCGTCCTTGTCCAGCTACGCACACCACTATCAATAAAATTTCAACGGCTATGGCTGGTGGGCACCGCAGCACTACCTTTGCTTGCCGGAGTATTGATCATAATTTGGTCTAACAACTTACGATTTTGGTATCAATGCCTACCAAGCAGCCGCTTCCTCTTTGTGCCAATTACTGTACTCATGCTATATGCCACCTACGAGAAGCTTACTGAGCCCAAATCGTTCACGTTCAAAGACGGTCGAATAGCTCTTTCTTGCGCCATAGCAATAATATTCGCCAGTGCCACTCTGGTTCAAAGCTTTAAATGGTCAGCCTGCACAGGCAAACTACAAGCAGAATTGCTCAACAGCAAAGAAACCACTATCAACATTGAAGACCTGCAGTGGCTCAGGGGCACTCCTTTAAATCATTGGTCAGTCGTGCCACTGGCAATAATTTTGCAAGGCCGCACTCCGAAGACAATCTTACTGACTGCCGAAGCGCGCAAGCAAATAGATTTGGATGGCACCTTTAAAACAGTTCCCTGGGAAGGCAAATTTACTAACTACTATTTTAAGTTGCCTGACCCAACAAGCAATATTCACAAAATCCAGAGCAATCGATGAGAGTGAACCAATGAAAATAACGCCCTCCTTAGATAGACTGGCAATAATGATAGAAGGCTAAGGCCATGCACCCAACAGTTAGGCTAGTAACAGACGCGATGACCGTGGCCTTTTTCTTGGTCACACTCTCTTATTACGTCTTACTTTTTTACAAGCCTAAGCGCCGCAAGACTGATAGCAGCTTTGATAGTGTCACAGTTATTATTCCGGCCCACAACGAACAGCGCTATATCGAAGCCTGTGTCGAGTCAGTGCTAAAGGCTGAATACAAAGGCCACAAAGAAATAATAGTTGTCGATGACGGCAGTTCTGATGCCACCGCTGCCATTGTCTCAGCCATGGTCGAGCGACCAGGTATTCAATCGCTCACTCAATCACTGACCCTAATCAGCCAGCCTCATACAGGTAAAGCAGCCACACTCAATATGGCCATAGCTCGCGCTACGGGCCAATTAGTTGCCATCATAGACGGTGACACCGAAATTGAAGCGAATGCCCTGGTTGAAATGCAAAAAGATCTTGAGCAAGAGAAAACTGCTGCCACCACTTGCCCCATAGCAGTGAAAAACAGAGACGAAGGAGTCTTGATGTGGGTTCATGTCGAGCAGCTCTACGCCTCCCTTCTGCGCTCAATTATGACAAAGGTCAATGCTAATGTGATCAACTCAGGGCAGTGCGGTATGTTCCGCAAAAAAGAGTTAGTCGATTGCGGCGGCTTCTCTACCTTTGGCCTTTCTGAAGATATGGACGTCGCTATTCGCTTAGTGAGAGCTGGCTATCACCTTTCGTTTACTGAAGGCACCATGGCATACACTAATATGCCTGAAAGTTTTACCTGGTTCTGCAAACAACGAGCCCGCTGGGCTCGTGGTGGCCTAAACAATTTGATGCGGCACATGCGCCTCAATACAAACATAATTGACCTCTACAGTATGCCCCTGGTTGTCTTTGGCTACATTCAAGCTCTGGTTATGGGTGCATTTACACTCTACAAAATTGTTGAAGGTTATATCTACCTATATATAACTTATGGACATTTCTTCAACTGGCGCATCATTCTATTTTTGTTGGAATGGTGTTCAGCTCTAGGAATGCTCAAGTGGACACTTGGATTTTTCACCGGGGTAAACCCGCTCACCGCAGTCAACATAATGGGCGCCCTAGCATCACTTCTAAGCTACCCGCTCTTCCTTTTTGCCATAGTCAAATTTGATCGCAAAATTGATCTCTATCACATTATTCCGCTGATGTTCATGGCACCATTATGGTGGATGGTAATGCTAATTCAGGCCTTGAGCCTGCCCGAGTTATTTAATAGAAACCGCTACAACATTTGGTCAAAGCCGTGTATTGAAAAAGTGCCAGCTGCTCATGAAAAGACCACGCTAAAGTCTAGCGGAAAAGCATAAATGAATACTCTTAGAACTTCACCGCTTTACGCAGCACAAGTAGCCGGGCTATTGGCAGTATGCGGTTTTCTTGCCTGTATATACACAACTTGCTGGGGCTCGGCCCGCGGCAATCCGTATGCCATAGAATACGAAGGTCATGTGCTCTGGGCCTGCATGCAATTAGCCGACGGTGCCAATATCTATGACCTAAACGCCCTGACAAACGAGCCGTGGAGCGTGGTTATCTACAACCCATTCTATTTTGTACTGGGCGGTTTGTTGTTAAAACTATTTGGTAACAGCTTCGAGCCACTAAGGTTTCTTACCATGGCTTCGACTCTTGTTTGTTTTGTTAGTTTTGGTGCCTTACTGAAGCGTTGTCGAGTCAGCGACTTCAATATGATTCTAGTCCTAGCTTGTTTTGCTGCCACCTTACCGGTGCTGCACTGGTCATCTGTGGCACGGGTCGACATGCTTGGCCTCAGTCTAATGGTGATCGCCTTAGAAAGATTTGTCAAAGCTTGGCTTGACTCTACAGGCGGTGACAAACCGAAACCATCGATTGCTGCTGTGGCCTTTGCTATTCTAGCTCTCTTCACCAAACAGCAATACTTTATCGCCATGGTTGCCACCGTTCTCTTTGCCTTATACAAAGGGAAAAAGCGCCTAGCTGGCCAATATTTAGCGGCTTACAGCATAATATCTCTGGTCATAGCAGCTGCAATTCAAGCCTTGAGTGGTGGCTACTTCGCCCATCTAACCTACGCAGCCGGATTGCCCTGGGAATGGGAGACAATCAAGCTATTTCTCATTCCATTTTTGCTCGACCCGAAGACTATTTCTGTTGCACTCATTATTGCAGTGGCAAGCCGCCATAAAACGAGCGCGGTAAGCGCAGAGCAAGAAAAAGAAGAAGAAGAAGAAGAAGAACAACAACAAAGTTTCGCCCACAAATCAGACGAGCTGGCCGCCTTACCGACTATTCTACTTATATGCAGTTCAGTGCTAGCTCTCTACACAATGGGCCTGCGTGGCGCCTTCCACAATCACTTATTATGTTGTGAACTAGCCCTTTTCTGGCTTGCCGGAATTAAGCTGGCAAAAGCTCCGGCTAAGTATGCCACTATCTCTATTTTCGCTACCGCAGCTAGTCTTAGCCCACTGCTGGGTTTCACTGGCGAAATGGCTTTCTGCCAAGGTCTGCGTCCCGACACAGCTGAAACCATCACTTTATTGAGGCAACGATGCAGCAACAAATCGGTATTGCTAAGTGAAGATCCATCTTTAGCAATTTTTGCTGGTTCAGTACCAGCGATGATTGATGCCACCACAATTTTGAACATTGGTGCCTTACACCCTGGCCAACTTGACTGTTTGCTCAAGCGAATAGAGCAAAAAGCTTATGGGGCAGTAATCATAAATGCCCACGATGCTAATGAGCAAAGTGAGCATATATGGAGGTTACCTGTTGTTTCAACAATCTCTAAATACTATCGCCCGATAAGGAAATCAGGGGGAAATGGTATGAGACAAATTGTCTTTCTGCCTAACCCCTGATTTCGCGGACAAACTCAGATTATCTGTTTGGATTGAAGGGATTGAAGATCAATGCTCGATAATTGTCTCGAAGTAATTCCTCTTCTTGGCGATTTCCACCACCTTTACCAGCAAATGCTGAATCAGCAAAGGCAACTAGACCAATGACCACAGCCAAGATCAACAAACTAATAAAACGGCTATTACTACGCATCACAACTAATCCTCAAAGTAATCTAAAAATACCAGTGACTCCAGACAGAACTGAGCTGTCTCCCTAAAAAGCGAAAGCCGGGTTCGCCAATCGCCACCATCTAAAAATTATCTATTTGGATTGAGCAATTGTCCAAGAGCATTTTGGTTTCTGATTTTTTGGTCGTTATTTGGTTCACCTTTGCCAGCCAAAGCTGAATCAGCAAAGCTAACTAGACCAATGACCACAGCCAAAAGCACAAGACTAATAAAACGTTTGTTCTTACTAAGCATACAAGACCCCAAGATATCGACAATCACTCAATTATACTTGAGCAGAAGATTGAGCTTTCCTATTGACAGCGCCGCTCAGATTAGATTTGTGTAAAAAACAAACATATTGGCAGTTCTACGGTATTCTTGCCAGATGCCAATATATAGCTAACTCGGTATTTTAGTTGCCTACTCAAACAGAACAGCAAATAACGAAGTCAACGGCTGCAGCAAAGGACCAAGGTTCTTTAAGCGCGTACAGCAATTTACGCTCACAGCTAAAAAAGCATAATCAACAAAAGCAAGGCCGTCTTGAGCAAGATCTGCTTGAACATAATCTGCTTAAGAGCGACCAACCAGCTGCGAAAATATTCATGCGTCGGTTTGCAGCAATTTCAATCTACGACTATATTATCTGCCTCTGGGTGGTCACCATAGCAGTGGTTGCAGTGCGAACCCTCTTTGGCACCGAAGGCCAAAGATTGACAGCCCATGCCCCAATTCAACTATATGCATTCACTGTCTTTTTGTTCAGAGATAGCTTGTTTAATGGTCGTGGATTTGGCAAAGGCCTGCTCGGTCTAGCTGTGGTCGATCAAAAGACAAAGCAAGGGGCAACGCTAGCACAATCATTAACAAGAAATCTAATGTTTCTTTGGCCTTACTTTCTCTACCAATTTATAGCCTTAGTCTTACCAGCAGATCTCAATCACACCCCACTTGCCAACCTGATGATTTTCGGCTTCGCCTATTCCGTCCTGCTCGTAGTGGCAGAGAGCATACTAATGCTTCGCGGTGAAGGAATTCGGCTAGCAGACCGGATATCGGGCACCTTGGTGATTCAGCCTGCAAAGCAATCAATGACGACCAGCGAGCAGTGCTAACTAACAAGCACCCAGGCCTAACTCATCAACATCAAGCCTTAGCGGCACTGCTACTGGCCCTGCTAGCTCTTTTATGCTTAGTAAAGTTTGGCAGCCACATCGCCTGCACACTTCAAAGTAGCGACAGCGGTTGGCTAATAAGAACAGGGCAATACATTGTCGAACATGGCATACCAGCTAATGATCCTTTCAGTTGGTCAAGCCCGCTAAGACCAATAGTAATCTATCAGTGGCTCTATGCTGTAATTCTTGGCTGGCTTTGGCAACAAGGAGGGCTTTGGCTTGTAGGGTTAGCCACCAGCATAATTGCCGGCCTAATTTACCTGTGGTATCTACCTGCCTCGATGATAAGTAGAGGCGTCAGTGCTGTTTATACCTTTGCCATGCTCAGCCTCTGCTGCACCCCTGTGCTGTTCTGGGCGAGGCCACAGATAACATCATTCGTACTCATATTGGCTTTTGGCGCTATCCTCGAACATACTCGCACTAACACATCTAAAAAGAGTCTGGCCGCCCTGCCACTACTAATGGTGCTATGGGCGAACCTTCATTCGTTTTGGTTTATTGGCCTCGGCATGGTGGCAGCTTATTTATTTGAAGCAGCAATTAGTAAGAAGACCGGCTCAAAAGCGCTGTTGCTGGCTTTGTTTGCTTGCCTTCTTGCTGTCTTAATTAATCCATATGGCACAGGGCTAATTGTCTATAACCTCTCATTCACGACAGAACCAGACTTTGCTTCAATCAGAGAACTACAACCGCTTCTTCTTACTCAGGCAAAGTCTCACTTGTATGAGCTGCTTTACCTGGCTCTAGCGTGGGCAGCCATGATTATGGGACGGCGCTCGGTGCCACTAGCAGGGCTGCTCTTGAGTGCAATAACTAGCGCTGCAGCCCTTCTTTTATACCGCTTCGGGCCGGTTGCCATGCTCATAACCTGGCCCTATGTGAGCATGGCCCTTGCCAGCTTTCCAATTTTTAGGTCGGGAGAAAATATAGGAGAACTAGAGGCACAGCCAAAGAAACTTCGGCACACCTTGAACATCGGTCTTGCCTGCCTCGCTCTTATTAGCGCACTTTTTTTCTACGTACAGCAATTTCCACAAGACAAACCAGTCTGGTTCACAAATTCAGACAGCAGCCTAAAGGTCACTGAATTTTTAAAGGAGCACCCCGCCCTGACAAAGAGACTACTTTGCGATCCGGCTGTGGGTAGCACCCTTATCTATGAAAACATTGTGCCCGTCTTCTTCGATACCCGCTTCGATTTCTATGGGCGTCAGTTTTGCACTGAGTTCAACAACTGTTTCGACGCCGAAGATGGCTGGCAGCAATACATCGAAAAGTGGCAGGTGGATGCAGTTTGCGTCGACGACTCTTATCGCATATACAAAGCTCTTCTCTGCTCACCGGCCTGGCAGAAAATTTATGACGACAAGAACTTTTCGGTATGGTTACCGATTTTAAAACAAAAAACTAGCGCCGCAAAAATAGAGCCAGTGACAGTCCAAGAAAAGCCAAAGTTCCCGTCGGTAAACAAGCGCCGAGAAGCGGATCTAGACGGTCATTAACGACCAAACCCATTGCGATTTCTTGACCAAAGAAAAAAGCAGCAATAGTCAAACCGCAATAAAGCATAGAAAAATCTCTGCCCTTGCGCTTGCGCATCAGCACCATAGGTGCAGCAGCCATCGAGAGAAAGAAGCAACTAAGCGGATGAGTGTAACGGCGATAATATTGAAAGCGCAAATAAGGCGGCACCGGAATGTTTAGTCGCTTACCATTGGCAATCATGGTCTGCAATTCACTGCGAGTATACTCAAGAGTGCTGCGATTGCCACTGTCCATTAGCTCAGCAGGATCAGCGATGGCAGGCATTTGCATCTGAGCAAACTGAATCTGCACCGCTGGGGCATCACCATTGAAGAGTTCAAAAAGGCGGCCATCGCGCAAAGTCCAAGAATAATTTTTCCACTCGGCAGTATTGGCACAAATCAACTTAACCATAGGTGCCTTGGTCAAGTCAAAACTTATGAAACCATATACAGTGGCACCCTTGCCTCTACCCACTAGCATAATCTTTTCTACATGACCAGCAGTCGGTTCCAATCGAACCTCATTCTGATTAGCAAAGGGTCGTTCGGTTTTGTTTGCTGAAATGGCAAAGAAACGGCGCGAAAGATCTTTAGCTTGAGGGGCTATGTTTTCACTTACATAGAAGCAACAAACAGAAGCTAGAAGGCCGATTCCCAGAAAAGGCGCCAGTACACGCAAGAGAGGCACACCTAAGAGCTGCAGGGCGACAACTTCACTGTCCCGGCTAGCACGGGCTAGTACCAACATAATGGCAACGACCACACCAGCAGGAAGACAATAAGCCATACCAGTTGGCAGTTGCAGTACCATAACAGTTAACACTGTTTGCAAAGGCATACCGGCCTTACTCATCATCTCCATGACATTTTGAAATTCGACTGTGCCAAAAAATATGCCAAGAATCGCCAGAGTGCCAACGCCTAAAAGCTGAATGGTTTCAAAAAAGACATAGCGATCAAATAGTGTCATAAATTTAGAAGCACCAACGGGTAAATGGTGTTATATCTCGCTCTACCGGAACTAAATTACTGATTGCGGCTGCTTCTTCACGAGGACCAATTTTCAAAATGTGGCCGCTAGAATCAATAATTGCAGACGGGCCAAGAGCTGTAGCAAAGACAAATGAGCGGTGATTTTCAGCCGCACGCATGACACAGAAAGCCACCATTTGATCACTTAAAATAGAACGACAGAACCAGCTGTTATCACTAGAATCACTCAATAATTGCCCCCCAGCCAGAACAGATTGAGCACACACACGTGGATAGGCGCATTCAAAACAAACCACAGGAGACACTTTCACCGCTTTAAGGTCGAAGACCGTGGCCGCATCGCCAGAACTAGAGTCGTTATATTTCTTGCCGGGTCCATAGAGAAGAACGCCAATCGGACTAAGGCGAATAAAGTCGGGAGTATACTCACCTACTGGAACTAGATAGCGCTTGTGGTAAACATTTGGCAGAATGGTACCCTTATCATCAACGGCACAGACCGAATTAAACTTACGTCCAGCAATGTCATTGTCAAAGCATCCTAGAACCCAATTCTGCTTGCAAGCAGCTGCATATCGCGACGACGCTTCAAGTAATTTTCGATCGTGAGAGAAGTCGATAGGAACGGCCCATTCAGGCCAAATGCAGACGCTACCGCTTGGCACACGGGCTATCTGATCAAAGTAACGTTTGAAAACAATGGCAGAAGAGACTTTATGGGCAACATCAGATAAACCAGCCTGCACCGCCGCCGCCATCACTTTTGGTTTGCTCGACAAGAGTGCCTCTTCGCTGTTCAAGCGATTCTGCCCGAATGCCAGAAGGGCAAGTGAAAGTACAACTGTCGCAAGCGTATTAATGATCAAAGCTTTCTTGCTAATAAAACCGAGGGCATTCTCAGGGGTTTCCTTCAAAGACATGCCAAGCAAGCGCTCAACCAATGGAAGCCTAGCCAAATAAGCTGCAATGTTTAAGTTTACGAGAACAATCCAGGCACCAATGCCAACGCCGCCAATCAAGGGAGCAACTTGCAGAACAATCAGCTGCTTGTACTGACCATACTGTAGCGAAGCCCAAGGGAAGCCAAGGAGCTGCGTAGTATGGACCATTCGATCGACCAAGAGCCAGAGAGCTGGCACGACGACGAAGCTCGGCAGACGCCACCGCCCCTGGTATCTTTGCGGCAACCAACCACCAGTCATGGGCACAGCCCTTATCAAACATGTGCCAACCCCTAGCAACAAACCCTCAAAATACGAGGTCATCACCCAGAACAGGGCGGTGATAGCCTCAGGGCAAACAGAGAATGTGCCCTGGCAGTAGACCGGGCGGAAAGTGAGAAACCAACTAAGATAGACCAAGTGGTAGGTAAAGCCGACCGCTAATCCACGCAAGGCGGCTTGCCAGGGCTCTTTGGCTGTTACTGTCAAAACAAGAACAGCACTAAAGACAAACCAAGATAGATACCACTGGTCTAGACCGGGAGCCGCTAAAGCCAAAATTAGGCCGACCAAAAAAGCGAATAAAACTACCTTCCTCTCGGCAATGGGTTTATATTTTGGCTGAACAGGCTGAGCTTTTACTGGCTCTATGCTCAAATTAGAATCTTCAGCTTTTAGCACTCAAAAGTTACCCGACGCTAGCAAGAGCCTTACCACGGCCTGATGTAAAAGTGAGCGATTCTTCTGGCAGTGCCTCAAAGGCAAACTTGCCGCCCTCAACTTTTACTCGACCCCATGGGATACCTGGTTCGTGATCGAAGACCACTAACCAATTCTGCTCTGCTGCGCGGGCCAGCCAATCTGATTTGATGTCACAACTGACAAGTGGGTAATGGTCATAACCCATAACCCATGGTGGATTTACATGACTCTTGGTGGGAATTATGTCAGCGAAGCAAACGCCTTTCTCTTGCTCTGATTCAAAATAAACTACTTGATGGTGGCTAGTGTGCCCACCAGTAACTTTCACCCAAATACCAGGCACCACTTCATGGTCGCCATCAACAAACAATATCTGATTATGTTCTTTCAGCGGCACGAAGTCATCAGGTCGATAACTGGCTTTTGCTCTAGCATTGGCTTTAAAGGCAAAATCCCATTCGCCCTGCTGCACCACATATTGAGCATTAGGAAATACCGGCACGAGTTTGCCATCCTTCAGCATGGTGGCACCACCAACGTGATCGAAGTGCAAATGCGAAATTACAACAAAGTCTATGTCTTCAGGCCTAAGATTAACTTGCTCGAGAACAGTGGCTGAGCTAACTAATGATTTCAGGCCGAAACGTTCTCGCTCTATTTCGTTCCAGCGATCGCCCATACCAGTTTCTATCAGAACTTTCTTTTCGCCAGTATCAATCAGAAGAAGATTGCAAGCAAGAATGACACGGTTTTGATCATCGGCAGCAGAAGTCTTACCCCACAATGTTTTTGGCACCACGCCGAACATTGCACCACCATCGAGCTTGAACACACATTCGCGAATAATCGAGAGGTCGAACTTTCCGAATCTCAAGAGGCCCCCTAAAATTTAGAACAGCAGCTACTTAATCTCTTGTGCCGTTCTTAATTTTAGCAGCTTCTTTGCCGCGAGCGCGTCTGCCTTTTTTTCCCTTGCCCTGACCTTTAATCATAGGCACAGGTTTATTCTCTTCAGGCTGCAAGCAAGTTTCAAACGGTGTCACGATGTGCAGGTCGGCATGATACTCGCGTACTTGATCTTGTTGCTCTTGGTCTTGTTCGTCTTGCTCTGCCGCTTCCTTAGCTTCGGCCTCTTGGGCTTCTAGCCACTCCACAATCTGCAAACGAGCGAGCAAATCATCAAGCTCTGGCACATTCTCAGTCAATGCCACGAGCGGCGGCATCAACACAAGATCGGCAAAGTCGGCAAAATCGGCCGCCATATCAGAGAAATCGGCCGAATCAGAAATATCGTTATGCCATTCGTTGCAAGCAATTACTTCAGAACCAGCAAACACATCAGAGCCAGCAAAGACTTCGCCGCCAGCCAAGACTTCAAGCTCTTCAGAGCAATCAACAGCAAAGCCTGATGGCAACGGAGATTCACTACTTGTACCGAGGCAAATCACATCACTTTGATAGTAGTCGGGTAGATGAATGTCAGAAAAGTTTAGGCTAAGCTCCAACTCATCTTGGCTCAATCTCGGCGAGGGCGCGGCCAACCGCTTAGTGAGAGCGGCTTCATCGATACCACTGGCACGCTCACCGAACCATCGAGAAATAGATGTCTGTTGTCTCTCGCGCATCTCAGCATACTGGCGCGATTCACTGTCGATGCGCGCACGCAAATGCTGAAGATCAAGCTTGGAATTAGACTGCGACTCGAGCTGACTGCGAGTAGCAACTAACTTACGTTTCTCTAGGTGAACAGGATTGTGATTGCCGCTGAGAGGAACTGCGGTTTTTGCCCGGGCAAGTGGTCTCGGTTCCTTGCTATGGCTGGTGTTTTGCTTGCCGACCAAGGTATTCCAAAGACTACTCACAATCGCCATGCAGTAACACCCCTTTATAAAATCCGTCGCCAAACGGTTACCTTGAGTTCCACTATAGCGGTCCAAAATCTATGATCAATGGGAGGAACCGCAGTTTCTTTCTCTATGACAGAGCATTCATTTACGTGCCATCACAAATTCGATAAATTCGGCTAAAGCTAAAGCAGGCTTAACCATTCAGCATGCGCTAAGATGATCTAACGAGAGTCTAACTACTTAGTCAATGAAAAAGCGCAAGCCTGCCAATTCTCTGGAGATGACTACGCCTAAGGGCTTAAGCCAAAGAAAAGCAGCGACCAACAAACCATTGGTGGTCTTGGCCGTGCTCAGCATAACTATATTGACTCAGACTTTTTTTAATCAAAATATCGCAGGCCTGGCTGCTCAGCCAACTGAAAAAAAGTGGATAAATACATCTTGAAGTTGGACTTCAATGGCGCGGCAACTTTAATAACGGCTGCCGACGGTGCTGTCTGGCGGATTCCATCACAGTCGACGGCTTATTACTGCATGGCTCCCAAATGGGACGTTCTGGTCTACAACGAATCAACAAAGCTCGGCAGGCTCTTTCCTCCTTCGTACTGGTTAAACAAGTTAGGTGGCAAAGAACCGATGACCGTCAAATCGAAAACAGCCATCTCCACCTCTTACAAAGGAAAACCAGCTAAGGCTATCTATCTTGAGATTGAACCGATGGATTCGATTAAAAGCAAAGGCGAATTCTTCTATCAATCTAGTGACAAGAAAGTCTCTGAATACACCCGCATGGAAGTTCTAGAGCTGCAAGACAAAAGCATTTCGCCCATGGTTCTACAGTTCATCCGCTGGCGTTGCAGCATGCCCTTTCTCAACGGACCAATGCTTAAAGCAACTAATATCTATCCAGACGGAAGGCGCGAGACCACAATCAATGTAGTCTCACTAACGCCAGCAACAGTGCCACTTAGTGAATGGCTGCCACCAAAGAAATATAAAGCAGTAAAAAGCTCAAGCCTAATTACTAACGATGCCACCAAAATTAAAAAAGCAGCAGAGATGTTTGATACCTTAATGCCGTAGATGAGTCTTCTTCTGCTTCTGCCTAAGCAATTTATTCTCTTGAATGGCCTGCTTGCACTTAGCAGCGAATCCGGCAGATATTTCTGGACTCAAAGCAGCGAAGCGATAAGTTACTTCCATCGCTGTTTGATATTCGCTATAAAGCATTTGATCTTCAGCCAGTCTATCCAATTTTTTTGGAGTGTCAGCTGAACTCTGACTATTAATGGCGCACATAATATAACGCTTCGCTTCACCCAAATTGCTATTCATAATCATGTAGGTGGCAAGCTGACGATAAGACTCATTAACCTTAGGATGATGCGGGTCAATCTTTTTGCGAAGCTCTAGTGCGCAGAGAAGAAAGGCCTTCCCTTCTTTACTCTTCTTCGATTGAACTGCATAAGTCTCAGCAAAATCATCCATGTCGATCATCAATTCAGGATCAGCCTGAATCTGCTTATCACCGAGCTGAAGAGCCGCCTGATAGACAGAATTAGCGGCGGCCAGATCACCCTGCTCTAAAGAAATGCGGGCGAGGCGCACTTGACTGCGGAAGACAAAAGGATCGCGCGGGTTGGCCGCCTGCTCTTTAATCAGTTGGCTGTAGGCCACTTTAGCCTTTTGCACCTGCCCCTGAGTTTCATACGAGCCCGCTTGTTTAAACTGGTCTTTGCTAGATAAAGCTAAAGCGCTTTGCTGAGCAAAGAAACAACAGACGATCAATAAAGCAGCGTTGCAACGAAAAACAGAGTTCAAGAAAAGACTGCCACCATGTGACCCTAACTCAGCCTAGTTTACACTACAGGCGGTGCCAAATGACAGTTGGTATCTAGCGGCCACCATATACACATATAGACACTTTTTTGCCTCTTGGCGGCTCGATGAGTGACTATTGCGGTTATGCTATTGCTGAATAGGTGCACTGGAAGAGAGGTTCTTTATGGCGACTTTATTAGAGCAATTGCGGCAAATGACCAAAGTGGTGGCCGATACCGGCGAATTTGAGTCAATCGTCAAGTACAAGCCGCAAGACAGCACAACCAATCCTTCTCTAATCATGGCAGCGGCGAAAATGCCAGCCTATGGCGCTTTGATTGATGGCGTTATCGCTGACGCTAAAGCAGAACTAGGCGCCAGCGCCGACAAAAAAGCTGTCGCAGAGAAAGCTTTCAGCCACTTGGCAGTCGCCTTCGGCAAGAAAATCTTAGAAATCGTGCCAGGACGAGTTTCAACTGAAATCGACGCTCGATTGTCATATGATACTGAAGCAACTATCAAGCAAGCCCGCGAAATCATCACTCTTTACGAAAAAGACGGCTTCACTCGCGAACGCATTTTAATTAAAATCGCCTCTACCTGGGAAGGCATCAAAGCAGCTGAAACCTTAGAGAAAGAAGGTATCCACTGCAACATGACCCTTTTGTTCGGCATGCACCAAGCTATCTCCTGCGCCGAAGCCAAAGTCACCCTAATTTCACCGTTTGTCGGCCGCATCTTAGACTGGTACAAAAAAGACACCGGCAAAGATTACAGCAGCGCTGAAGATCCAGGGGTCAAATCAGTTACCTCAATCTACAACTACTACAAGAAATTCGACTACAAGACCGTCGTGATGGGTGCCAGCTTCCGCAACATGGGCGAGATCACAGAGCTTGCCGGTTGTGACTTGCTTACAATATCGCCTAAATTGCTCGAAGAATTAAATTCGAGCGAAGGCGATCTGCCACGCAAGCTCGATGCAGCGGCTGCAAAAGATATGAAAATCGAGCGCATCGAAATGAACAAAGAAGTATTCGCCAAAATGCACGAAGAAGATCGCATGGCCAACGAGAAGCTCAAAGAGGGAATCGATGGCTTTAGCGCTGCCTTGGTAGACCTAGAAAAGCTATTGGCGGAAAAAGTCTAGTTCATCAGACTCATAGCAATCGCTAGCACTGTTGCTAATGCGATTGCCATATTTACCGCTCTGTAATGCTCTCAATTTGTCATCCTAAAATGTCCGATTTCCGTCCCGAAATCGGACATTTTTATTTGTGCAGAAATCAAAGCGGGCAATCTGTGGGCCAAAAATCGCTTGAAAGAGGCCAGAAGCGGGTATGAATCGAAAGCTGGAACTTTTCTTTTCGCAGCCCTTTCGCGCTCAACTTTCGACTTCCTTTTTAGTAGCTATAAATGACAGTAACTAAGCAAACTCCTGAGTTGCAAGAGAAAAAGACCGAACAGGCTGTTGGGTCAACCGATAACGCCCTCGGCAGTCAGGCAATTATTAAACAGGAAGACAATCGCATCTTCCTCCAGGACAAACCGTTGCTCAACACAGCAAAGACGCTAGACCTTGCCACAGTAGACATATACCAGGCTCACCCCAACAGCGATCATGCCTATGGACCAGACCGCAGGCCGGGCACTATGGCCGAGAAAACCCAGCAAGAAATCAAGGCTGCTGCCGAAATTCGTTTCGACAACCTTGATAAAAGTGGTCTCTCAAACGCCGACAAATTGAATTTCCAAACTAACGACGCTGACCTGAAAAAATTACTCAATAACAAAGTCGAGAACACCTCGGCCGACTTTAAAGTAGAGCAGCTCAAGAACACTCCTGAAAAAAATGAGAAGCCGGTAGTCGACGAGTATGTGGTCAAACCAGGCGACAGCGTTGAAAGAATCGCCAAGCATTTAGCTGGAAAAGACGGTACAGCGCACGACACCCAGAGGATAATCAAAGAAATTGTCGGCTTAAATGGCTGGAAAGACGCCAATCATCCTATGCATCCGGGTGATCGGGTGAAAGTGCCGGGGGACAAGGCCGCCGACGCCAAACCTGAAGAACAAAAGCAAAGCGAAGCCAAAGAAAAGCTAGTTAAACAAGCCGAAGAGAAATTCAAAAACGATCCAGAAAAGCTGGCACAGTTTAAAGAAAACATGCGCCTCTTTGAAGAGCGCGCCGAACGGGACAAACTGAGCCCAACTGAAATTGCCAAAACATATAAAGAAATCGACCGCTTACTCGAGGCCAAGGGTGACAAACCGCTTAAGCCTGAGCAAAGAAAAGACCTAGCCGAGCAGATAATGAGGCAGGCAGCAGATCCGACAAGTATCGCTCAGGGGCAACACAACACCTGCAACATGGCCACTGTCGAAACCCGCATGTACACTCGCAACCCATCTGATGCCGCCCGCTTAGTGGCTGATGTCGCCCTAACTGGACAGTACGTCGCCAGCGACGGTCGCCGCGTACACGTTAACCCTGGCGCCCACGACGAAGCTCGCAATCGCAATACCACTGACGGCGATCGCAGTCATGCCAGCGAAATCTTCCAAGTGACAGCAGTCAATTTGCACATCGACCAAGAAAACCGCAAGACCAATCCCCACGGTCAATTACGCTATGAGCAGCATCCAACTACTCCTGGCTCTGGTGACACTGGTGAACGCATCATTGACTACGCCACTAAGCCACCAACGGTCAAAGACAATCATCCGCAAATATATGATGAAAACCTCGGCAACTTGCGCGACACCTACAGCGCCATCACCGGCAAACCTGAAAAAGGTGTAGTTATTACCCACGATGGCCCTAATATCGATAAGTCAGACGGCGTCACCAGGGTCAAGTCAGAGCAAGAATTAAATGATGCCTTAGCCCAAGCCAAGAAAGACGGCAAACTGCCATTGATAGTTACTGTCGATACCAGTATGGAACCATTCTGGACTGACTCAGGTTCGGGTGCAGCAGGTGGCTCAGGTGGCGGCCATGTGGTGACAATCACCGACTACTCACCCGGCCCTCCCGCGAAAGTGACTGTAGATAACCAATGGGGCTCGGCTAACGATCATGATGCCACCAAACCGATATCAGTGCACGAACTTTACGGTGCTATAAAAGACAAAGGCCATGCTGTTAGCGAATTAGAGAAAGATGTAAAAGCCGCAAAAGATGCCGGCCAGCCAGACAACTACAAAGAACTAGAATTGGCTAGGTTGAAATTCCAGGATGCTCAGCTCTCAAAAGAAGACTACGAGAAAGAAGTAACACGCCTTTCGAAAGAAGCTGCAAAAATGCCCGACGGCCCAGAGAAAGAAAGGGTTTCGGGCAAGCTGAAAGACACGATGAATAGCTTAGAACCAGCTGCAGCGATGCGCGTGCTGAGAGAACAACACAAAGATGGCTTGCTCAATGATGTAGCTTACAAAGCAGCCGTACAGCACCAGGTTGATATTATGATCGGCTTGCGCGATGAGTCGAAGAGATTGGGTGTCTGGAACAAAGTTGGCAAACTGATTTATGACCAAGGCGTAGCCGAGCTAATGGAAACAATTAAAGGCTTTACAGCAGAAGAAATCAAAGCAATCAGAGATTCACTAAAGACGAAAAAATAGGAACGCGCTAAGGAAAGCAGTCGACAAACATGTCGACAAACAAATCGACAAAACTAAGAAGGAAAGACCATGGGACCGTTGGACGATTTCCAGACACAAAATCAACCAGTCAAAATTGAACGACGCGATGCCGCTGAAGAACAGCGACGCAGACTCTTTGACGAATTGATGAATGACAATAAAGACAGCAAAGATGGCACCATTAGCGGTGGCGAGAAGCGTCAAAGCGACGGTCCGATTGTAAGCGATCGTGGTCAAATTTCGTCGATGACCATGCCTGCAAATTTCGAGAGTGGCAAACAAGTTAGCGGCACATTTGCTAACAATAATTTCAAAGAATATCACTTAAGCTCAAACGCCAACGTCAAATTCTATTTTGAATATCGCGGCAGCAGAATGGGCGCTGAAAGTTCGCGGGTCTTTCACGACACTCTAGAAAGAGCACCACACTCACTAACTCCCCAAGAAATAGAAAGCTTACATCAAGTACTTGGCGCTAACCGCTCCAACAAAGAAGATTTTAAAATTAACTCCGCCAAAACAGAAGATCTGAACGGCAAGCGAGTTCTAACTATTGAAGGCCGCTATCCGCAGCACGGCCTATCGGCCCGCACAATCTTCATTGATTCTGATGGCACCGGCAGTGCGGTACAAGAAGTCACCTTCCAAGCACCGACTGCTGAATTTTTCAAGAACACATCGGTAAGTTTGAATGCACTCAAATCAATTAGGTGGAAATAAGCAGTGCTCGTGAGTGTTATTGCCGGAGTTACTGCCGGAGTTAGTGCCGGAATTAGTACTTGAGTTAGCGCTTGATTTAGTGCTTTAGCTCGTGCTCAGCGGCTAGCCAATGCTCTGCATCACGACCGTGCTCACAACCTGAGGCTTGCCATATTTCATAAGCACGCTGAGCCACCTGAGCCAGGCTCACAGTTGCTTTCTCAACAGCAGGTACTGATACAACTTCTAACACTGCTTCTGCTGCAACTTCTGATAGAACTACTGAAACAGGTTCGGAAACAACAGAAACGGTCTCAACGACGACTGATGACGGCTCAAGAACAGCAGAATTAGCAGTAGCTTTTACTGCCTTAGCCTTCGCGGCTCTTGTTTTTGTTGTAGTGGTTTTCTCTTTGGTAACTGTCATCTCGATAGTCCTTACATAGTGCGCTGAAGGGCTCATAGTAGCAGTGTCAAAAACAGCAGTATGCGGACAAAACTAGACAAGCTCTCGCTCTTGCTGTTTTCTAAAAATTTAGCCACAGAGTAATCTCTCTACACAAAGAGCAGTGGCAACAAAGTAACTGTAATGCCATCACCGGGAGTGCCAGCAGAAACGATATACTCTAGACGTCTAAGCGTCTAGTAATTTAAATACTTTTTGATCGCTGCACGAATAATATATATTGATGCCTTGCTTGCGCGCAGAAACAAGCTTCTTCGACTTCAATACAGACAGTTGTTGTGAGACGTTCGGCAACTCCACACCTAAACGGTCGCGAAGCTCTGAAACTGTTAATTCATCGTGACGTAACTCATAAATGATACGAATGCGCAACGGATTACTAAGAGCCTTGAAAAAATCTGCCTTGAACTCGGCTGTTTTTACGATTTGACTCTTAGGGCTGATTGGCACTGTAATACTTCTCTACAATTTATCTAAAACATATTATCTAAAACAGAGCAAGAACAGCCAGCCTAACTTGATAAGCTTAGGGCGCCGTTACACTTGCAACTCTATGCAATTATTACATAGACACAAACGGCAGTCCACGAAAGCCACTCGAACGAGCACAAGAAACTTATCAGCAATTACTTAAAGAAAAGAGGAAATAATCGTGTTCATTAAAAAGACACTCACAGCAGTTGCAGTCGACTCAGCTCGTGACTACCTCAAAGAACGCCTAGAAGAATTGAAACAACTTGACCTCGACAAAGACGGCCAAAAAGATGTTGATCAGGTGATGGACGTGCTCAATCACTTAGGCGAAAAGGTCAAAGATACAATTGATTCCACAGACTTTCCCAAACTAGCCAATGGTCTTGAGCAAATCTTCAATGGCATCGGCCTAGTCGGCGACTCGGTTGACCGGCTAAAGCTAGCTGCCACCTGTGACGAACTAGCTAAAGGCATTGGGCAAATTGGTCATCTTCTGCGACTCGGCATTGCTGAAGTAAAAAACCAAGAGCAGTCTTAGGCACTTTTATTTGCAAATCTCAAGTCTCACTAGCCAGCATTGAGCAGCACTTTTTCGCCGCGAAACAGTGGCTTGGCAAACTCTTCAGGCCAAAGCAGAATAGACTCAAATGCTACCCGCCGCAAAAGCGCTGTTGGGCACTCACCAGTCGAGGTAATGCGATGGTCACCAGCATCAATTGTGGGCAATACTATGATGCGACCGTGATCAACCGAACCCTTAACTTGGCCGAAGTTCAACAGCCCGTCAGTAGTAGTAGAAACAATCTTGATATTTTCCGCTTCAATTTCGCCATCGGCCGCTATCAAGTCATGCACAAACGACTCAGCGGGCTCTTCGTGAATTCCTGAAGCTAAAATTGTCACAGTGTAATTAGCACCAATAGCCATTGCAGAGTGCATGCAATTTTTTAACCAATTGACATTTATATGATCCATCGAGACGAAAATAGCAAACTCTGTTACTTCTGAAATTGGCTTCTGCACAAACAGAATTGGAATCGCTGACAAGTGAGCAAGACGCTCAGCGCGGGAAAGCTTGATGCCTTGGCAAGCTGGATAATCGACAGCAGCGCGCTTTCGGTAACCCACCACAAGTAAATCGTGGCTGGCAGTCAATTTGCAGATCTCTTCGACCGGATCACCTTCTGTGCAGACGAAGGTAGACTCTAGCTTGCGTGACGTGGCCCGAGCGGTGTATGAATCTTCCAATTTGCGCCCAATGCCTCTTAAAGACTCGCAAATGCTCTGATAGGCAGCGACATAAGGCCCAGAACCTATCAAACCAGCTTTTTCTTGACCCAAAAACTGGAGCGTTCCAAAAATATCGATAGTGTGTTGTGCTGTCACTTTCAACTGCGTGTCACTAGCCAAAGACCAGACAAATTCTGAGGCGAACAGTGACTCAGGGGAGCCATTAATTGGCAATAAAATAGAACCAGATTTCATTGGAGCTCCACTTGCTTATCTTTCTAATTACACCGATCAGTATGGCTGCTTACGACAGGTAAAACATCACCGTAAGGCGGTATAAATAGCTAGACCAAGTCATCCTTTTGGTCAACGCTGTAAGCACCGCAATTCGAATAACCGATACAATTAGTTTTCGTCGATCCAGCCTAGGGAAGTGGAAATGCAAGTTAGAGAAGCGACAATAGCTGACGTGCCAGCAGTAATGACTCTCGTCAATAAAGTCGTGCCCCTTATGCGAGCAAGTGGCAACCTCCAATGGGATGACAAATATCCAAACGCTGGGGTTTTTGAGCGCGATGTAAACATGGCCCAACTTTGGCTAGCCGAAATAGATGGCAAGGTGGCTGGCGTGGCCGCCATCACGACAACTCAAGAGCCAGAATACGCGGAAGTATGGGACACAAGCGAATGCGCCATTGTTGTTCACCGCTTGGCTGTCGACCCCGATTTTCAAGGCAAAGGTGTGGCCGCAGAATTAATGCAGCAGGCCGAGAAATTAGCCAATCAGCGCGAAATAGCCACGTTGCGCGTAGATACAAATACCAATAATCTGGCAACACAAAAACTTTTCCCAAAACTTGGCTATGTTTTGTGCGGCGAAATTAGCCTAGCCTTTCGTGATGGACTGCGTTTTCTCTGCTTTGAAAAGCGCTTGAAGTAACCTCTAGTTCTAGCAAGGGCCTATTCTATGAGCGGTTAATTAATAGAATGTCATTGGTGCTAAAATTCGCTACCAATATTCTCCTCAAGATTCAAACAGGTTTTATGAAACAGACATTTTTTGCATTAGCTACTATTGCAGTACTATCATTCAATTGCGCCATAGCCCCAGAAGCTTCAGCGAAAGACTCTGAAAAAGTTTCAGAGAAAGGCTCAGAGAAGGGTTCAGATAAAGGTTCAGATAAAAGCTCACGAAAGAGCTGGGCCAACGTCGTTGCCGGAAAAACTTCCACTGAGCGCTGGGCAAGCATTGGTAAAACAGCTCCAACCATGCTCGGCATGAGCCGCGCCGATGTAGAGAAAGCATTGGGCAAGGGCACGTATAGCCAGACCCAAGACGAGCTAATGTACTTGATTACAGACGACATAAGCAGGGCAACTGTTTTTGATAATGTCACCATTTCATTCGGCAAAGACGGCAAAGTCAAAAGCTTCGTCATCGTCACCAAACTAAAAGATTAGCAAGCTAAAAGACAAGCAAGCTAAAAGACAAGCAAGCTAAACAACTAGAAAACCAGTTCTAGCCTCTTGGCTGGTTAATTCCTCGATACAAACAGGTACCAAGCTTGACCCAAAACCGCATAGACGATTTAATTGCGGCCCTTCAAGATGAAATCGAAGCGGTCAAAAAAAACAAGACCGGTGCCACCACTGTTGTTGACGGAAGTCTAACCAGCCAAATTGGCGATAACTGCATCTATACCTTTACGGCTTTGCGTTTCTTTGTTGGCGATGACGACTCGCCAGCACTAATTGCCCTGAATGGCGAGACTTTTGACTGCTCGCTAGTGGCAACTGACGGCTTAACCGTGCAAATTGCAGTAACTTCGGCCATTGCAGCAAAAATTACCCCAGAAGCCGGCTCGACAATACCATCAGCGCAGCTCTCAAGTAACCGCTCTCTTATTCTCCTGCGCTTAGTCAACAAATTTAAAGATGCTAAATCTAAGAATCTCGCTCAATTTAAATTTGCCGAAGAGGTTTTCACAGGTATAGCAAAACCATTGGTCAGAGTCGGCACCCAACCAACGTATTCGTTTCAATCAGATAATGCGCCTAATTCGTCGCAAGCCTCGGCAATCACAAACTCATTTAGCTCATCGCTGGCAGTTATTTGGGGGCCACCAGGCACCGGAAAGACTCGCACCATAGCAAGAGCAGTAGAAGCCCATCTCAACGCCGGCAGACGAGTGCTATTAGTGTCACACGCTAACACCGCTGTTGATGCCGCCCTTGAAGATATAGCGGCCCAACTTAACGACACATATTACGCTCAAGGCAAAATCATACGAATTGGTTTGCCAAAAAATCCCAACCTGCCCAAGCAATATCCTTTAGTAATTCTCGACAAAGTGGTGGCAGCAAGTAATGCCCATTTGCTCAACGAGCGCGAACATATCGAGGTCGAACTCAGGCCAGTAGAAGAGGCCATGAGTCAGTGGCAGGCGCTGAGAAAAGCAGCTGACACAGCCAGGCAATTAGAGAAAGAAATTCAGCGACCAAAACAAGTCGATAACCAACAGCAACGCCTACAGCAGGTTTTGGCAGACATCGCCAACGCACAATTACAGCTGCAACAAGCGCACCGCAACCTGTCTGTAGCTCAACGCGAAATTGATGCCGCCACACAAGAAACGCATATCAAAGACCTCAATATTTTCATTTCGACGCGCCAACGCTTTGTCGACGAGATAGCGAGTAAGCTTCACGAAGCGCAAGCTGCAACTGCAGCCAATGAAGAGAAACTAGAACAAGCCCACCTTGAACTAGATCGGTTGATGGAAAGCACCGGACTAACTCCAAACGATGTTGGAAAATATATTGAGGCTTACCAACCGAAAATAAATGCTTGCTGCAATCGTATCAATGAAATCGAAGCAATTATCGACAACGGTGCCAGCAAAGTTATAGCTGAAGCGCGAGTAGTCGGAACAACACTGAGCAAATTATTTCTCAGCAATTTTCTAGCTGAGCAGAGCTTCGATATTCTTATAGTAGACGAATCAAGCATGGTGCCAATGCCTCATCTCTACTGGGCACTCGGCAAAACCACCACCGGCGTTACCCTCGTTGGCGACTTTAAGCAACTCCCGCCCATCGTTGTAGCCGATACAAAAGCAGCAAAAAAATGGCTGGGGGAAAGTATATTTGATCAACTAGAAATCGGCAGCGTCGAAAAAGCACAAGAAAACGAAATTGTATCAATGCTTGATACGCAGTATCGAATGGCTCCACAGATTGCAGCGATATCTAGCAAACTATTTTATGGCGGTATGCTTCGAAGCGCCGAGAGTACAAAACTACTAGGCATCAACGACTCTATATTTGGTGACAATAGAATAATAGTAATTGATACTTCGCACGTCGACCCATGGTGTATCAGCCCACCAAGCGGCAGCAGAATAAATTTGTACTCCGCCGGTCTAGCCATAAGTCTTTCCAAACGGCTATTGCAAGAACATCGAGAAATATCTGTCGGCGTGGCCACTCCGTATAGACCACAGGCCGAGCTGATAGCCAAGGCAGTCAACGAATTAGGCTTTGGAGAGCGAGCGCTAATAAGCACTGTGCACCGCTTTCAGGGTGGAGAATCTTCTGCAATTATCTTTGACTGTGTCGATGGCAAAGGCAGCAAAAAATCGATGCTCGATGATTTTATCAGCGACCAGATGAGCACAACTGGTGCGAAGTCAACCGCTGGCGTCTTGCTCAATGTCGCCCTAACGAGAGCCCGAGCGATCTTTATATTGATCGTCAACAGACAATTCTTTGTAGATAACCACAAGGGCGGCATCCTCTGTCAGTTTATCGACAAGCTGGCTCTTGCCGGACTGGTTCTCAACGCACGCCAAATAGATGATTGTTTCAGCGCCCGCGCGCTAGATGATTCGGGTACGCCAATAGAATCAGCGAGAAGAGTAGCTCCCGGCAGCACCCGAGGCGGCAGCAGCAACTCGCAAGTATTTACAGAACAAGACTTCTGGAGCGCTTTCAGACTTGACTTGAGTGCCGCACAAGAAAGCACCTTTATCATCAGCCCATTTCTCACAGTAAAACGTACTTCTCATTTCACCGAGCAATTTGCCAATATGGTGGCACGCGGCGTCAAATTGACAGTCTATACCAGACCGCCTGATGAACACGCCGCTCCGCATATGAGACGAGAAGCTGAGGCTGTGATTGCGCAGCTACAGAGCATTGGCATAACAGTGACGCAGCATTCAAAGATTCACCAAAAAATCATCATCATAGACAAACGCATCTGCTGGGAAGGCAGCCTAAACCTGCTTAGCCAAAACGATTCTCTGGAGCACATGCGCCGCTTAGAAGGCACGGCCATAGCCAATGAAGTGCGCAAGAGTTTGCGCCTAGACTAATTAACACTTAGTCTAATTAATACTCAGAGTTATTGATACTCAGAGTAATTAACACTCTAACTATTTATCCTCTAAACTACTTAACAGCCGTGCTAGCTTCTTTTTTATATTCTTCGATCGAAGCTAACACTACGCGATAGCGAATCTTTTCTAGTTCTTCTGCTCTTTGGAAAATATCCAAAGCGGCTTTAGCGATGGTCGAATTAGTATCAGCACTTTCGTCGTCGTCGCCGACAGGTAGCGAACCTTGTACTTGGTCTAGCGACTTATTAATGCTAAGAACATTTTCGCGCCAGTTAGCCCAAAGAGGGTTAATACGTTGCTCAAAGGCCTTTGTCACCTTGCGGCCGTTTGTATCAACATCATTGATATCTTCGCAGAGCAAATGAACAATTGGTTCAAGGGTATTAATGTAAAGCACCAGCCATTCTTTACGCGGAGCAAGATACTTCTTATTGGCATCAAACATCGATGCTGAAATTACAGATGGGCTTTGTTCTAATGGCGTATCGTTTACGGTCATGCGCGGACGAGTTACTTCAAGAAAAAGATTAACGGACTGTTGCCTCAGCTGTGTCAAAGAGAGCCTGGTATCACGCAGGTCGCTTAGCATTGCTTCGGGCGCCATTTGCTCAGCATCACTGGCGGTGCGCCTAACTAAGTGCAAAGCAGAAGCAGAGTTTGTTTTGCTTTCGGCGACTTTACCATCTACAGCTTTGCTTTCTTCACTTTTGCTATCGGCAGCAAACACTTGTGAAACTGCAATCAAAAGCGGTAACGAAACGGCCACTGCTAGCAGAGCTAGTCGACAAACAAAAGACTTAACTGGCGACTTAAGTGAAAACTGAGCTGAAAACATTAGACCTATCCTCAGATATAAAATTATAAAGTAAACAAACTATCCGACAAACCCTTATTGAAATCGAGTTGGTCGAAGAAAACGAAGGCATTAGGCTGCCCATCTTTGTAGGTGTTCCATGCGATCGGAATTTTTGTCTTAGCACTTAGGTAAACCACATGCACAAACGAACTTCCGATGACCGCCTCTTCACCTTTTTTCTCACGCATCAACAAAACTAAAACTGGCTCTTTGAAGGGAGCTAGCTTTACGGGCGCCGAGACGGTAGCAACGGCACCATTAGCAACTTGGCGCTTTAGAGATGATGTGAGTGAGAGAAAATCGCTCTCCGCCAAACTAAAACCAGTAGGTAGCTTGAGAGTGCGTGAATCAGGCTGTAGAGTCATCTTGACCAAGCTAAGAGTGCCACCACCTTTTCCTCTTATGGCACCATCGCTTTGCTTCACGACAACTGAACCGTTGCGGTAATCAAGTGATTTAATCTCAGCTCGCAAGAGTTCCCTTTGCTTGAAAGACAAATAGGCACCACCATAGTCTTTCCACTTATCATTTTTCACTGTGAAAAGCTGGCAATAGCATTGATAGTCTTTTAGATTCAAAGCCGCAGTACTGAGGCTATCGAGGTAAGGCATGCCAACACTGACCTTGGCAAGCTTATCAACGGTACTGTTGTCTGGCAGGCTGTTTTCAAGCTCTTGCTTGCTAATTGCAATTGCAGAGGGGCTGAGCAAGACAATGCTCGCGGCCAATGCGCTGACGCTCAAGGCCAATTTAGAGCGCCGGCCATGAGAGTATTTTAGCCAATGAGTTAGCCGTAGCCAATGAGGAACCAATGGACGATTTCTCCGGGTAAGGAAGAGAATTGCAGTCGGAAGGAGCACTAATCTACCATGTTGGCAGCTAAGGTGTCCGCTCTTGGGCAGTCACGACTCTCTTGCCCTGCACGAAGAAAAGGCCAATGGTAATAACGAGAGAGCCAATAAATACTGGCGCAAACCACGGCCCGAGACCATCCATACGCTTCAAAGCAGTTTCGACCACCGCCACCTCCAGATAGGCCACAAGTGCCGACAATTGAAGCTTTAGAGTAAACATCAACTTACTGGCCATGGCATAGAGAATGTCACGGTTCTGGTCAGTCACCTTCCAGGGAAAGTTAAAGCGGCTACTTTTCTCGGCAAAGGTCAAATTGACATAAAGGAAAAGGGCAATGAATGGCAACATGCCAGCCACGGGCTTAGGAGCCCAACCGTCAGGCTGACCCGACAGGCCAAAGTGCATCGGCACGGTATCAGGCATTGCCGCCCAATGGAAAATTAGGTAACCAATTCCGAAAAGAGTTACAGCAGCCGGCAGTATTTCTTTTTTCAGCTTTGACACTTACTCAGCTTTTCCATCTTTCGTAAGCATGGCTTTCACAGCCGCAGTGCCGGCCTGCTCATCCGAGACCTTACCGACAGCCCCGCCAATTCCAGCTGCCATAGCGGCACCTTCGGCGGCTCCACCGAAAACACTACTAGCTAATTGGCGCGCTGAAGCAGTTTGATCCCAGGCTTTTTCATACCAGGGCTCGTTAGCATCCTTAATTTTCGGAGCATCAGCCAAGCGAGCGGCATTCTTCTGAACATAATCGCCAATTTCTTTAGCTGTCGCACCACCGTCTTTATCGCCGTCGACTAGCTTGAACTCGTCTAACATCATTTTGGCAGCCGGTGCCAGCGAATGATGTTTGGCATCACCCAGCGCTGGTGCCAAAGCCTCAGCCAACTGAGGCTGGCTGACCTTATCACCTTTCTGCAAACTGGTCAGCAGGTCAGCGGCCTGTTCGCCCAATTTATTACCATTGTTGTCAGCCTGAGCTGGAACTACGTTGCGATCTGAAATGGAAACTTCTTCTGGTTTAGACATAATTATCTCAAATGCTAATGGGTGGGCTCTATACGTCCGGCACACAGGGGGATGTTACTCATATACCCAAGCCCTAGTGAGTGAAAACATATAAATCGGGCAAGATTGAACAAGAAAGAGGTAGTAAGTAGTGCGAAAAATGATCTGGAACATATTGGTATCATCGATGGTGCTGGCTATACCAAGTGTTCGAGCTAATGAAGCAGAGGTTGATGACGGCGAATTCAAGTTTCCTACAGCTGCTGATTACCCCAAAGTGCGCACCAATGGTAGCAAGCCAATTGATTTTGTTCCAAAAGGCTGGAAAATATTAGGTCAGTGCACAGGCGACCTGAATGGCGACAGAGCAGCTGATGCAGCCATTGCAGTGCAAGCTAACTATGCGAGATTCAAACAACCAAATAAATTTCTCGGAAACGCAGAATTTGATACCAACCCTCGTATGCTAATCATTCTATTTAAAGATCCACTTAAGAAAAACTTCCACCTTGCTGAACAGCCAAGTTCGATAATTCCAATTCCGGATGGACCGAATATGGAAGAACCGTTTGAAAGTATAAAAATCAAAGAACGCACTTTGCAGTTAGCAACTAAAGTATTCTTCAGCGCTGGCTCTTGGTTTACATCTAGTTCAATTTATAAATTCAAATATCTGAACAGCAAGTTCTACTTAGTTGGAGCTGAAGTAACTGAATTTCAGCGGAACTCAGGAGAAGAAACTCTACTTAGCTATAACTTTTACAGCAACAAGCTAAAAAAGGTCACCAGCAATGGTGTCACAGAAGACATCAATGAAGAGCCGAGTAATAAGAAGCGAGTTAAATGGATAAATCTTCCAAAGAGAAAACTACGGGCGATGAGTAGCTTCAAGAAGATCGGCGAATGGACTGTGTTTGGAGATTACAGTCTTTAGTAAGCAATTACCAACCGTAACCGCCGTAACCATTTCCATAGCCACCACCATAGCCATAACCATTCCCATAGCCACTGCCATAACCATTCATGCCATAGCCGTTGCCGTAACCATTCATGCCATAACCGTTGCCATAACCACTATTCATCATTCCGTATGGATTGCTCTTATTCATGGCTCGAGTGAGGAAAATGAGCCCTACTGTAGGCAAGGCCACGGCAGCTGTTTTCGCTAACACTTTGGTGGCTGTTCCGGCCGCACCACGCAACTTGGAATGTCCGCCACTGGCTGGTGGAGTCGTCGAAGTATCGAAGTTGGCATGGCCAGTTTGATTGTAGTTACTGTTGTCGGAAGAATTTGAGGAATTTGACGATGCATTGCTGCCGGAAAAATCTTGCTGTTGCACAGACTGCTGCATATTAGATTGCTGCATATTAGATTGCTGCATGGGCGGTTGCTGCATACCAGATTGCTGCATACCAGATTGCTGCATCGGCGGCTGACCGCCTTGCTGCGCCCAATCAGCTTGACCAGAATATTGCTGCGACTGAGGAGCTGCACCGTATTGCTGCGAAGCTCCATACTGCTGGGAGGCTTGGGATTGGTCTGGCGAACCGTATTGAGGCTGGTAATTAGTTTGACTGGCCTGATTAGGTTGATAGTTCGGCTGAGCTTGGTAATTGGTTTGACTGGCTTGATTAGTCTGGTAATTCGGCTGGGCCTGATAATTAGGCTGGCTAGACTGATAGTTGGGCTGGCTAGCTGGCGGATACTGTTCTTGCTGGCTGAAAGCCGGCAGACAAAGGGAATTGGTGGATAACACTGCAATTAGCCCAAAGGCCAAGGCAACGGAATTTCTCATAGCTGACACCGTAGTAACTCAGGCAATCCTGAGGGGCAAAAGCCACCAATCAGTAGTCAAGGTGCTTTTGACTAACCATATATGTAGTTCAGCCAGAATGCAAATTAAACCTGAAAGTTCCCCCAGCAGAGCAGCCGGTGCTCATTTAAGGTGTCTTAGAACCAAGTAAACTAGGGGAATGAGAAATTACATAGCGATTTCGGCAATACTGAAACCTTAGAAATATAGAGGATTTAGACGGTGACAACCCAATTCTGGAGCGAAAGCCCAAAAGCTCTATGTTCGCAGCTCAAAACAAGCCCATCTGGCCTTAGCAGTGGTGCAGCCAAAACTCTTTTGCTTGAGCAGGCAAAAGTCAAACATACTCAAAAGAATACAGACCTTCACCTACTGATTGCCCAATTCAAAAGCCCCATTGTGCTACTTTTGCTTTTTGCGGCCATCCTCTCTATTTTTCTGGGCGACCACCTCGATTCAATCATAATTCTGCTTATCGTCTTTGTCAGTGGTGCACTAAGCTTTGTTCAAGAGCGCGGAGCGCGCAACACCCTGACTGCAATGCTAAAAGTTATTGAAACCCATTGCAGTGTAATGCGCGATGGCCGCGCAATTGACATTCCTTCAAACGAAGTAGTGCCGGGCGATATCCTTCTTCTGACAGCCGGTTCAACCATTGCTGCTGATGGCCTCATTATAGAAAGCAAAGAGCTATTCGTAGACGAAGCCTCGCTAACCGGCGAGACATTTCCGGTAGAAAAGCATGCTGGCATAATCGACCAAGCAAGCCCCCTCAATGCGCGCAGCAACAGCGTCTTTGGGGGCACACATGTGGTTAGTGGAACGGCCACCATACTTAGTATCAACACCAACGCGCAGAGCGAGTTTGGCAAGATCTCAGAGCATCTTTCTAGCGAAGTACCAGAAACCGACTTTGAGCGAGGCATTCGCCAATTTGGTTATTTCTTGATGGAAATCACCTTGGTGTTGGTGCTAATAATCTTTGCCGTAAACGTCTTTCTGCATAAGCCCATTCTTGAGTCGTTCATGTTCTCACTCGCGCTTGCTGTGGGACTCACTCCGCAGCTTCTTCCCGCCATCATCAGTATCAACCTGGCCAGCGGTGCTAAAAAGATGGCCGAGGGCAAAGTGATCGTCAAAAGACTTTCAGCAATCGAAACCTTTGGCAGCATGAATGTCTTATGCTCTGACAAAACTGGAACACTAACTGAAGGCATCGTGGAACTGCACGGCGCGATTGATGTGCAGGGGCAAGAATGTCCAGCAGTCAAACTACTCGCCTTTCTAAATGCCAGCCTAGAAACAGGGTTTACCAACCCAATCGACTTGGCCATTCGCAATCTCCAAAACGTAAAAGTCGATCACTTCTCTAAACTTGATGAAATCCCTTACGACTTTAGCCGCAAATGCCTCACAATCATGGTGCACGACGATAGAGAAAGTACCAATTTGATGGTTACTAAAGGGGCCCTTAAAAATGTGCTTTCGATTTGCACTAGGGTCCAGACCAGTAGCGGTGAATTGCCCTTAGCGCAAATGCAATCTTCTATTGATGAAATGATGACGAAATACAGTGAGGCTGGCAAAAGAGTTCTGGGAGTAGCGCAAAAAAGAGTATCCGAAAATCGCATAACCACAACAGACGAATGTGAAATGATATTTGTCGGCATGCTTATATTCAGCGACCCACCCAAACCTGAAATAATCAAAGTGGTGCAAGAGCTAAACGAGCTGGGAGTGCGCCTTAAAGTTATTACTGGTGACAACCATCTAGTAGCTACAGCAGTGGCAAAACAAATTGGTTTTATCGATGTTAAAATCTTGCGCGCTGAAGAGATAAAAAATGTGAGTCCTGATGCCCTAGTAGCCTTGGCCAACGCCACCGACGTCTTCGCCGAAGTAGAGCCCAATCAAAAAGAGCAAATTATTCTCGCTCTACGAAAGGCCGGTAATGTTGTTGGATACATCGGCGACGGAATCAATGACGCTCCAGCTCTGCACGCTGCTGATGTCGGTATTTCGGTTAACAACGCAGTAGACGTCGCAAAAGAAGCAGCGCAACTGGTAATGCTCGAACACGACTTAGAAGTTCTAGTCGCAGGTATAAGAGAGGGCCGCAAGACTTTTGCCAATACGATGAAGTACATATTTATGGCAACTAGTGCCAATTTCGGCAATATGTCTAGCATGGCGGCCGCCTCTTTATTCTTGCCATTCTTACCACTTCTTCCTCACCAAATACTGATGACTAATATGCTCACCGACTTGCCTGAAATGACGATTGCCACAGATGCAGTTGACGAAGAAATGGTGGCCAAGCCGATGCGCTGGAACATAAAATTCATTCGCTCTTTCATGCTTACATTCGGCACTCTCAGCTCACTCTTCGATCTGCTTACCTTCTATGTACTTTACGCCGTACTTAAAACAGGTGCCGAACAATTTAGAACAGGATGGTTTGTAGAATCAGTGGTTTCAGCATCGCTAGTGGTGCTAGTGATTCGTACTAGCAGAAGTATCACGGCAAGCAGACCAAGCAAGCCATTGCTTTATACCACCATCTCGGTGAGCATCGCAGCCTGCCTCTTCCCCTTCACACCACTAGCAGCGACATTAGGCTTCCAAGCATTGCCTCTTACATTTATAGCGGCGATGGGGGCAATAGTCGGCTGCTACATTGTAATCGCCGAACTCTTGAAGAAAAGCTTTTACAAGCGCTTTCATTCATCGTAATCAGCAGCTTCTCAAAAGGCCTAAGGTAGCAATTTTGAGCGTCTAAATAACTAAATTTCCAGGTATCCATGTCTACTTGGTGTCCACTTGCCGCTGGTAATGTGCGCCCATTACTAAATCTGGTGGAGCAGATCATGGATTGCGCACAAAAATCTTACGACAAAAGCATAACCGTTGAGACTACCGGCAGCATGTATGACCGCAATCAGAGCAGCGGTGACGCCCCTGGCGCCACCCCATACCAACCGATGCAATGGCAAATACAAGACCTGCAAAAGCAGCAGCCTGAGTTGTTCCAGCAACCAATTACCGCAATTAATACTGGCTTGGAAAGGAACAACCTCTTGCCCGGCCTTAAAGTCGTGGCCATGCGGGACAAAGACGGTATAGATAGAGACGTTGAAGGCCAACCTATAATGCGCAGCGTAGATGAAATTCGCACTCTCGCTGCCGACGAAAGCGCTGCTATAGACAAAAAAGCGGAAGCTTACACAAAAGCCTATGACAAATTCCACCAAGGCTTCGACGGCTTAAACCCCCTGCAGATAGTTTGGCCATCACAACTAACGCCCGAAGATGTCGCTCAGTCAGCAACTCGAAGCGACATATCGGCTGACGATAAAAAAACACTTGAAGCCTTAAAGAAAGACTTTAACTCGATTGCTGTCTCCAGCGAAAGCTACGGGACAATCTCAAAGGACGAGATCGCAATCTGGCAAGGGCGCGAGCAAGAGCTTCTAAACGGCAAACTGAGTAACTTTATTGGCGAAAAAAGCCACTCTGGCCGAGGCCCGAGCCATCTAGACGCTGAAGGCAAAATATCAATACTTGACTGGAATACCGACGGATACTGCGGTCTCGGCAACCAAGACTACGATAGTAAGCCTCGCGACGACTATTCTCGCGGTGACGGCTATAGAACCCCCCGCCCTCAAGACTTCGGCCACGTTTACCCGCCATTGACTAACACAAGGCCTGCCGATCTAGGCCCAGTGACAAATTCAGAAACAGATTCAGCACCAAAACCATAACTTGCTGATGGAAACTGAGTCGCAGCGTTAATTGCATTCTGACCTATAAAAAAGTCATTGACGCATCTTCTGGCAAAGTTAAGGACTAAGCGAGGGAGGTACAATGTCACAATGCAATATTTCATACCTGATTTACGACTAACTACCCAGCTACCAATGCAGACAAGCATCGAAGATAAATTCGGTGGACGACCTTGGGGTTTGCCAATTTCGCGTTGGCCGCTCTGCACAAACTGCGGCAAGCACCAGAGTCTAATCGCCCAACTTCAACATGATGCTGTCCGTTTAGATTTGGGGGCCGACGGAAGAGTGCTATTTGTATTTCAATGTGATCACAACCCTGGTGAATGCGAAAGTTGGGACGGTTCATCAGGCGCCAATAGCTGCTTTGTAGTTGAAGGAAATGAGCTCTTAAACTGTACAACTGAGCTTCCTGACGACAAACCAACAATTGAAACGGAGGCCCGCGTTATCGGGTGGCTTATAAAAGAAGATGGAATTGACGAGAAGATTGACTACGAACTCTACCAAGCCAACTACTACGCTCTTCCAGACGAAATGCGGGCAGCAATTAGTGAAGCTACAAAGCTAGGCGCCGTCCCGAAGTGGGAACAAAACCCAGAAGAGGCACCCCTGGGAGATTGGTACTTCGTCGGCCAAATAAATTATCTTATGCGGTTCTACAGCGAACTACCTCAACCTGATGAAGTCGGATGCACTGTCGAGACGGTTGTAAATCGACGAAGGAAATCGCTTGAACCAAAATATCTGGACCCAAGAGCACCTCACTCCATTTCTCCTTTGAATGACCCGGACACCGGTGCCAAATGGTATTGCGACGCACCCAACTTTGGCGATTGCGGCACCGCCTATATTTTCCTTAGGAAAACAGAACATCAGCCAGAGGGTTATTTCTTCTGGCAATGCGGATAATCACTTCAATGAGCAACCAAGAAGATGAACTAGAAGATCTTTCGAAGTCACGAACAATTCCCATCGTCAATGGCATCGCCATCTCTAGAGATGCGATAGTAGCTGCTCTTGCAAGCAATAATCAAGCGTATAGCCGCAAAAACACAACCAATAAACCATCTCAAAGTACTACCAATCAGCAAGCCCACAAACAGCCCTCTTTGTTTGAAACTAGCACAAATGCGGTGGTGTCTAGCACTACAGCAAGTTCCGGCGAAAGCTATGATGGCAAAATCATTGACGAGAAGTACAAAATACTAGCCTTGCTTGGCCAAGGTGGAATGGGTGCAGTTTACCTAGCCCACCACATACAGCTGAACAAAGACGTTGCTCTCAAGACCTTCCACGAGCGAAATCTGACAGACGACAACCGCCAGCGCTTCCAAAGAGAAGCGCAGTCAATCGGCAGGCTGCAACACAAGAACATTGTCCAAGTCTTCGACTTTGGCATCACCAGTAATGGCACGCCATACTACACCATGGAAGTTCTAGAAGGTGAGAATGTTGCAGAGAGAATTGACCGTAAAGGCCAACTAGAGCAGACTGAAGCACTTAAGATCTTTCGCGAGCTTTGCCAGGGTTTATCGATTTGCCACCAACGAAAAATTGTGCATCGTGACATCAAACCATCAAATATTTTTCTCGAATTAAAAAGCAGTACCAACGACGCCGTTCAAAAAGTGAAACTGGTTGACTTCGGTATTGCAGCTCTAGTCGACGAAAGCCTTGACGTGCAGCGACTGACCGCGATTGGAACAGTATTTGGCAGCCCCCTCTATATGAGCCCAGAGCAAAGTATGGGACTAAAGGTCGATGCTCGCTCAGACATCTACTCTGCCGGGTGCGCCCTGTTTGAAATGCTCAATGGGCGCCCACCGTTCTGCGCCTCCACTGCCTTTGCTACGATGCTCTGCCACCAGCAAGCACCGGTACCAACACTGACGTCGATTTCAGCTACAGAGGCAGAGAAAAATGAAAATAATCCGACCACAGCCCTTTATCCAGATTGGCTAGAAAGACTGGTGGCGAGCATGCTCGCTAAAGATCCAAACGAACGCGTGCAAACAGTAGAAGAAGTTCTCGACATTATCGAATACAACAAGCACAGCACATACTCTTCACCGCCTAAATCAGGAGGCCGTCAATCTGTTATAGAGCCAGCCGCAGCGCTAAAGCAAAGCGGACCATTGAATTCTATTTCAGGTCGAAAAATGGCACTGAGTGCAGCAGGCATCGCGGCAATCTGCGTGAGTGGATTTGCCATGATTGACTATGCCCTCCACGCCTCAGAGCCAAAAGCAGGCAGTATAAAACGGGCTGACATTATGACGGGAAACAGCCAGCGGCCGGTACCGACACCGAGCACGGCCCCCCTAGTCAATATAGATAAGATTAAGGTCGCGCCTTACAGATTGCCAGACACCAAAGATGGCATGTTTCACTATCATTTTCCTACACCTTCGATTGGTACGATTGGCCAGGGAGACGAAGGCAAAGGGGTAAAAGCAGAAGGCGACGTATCAATCCAGACTGGTCCCTATGTTTTTTTCCGTCCAAATGAGCTAATTATGGAACACCCAGAATTCCTTCTGGGCTTTGGTAAAAATGATCTGCGAACTCTAATTCTGGGTCAAACAGACTTTGAGAAAAAATGGCATCCGCAAACGACAAAATATATTACCCAACTCAAATCACTGCAAAAATTTTGTGCGCCGATGTCAGACCTTACTAAAGAGTCTATTGAAGATTTGAACCAGCTGCCAAACCTAGATGATCTGGTACTCGACGGCAGCGACATGTCTGGCCGTGATCTGACGAAACTAAAGCGCCTTCCCGAACTGGCATACCTCACAATTTCTGAAATGAACGATTGCAGACCAATTTTGAAAATACTTGCAAAAGGCAATAAGTTGCGCCAGCTAACAGCCGATTCTTGCAACTTGAATGATGAAGACATGCTCTATATTGGCAAATTGAAAAACCTCAAACTTCTGTATGTGGGCGGAAATCACATAACCAACAAGAACCTTTCGATTCTGCTCGATCTTCCGCAGCTAAGAAGACTGAAGCTCTCAGGCAACCCGATTACACCAGATGCATTACCAATAATTCTCAAGCTAGATAGCGCAACAACAGTCTACACTCCGCAAAGCTTTAAGACGCCGTACATTAACAAAGCTATTTTGAACAGATTTGGCAAAGAGTAGGAATTTCTATCTTGAGGAATTTCTATCTTGTCTCTATCTTGTCTCTACCGTGTCATGCCTTGAGCCGAATCTAAGCCCAACGAGCCGTCTGCAGAGTGGCGTATTGGCAGAAACTCTTCTTCAATCGGATCGTAAATAAAGACATCACCCGTTTCGATGTCGTAGACCCAGCCATGCAGCTCAATTTCGCGCTTCCAGATTCTGCGTGCAACACAAGGTAGCAAACGCACATTCTCTAATTGCATCAAAACATTTTCTTGCACAATAACACTGTGCTGACCATCAAAGTCTAAATCAGGATAGTGCTCTTCTACAATTTTTTTCGACTTAGAGGCGCCGGCCAGCCACTTCTCAACACTCGGCATAGTGGCCAAAATCTCAGGCTTGAGCACACCAGTCATAGCACCGCATTTGGTGTGACCACAGACAACAATGTTCTTGATATTCAAAGCTTCAAGAGCAAACTCAATGGTCGCCTCCTCTCCACTTACATAATCACCATGCACAGGCACAATATTGCCGGCGTTACGGATAGTGAATAGTTGACCCGGATCAGTTTGAGTAAGCAGATTGGGAACAACGCGCGAATCAGAACAAGTAATAAATAGGACATCGGGGTTCTGACCTTTAGCAAGAGCGCCAAAGAACTCTTCATTCGGCTCGT
>JBBRMD010000020.1:0-80062 GCA_038231015.1 Candidatus Obscuribacterales bacterium
AGCGTTCGTCCTGAGCCAGGATCAAACTCTCCGTTGTCACTCAGCGTTAGCCAAGTGCGTTTAAAACGATTTAGTTTGCCTACTCAAAATTCTTGACAGGCGCCTTGTACATAAGGCTATTCAGTTATCAGGGTTCAAGTTGGCGTCGGAGTAATTCGCTCAAGGCGAATGTGATTCAGACGACGAGAGAAATCATACCAAGCTAAATAGGGCGTGTCAAACAATACAGAAGTGCCTATTCATGGGCTTCTTGCAGAAGCATCCAGAAATATACACAATTGGCTACTACTGGATAACTCGCAAGATCAGCAGCCTGGGCCTATTTCAAGAATCGGCAATTTCGATCATGAAAAAAACGCCACATCTCAAACCGCGAGAACGCTTGTAACGCCTCGCAACACTTGATCGGCACCATTTTAAGAAAATCGGGCGAGGGCGGCGTCTTGAGAGAAAACCCAGAGCCAGAGAGCCTCTTGACTACGCGGCGAATTGGCACCATTTTGATATCTTGTTAGCGAATTTGTCTGAGCAAAAGTTCTGCGCTGTATTTTTTTCGCGCACCGGAGACCATAAATACACGAGAGCCATGAAGTTGAATCTCGCAGAAGGTAGCGCCGTTGCGGAACTGATTACTCTCTTGAGCCAAGCGCAGGTCAGGGTTTTCATCGCGGCTCGTGCAGAGAGCGACTACATAAGCCTGATAGCTAGCCGTTGCTGCTTTGGTATTACCAGCGTAATCAACAAGCATTAGCTTGACGCGCTCTTTGACAGGTTCACGCATTTGATAGTCGGCTACACAAGCCAATTTCGCCTGCTTAAAGTCGAGAGCGTTTAAGTAAGGTGCCGGGAAAAATCGCCGAGCTGATATTGGCCCCATCACAATTTTTTCGCTACCGCGCAAAAATTCTAACTGTGGCATAGTCGAAAGAATATAGGGTGGGGCGCCAGTTTCAGCTATCGCTTTGGCAGCCTTAGCTGCGATCTTCCTAATGACATCCTTGCTCTCGTCATCATCGCCTGACGTTCCATATATAGATATAAAAGTCTTGCCTTGAACAAAAGAAATGCTGTCGTCATCTTCTGAAGTGGCGTCACCACGCAAGACTATGGTGGTCGCTCCGCGACGCAAGAAACTATAAGCTGCGAATGCACCATTGTTGTTGGCGAATTCATAGACATCTACATGTATATATCGCTGGCCACGCTGAAATGATTTGCGAGTGAAAGACTGCAGACCATATTCTTGCAGGATGGCAGCTTTAACACCGTCACTATCAGGTATTTGTGGCATGAGCGCCCCGGCAAGTGGCTGCCAGAGATAGAGCGGAATACCGTTCCAGCCTTCGTAGGCAAGGTGATCTACAAATGCACCCAATGCTGTCGCCTGGAAGCTTGGAGCTGGCGCCGCTCCAGGAGCTAATCCAGGAGTTGGAGCTGGCGCTAACACTGGCGCAGATGCTGCTCCAGGAATAGGCGCATTTGCGACCTGAGCAAAAGCGGGCAAGACATCTTGCCACAAAATTAGACCGATGCTAAACGCCAGAGAGGCAATCGGCCGCACCACCAGTGATACTGCAATCATTTCTATTTTACGTTCGGGTCGAGCTTCGGATCGTAAGTAATACAAATAACTGTCTGTGTCTCATTGATCGGCACCAGAATAATAGTGAGATTGGCCCAGTCTGCTGTGCATTCAAGAGTAATAGTACCTTTGATGTTATTGTCAGATTGCAGTCTATAAGCCTTCATAGCTATTTCATTTTTATAGAAATTGAGAATCTTATCGAACTCATCTTTGCTCTGCAGAATTACAACCATTCTGTACTTGTTCTGGCCAATCGGAGTGCTGTCAGACTTTGTACATTCAGTGCCGGGGTAGCAAGCAACGGGAAACTTTTCTGGAAGCTCTAAACCAGTGGGCTTGGAGCCACCACCACAAGCAGAAAGCAAGGTACAGCTGCTTGCAATTACTGCAAAAACAGCCAAGCGCAATAACAATCTGCTGCCAATCATGTAATTCCCCTGCCTCAATAATCAGTACGAATATAGCGTAGCAAAAAATGCCTTTTTGCACTAATAGCTGTGCGAAATCAAAAGAAGAAACGCACATTCTAATATCTATGAAAGAGCGAATACTTAACTTCTTGTTTCAGCTACTTCTTGCTTCAACTACTTATTGTCTCAACTACTTATTGTCTCAACTACTTCTTCGTGGCTGGGCGCTTTGGCAGGTCTTTTTGCTGCCTTTCTTCAGTTGGATAATCTCCCAAATCTGACTTTCTAGCACCTGATTGCTTCTGCTCAGCTTTACCGTCAGCCTCACTGTCGCCGCCTTTGAACCAACCCAAAACTTTATTTCCAGCGTGCTTAGCGACATCCATCGCCTGGCCGCGCTTATCAGAATCTAGCACTACACCAGTAATGACGTGCTTCGCATCAGGTATTCCACCAGAAGCAACCTTGCCCACTTCTAGGACAGCCCGAGCTTCGCCTTGATGCTCTGCTGGCAGGGCCTTGACCCCTTGCTTGGTCACTTGACCGATGACGCGCTCTGCCACATAGCCCTGCGGGCCAGCCAATAGCGGTGCGCCTTCTCTAACTAAAGTTTTGACGTCGCCTCGCTTGGCGGCATCACCAATACCGATAGCATGCCGCTTTTCGTCTTGGTACGCTTCTGTGCCAGCGGCAATAACGGCTTTACCAGTCTTGCTATGAGCAGCGTCAATAGCAGCCTGCTTAACCTTGGGCGCGTTCTCTTCAACAGCGTGTTTAACCTTGGGAGCATTCTCTTCAACCAAGTCTTTGCTTTTATGGTAGACCTTAGAGCCCCCGTCTACGACAGCGTCTTTAGCCTTGCTGAGTCCGCTCATGATGCCATGGAAGGATAATCCACCTTCTTCGGACGAGCTAGACTTAGCTTGAGAATCTGCTACACGCGTTGGCTTGTCAGTCATTGCACTGGCCTCGAAAAAGATATGGTAAGAATTGGGGGGGGGTGAGAGGATTTTAAGCTTTCTGGCATTTTGTTGTCAAGCTAATTGTTGTTCCACCCCAGCTACAAGTTACCTGCCCCAAAAGCCGCAAAGCAAATCCCCAAGGCTATTTGCCCCAGAAGTGTACTTAAGCCCCCTCAAACGTACTTAATATATAAGACGGCTTTCTACTTAACCGCATCTAGTTCGCGGGCCTGAGCCTGGCGATACCATTCAATTGTCTCTTTCAAACCATCCACCAAGTCTTTGCTTGGAGACCAATTGATGAGCTTCTTAGCCTTAGTGGTGTCAGGTAAGCGACGTTTAGGATCATCAACAGGTAATGGCTTCTTCACGATTTCGCTGCTGCTGCCTACAAGCTCTTTAATGATTGTGGCCAGCTCAAGAACAGTCTTCTCTTCAGGATTGCCTAGATTGACTGGCAAATGGTGATCAACATCCATTAAGCGCACAATGCCCTCAACCAAGTCAGAGACATACTGGAAGCTTCTGGTTTGCTGTCCTTCACCGTAGACAGTAAGTGCCTCGTTGGCTAGCGCCTGTCCAATGAAGTTGGAGACAACCCGACCATCATCAAGCCTGAGACGTGGACCGTAGCAATTGAAGATGCGAATAATGCGAGTGTCCAAGCCATGTTTGTGGTGGTAAGCCATAGTAATTGCTTCAGCGAAGCGCTTCGCTTCATCATAAACACCACGCGGACCAATCGGATTTACGTTACCCCAATAAGTTTCAGGTTGTGGATGGATTTCAGGATCGCCGTACACTTCAGAAGTGCTAGCAAGAAAATAACGGGCACCTTTCGAAAGAGCCAACCCAAGCGTATTGTGCGTACCAAGCGAATTTACTTTCAAAGTTTCGATGGGCAAGAGTAAATAATCTACTGGCGATGCGGGAGAGGCGAAATGAATAACCCAATCTAAGTCGCCCATGATATGAATATGGTTAGAGACATTGTGGTGGATGAACTCGAAACGAGGATTAGACTTGTGTTGAGCAATATTTTGGTAGTTGCCAGTAATGAGATTGTCCATCACTACGACTTGGTGCCCTTCAGCCATCATGCGATCGGTCAAATGCGAACCAATGAAACCAGCACCACCAGTAATTAAAATTCTCAACGTCCTACTCCTCGATAAGTCATACCGGCAGCGATTATTTCTTCTTCGCTTAAGGCATTGCGGCCATCAATTACCAGCGGCCAACGCATACTCTTGGCCAATTTCTTCCAATCTAGCTTTTTAAATTGTTCCCATTCTGTAACCAAAACTAGAGCATCACTATCGGCAGCTAGTTCGTCTACAGACTGGCAGTAAACCAAATCGAGATTGCTATGCAAAACTTTGCAGCGATCGTTTGAAACAGGGTCGTAAGCCTTTACCGATGCGCCCATCTTCAATAGTTGATAAGCAATAGTGAGAGCTGGTGCGTCACGCAGGTCATCAGTATTTGGCTTGAATGAGAGACCAAGTAAGCCAATGGTGCGCCCCTTCAATATTTTCAATTCATCTTGAAGTTTTTTGATAACTACCAAGCGTTGGCGATCGTTTACTGCCACAGTGGCTTCTAACAACGATGTCGGGTACGAATACTCTTTTGCTACCTGCATCAAAGCACTGACGTCCTTGCCAAAACAGCTCCCGCCCCAGCCAACACCTGCATGCAAGAAAGCTTTGCCAATTCGATAATCGAGGCCGATGCCCTGGGTAACTTGACTAACATCGGCACCAACTTTTTCGCACAAACCAGCGATTTCATTGGCAAAGCTAATTTTCATAGCTAAGAAAGCATTTGCCGAATATTTGATCAGCTCTGCCGAAGCCAGGTCTGTCACTACAAATGGAACGGATGAAAAATCTTTTGGACGCGGCGCAAAGGTCGGCACATCGAAACTCTGTTCGATGATTGGCTTATAGAGCGTCTTCATCACCGCTACAGCTTGTTCATCGGTTGAACCAACGACAATGCGATCGGGATAGAACGAGTCGGCAATAGCACTGCCTTCGCGCAAGAATTCAGGATTACTCACAACCACAAAGCTCGGCGACTCTGGACGAGCGGCACGAGCCGGTACCGGTTGAGCGTTCTGCACGCCCTGTGAAACGAGCATTTCTACCCAGTTACCTGAGCCCACAGGCACAGTCGACTTGTTAACGATGATGCGACGGTGCTTGGCGTCAAGTGAGCTGCCAATGCTGCGCGCCACAACCATCACCTGAGAGAGGTCTGGTTCACCGTTCGGTAGCGATGGTGTGCCTACTGCAATGAAGATGATTTGGGCCCGCTTAACGGCCTCTTCTAAATTGTCTGAAAAGTTGAGAAATCCAGATTCATTGGTTTCTTTGACAAAGTCTTGCAATCCGGGTTCAAAAAATGGCACCAGTCCACTTTTCAAACTACCTAACCGCTCAGGGTTGGCCTCAACTGCGGTGACATGATTGCCAAGATAAGCCAAGCAAGCGCTAGTCACAAGACCTACGTAGCCGGCACCGATAACACATATATCCACGAGATTTATTCCCACAAACTAAGAAAAGTAGAGAGAAGCTATGCTAGCCTCTGGTTTAACATCAGATCAATAGTAATAGCTTAAGGCCTATGGAGCCCCATGTCTTCAGATTTAGAAAGCTCAAATTTAGAAGGTTCACATTTAGAGCAGTTCATTGCAACTGTAGCCAAGCTCAGATCACCTGAAGGCTGCCCCTGGGATAGAGAGCAGACTCATAAGAGTTTAGCCCGCTATTTGCTCGAAGAAGCCCATGAAGTGATGGAAGCAATTCACGAAGGCGACCCTGAAAAGATCAAAGAAGAACTCGGTGATTTGCTATTACAAATTGTACTCAATTCGCAGGTAGCAAAAGACGATGGAAACTTTACGATTGACGACGTCGCTGCCTCGATAAATGCCAAGATGATCAGGCGTCATCCTCATGTTTTTGCTGACTCAAAAGTAGATACATCAGAAGGTGTGGTTACTCAATGGCAAGAGCTGAAGGCACAAGAAAAACTAGAAGAGCTCAAAGCAAAAAGTAAAGACGGCACTGCAGAGAAGAAAGAATCGGCTTTGGCTGGCGTTCCAAAGACCATGCCTGCACTTCTTCAAGCTCTCAAAATATCTGAAAAGGCTGTCAATCAAGGCTTTGAGTGGGAACAAGAAGCAGATGTTTGGGCAAAACTGCACTCAGAAATTAGCGAGCTGCAAGAAGCAATCTCGCACCCAGACTTAGTTGCACCGAAAAACAGCCAGAGCAACGACAACCAAAACAATCAAGAAGATAGCCAGAAAAATCTCCAGATAGCTCATCAGAAAACTGACAAAGCTAAACAAGCAGTAGCCCTTGAGTTTGGTGATGCTCTTTTTTGTATGGTCAATTTAGCCCGCTGGCATGCTCTTGATCCTGAAGAGTGTTTGCTCATGACCATCAATAAATTTAAAACGCGCTTTCAGTGGATGGAAGAAAATAGTACCCAGCCGCTTAAAGGTCAGTCAGCTGAGCAGCTAAACGATCTTTGGGAAGGCGCAAAAGCAGCGCTAAGAACCCACGAATAAAACAGTTTAGAAAGCAGTTTATAAAGTAGTGGCGCTTTGAGCGACAGACCTACTTGGCGCAGTATTTGGGGAAGCTGTATTGCTTGACGAGCCTGATGTACTTGAAGAAGCACCTGTTGTAGCTGTCTGACCGGTAGCACCACTAGTAGATTGCGCGGAACCCGGGCTAGCCGAGAGTGCGCCTTGAATGCTTGCCGGGATATTATTCAAAGCTTCATTGCGAGCGTCTTCAGCTTCAGTTTTTTCTGTAGGTCGTTTAGGATTTTTGGAAATTTTCAGTGGAATAGAATTGTCTAAACCAAGGTCGATGAATTCAACTTTGTCTTTGATTGGCTCAACACTAGGAAGAATAGAGACCAGGCGACCGAGTCTGCGAGTCAAAGTGGTATCAGGCAAACCAATCTTCAAAGTCAAATCGCCATTAGCCACTTTCACATCGAAAGGTTGGCGCATATCAATGTAATCTACCGGTCGGCCAGTTTGACTACTTATGTAGTTAGCCCAACTCGCCCACTGAGCCACTTCACGCGAAGTTAGCTTGAGGCTATGCTGACCGTAAATTACAAGATGCGGCCGTACCACTGCCGGAAACTCGGCTATTGAGATAAACCTACCCGACTGAGCGATAACAGCTTCGGCTGGTTTAGAAGGATCAGGACTATAAGTGGCCCAAGGATACTCTTCTAAAATCTCAACGACAAGATGGGGCTTAGGCAGAGCATAGCGCCGAACAAAGGCGTAGCGAACAGCTTTTAGTGAGGCTATTTGAGTTTCAAGCTTTTTGGGATCAATGCGGTAAATGGGCACATTAACGGCATTCTTGACCAGCTTCAAAACTTGGTCTTTGGTGGCAACCGAATTGCCATGAACAATAACTTCGGTTTTCTCGTTATGAAGCGACCAAGGCAAATGGGTAAAACAGGCAGCACCAGCGAATAGCATGCCAATTAACAATACATAGCGCAAAGTCTGCCGACGCGATCTCGCTCTACGGGTAGCTTTACGCTGCTTACGACGACTCTTCATCCACTCGCGGCGCTGATCGGCTTCCATGATCATAGTCATGCTGGCAACTCCTCTCTGCTATCGCAGGCGGAGTGATTCAATTGAAAATCAGAAGAATAAAAACTATCGTCGATTTTAAATTCGCCGAAAAATGCTATTTGCGCTGGTCCGTTTAACTCGATGAGATTATCCAAGGAAGACCAGGTGACCTCAAGTTCCCCACCAGGAAGAATAACACAGCATTGGCGGTTTAGGCGCGCTTCAGTTACCCCAGCTGCCACCACAGCAGCAGCACCAGAAGCACAAGCCAAAGTTGGCCCGCAGCCTCGTTCTATGACATAAACTACGGCGCGATCGCGAGTAAGAGGCCTGACAAATTCGACATTAACTCCTTGTGGAAAGACCGACAGACTCTGAATCTGATGAGCTAAGTTGAGTAACCTACCAGGAAATTTTTCAACAAAAGTAGCAGAGGCACCACTCGATATACCATGCATACAATCTTGATATTGACTTAACTCTAGCTCGGCACAGTCAAAGATTACACAGTGCGGATTTCCCATATCGACAGAGGTAGCACTAAGGGTGATATCGCCAATTTGCAAATCCTCAGCAACAAATTTGATTTCCGGAGCTGCTAATTGAGTGCGCACCGTTTGCAAGCCAACAGGAATTGCCGCGATCTTCGCGCCACCACCGGCAGAGCCCTTGCGGCTTGGGCCTTTTACCGTCGAGGCCGTATCACAAAGCGAGACAGCAACCGGATAAGCATTGGTGCCAATGATGAAATTATTCGTTTGAGGCCAACCACTATTAGGTTGAACGATATCGTTGTTACGAGCGAAATAAGCTAAACAACGCAGACCATTGCCACACATATCAGAAGATGAACCGTCACTGTTTATATAAATCCAGGCAAGCTGACACTTATCATAAGAAGGATAGGCGGCCACTAATTTTTCGCCCAAAAATTCTGAAACTCGACTTGGTCGCACGGCCACTATTAGCCCATCAGCGCCAATGCCAAAGTGGCGATCGCAGACAAGTCGAGCCAATTGGCTCAAGGCCGCAGCAAAATCAAAATTATCTGCTTGCCCTTGGGCAGGGCACAGAGCATTGCCGAGATCAACCTCGTTGACCATGACAAAGTCGTTGCCAAGACCATGCATTTTGGTGAAAGGCAGTGAACGCGATTGCGATTGATGGTGGTCGAGAGTTTCCATATATCTCGGGAAATTATAACCCCTGCCAACTTTCTTGTGCTTGACATGATCAGGAAGTAACAAAGTTTGAAATGGCAACAATCCCTTATATACTCATCAAATTTTCCGCCCAGCCCAAGCAGCCGAAGGTTACCAACAAAATGAGAGCGTATATATCTGTTGACTTAGAAGGTGTTAACGGAATTCTTCATTCGAGCCAAACTCAACCTAACGAGCCAGGCTACGCCAGAGCGCTCGATCTCATGCATGAAGAAACCAACGCTGTAATAGAAGGGCTACTGGCCGGTGGTGTAGACGAGATTTTAGTAAACGATTCTCACTGGGACATGCGCAATCTTCATATAGAGAAGATTTTCCAGCACAAAGGTGTTTCAGTACGCAGTGGCTGGCAGAAGCCATTCTCAATGGTTTCTGGAATTACGCCCGCTGACTTTGCCGTCTTTGTCGGATATCACGCCCGCGCTGGCCACGCTACTGGCGTACTGAGCCACACCTATCGCGCTCAGATATTTTTCGAAGTAAAACTGAACGGCAAGCCTGTCGGTGAAACGGGGCTCAATGCGGCTTTGGCAGGTCATTTCGGCGTACCGATTGCCATGCTCTGCGGTGATGATACTGTCTGCGAAGAAGCCACTGAGCTGCTTGGAGAGATTGTCACAGCTCAAGTGAAGACCGCTGTTTCTCGCTATTCAGCTGTCTTTCACCCGCACCAAGAGAATCTCAAGCTACTAAAAGAAAAGGCCAAGCAGGCAACCAACAAGAAACACTGGCAGCTCTTCAAAGCAGCTGAGCCAGCTCAAATTGAAATCACACTGTTTGACCCCTCAATGGCTGACGCGGCGGAGCTATTACCGCAGATTAAGAGACTTTCGGCCCGCACCATCTCGATTCAAGGCAGCGACTATGGCGAAACATTCCGCCTCATGCTGGCAGTAGGTGCTCTTGGCGCCAGTCGCCGTGACCCATATTTCTCATAAATAGGCGTTGCTATTGCTCTTGTAACGAAGGCCCCGAAAATAATTTGATTAAATCTGCGGATTTTTGCCCTGACCTGTAGAGGGGAGGCCTTCTAGCGGGTATCAACAATATACAGGGGATTTGTTCTCTTGCTAAATGGAACAAGCACCGGCGGGGTAAGACGTCGAGGCGGTTCCTCTGCGTCAACATATAGTCGGTCCATGGGGATTTTTCAGATGTTCCATTCTTCCTACCAAAATCTATCATTCCGCCAACAGATCATTGCAGCACATCAGTCTTATCCTTGCCCCCGATGCAGTTCTGGCATGATTGAACCGTTTGGTATTACAGAAACACTGAAATGTACTTCCTGCGAACGCAGTTTTGTTGCCCTGCGCGGCGGCAGAATGCTTTACCCAGCTAACAGTATGGGTCTCAAAATCGCTCTGACATTCTGGTGGGATGGCCTTAGATGGCATTGTGCTGGTACCACAGCAAGCTCACGGCATATGGTAATGCCGGCTTTGTTCTTGGCTTCTCCTGTGGCTCTCCTGCTTTTGTCTCTCAATCTGCTTGTCAGCAAACCAGAATGGGCTAGCCCACCTTTAGCCGCTGCAGCCGGCATGCTAGTTGGCCTGCTCTTGATATACTCCTACTGCGGAGACTTCGATGTTGTTGCGAAGCGCAAAGAAAGAACGAGCAAGAGCCCACAGCCAGACCGCCCAACTTCTGGCAGTTAAGGCAACTAACAAACGGACCTATTAATTTTTGGAACATATACCGGTTCTCCTGAACGAAGTTATCGATTGCTTAGACGTGCGTCCCGGCCTCACATATGTAGACGCCACCGCCGGCGCTGGCGGTCATTTGGCTCGTATTGCTGAGTTAACTGAAGGCAAAAGCAAACTCTATGCTTTCGATCGTGATGCCGGCAGCCTAGAGCGTCTCAAAGAGCGCTTTGGCGACCAAGTTACAATGGTGCACTCCAACTTTCGATATCTAAAAGAGTCACTAAAGCAATACGGAGTCAGTACCATCGATGGTGGCATACTAGCCGATCTAGGCGTTTCATCGATGCAAATAGATCAAGGCGAGAGAGGCTTCAGCTTTCAAAAAGAGGGCCCACTCGATATGCGAATGGATCGCACTGAGTCTTTATCGGCCTACAACATAGTCAATCAATGGCCAGAAGGCGCACTGGCAGACATCATTTACAAATACGGCGAAGAAAGGCATAGCCGCAAGATAGCTAATCGCATAGTGGCAAATAGACCAATCGAATCTACACTTGCATTGGCTGAAATTGTGGCTCGCTGTATACCGAGAGCAGCTGATAAAAAAAAATACAAAAAAAGTTTCGGCTCTGCTGGTGGTGGCTATATACATCCGGCTACAAGAACGTTTCAAGCGATAAGAATGGCTGTCAATGAGGAGCTTGAAAGTCTTGAAGATTTCTTACGCGAGTCATTAACTATTCTAAAGCCAGGGGCAAGATTAGTAGTTATTACGTTTCATAGCTTAGAAGATCGAATCGTTAAACAATTCTTCAAGATGGCCGCAGCATCGTGCATTTGCCCACCCCGAGCGCCCGTCTGTACCTGCAAAAAAGAGTGCGAAGTTCTGATAATTACGCGTAAACCAATAACAGCATCTGATGACGAATTGCTTGCCAACACCCGGAGCCGTAGTGCTAAACTACGTGCAGCTCAAAAGCTGATTTAGGAGTATATATGGTTAACACTCTCCCGCGCCGCCGCGTTAACGAAGACCAACCCGTGAGCTTTGCTTACGGCAAATCTAATAATGATTCGGCCGCAAGAGTGTCCGTTGCCAGAGTTGCCTTAGTTGAGAATATGCAACCAGCTACTACTTATCCTGTAGCCTTCGGATATGGCCAGAGCCAGAGTGCTCAAGTGGCAGTACAGGCACCTGCGCCGAGCAGAGGTCGTCCGCACCTGGTTCCGATTGAGGCCCCTAAGCGCAAGACTCGCAAAGCTCCTTTTCTAGTACGTGTAAACAGAACGCTACAAGCATCATTAATAGCTCTTTGTGGCTTGGCCATTCTTGGCTACGGCTTCGATGTTTCGTCATCGAGCGAAGTCAGCAAAGTGCAAGACCAAGTGCGCCGCTTAAGCGAACAAAATTCTGAACAATCTTATGACCTCCTAAAACGGGTCTCCTACCAAGACATTCAAGCCAGCGTTACCGGCAGTACCGGTTTGCGAGTGCCGGAAGAAGTCAAGATAGTCAAAGAAGTCACCGCTCCAAAACTTAATCCTTTCAAGCCAGCCAAACATCAACTACCTTTGATGCCAGGCTACTAAAATATTGGTTGTTACTTCTGACAACCATTTCTTGTAACAAATCAAAAACTATCCGATAGATATACGTCGGGTCTTTTTGATGGCGGAGTGGAAAGGACTTGCCTAGAGATTTGATAGATAGACCGGTAAGAACAAGGTCCCGAACCGGGCGAAAACGGCGTCAGCCAAAATCGCCACTTTGGTGTCTGCGTTTTTGCCAAATCGTATTAGGGATTTGTGCCCTTTCGGTAATTGGTCGTCTCTACTATTTGCAGATCTACCAAGGCACCAAGCTTACCGAGAAAGCTCAGACTCAAAGACAGCAGCACAATATGCTGGTGCATCGTGGCGCCATTACCGATCGCCGTGGCCTACCGTTAGCAATTGATACCACCAGATACGATATATATGTCCACGTTAAGCTGCTCAAGGCCGACCGAGAAGAAGCGGCCCAAAAACTGGCAGCTATCGTCAAAGAGCCATTGAGCAAAATTTCTAAGTTGCTCAACCAAGGCTATCCGGTTGTTACTCTGGCCAAGCACCTCGATAGAGAGACTGCTGACGCGCTACAGGCGCTCAACTGGGCTGGTATAGATATTGTACCTAGACCATTTAGACAGTATCCAGAAGGAGCCCTGGCAGCCCATTTGCTAGGCTTTACCGATGCAGAGTTTCACGGCCAAGGTGGAGTAGAACAAGCTGAGCACGACATGCTCACCAATACCGGCACTATTCCTAAGCCGCAACTAGACGGCAAGGGCCACGCAATTTTAGTGCCAGAACGTGAACCATCATGGGACATCACGCCACCTCTCGGTCGCCACGTTGAGTTGACCATAGATAACTATTTGCAGCACTTAGCTGAGAAAGAATTGTTTGCCATGTGCAAACACTCACATGCTCTCAAAGGCGCAGTGATACTGGCCGATCCTAATACTGGTGAAATTCTCGCTTGGGCAAACTATCCATCATTCGACCCCAATCACTACAATAAATATCCCTACGAAATTCTCAAGAACTGGTCGATGGTTGATGTCTATCAGCCCGGATCAACTTTCAAAATTATTACGGTCTGTTCTGGTTTAGAGACTGGCTCTATCAAGCCAAACTCTACTTTCTATGATGGTGGCTCGCTGACAATCGGTAACCGCACCATTCACAACCACGATGGCGGCCATGGCACCATCGATCTTAAAGGCCTCTTCATTCACTCATCAAATATAGCCTCAGCCATGATCGGTATGTCGATGAAACCAAAAGTGTTCCACGACAAACTCTATGACTTTGGCTTAGGCCGCCGCACCGGCATCGAACTTCCTGGCGAATCACGCGGGCTTTTGACTCCAGCTAAGTATTGGACCCCAATTGACTCTGCCACCACTGGCTTTGGCCAAGGGGCCATCGCTGTTACACCTTTGCAGTTAGTGGCAGCAGTAAGTGCTGTGGCCAACAACGGTGTATGGATTCAACCGCACTTAATTAGAAGAGTCTATGACCCCAGCAATGGTGTCACCGAAAAATGGATGGAGCCAAAGAAACGCCGCGTCGTTTCAGCTGACGTAGCCAAACTTGTCTCTCGCTTGTTGGCTGAAAACGTCTATGAAGGTACACAGATTGCCGGTCAAATTCCGGGCTATCGTGTTGCTGGAAAAACAGGTACCGCCCAGAAAGTTACAGCAAACGGTCGTGGCTATATGGCTGGCCAAACGATTGCTTCATTCGTTGGTTTCTTACCAGCGAGCAACCCGCAATTAACCTGTATCGCTGTAATTGATAGCCCGCAAACCGATGGACGTTGGGGCAATACTGTAGCCGGTCCTGTCTTTAATGCCGTAGGCATGGAAGCAGCACGCTATCTCAATATTTCACCTGACTATGTTGTTGCTCCTGGAGACAAGGGCAAGAAAATTCAACCAGTGATTGCTCCATCAGTAAAATATGCTGCTGAACTCGGTGGCCAGAAAGAGCCAGAAAGTGCCGGACATTAATCCTGCTATCGATATTGAACCAAGCTCAGGAAAAAGCTTAGCAAAAACGTTTTCACTGGTTGCCCTCTTTACTCTGCTCTCTAAGTTTGCCGGACTAGCTCGCGATATTGTCGTTAACCAATGTTTTGGCCAGGGCTTAATTACCGATTCATATAACTTTGCCTACTCAATCACCGGCACCATTCTCGTCTTATTTGGCGGCCAGGGTGGCCCCTTTCACACTGCGGCTTTTGCTGCTCTATCGACAAAACGAGAAGAGGGCAACCGCAAGCTCGTCATGCAGATGTTGACCTGGACAGCGATTGTCACGGGTCTAATTGCCCTACTAGTCTATGTTTTTGCACCGCTAATCGTGCCTATCATTGTTCCGGGCGAAGTTGACGCGAACCACGGCTACAGCACAGCTCAACGCTTGATTGAAGTGATCAAACAAGTACGCATTATGGCTCCATTGATAATGATCGCAGGACTAGTCGGCATTGGCTGCGGTATTTCAAATACTTACCACGAGCACTTCTGGCCCTCTATTGCACCTGCTGTTGCCTCCGGAGCGATTATCACTTTTGTTCTCTTACCACACACAGACGGCGGCGTTGCCCTGGCTCTGGGCACCTTAGTAGGCGGCCTCGGCCAACTTTTAGTGCAAATCCCAGGGATGCTCAAGGCGCGTCCTTGCTTCAGTCTTGATATTTTTACCAAGTTGCAACCGGGCATGAAAGAATATTTGGTAATGTTTTTACCGCTCACTTTCAGCACTTCAATAGGTACTCTAATAGGCTATGTTGATCAAGGCTTTAGTTCAGGGCTAGTTCAAGGCGGCTGGAGTGCCATTTGCAATGCAAACCGGTTGGTGCAGCTACCACTCGGAATTTTAGTAACAGCCATGCTTGTGCCAATTGGCCCAATTTTCGCCAAACACGTAAGCGCCGGAAAAATTGAGGATCTCAAATTTGAACTCAAGCGTGCCCTCACCTTACTTTGGTTCTTAGCCCTACCAATTTCAGCTTTACTTCTCGTGGAAGGGCGTTCGGTAATCAAACTACTATTTGAAAGGAATGCCTGGACAGCCAACGACACAGAGATGGTGGCATCGGTATTGCTTATCTTGACACCAATGATCTTTTTCTATGTAGCTCGCGACCTGCTGACACGGGTATTTTACGCCTTTCAAGATAGCAAAACGCCCTTTGCCATTGCGGTAATGGCCATTTTAGTCAAAGTATTTCTAGACTGGTTATTTGTCTCAGTATTCAAATTGGGAATTACTGGCATTGCTCTAGCGACCACTTTAATTACTATATTCAATTTGAGCTGGCTATTCTATTTCTTGCGCAAAAAGACAGGGCGCCTAGGCACCCTGGCGATGCTCAAGCCACTCGCTATAATGACCACTGGTGCGGCTCTTTGTGGCCTTGTAAGCTTTTTAATTAGTGCCCTGATTACCACTCAGCTAACAGAGCAGATAGCTGCTATTCTCCATGGTGGCCTAGCAGCAAATAGAATTATCTTGGCAATAAATATCGGTATCGCCAGCAGTGCCGGCCTGCTCGTCTACGCAGGCTTCTGTTATGTGCTCAAACTTGAAGAACTGAGACTGGTGGCCGACAAAGTACAAGCAAAGCTAAAGATTAGCCGTGCTCGACCTTAACTCTGGTTTTCAGGGGTATAGTAAACCAGAACTTTGAACCTTTGCCTACTTCGCTCTCAACACCTATTTCCCCGCCGTGCTGCTCAACCAAAGCTTTAGAGATGGCTAGCCCGAGGCCTGTACCGCCTTGAGAACGCGAATCAGTAGAATCAAGCTGTTGGAATTTGCCAAACAACTTCGGCAAATCGCGGGCTGCTATACCAGCACCTCGATCTTCAACAGAAAAAAATATGTGTTCAGCCCGACGCTCGGCACAAACTATTATGGTTGAGTCTTTCTGTGAAAATTTGATGCTGTTTGAAATCAAATTTGTAAGCACTTGAGTAACGCGATCGCTATCTAATTCAGTTTCATCTTCACAGGTAGTGTTACACACGAGCGTCACTCCCGAGTCGTGCGCCATACCGCAAAGGCTTGCAACAGTATTCTCAAGCAGTTTAGAAATTTTGGTAAGCCGATATCGCAGTTCTAGCTTGCCTGCTTCTATTTTGCGCAAATCAAGAATAGAGTTGATTAGTCGAATCAAACGCTCTGACTCAACTCTAGCAATAGTGACAAAGCTCTGTGCCTCTTCGCTGACATCACCGACAAATCCACCTTCTATCAAACCAAGCGAACCGCGTATTGAAGTCAATGGGCTGCGCAATTCGTGCGAAACAGTAGAATAAAACTCACTAACACGCTTCTCAGCTTCTTTGCGATCGCTTATATCCTCAGCCACTCCACAGATTTGCACCACTTTGTTTTGCTCATCATAAATAGGAAAACTTCGAGCTGAAATCCAGCGAACATTGTCATCGCCGCGCATAATTCGAAACTGCACTTGAACGCCTTCTTGAACAGTCAAGAGCTTCTTAGCGGTGGCAAGATCGTCTCCATGTACTGCAGCGAAGAAGGCCTGAGAATCTTGCAATACAGCGGCCACGGCACCACCTGTTATGGCTTCGAATGCAGGACTTATATAAACAAATTGCTGCTCTAATGTTGATATCCAGAAAATGGCCTTGACGTTCTCAGTGAGCCGCCTAAACATAGCCTCGCTCTCTCTGAGCTTCTCTTGAGCAGCTTTCAATTCTGTAATATCTCTGCCTTCAGGAATAAGCAAAACAACGTTGCCTTCTTCATCAAGAACTGGCTGCAACGAGAAGTCTACAAACATAGTGCCTGCTGGTCCTCGATGCTCAGCTTGAAAGCGTACGAATTGACCAGAAGCCGCTAGTTCAACGCCCTCTCTAACTTGCTTTTGAGCCGTTTCGCTGTGGCTCCACCAAGGGCCTTGCCAAAAGGGCTTACCTTTTACTTGCGCCAGACTGACCCCAGCGCTGTTGAGAGAGGCAATATTAGAATCAATCACCAGTCCATCGACAGTTAGAAGACCGATTAACTCAAACTGCTTATCAAAAATTGCTTTAAATTTGCGCTCACTGGCAGTAAGCAACGCTTGAGTCTGAGCGTGCTCGATGAATTGACCGACCTGCGAACACATAGAAGTAAACATTGCTAGCTTAGAAGAATCTTTGGCTCTGACTTCTGTTGAAAAGAAAAGAAGAACGCCAAAAATCTGCTGTCCAGAGAAAATCGGTAAGCCCACTGCGGCATGCAATCCGCCTAATTGAGCCTGCTCTTTAACAAGAAATAGATCTGACAACAAAACGTCTTCAATCCAAATTGGCTCTTCTGATTGCCACAGCCAGCCTGAAATTCCCTCACCTTTTGCGAATTTGAAATTCTTACGCCCTTCAGTAAAGCTACTGAAAAGCTCACCGTCTTCAATACCGGCAGACGAAACAGCCAGAAATAGCTTCTCGCGTTTCTCATCAAGCAACCAAAGCTCACCACAGCTCCAATCAAACTGACTGCACATAGATTCAATTATGCTACGCCCAGTGGTTTCAATCGATAACTGCTGAGCCAATATTCGAGTAATATCAAACTGAGCGCGAATGTGTTTCTCGTTCTCTTGCTGAGCAGTAATGTCGAAGAAAGTAAGAATGGCACCGGTCACTTTCTCTTCGGTGATCATTGGTGTGACTGTCACATTGACTGTCAGTGCAGTTGCCTGTGGTCGCTTCAAAAGAAGCTCTAGGTGGCGCATACTGTTCGCCTGCTCAAACACGCTAGACAAATTTAGATATTCAGAAAGTGGTTTACTCGTCGTCCCAGTAAATAGCTGATCAAAGGTCATACCGAGAAGACCAACCTGATCACTTTCAAACATACTTTGGGCTGATTGATTAGCAAAAGTGACTTTACTATCTCTGTCTAGCAAAAGTAGACCTTCGTCCATGCTTGCGAAGACATTACTGAGGCGGTCGCGTGCGCCAGCTGCGGCAAGAGCATCGAGTTTTGATTGCTCGGTAATTTTAGAATTACTAAGAAAGAGCCTGATTACAATGGCGGCACAAGATAATAAAGCAAGGGCTGCAAAAGCAAACACGCTAGAAAGCGTTGCAGTAGAACTTTCTGTAAATTCACGAAGTTGTTCTGTTAAGAGTCTTCGGTGGACGCGCTGGTGCGACTTAATATCGTCAATAATAAAGCGAATTTGTTCAATTTTGCTTTTCTCAACAGCAACATTATTAGAATGCTCTTGCAATTCGTCGTGGGCCAGTTGCTGCAATTTTTCTACCTGCCGAATATCGTCAGCACTAACTGCTGACGATTTCAAAATCTCGGCAATTGTTAAATCTACCTGTCGGCTAGCAATGACCATAGGAGCAAGTTTTTGCCTTTCACCGCTCTGTAGAAAAGCTTGCTTTCCCCTTTCAGCGTCCGCTAACAGCGAAGAAAAGGAGTCGAGCAGAGCGGCAACATGATAGCTCTCAATCACAAGTTTGCGATATGAAATCATAGAATTTTGCTGTTGAAACGCCAGCGCTGAAGCAGCAATAAAAGTCATGACCATCAGAAGCAAGGCAACAATCAAGCCATTTTTGTCAACGCGCAAACTCATTTTGTAACTTTCTCGCGCATGCGTGCAATAAGATCTTGAGCACAGTGATCGCGCACTTGGTTGAACTGTAGACCGTGCTCTGGTGCGCAGGCAAAACCAGCAGTTAGCGACACTCTAAAGGTGCTCTGATCTCCAGCAATGAAATCAATTTCAGAGAACTCACTATCGAGTAGATCAACTAGTTCAGTGACTTGCTCAATATTTAGATCAGTAAAACCTAAAGCAAAGACGCGCTCTGACCAGCGAGCTTTCACAGCAGCAGGCTCAAAGCGGCCTCTAATCAAAGCTCCCAGAGCCCGCACAACTTGTTCAGCAGCGACCATGCCAAAGGCTTGATCTACTTGATCGAAGCCATCGACACTCACCATCGCCAATGTAAATGGCAACTCAATAGAAATACATTCTTTCATTCGTGGTTCAGCTTCATTAACGAAGCCTTCACGCGAAAGTAGTTGGGTGAGCTGATCGCGATCAACTTGGTCGCGGCGCAAGCGCGTGCGTTCAGCATATGAACTGACCCGCGCTATCAATTCTTCTTTCAGAACAGGCTTAGCAATCAAATCATCTCCACCGGCACGGAATGCCAGTGCACGCCCTTCTTGATTGCTCTTAGCGGTGAGAAAAAGCACAGCCATGTTACGCCATTGTTCATGATTGCGAATTTCACGACAAACATCATAGCCACTCAAGCCAGGCATAATAACATCGAGGACAACTACTTCAGGTTGGCAATGTTCAAGAGCTTCGAGGATGTTAATAGGTTCGTTCAAGGTTTCAACATAGTAGCCTTCGATGTTCAATATGCGCGAAACAAAATCGGTCAAAGCCTTATCGTCGTCAACCACGAGTACCCGAGGTTTATTCTTATAAGAAAGATCGGTTATCTCTGCAATTACAGCTTCCAATTCTTCGGCAGGCGGCTCTAGGGGTAATACTTCAGAGAAACCGGCATAACTAATACGAGCGGGCCCTACGCTACTTTCGCAGTTAGTGAGCTGTAAGTCAGACACCATCAGCAGTGGCATCGAAGGATTACTAGCCGCCAATCGCATATCGCGGCAAAAGGAAAGTAGATCAAGGTCACTAGCAAACGGTTCGCCGACAAGAATTGCATCGAAGCTACTGCGACTAAGAGCAGTTAGAGTTGAACCATGACTAGTGGCGAAGGAAAGCTCTGCCACTCTTTGGAATGGCTTGAGGGCGATTGCACCTTCCTCATCACTAACCGCCAAAAGTCTGGCCTTATATTGCTCTGCAAGAAAGGCGTGGGCGCCATATTTTTCTTGGGCTTCAATTAAGGCTAACTCACCGTCAGCCAACACTCGAAATACCTCAGACCAAATAATTTCGCTCTCGGTATCTGTGGCATTGGGGTCATATGCCTTAGTGATATTTTCTAGTCTCTCTGCACATTTGGCTATAGTGACTAATTGGAATGAACCTGCCGTTCCTTTAATAGTGTGTGTATTTGCTAGTACATCTTCTACATTGCCAGCCACTTGCGGGCCATCTTTGATGCTGCGCAAAAGTGTTGTAAGCTTCGCCCAGGTAACGGTTAAATCAGTCAAGTAATTAGCGCGAGCGGCACTGATTGCCACATCCATTTCTAACACTTTGCGAAGTTGGGTGAGTTTATTAAATAGCACCGACTCAGGCTGCGCTTCAGTTGTCAATCTCGCCAATTCGGCCTTAGCCAGTTCGCTATTAGGAAATTCTTGGCGAATATTCTCAAATTCAATATCAACAATAGAAGCACGAGTGTTGGCCTGACCGCTCTGGTCAACAAAATTACCGATAGAGTGGTCGAGATATTCGGTCTCAGAAGCCTTGTGATCGGCTTGGGGCAAAATACTATCGATCATCTCGACAAAGACTTCAGGCAACACCGGTTTTTGCAGAACTAATGAGACTTTGAGAATGTTCCGCAGCCAGCTGAATTTACTGCGATCACACCAGTGGCCTGAGATAAAGGCAATTGGTGTTTGGTTGCCGAGATCACGAAGCTTACCTATCCAGGTAATGCCGTCCATATCAGGCAGTTGGTAGTCAACAATAATCAGTCGCGGCCGAGAGGCCGCCAGAATTTGGTCGGCGTCGCGCACGCAGCGAGCTTCATAGACTTTGTAACCTCGACGAGTCAAAAGAGCCGACACAAAAGCCCGAAACGATTGATCATCGTCGACAATCAATATCTCTCCGTTTGATCCGGGCTCCATTTTTAACTCCTTACTATCGTCATAACTAGCTTATACCAACTTGTACATCAAAAAAACGAGCCCCCAAAATACTTGGGAGGCTCATTTTCGAGTATTTAGTTGAGAACGAAAAACGCGGGCAGCAGGCGGTCTTAGCGGGTAAACTCACTATGAGAGCGAGTATCCTTTTCAATCAATTTGTAGAGACAACAACCGAAACACACAACGACAAAAGCAAGAAGCAACACTTGCCAGGATGCTTTTGCGACAACAAAACATGCAATCGCAACCACAACCATGGCAAGGATCGTCGTGATCGGCTCCCGGGCGTGAGCCATATCCGAACCTCCCTAGAGAGAAATATTCAATTTTTAGCAGTGGATATACAATACATCACCAGTCAATATCAAAGAGATGCACCAGCGAGCAAGATAGCGCTGCCTGGCTGCATACAAGAATATTTTTAGGCGATCGTATATACCTTTATCAGATGCTGTAATCTTCGCCGAGCACTTTACGGCCCACCAGCTCCCGCTCCAGGTGCCCCACTGGGGGCCGGGTCAGCAGAACCGGGCTGTGCCAATTCTTGCATTTTGACACTTTGCCAATCTCCGCCGCCTTCTGCATACTTGACTTGTAGAACCCGTACTTTCATAGCGACCACTCTGGGGTCAAGGGTGAAGTCGCGCTTCCACTTATGGCCCTTGGTACCACCAGCGGCTACGTAGGCGCTATCAACAGCATGAAAAGTGCCCCTCTCGACGCCTTCGCCGTCAACAAAGCGAATTCTAAATTTGACTGCCGATATCGCTCGTTGGCTAGTATTCTTGTAGTCTGCATAAATGCGCGAAGACATGGGCGCGTCGAAAGGATCAAGATCAAGCTCACAGCGTATCGAGGCCATATCAACAGGACATTGGTCTTCTGATACAAAATCACAGGTGATGCTTCGAACTTTTTGGCCCGATTGAGCGTATACAGAAGAACGACCTAATTGGGGCACGAGAATGGCAGAAAGCGAAAAAACCAGTGAAAAGGTACAGCGCCAAATAAATTGGCGGTTGACAGCGGTTCTGGCAATTGTCAGCGCATTCATTTGTGCTCTCCTCATAGCCTCTCTGCCACAGGCACTGGCCGATAAAAAATCCAACTTCACCTTAACCATCTTGCATACTAATGACCTTCATGCCCATGATCAGTCTTTCCAAGACAGAGGAAAGCTTGTAGGCGGAATGGCCCGCTTAGGTCATTTAATCAGACAACTGCGCCAAGAGAACAAAAACGTCATTGTCGCCGATGCTGGTGATATTTTCCAAGGCACCCCCTATTTCACCTACTACAAAGGCGAAATAGAAGTGGCCATGCTTAATATGATTGGCTATGACTTTTATACTGTCGGCAATCACGAATTTGATCTAGGTGCCATCAATTTAGCTAAGCAACTAGAAAAAGCCAAGTTTGATGTACTCAACTGTAACTTAAATGCAGAGGCCTTGCCGCAACTAAAAAGCTTACTCAAACCGTCGGTGGTAAAAACCATCTCTGGCCAAAAAATTGGCTTCATTGGCGCCATAACACCCGATATAGAAACGCTTTCACTAAGTCGCGATGGCGTTGTTCTGCAAAGAGACAACAGCGATACAAATAAAAACTTGTCCTGGCTCACGCCGATAAAAGTAGAAGTCGAAAAAGTGGCGAGCCAAGGTGTAGACAAAATTATTCTGGTAACTCATTGCGGTGTCGAAGTCGATAAAATACTGGCCAACGAAATACCACAAATCGATGCCATCATTGGCGGCCACAGCCACACACGCTTAGACGCACCTGTCATTGTTGAACATCCGGATGGTAGCCAAACAATGATTGTGCAAACTGGTAGCTATGGCCGCAACCTAGGAAAGCTCGACCTCGCTTTCGACAAACAGGGCAGAGTAAGCAGCAAAGACACTCACTACAAATTAATTCATATAGATGATGAAATCAGCGAAGACAAAGATATAAAAGACTTTCTAACTCTCAAAGGGCTACCGCTGCAAAATCTCAAAGACACAATATTGACTTATGCCAGTCATGATTTTGACAATAACTTTAGAGCAATGAAGACAGACTCGGCTCTTGGAGATTTGATTTGCGATTCTTTCTATGAAGCGGGTCTTCCTGAGAACGCTGAGATTACTTTTGAAAATCGTGGCGGTATTCGCTCTCGCATTGAAAAAGGGGCAGTCAACTTAGAAAAAGTAGAAGAACTATTACCATTCGAAAATCATTTGGTCTTTGCCGATGTTAATGGAGAGAGGCTAAAGAAGACTCTTGAGCACAGTGTCGCCGGGGCAACTGGCGGAAAATTCTTAGATGTGCACGGCCTTAAATTTGCTTACGACCAAGAGCGAAAAATTGGCGATCGCATAGTTTTTATTCTGACCGAGAAAAACAAAACATGGCAAGAATTTGACCCGCAGGCGACCTACCGCATAGGCATGACCGATTATTCGTTCAAAGGCGGCGAAGGTTTTCAATTTCCTGATGCCAAAAATGTCAAATTTACAGAATTGAAATTGAACGAATATCTAAAGAATTATTTGCTCAAGCATCCCAAAATCAAGCCCCAGTATGGTGATCGCATTGCCTTTCTTAGTGGCAGCTTACTGCCAGCCATCGGCAAAAACGATTTTAGAGATTGCCCTCTGGCCAATTGCTCAAGCATTAGAGTGACAGCCTTTACTTCTGACAAATTAGGTGTAACTACCGCTTTCAAAGGCACCGCAAGTGGTACCGCCGTATTACCTCTGGCCAATCCAGAATTATTAGTAGAAGCAGTTTCACTCAAAGAGTTCAACAAAAAGCTAGCCTTACAAAAGCCTCAGTTTAAGCGCTATATAGCCCTAGTTGCCGAAGGCGAAACCTCTGGCAACAGCAAGTCGAGCGAAAGCAAGCACGTCAAGTCAGTCAGCTATCCAGTCACACTTGAAGAGCTAGAGCACAACTTCGCAGCCCTGAACTAGAAGCAACTAGCAAAACTAATTCTTTTGCAACTCATCTAAATTTTGTTTGGCGTCTTTTAAATCAGGCTTCAACCTTAGGGCCTCTTTGTACTCAAGCTCAGCTTGCTGCTTATTTCCTAGTTGCATCAGGGCCACCCCTAAATTGTTGTGCGCTGTCGCTGAGTTGGGGTCACTTTTAATCGCTTCTTGGTAGTGATTAACTGCTTCTTGCAGTTGCCCTTGTTTCTGCAAAAGCAAAGCTAAATTGTAGTGGGCATCAGAATAGTGCGAATCAATATGCAAGGCCTTGTGAAACTCATCTAAGGCTTTCTTGGCGTCGCCTTGGTTCATATAAGCGACACCCAGACTCGTATGCGCCTGGGCATAACCTAGGTTGCGTTGGGCCTCGGAGCAATCAGGATTGATTTTAAGTGCCTGCTGAAAACAGGCAATCGCCTCTGGATACTTTCCAAGATTGCTGTAGACAACGCCGAGATTATTATGCGCTTCAGGAAAATCAGGTTGAGCAGCAATGGCTAAGCGATACTCTTGAATAGCCCTATCATTATCTTCTGCAGCGGCAAGCAAACGACCAAGGCTGTAGTGAGCAGCAGCATTCTTCTCATCAAGCTGAATCGCTTTTTCATAGCCTTCAGTAGCTGGTCTAAGTTGACCAAGGCGCTCTAGAGAAATGGCAAAATTATATTGATACTCGCTGTTGGCACCGGCCTGTAAGGCGGTTTCAAATTCTTTGGCGGCGGGAGCATACTGCCCTTGATCAAAGAGCGCCACACCAAGGTCGAAGCGTGCTTCGGTAAAATTTTGGTCGAGCTTTAAAGCCTTTTGGTAGTGTTCGATAGCTTCATCGAGCTTGTTCTGCCGATGATAAATTTTGCCGAGCAAGTTGAGGGCAGCCGGGCTTGCACCCTCTTTCAAAATAACCCGGCTAACGAGGCCCGAGGCATCACTATATTTGCGGGCAAGATAAGCCTGGTTAGCCCGTTCGAGAGCGGCACTTTCGTTAGCGGCCAGAGCGACACTAGCAGTGGGGCTAAGTAAAAACGGCAGCGCAATGGCAAAGAAACAGAAAGATCGTTTTACTGCATCAATTCGCTTCAATGACATATGACTCAACCGCTTTACTTCCCGTTAATACTATCTTTTCAGTATAGCCCGAACCATCTTACGGCGTTTCATCGTTTTGCATGCATTTTCACAGATGCTGAAATCATGGGCTTTTCGCGTCTTGGCCGTTCCCTTTCTTGTCAGAATGTAGCATCCTATTTCTACAAATTATTCTACTGAGATTCTACTGCGCTAGATAAATCAAGTGAAAAGGTAATGGTAAAAAGTGAGCAACCGAATCAAAATTACAAAACAGCTGATACAACAGGCCCGAGCTAACAGACCGTCGAAAGGCGCAAGTTTCTTCAGAGATTCTTCGCTGATTGGTTTTGGTTTGAAGGTTTCACAGTCATCGCTTAAATATATAGTTGAAAGGAAGGTTGGGAAAGACGGGCCTGTAAGGCGCGTTGAAGTTGGAAGCGCTGACTATATGCCGCTAGAGCAAGCGCGGATCGAGGCCCAGAGACGCCTAGCCGACTTAGCCGACGGGATCGATCCATCTATAACAGCAAAGAAGAAACCCGACGCGCCAACACTTAAGCAGGCTCTCGAGGATATGCTAGCCGACAGACCATACAGGGAGAATACAAAAAAGCAGCACCATCAGCGCGTGAATTATGCTTTTCGCGACTGGCTAGATTTCCCGTTGACGCAGATTACAGAAGCACTTTTGTCGGAGCGACATAAAGAGATCGCGTGGAGTATGGGCAGCAGAAAAGCAAATAGCCGCACGAATGGCCTGTGCCAAGCCAGATGCTGTATTACGACACTTTCGACGATCTTCAATTTTGCGAAGTATAGATACAGGAGCGCAAGCGGCGACAGACTGATCACAGAGAACCCTTGCAAATTCTTATCCGAAACACGCTCGCTGCAAAAAACGCCTACGAGACGTGATTACTGCCCGCCGTCGCAGATGCAATTTCTTTACGATGCGGTCCTCGAGGTCTCAAGGCCAGAACTACGAGCTTACTTTTTGTTTTTAGTCTTGACCGGATTTAGGAAGATGGAAGCAAAGCAGCTCAGGTGGGACGAGGTGGACGAACGCTCGCGATTGATTTCTCTACCGAATGAACGCGTTAAAACAGGGACGGGGCGAGCAATACCGATCACAACGCAGTTGCAAGAAATACTAATCGCAATGCGGCATCAGCAGCGCCTTGGTATTCAATCAGATTTCGTCTTTAAGAGCCCAGACTATGGCAAACCGGTTTCTGATGTTGTGATCTACCCGACCTTCTCGAGGATCAGAGAATCCAGCGGGGTGAAAGACTTGAAAATCCACGGATTAAGACGGTCCTACATAACCCACGGATCTGGCTTGTGTAGTGAAAGATTCCAAAAGAAGCTTGTAGGCCACGCCGCCGACATCACAGGCTTATATGATTGCAGTACTGTCGACGATTTACGCGAAGGCGCGCAGGCTATCGCAGATCACATCGAAAAATTACTCACGAGCGGCGGCAAAATCACAGCCGCGCATATACTCGCACCGCCGCCATCAAGGTTAAATCATATCGCATCAGCTTAAGCCGCGCTCAGGGGTGAAGAATCGGCATATCAATCTTGCACGTCAAGGCGCGGCTATACCCGCAGCCCGACACCCTTTCAAGCCATCAAAGCTGCTTATCGCCAACTTGTGTGGATGTCTACTTATGCATCTTGCGCTTGTTGTTTCGATTGGTTAACGTGGAATCAGTTCGATTTGCAAAGCCTTTCTTGCAAACGGAAGTTATAGAGCTAAATAACAACAAGCCAGGCGCACTTCGCGTCGGCATCGCTGTGTATAAATTAGGAGTAATTCAAAAAAATGGAACATCAACTGATAACAGAGAAGCAGGTTGCGCAACGTTTTCCCTTCAGTAAGTCGTGGCTCCAAAAAGCGCGCATGACCGGCACAGGGCCTGAGTACATCAAGATACGGGCTCGCGTTTTCTACAAAATCGACGCGGTCGAAGAATACCTCAGCGCGCAACCGACCTGCAACAGCACCGCCGAATACGACACTAATCAAAAGGCGCGACTGCGCAATAAAGCCAGCGCTACGCAAGGAGCACACTAAAATGTACATAACAATCAAGATCGCTGTATTCAATTCCCTTTATGCCGTCGCGCGGCGCCTCGATATGTGGTGCGCGAAAATTGCGACGTCATGCCTAGTTAATGGCAGTATCAATTCATTCATGGCCGCAAGCACAGCGGCGGACATCGCTAGCATTTACGCCGGCTTGCATCATATTTACGACTATATCGGACAAGATCAATTAGTGTGCGAGTGCTGTCAGGACGCCGTGGCGCGACAATAACCGCTTCAACGCACAATCTATCATCCGCGTAAAATACCGCCCGCTCAAGCGCCTTCTAGCTGCGTGGCGTGCGTGGTGGCGCGCGTGGTGGTGGTGATATAAGCCAGAAAATATATTTTGCTTTCACACTTGCTTGGCTATTTTCGCTTTGTTTAAGCTTGTTTCAGTCGGTATCACATCGACCGCAAGAGTGATTAAACGAGGTAGTTAAAGTGGAATCAATGACTTCGAGGCAAGCGCGCCAGTTCCTGCAAGTGGGCCCGGCCGCAATACGCGGACTGATTAAAAAGGGAAAGCTTCACCCCGTGAAGGTAGGCAACCGGCTCCTGTTCATAGCAGCCGAAGTAAAGAGCTTGCTCATTGCAAACGTTGTGGTGGCAAAGCATGAATAGGGACGTGTTTGAAGAAATGGAAAGCGGCGAAGCAGGTGAGTGGATTTTGCGATTCATCGACAGCTTGAAAGACGCCATAGCAGACGCGGAGCAACGGCTCGGCGAGCCGGGCGCAGTAATACAACAAATTGCTTGGAGACTCTTTCGAGAAGCTCAAGCAGTAACAGGAGTAAGAGAATAATGCAAAGCAGAAAAGCCCCCGAAAAAAGATCGGAGGCAAATCCACGAGAAGGTCTTCGACGACTTGGCTTTCTTAGTCTATCCGCCAACCGGATCACGAAGCAAGCAAATAGAAAAAGCGCCGGGCGGGGCGCTCAATCAAAGAATGTTATGTGCAAATCCGACAAGGCCATTTTAATCGATGTTGCCTAGCTACACAACTATATCTTCACTTAATCCAGCGTCAAACGCTGCGATCTCTTCGGAGCATACAGGTCGCAAACCTGCTAGTGAAGCACCACTATTAAATCTAAACGAACTCATCGAACCGCCAGAAGTCTCGATTAGCGCATGGCCAGAGCTCCCGAAAGAAGCCAAATATGGCTTGGCCTGGGAGATCGCGGAAGCGGCGACGAGAGATACGGAAGCAGATCCTGCGGCTGTATTAATCACGGCGATTACTTACGCAGGCGCTGCACTCGGTAGGCGCTGCTACACGCAAATCGGGAATAGTAAGCACCACCCGCGCATCTTCTCCTTAGTCCTTGGCCAAACCGCAAGAGCCCGAAAAGGTACTTCAGCCGATCTGGTCCTACAAATCGCCAGAACAATCGAAGACAGCCTCAAGCTAGATAGCAAGCCAGTACCGAACGTAACACACGGCAGCATAAGTTCAGGCGAAGGCCTTGTATACCTCGTGCGCGATGAAAGCGATGAGAAAGACGACAATGGAAAGGCCAAATACCCGGCCGTCGAAGACAAACGGTTATTCCTAATCGACTCCGAGATATCCGGTTATTTTCAAGGCACCAAGCGAGAGGGCAACAGCGCAAGTCAAACAGTCAGAACCGCGTGGGACGGTCAACCGATGAAACCGATAACCAAGCGCGACAGACTGACCGCGACCGGGCACCACATTGGCATTTGTGGTCATATAACCTTCAAGGAATTTAAGACAGCAGTGCCGAACTCTGAAACCCACAATGGCGGCTTAAATCGTTTTCTATTCTTTGTGGCGAGGCGACCCAAACTGGTATCGCTACCAAGGCCCACACCAGAAGCGGAAACCGCCAAGCTAGTGCTCAAGATGCGAAGCGCGATTGAATTTGCAACAGAAGAACAACCCGAAGGCGAAATCACAATGGAGTCTGAGGCTGAAATTAGATACGACGAAATATATAAAATCATAAACACCGAAGCCGGAAGCGAAGACCAAGAGGCGCTAGGCGCGAGAGATGACGCCTATGTGCGGAGATTGGCGCTACTGTTTGCATTGTTGGATATGTCGCCCAAGATAAGAGTCGCGCACATCGAAGCGGCGTGGGGAGTTGTGAGATTTTCGAGAGCAAGTATTGCTTATATTTGTGACGTGGTTCCGCAGGTTAACCCGCTCGGAGACTCAATCCTGAAGGCGCTCGAAGAAGCACCAGGCAAGCGACTCGCAAAAACGAAACTGATCAACATCGTTGGCAAGCACCATCGACCGAACATCAACAACGAATTAAAGCGCTTGAATGGGAACGGGAAAATCACCATCGAAACGGAGCACACGAGCGGAGCGCCGAGGCAGATTTTCAAGCTCGCCTAAAGGGCATTCGGGCGGGACTTAATTCTACTTATTTCCCACTTATTTCCCGCCCGAAACCCTTGCGCCCCATCTTATTTACCTTAATTACCTTATTTCAGTGCAGAAATCACTGCAAACGAGAAAAGGATACGCGAGAAATATGCAGCAGATAAAAGATAGTCATCTAAATCTATATAGAGCGCTTTTCATCAACAACGAAACGGAATGGTTTCAACAGCACAGACTTGAAACAACAAACCCCGGTCATTTCTACTCAGTCGATCCGTCAAAGAAGTGGTATCGCCCGCTAGACAATGAAGTAATAAACAAGCATCTGAGTGGCGATCTGACTTGTAGCTGGTACGCAAACGACGACAATGATATGTGCAAGTGGCTTGCGTTCGACAATGATCACGACAACGACAATTTAGAGAGGATCAAATCAGTCTTAAGCTCAGTTGGTTTCACAGCTTACGGTGAGTCACGCAGGCCAGGGCGCGAAGGTCATTTGTGGTTGCTTTTAGATGAACCGATCGATCGTACTTCGCTATGCTTATTCGGCGACGAGATACGACGACAGGCCGGTGTCAGCAACAGTGACATAGAGATGTATCCAACGACAAAAAGTAAGCGCTCTAAATTAAGAGGTCCGCTCGGTATAAACCGAAAGGCCGGAGCAAATAAAGTAAGAGGACTATTCGAAGAAGCACGAAGCGCTGACGCCGAAGAACAGTTAGATTGGCTTGCAGGCGCGGTTAGAAACGACACATCAAGGATAATACAAATAGCTGACTTGGTAAGGAGCAGACAACCGGCTCCCTGTGTAAATAATATAGTTGTCAGTAATAATTATAAAGAGAATAGAGAGTTCGCCACCATACTCGATATCATTCCAAGCGAACGACTAAGACGACTCGGAAGTAAATACTTTACGCAGTGCCCAGTCTGCGCGAACGAGGGGCACGACGAAGGATGCAACAACTTGCAAATATCCAATGATGGAAAAATCTTTTGCTGTTGGTACGGAAATTCACCCGGTAAAATCCACACCAAAGCCCAGATCTTCAGCGAAGCCAAAAGAATATACGCAGCATAGCGATTTATTCACACCAGCAAATTACGCAGTGAAATAAGGTAATTAAGGGTAATAAGCCGCCCAGCTTACGTTTCCGGTCAGGAAATAAGTGGGAAATAAGTGGAAATAAGGTCGACGCTTTGCGGATAAATCATGGCAAGCTAACTACAGAAAAAGGTCTAGCGTGAAAGTCATTGCTTCTGCAATTTGTTCAAGCTGATTACTGTCGACCTTCCCCTTTCTATTTTGGAATCGCCCGCGATCAACGGCTCGAATTTGCTCGCACATTGCCACGCTCAATTTATCTAGGCCAGACAATGCATCGCCGGGTATAAGCACGTGCTGGTTCGGAAGTCGCAATACCGGTGCATCGGATAATAACTTCGTGGTCGCGTCCGAAATAGGAACAACAGCTATTGGAGAGCCGCCCTGACGAATAATGACCGGGTTGGCAATAATGACGACAGGGCGCGACTTGAAGATCTCGCGGCCTCGAGCACCGGTCGAAAGATCAGCAAACCAAATGTCCCCCCTGACAAATGGGGGCAACGGAACCAATTAGATCAGCCCATCTGACGCGGTGACATCCCAAATCGCAAGCTCGGCTGCATCAGCGAAGTCCAGGTAATTAATAGGCTCTGCCGAAACTGCGGCAAGATACTCAGGTGTTGTTGGGCGTGGGCGACGTTTGCGCTTACTTGAAGAGTCAGACGTTGAGCATGCGCTCAGGGTCTGAAACAGAGGAACTGACACCGGAATGCTTACTAACGGACTCGCAATCGCGCCCAAAACAATTCCTGCCGCCACCATCGAAGCCACGGGCGCAATGCCTTTCGTCGGTGTATCGAGCTGTTCTTTGAGGCTAGCCTTGATAAAAGGCACCTGAATTTCACGATCTCGCGTAATCATGATTGGCGCTCCCATAAAACTTGCTGCGCTTCGTCAGTCGATAAGTCTGTGAAGCCCTGCACAATCCAATTCCTAGCTTCATCGTACCACGGTCTCATTTTATCAAATGTTAAGTCAGAGCGGGGTTTTGTGCATCCCCTTGCCACAAGTATCCATTGATAAACAAGCTCTTTATCGTCCTTTGCAATAATTCTGAAATCACTATGAAGTGTGCCGAGGCCGCCATCCATTACAAAATTTGCAGTGAGGCTGATAAAAGCAGGAGGGGGCAGGAATGAGTGATTATTGGGAATCCATGCGGCATCTTTCAATATATGCAGGACGTCGACGTCAACCGGGATTTCGTTCAAGTAGGTAAGTTCGAGTTGATTCGGAGCCAAGCTGGCGAGGTTATGGCTCTCAATAAACTGAGCAAACTTCTTGAACTCCACATCAAATCTATCAGCCACAACTTCGTACCGAGGATAATCCTCTGTTACCTTTCTCCAATTGTAGTAGAACGCGTCACGCTGAATTTGTATGACAGATGCATCGTCAGGAGCGGCAAAAATACAACGAGGCATCAAGGTTGGAGTGTTTGTAAAAGGCAATTCGCCAGGAAGGCGCTCAATTGTGGCGACGAATGCAGGCTGTTCCCTGAAGCCGGGATATTCAGCTTCATACTTTTGCCAGAGCTTGCCGATATGCCCGACTGTGAAATCAGGGATCGAAGGAAACTGCACACCAAAGACCACTTCTTGAAGCGGTGGCTTGGCATACGTGATTTTTGCTGGTTGATTATCTAAGGCGCTCATCTTAAGGCTCAATATACCACTAACCTCTGGAAGCGCAACAATAGCTTCAGCTTGAGATATTTCTAGCCAGCCATATTTTCAGCTAACGAGCCTGTAGAGCGATTGAAAGCACTTGTAATTTACCCGACGGCTGACTGCGTCTCGCAATACTTTTCCTGATGTTTAAGCGCCTCCTAGTGGTCATGCGCGAGTGAACAGCGCGCTATTTTGCCGAAGAGTAGGAGGCTGAATTAATGATAGTCAATCGCCTCGATCAGATTGACCTTTAATTCAGCCTCCGATAGCCCGATCTCATAAGCGAGCTTTGCGAAAGCATCAGGATAGGTTAGCCAACTAACCTCCAATGAATTAGCGCTTATTGGCATTATGAGATCATACGGGTAAAATCCATTTTCGCCAGGATGAAAACCACAATTCCACAGAAGACGAAGGACGTTTGTATATCCAGCTTTGCGCGCACCGGCCTGAATGAATAGTGGCAACAATTCATTCTCATCTGGTGTTGCGCTAATCAATCTCTCACCAAGTCCACCTGCAGCGTTCACAGGCTCGTGTGTGTCATTTGCGTCTATCATGTTTATGGTTTGCATTTTTCTGTTCTCTTTCAAAATTCGCTGCTTCTTCAAGCTAGCACCGGCAAGAACAAACCGCAATAACAGAAAGAAGAACTGCTCGTTATTTAACTCTTCTAACGCCTGGCAGATACTCCCTTCGCGGCCGAGAATATATGCGAAAGGCAGCCTGAGCAGAATAGCTTTAAAGCCTCCTCCATTTTTGTCGACCGGTAATTGTGCCTCGCGTAACTTTTACCGATCTTGAAACGCCTTGTGGCGATCTCGCAAACTGTTTTTATCTTTCTGGTATCAACAACATGCGGGACGGGGCCAAGAGGCTTACTTACTGGTTGTCCGACACGGCGACTTTTAACGATCTTGGAAAGCATACGGGGAGATGGGTGGATCGAAAAACGACTCAGTACCTTAAGCTGATGTATACCCGATAGAATCGAAACACACTAACCAAGCCAGTCTCGTGGCGCCCGAGGTTTGCCTGCAATAAGTCGTTCAAAAGCAATATATCCACCGTGTTATTGTTAGGTGTCGCATGTGGTGAGAGGAAAATCATGAGCTTGAAATCTGGCTTAGTTGTTTGTTGTGCTGCGGTGCTTGGTGGCGTCGTTGGCGCTGGTATTGTGCTGTCAGAAGTAAGGGCACAGGGGCAAAGCCAGTTAGTCGGAACACCAAAAACTCTGACCACCAAAGCTATAGAGTTAACTGACGCCAACGACCAAATCCGATTCAAAATATCGGCCGAAAGTGGTTCGCCAATTTGCTTCTTTTACGATCCAGCTGGCTGTGTTCGAATGCGAATTGGCTTGAGCGGGCAGGAAGAGAATTACACTCCATTTATCGCTATGAATGATAAGAACAGGCACGAAAGGCTCGGTATTGGCATAGAGGATAAAGAGGATAACCAGCTTACGAGCTATTTGCGCCTGCGTGACTCAGAAGGCAGGACACGCCTTTTAACAAGCTTCAAGGAGGGCTTTGGCCCGAGTTATAGCTTGCTAGACAACTCTGGAACTTTACGCGGCAGTCTAATGCAGTTTGATGAAAAACGGCAAAACGCGGGTTTATTTTTGGCCAATCCAGCTACAAATGATTACGCTCAACTTCTTGTATCAGAATTAGGTTCGTCACTATTGCTTACAAGCGGTAAAGCAAGCCTAGGCGGACGTTCTGACAAAGCTATTGGAACGAACCTTCTCATGAGCGATAGCAACGGAAATTTAAAGATGCGGTTGAACGTGGAAAAGGATGGGGCGACTCAGTTGTGGCGATTTGGGAAGGGCGTCTACGGCTACATCGACAAACAGGTAGAGCGAGACTTCAAGAAGGAAGCTGCCGAAGTACCCAAAATTGAAGTGCCGAGTTTGCATGGTTACCCAAAGTTAGAAGGGCACTGACAAAGATCGCACCTTGCTTTATGTCGGCTCGCCGGAGTTAGATATCGACGATTAACAGAAATTCTCACAATTTTTGACGGTATACCGGCGATTAAAAAAAATCATTGCGCGTCGAAGTCACCATGGCTATGGAGGGAGTAGGACTGACCAGGGGGGTGCCGGGGCTTGCCTTAGAAAAAATACCGACCGCAAGATATCCCCGCCGCCAGAGATGCGCGCCCCGCCAGCGACGACAGCCGCCGCACATAAGCTCGCGGTCATTGAGGCACCAGCACCCGCACAAACAACAGCGCCACCAGCAGCGGAGCCGGCGACGTGTTAGTGGTGGTGTATGTGGTGCAAGGACTAAGCAGCTTTCAAGCGCTTCATTACTTCTGCTACGGTAGTCTTGCCTAGCTTTGTCTCGGCAGCAATGGCGCGACACGACTTGCCCTCACTCATCAGTATTGCGATTTTGTCTTCGTGCTTACCGCTTTTATAATTGTCGCCCTCTTGGCGCCCGATCTTCTGACCGCGTTCTTTCGCAGCTGCAATACCCGAGCGAACACGCTCTTGAATTAGCTCACGCTCGAACTCAGCAACACCAGCGAGAACAGTGGACATCAACTTGCCGCTCGGAGTAGACAAATCCATTTGCATGCCACTTAGCGCAACAATAGAAACGCCACGAGCTTGGAGATCTTGCATTGTGCTCAACAAGTCGGAAGTGGAACGGCCCCATCTCGAAAGCTCAGTTACCAACACGACATCTATCTTTCTAGCCTGTGCGAGCTTCAGTACTTTTGCACGCTCTGCGCGGTCGTTCTTGGCGCCTGATGCTTTCTCTTGAACAACTTCAACAACTTCGTAACCAGAGCGCCCAGCGAATGCGAGAAGGTCATTTATCTGTCTTTGGCAATCCTGGTCTTGCGTTGAGACTCTCGCGTAAATGACTGCTTTCTTTATTTCCATTGTGCTTTCCTCTCTTGTCCGTTATGACCTTCTGAACTTTGTCGCTTGAATCGTCGTGGCAGCGGTCGCGTTTTGCTGTCCCTTATGTCTATAGTTATACCGGACAGGTGTGGCAAAATTGTGAAACGAGAAGAAAGATTAACAAGCTATCTTGCTACACGGAGAAGCAAGCCCAGACGACGATAGCGGGCACGACAGTATTGCGCGTGCGCAGCTATCGAGCACTATGCCAGAACCGGCACAAGCAGACACAGCAAGCGTTTAAGGGTGATCGCTAAGCCTGATTGCCCGCTAACTATTAACAACGCCAGCAAACACAAAGCCTGACAGCGCAAAATGGAAATGGTTTTCATTTCTACATAGTTACTAAATGAACATTCGCCCGCCTTCTCTCCACCATGCAAAATCGCTAGGCTGGATTAAGTAACGAAGCGTAAATCACCCATTAATAGACAAGTGGTGACAAGAAAAGAATACGGATGACAACAACCCAATTTGTCTTCTGTGTGTCTTCTGAGGGCCCGAGACGCTGACTGGCTGGGCTTCAAATACTATCTTTTCAGTATAGCGATCCAACTAAGCTATGCTATAGCGGTGATTAACTATTTTACTTTCCCCCGTCAACATAAATTAGCCCTATTCATGGGCACTAGCCTGGCCTTGTCATGCACTTTGACCAATCAGCCGGCCCTCGCTCGGGGAAAAAGTACACCATCACCAAGCTCAAATAGCAGAAAGCCAGACGATGCCGGCTGCCCAGGCTGCCTCTCTAAAGCATCAGGCCTTTTTGCCCGCGGCAACACTCTTGAAGCAGCTAACTCATTGCGAGAATGGCTGCCAAAATGCCCAAACAATTTGCAAATTCACTTGTTGCTTAACACCATTCTCACTCGCCTACCAGATACCAAAGACGAAGCTCTGGCAGTCGCTCGGGCTGCCTGCGCCATCGCACCAGAATCAATGCTCGCCCACCTGCAAGCGGGCATGACACTGTTGACAATGGGCGAAAAAAGCGAGGCGGCCAAAGAGTTTGAAGAAGTAGTGGCGCTCGACCCTGGCAATCATGATGCCTGGCTCGCTTTATCAGAGTTATACGGCAGTCTCAACGAACACGATAAGGCGCAAAATGCTGCCACCAAAGCAGCCAGCCTCAGCCCCTCGGCCCGCTATGCTCGCACCAGAATAATTACTACCATGAATTCGGCTGGCAATATAAACGGTGTTCGCAATCAATTCAAACAGTTTTTGGCTGGTTCTGAAATACCAACTGAAGGTTTGCTTGGCTTAGGCGAAGAAGCTCTCAATCTGGGTTACTTCGACGAAGCAAGCGCTTGCTTTAGCCGAGTACTAGAGCAGTACCCACAATCAAAAGTAGCTCTATACAAGCAAAATTTGAGTCAGTACTTAGCTGGCAATGCCGAAGCCACTCTGACCAGCATCAAATCGACCAAGAAGGGCGCAGCTGGCCAAGCTAGTTCTCAGTCTAATTCTCAAAATATTGCCTTAGAATCGCTCTGCTATTTGAGCTTAGGCGATCTAGCAAAAGCACGTGACACTATTAGCAAAATTGAGGGCCAGTCTGGCGATGCCCTGGCTACCTTTGCAAGCGGTTACTTAGCGTACAAAGAAGGCGACTACAAAAGAGCACTAGCAGCGCTGCACAGTGCAGCAGCAAAAGACAAAAGTCTTTCTCCAGCACTAATAATAGCGGCCAAAATCAATTTAAAACGAGGCGAAGCTATTGATGCTGCAAGCCAAGCTTGTGAGTTGCGTAAAGTATCAGGCCTTTTGCCACAAGCCCTGGCCCTCGAATTATGCGCACGCATGCAACAAGACGACCTTGACAAAAACACTTTAGCTGCGCTGAAAACAGACGCCCTGCGCCTTTGCCAATCGCTCAGCGACAAAGATCAACAAAGCAAAGCGGCTCTCTACTTAGCTCTCTGCCGACTCTCTTTGAGCGAAAATAACTTGGCCGATGCTAAATCATATTTGAGTAAAGCTCAGGCTATGAGCCACGCTGAAGATGTTGACTTAGCAGCAGCAGCTATTGCCGAAAAAGAAGGCAACAGTGCCTTTCAACAAGAATCTCTTGAAAAAGCGCTATTAGTGGCGCCCGGAGATATCGAAGCCTTGAGCAAGTTGGGCATAATGTTAGCAAAAGGCGGTCAGGCAAAAGACGAACTGGCAAAAGCAGAACAACTTTTGACAAAAGCCTTGAGCGAAGGCGACATCAACCCCGAAACAACTTTTGCCTTGGCTAATTGCAAACTTAAAAGTGGCAATGTCGATGAAGCAAATAGACTATTCAAATTAAGTCTAGACAATGGCTTGAGTGGCCCAGACAAACAAATTGCAAAAGATAATTTAAACAAAAAATAGAACAAGAAATAGCATTGACTAAGGCAAGAAAATGGTTGTAAGCAAACTAGAAACAGCAAATACGTTCGAATCAATTAACCCTGCTACCAAGCAGGCAATTGGCCGTGTGCCTAGTATGGGCGAAGCAGAAGTCGAAGCGGCTGTGACTAAAGCATGGAAGACTTATGAAAACTGGCAACTAACTTCTTTTAGTAAGCGCGCTAAATTGGTTATGAAGTTTCGCCAGTTGTTAGCCAGCAAAGCCGATGAGCTAGCAAATTTAATTAGTGAAGAAGTCGGAAAACCACTTCCTGAAGCCTATCTGTCTGAATTATGCGGCCCGTTAGACACTTGTGTTTGGTTGGCTGAAAATGCTGAGAGACTGCTGGCCGATCAACCTGTGCCTTTAGCTAATCCGCTTCTTTCTAGCAAGCAAAGTATCATCGCCTTCGAGCCGCTTGGTGTTGTCGGTATTATTTCGCCCTGGAATTACCCTTTTGCCATTCCAACAATGACCGCATTGATGGCTATCATGCTCGGTAACACGGTGGTGCTCAAGCCCTCAGAAAAGTCGCCACTAATAGGCATCAAAATCGGCGAACTTTTTGCCGAAGCTGGTTTTCCGGATGGTGTCATTCAAGTTGTCACCGGCGGTAGTGAAACCGGTAAGCTTCTAAGCAAAACAAACCTCTCCAAACTGATTTTCACAGGATCTGTAGAAGGCGGCCAAGCCGTTATGGCTCAGGCCTCAGAGCGGCTCATCCCAGTCACTCTCGAACTCGGTGGCAAAGATGCCGCTATCGTTCTGCCCGATGCACCGGTTGATTGGACAGCCAGAGGCTTGCTGTGGGGCGCCTTCACCAATGCTGGCCAAGCCTGTGCCTCAGTTGAGAGAGTCTATATAGTTAAGGGCAAAAACTCAGATAAACTAGTTGAGACGCTCACCGCCATGACAGCAAAGCTTAAGCTGGGGCCAGCGACAGACCCGCTCACCGACGTCGGACCGTTGATAGACCAAGCCCAGCTCGATCGCGTAACGAGCCACGTTAACGAGGCTGTAGCAGCTGGTGCCCGGTGCCTTACTGGCGGCAAAGAGAGAAGTGACCTAGGTGGTTTCTACTTTGAACCAACAGTGTTAGTCGGTGTCGATCACAAAATGAAAGTGATGCGCGAAGAAACTTTCGGGCCGCTAATGCCCATTATGATTGTCGATAGCGAAGATCAAGCAGTGGAGCTGGCTAATGATAGCGAATACGGCCTCACTGCCACAGTCTGGGCTGGCAAACTAAACCGGGCCGAATGCGTTGCTCGCGACCTTACAGTTGGTACAGTGCTTATCAACGACTGCCTCTTCTCTCATGCCACACCACAACTGCCTTGGGGTGGCCTCAAGAAAAGTGGTTTCGGTAAAGGCCATTCTATTTTTGGCCTGCAAGATCTTTGCAATATCAAACACATAAGCATTGACGCTGCCGGTGGAGCGCACCGAGTATGGTGGTACCCATACAGTAGTTCAAAAATCAAAATGGCTCAAGGCGGCATTCAACTTATGCACGGCAAGCTATCAAAACGTACAGTTGGCCTAGTAAATTTTGTCGGCAACATGTTTACCGAAGCGCCCAAACAAGTATCGAAAATCAAAGGCGAAACACCAAGTAAGCCAGCCGAATAGCCGAGTTAACGTGCTTGCACTTTACTCAAGATTGTCTCTAGCTGCCTAATTGCTTCAGAGACGTCATTGTCAGTATTGTCAGCTCCCAAGCTGATGCGCACGGCACCGAGAGCTCTTTCTTGACCAAGACCTATTGCTTTCAACACGCTAGAAGACTCAATAATTCCTTGATGACAGGCAGAACCGCTTGAAAGTGCCAAACCTTTCAAATCGCTTTTAAGCACAAGAGCTTCGCCTTCTATACCATTGACCGAAAATGAAACATGCCCCGGCAAACGCTTTTCAATATCTAAAGGGCCGGTGATAGTTAAGCCTGGCAATGCCAATAAACGAGCGAATAATTGTTTCTGATATGAACGCAAACGCTCTTCTAAGGCCCCTTGCTCGGCTTGAGCTAGGCGAGCAGCCTCACCAATGGCGACGATATGAGCAACTGATTCGGTACCGGCAAACATACCCATTTCTTGGCCGCCACCAAATATGATGGGCATTATATTGAAGAGACGCCGCACAAATAAAATACCAATACCTTTGGGAGCGCCAAATTTGTGGCCGCTAAGCGAGAGCGCCGAAACTTTCAAAGTCTCTAAATCAATGGCAAGCTTTCCTGGTATCTGCACCGCATCAGTGTGCATAAATATATCGCGCCCAATTTTCTTACTATGGCTTTCGACCAAATCGGCCATGGCCGAAATTGGCTCTAGCACACCAATTTCATTGTTGCCCCACATCACAGAAACGATGCTGGTATCAGGGCTCAATGCTTTTTCAAAATCGCTCAGACTGACAAAACCTTCTCTATCGACAGGCAGGTAAGTAACTCGCCAGCCTTGCGCCTCTAGGTACTGAGCAGGCCCCATAACAGCCGGATGCTCAATAGTTGTAGTAATCAAATGCTTGGGCAAACCGTTGGCTTCAACAAAGCGAGCGCGCCCCAGTAAGGCAACGTTGTTAGACATAGTGGCACAACTAGAGAAGTAAACTTCGTTTTCGAAACAGCCGAGAAAACTAGCAACTTGTTTGCGGGCACTATCTACAGCCGCTCTAGCAGAGCGACCAAGGCTATGAATAGATGAGGGGTTGCCATAATTTTCAGACAAATACGGTAGCATCGCCTCCAGAACCTGGGGACGAACTTTTGTTGTAGCGCTGTTGTCGAGATAGATCACAGCTTTCCTCTGCCTGGGTGTATGGTAGCATTCTCTAAATTTTCACTGAATAAAAATGTTCATCAAGTTTATAGCTCTTATCTTTTTTACTATTGCCATTATGCTCGCCAACCTCTGCTTGGGCGATCTCACCGTGGCGCCGCCAGAGGCACTTCAGGCAGTCTTCGGCCAGGCCGGCAGTAGCGAAATTCATGATGTCATTGTTGGTATTCGCCTACCGCGGCTGCTCACAGCCTTTGTTGTCGGCCTCGCCCTCGCCACCTCTGGCTATCTGCTACAAGCCTTAAGCCGCAACGATTTAGCCGACCCTTATCTAACCGGCGTGTCAAGCGGTGCTGCTGTCGGTGTGGCCTGCGCCATGCTTTTAAAATTCGACTTTCAATCAATTCCTCTTTTTGCTTTTATCGGCGGAATCACCGCCAGTTTTTTGGTAGCCACCATCGCCAAAAGCGGCGGACAAGGTATTTCTGTGGCCAAGCTCTTACTGGCAGGCATTGCCCTGTCATCTGTAGCCGGCGCCTTAATAACTCTAGCTATGACCACTTTCGGCACTCAGTTAATGGCTCAGGGGCTTTATCTCTGGCTCCTGGGTGGCATTAGTGGCAGAAATTGGCAAGAACTATTGCCCACCGTTTGCTATTGCAGTGTCGGCTTAATAGTAGCTTTAGCAGCAGCGAAACAGCTGAATTTACTTGCTCTAGGCGAAGAGACAGCTAGCTCGTTGGGCCTCAATGTAGGACGCAGCCAATTGATCATACTTTCTGCGGCCGTGCTACTCGCTAGTTCAGCTGTAGCTCTCAGTGGAATGGTTGGTTTTGTTGGCTTGGTAGCGCCGCATTTATCAAGACGACTCTTTGGTCGCGGCGTCAGACTGCAAATAATTTGCTCAGGACTGACTGGCGCCATTCTGGTGCTCTTCTCAGACCTGCTCGCCCGCACCCTTAGCCCAGGGCAAGAACTGCCTCTCGGAACACTTATGGCCCTCATTGGTGGGCCTTTCTTTATCTACCTGCTCTCTTACTCACTAGATCAGGTGCATAGCCATTAATACAATTGAGACTGAAAGCCGCAAGATTCTGAGGGCCGAGCAAGTCGGTCTCAGTTATGCCAGCAAAAATCGAGTGAACGGGCCAAAAGTTATTGAACATGTAAACCTCACCCTTGAACCCGGAGAAGTTCTCGCCATTCAAGGCCCCAATGGCAGTGGCAAGTCGACCTTAATGAAAGGCTTGGCCCGTCAGTTAAAACCAGCATCGGGAAAAATTAGTTTAGATGGCCAAGATATTTGGAGCATCAACATTGTCGATTTCGCCAGAGAAATTGCCTATGTTCCGCAAAGCTTAGAAACGCCGAACGACATGACTGTCTACGACCTTGTGCGCCTGGGGCGCAGCCCGCATCAAAGCTGGTGGTCTAATCAATTGAGCAAAGTCGATACTGCCACTATCAGTAGTGCCCTAGATCGATGTGGGCTAACACGTTTAAGCAAAAAAAAGCTAAACGAACTCTCTGGTGGCGAGAAACAAAGGGCTCTAATTGCTATGGCACTGGCCCAGGAGCCTCACTTCATATTAATGGATGAACCGACAGCCAATCTCGATTTTCGCTATCAGCTAGAAGTAATTTCTATAATCAAAGAATTGAAAGAACAAAAAATCGGCATTGCCACCATCTTGCATGATCTCAATTTGAGCGCCAGAATTGCTGATCAAATCGCTCTGGTCGGCGTCGCTCGTAGTGAAGCTGCTGATATTGGCCAAGCCAGCCCACAGGCCTCTACTATTGTTGCCCAAGGCAGCCCGCAAGAAGTATTAAAAGAAGACCTCTTGCGTTCAGTATTCGCCGTTGAATTAGCTTTTTTGCACGACCCCAAAAGCAATCTCGACCTTTATGTTCCTATCTCTATCTCTATCTCTTCAGAGAGCGATAACAAATCCGCCAGCCAAAATTAATTGACTGGCGGACTAAATTATCTAACTCTAGCAGGACCTAGCTTAGCCATTCATCCAAGAAGGCTCGTAATAGCGATCGTTATAACGGCTGTTATCGTAATAGCCAGAATTGTTGTTATAAGAAATCAAGTCACGATTTTGGCGTGAATTCCATGGATTGTACGGACGTGGATTGTAATAGCTATTGTCTGCATAGCTGCCGTAATAGTGACCACCAGCGCCACCGTGCTTAATCATCTCAATTTGAGCCCAAGTATTGAGGATTGGTCTAGCCTCGTAAGCCACATCACCAATTCCACGAGCGATACTGCCGATTGCATTGAAGAAACCATCAATAGGGTTGTTATGGCGGCGGTTGCTGCGCCGATCGTCATAGTCATATTGGCCAGCTGAAACTGACTGCACATCGCCGTAACGCCTAGGATCTCGGTCTTCATAGCCAGCATTTTGGCGATGACGGCATTGCGGAATTGGGCGCTGATCATAGCGCTGGTCATAGCTGTCGCCGCGATTGAGATATGCTTCTTCTTGGTACGCTTGACGACTGCTTGCATAGTCATTGTACTCAGGGCACATGCTGCCTTGTCCGCGGCCAACTCGAAGCTGCTGTCTGCCGCCGTTGTCGTCGCGTGAATAATAGTTATTGATGGTGACATTGCTGTCATTGATTTCAATTGTGCCGCCGCCTTCTAAGCGGTAGGTTTGATGACCCGAGCGCTGCTGCCGCTCTGGTGGCGCCATACGCGCATCTGAGAGATTGTCTGGTGCGTTAGTTTCACCGCTTCGCTGACCATCAAATATATTAGTAGATTCGACCGGCTGACGACTTGGAACCTTATCCATGGGGATCTCCTCAGAATTGCTTATGTCCTCGATAGTAAAGTTGGCCATTACTTGCGAGCACTTCTTGTTCTATACAATACCTTTCAGAATTTGACAGTCAATGGGAAAATTCCCATCCAAAACCAAGCTTCTCTTAGCCCGCGCTCATAATATTGCTGTTTTCACAAGAGACCAGAGGCGCGGCAGAAAGACAATGGCACCGACAATAACAGCCGTCATGGCCGCCCAGAGCACAGCAGCAGCAGCGGTATCTTTAGCGTAGCGAGCCGACAGGTGATAGCGATAATTGGCTTGAATATCAACCATATGCTCGATTGCCGTGTTTACAAATTCAGCAAAGAAAACAAAGCCTATAGCCAAACTGAGAGCAATATACTGCCAAGGCTCGACCCGCAAATAGAAGGCCAAGGCAAAAACACAAAGACCTAAAAAGGTATGAATGCGCAGATTGCGCTGTTGGCGAAAGCCCAAAACTAACCCGTTAAAGGCGTGATAGAAGCTCTCAAACAATGAACCGGCCTGACCGCTTTTGCGCTGCCAACTTTGTTCAACGTCGCTTTCTACTAAAAGTTCAGCAGTTTCGTTGACTGACGACGGCGGCTGCTCACCGTCAGGATTGAAATCATATAAATTAGATTGCCCAAGAGAATTTGGATCGATTTTATTCTCAGCCATGCTTGCCTTGCCACCAGCCATAAGCTAATCATGGCACAGAACAGTGCCCGAGGGAGGCTAGTCAAGTGATTATTAAGAATCGCGCCTGAATCCAGCAAGGTTCAATATTTCGCTCTGCCGCCCAAACATTTCTTGCTCTTCTATCTTAGTCATATGGTCAAAGCCAAGTACATGCAGACAGCCGTGCACAAAGAGAAAAGCCATTTCGCGGCGGGCACTATGGCCATATTCTTGAGCCTGAGCCACGGCCTTCTCGGCACTAATAATTATGTCCCCCACCATCCATTGATGGGGATCATCGGCAAGCATTTCAGCCAGAAGTTCAGGCGGTAATTGCGCAGTAGCTTGAGGTTCGCTCAACTCAAGGGGAAAAGAGAGAACATCAGTGGCTTTGTTTATAGAGCGCCATTCTTTATTGATTTGGCGAATAGTGCGATCGGAGACAATCGTCACAGAAAGAGAGCCCCGGGCAAAAATTGCCTTGAGGTCTTTTTTAGGTAACCAGCTCGGCGGCCTCTTGAGGAGATTCTCACTAAGCCCTTCACTGAGAGTGGCGAAGTCAGCCTGCAACTCATGCAAATCAAGCTCTAGCTTGCGCTGGCGGTTATGAAACGCAATCTTCACTTCTTCTTGCGTGCTCCTTACTTACATGTTAGGATTTGGCCATAGAAAACCAATTTTAGTCGTAGGCAGTGATAAACCTACGGCATTTTTGTGTTTGTGCATATTTTGCACCCGGCAACCTTTGTACTGCCGCCGACTTCACTTTGGTTATTTCACTGTAGTTATTATTCATGCCAGACAGCAAAAACCCAAATAACAAAAACGATAATGAAGCCATAAAGAAAATCACAGACCTTAGCGAAGAAGTGATTAAGGGGCTGGGTTTTGCCCTTGTCGATATTCATTTTGGCCAACACGGCAGACAAAAAATTATTGAAATAACTATCTACAACCCTGACGGTAGCGTCGGTTTATCCGATTGTGAAAAAGTGAGCAGAGAGCTTGACAGCAAGATTGATTTAATTGCTGACAGTCTCGATTTCTTCCATGGGCCATTCTTGCTAGACGTATCGAGCCCTGGCATTGACCGCATTTTAAAGAGCGAACGTGAATTCAAACTATTCAACGGTCGCAAGGTAGAAATTAAGACTAAAACCAATGTAGGGGCTGATCCCTATGGACAACATTTCACAGCTCGACTGGTTGGCTTCGGCGACGAAACCTTCACGTTAAGCGAACTGGGGCCAATTCAAAGTGCTCCGACCAAAAGCAAGAACAGCAAAAAACATGCTGCCAACAAGGTATCTCAAGAACCCGTAAAAGAGCTGAAAGTGGCTCTGAAACAAATAATACAAATAAGACTCTATCCCGATCTGCAGAAAAAATTCAAAGAAATAGCCAGCAATTCAGCTAACGAGCTTGCTATTGACCTATCGGCAGAAGAAGGGCAAGAAGAAGTCGACGAAAAACCAAATAAGGTGGAGGTAGAACGTGATTAAAATTGGCGACAAACTGCTTGAAGCTGCTGAAGAGCTAGAAAGGGATCGCAATATTCCCCAAGAGGAATTCATCTCTTATGTTTGCGACGCCATTGTTGCGGCCTACAAAAAGAAAGTGCCAGATCACGACGTAGAGGGTGTAAGAGCAATCTTCGACACCGAAACCGGTGAAATAGGTATCTTTGCCCCTAAAGAAGTAGTTGATGCAGTTTCGAACGAGTATCACGAAATTAGCCTAGGCGACGCTCAAGACCTTATTCCTGACGTCACAGTTGGCGAAGTTCTTGAAATCGAAGTAACTCCGCAAGATTTCTCTGAGTTTGGACGTATTGCCGCTCAAACAGCTAAGCAGCTGATTACTCAGCGCCTTAGAGAAGCCGAGAAAGAATTAATTAAGAAAGAATTCGAAGCGCGCAAGGGCAGTTGCACCACTGGTCAAATCGAGCGTATCGAAGTGATCAGCAATTCGCGCAACAACGTGATCGTCAACCTCGGTCGCGTCGAAGGCTGCATGCCAAGCCGCGAACAACTTCCTGGCGAAACCTACCGAGTAGGCAACCGCGTTCGTGTCTATGTACTCGAATTGCGAGATACTGGCCGCGTTCCACAAATAATTGTCTCCCAAGCTCACCCTGAGCTAGTGCGCGAATTGTTTGAACTCTATGTGCCTGAAATTGAAGACAGCACTGTAGAAATCAAGTCTATTGCTCGCGAAGCTGGCTATAGAACCAAAATTGCTGTGCACTCTGAAGATTCAGATGTTGACCCAGTAGGAGCTTGTATCGGTACTCGTGGTGTACGTATTCAAAACGTCGTAGCTGAATTGCGCAACGAAAAAATCGACGTTATTCGCTATTCAACCGACCCTGTTGACTACATCTCCAACGCCCTATCACCAGCGCGCATCACCACTGTTGCCCTCTACGAAGAACAACAAGAAAATGCTGGTCGTCGGGCAGAAGTAATCGTCCCTGACGATCAACTGAGCTTGGCAATCGGCCGTGGTGGTCAAAACGTCAGATTGGCTGCAAAGCTGACTGGCTGGAAAATTGATATCAAGTCTGAAAGTCAAGCTGGTGGTTCATTCCGCAACATGAATCAGACTCTTGACGAGCTGACAACCTAAAGCAAGGCTGCGATTCTTCGAATTGAAAGCAAAACTAAGACTTTGCGTGGCATGTCGTAAGCTGGCTGAAGGCAATGAGCTGATTAGGCTGACTTACGACTTTGCTTCGGCAAAGCTCGAATTAAACTCGACCACATCGGCAGCGAAAGAAACCGGTATCAAAACCGGTCAAAAGCTCTCGGGCAGATCGGCATATCTTTGCCGAACTTCGCAATGTCTCGAATTAGCACTAAAGAATACGAAATTGAAACATGCCCTAGAAGGCCGCAGGAAGAAGGGTATAGCGAGTTGGCGCAAAGTGGCTTGGCCGCTTGAAGCACAACTTATCCAGGCACTGTGGCGAGAATGCCCATGATCTTGTAAAAACATGCCAAAATACTCTGAGACACGGAGAGGGCTGAATGGACGACAGAGTTCGAATCTATGAGTTGGCGCGCAAGATGAATGTTCCGAACCAGGACATCATCAACACTTTGCGCGAACTTGGTTATGACATCAAGAGCCACTCCAGCACCGTTGACAAAATTGGCCAGGACAAAGTTATCGCTACGTTCGCCAAAAAGAAGCAGAACTCAGACAGCTCTGGCCAGCCAGAAAAGGGCAAAGTGCCAAAGCCAACCTCGCCTCAACCGGGCAAGCCAAATGCTGCCAAAGCTCCGGTAGCTCCACCTCCGCCGCAACCGGCAGTAGTCAAACCTAGAGTTCTGTCACGTTACCGTCCAGAAAGACCGAACGCTGACGGCACCATTCCCCAGCCACAATTTTTACCAATCGGCGATGCCGCTGGCACCTCCGCCGCCCATGCAGCTCAAGCCGGTTCAGCTGTTCAATCGTCAGATAAAGCGGCCATAACCGCCACTGGCAATCAACAAGCTCAGACAGCCCCAACTGCACAAACTGCTCAAGCTAACCAAGGACAACCATTGCCAGCTACTATTGCTCCTGCTCAGACTGTTACCGTTACCCGCGAAGATGTAGATCAGAATAGACAAACTGCTGAAGCTGGAGTTGTAGCGAAGACACAGCAGAGCGAAGAAGCCCACAGCTCCAACGCCCCTTCTGCTATTGAAAACAATACTGACATAGCCGAAAAAGCCCTTTCATTCGAGCCCGCGGTCGTCGAAGCCCTTGTAGAAGAGAGCGAAGAAGAGCAAGATTTACCAGCTCTTCAACCAAGAGCCACAGGCAATGAATGGTCTGATTCTTCTAAATTTGCACCACGCGTGATTCGTAAACTAGACGCTCAAAAAGCAAAACAAGTTGTTGAACCACCAAAAGCGAAAGAACCACCGGCCAAGCCTAAAGAAGAAGTCAAGCCTGACGCGAAGCTAAAGAAAAAAGAAACAAAAGACGAAGGCGATCAGCAAAACCGTGGGCCTGGCGTGAGACCGATGTCTCCATCAGTGCCAACTCGCGTTGCCGCTCCTTCAATGCGCGCCACTCCTCCTCGTCCTCCGAAATCGCATCGACCCAGCCCGTCTGACCGCCATGCGCCTAAAAAAGAAGAGAAGAAAGTTCCTGTTGTTGCCGAATTGCCAAAAGCAATTGTGATCACCACCAATGTCACAGTGCAAGAGCTAGCAGCCAAAATGGGTGTGCCAGAGACTGAAGTTATCAAACGCCTGTTCATGAAAGGCATCGCTCGTACCGTCAATATGATGGTTGAGTTCGAACTTGCCAAAGAACTAGCTATAGAAATGGAATACGAAGTTCTTTCAAAAGAAGAAAGTACTGGCGAAGAAGGTCCTGCTGAAATCGTTGCTGAATTGACTGAAGAAGAGCAAGCCGCTCTAGTCAATCGCCCACCAGTAGTGACAATCATGGGTCACGTCGACCATGGTAAGACGAGCTTGCTCGACGCTATCAGACAAACTAAGTTCTTGCTTACCGATGCAGAACACGGTGGTATCACTCAGCACATTGGTGCCTACCACGTTGAAGTTCCAGACAAAGAAGGCCATATGCGCCAGATTGTCTTCCTCGACACACCAGGCCACGAAGCTTTCACAGCGATGCGAGCCCGGGGAGCAAAAGTCACTGACATTGCCATCTTGGTAGTAGCAGCTGACGATGGTGTTATGCCTCAAACTATTGAAGCAATTGACCACGCTAAAGCAGCCGGTGTGCAAATCATTGTTGCTGTTAACAAAGTTGATAAGCACGAAGCTGATCCAGATCGCGTTCTCAATCAATTGATGACATACGATCTAGTAGCAGAAAAGTTTGGTGGCGAGACCGTAACTTGTATGGTTTCAGCCAAGAAACGCACTGGCTTAGATGAACTGCTTGAGATGATCTTGCTGGTTTCAGACATTCTCGACCTGCGCGCCAACCCTGACAAACCTGCTGTGGGCGTCATTATTGAAGCTGAACTTTCCCGCGGCAAAGGTGCCGTGGCAACAGCTCTAGTCGAAAATGGCACGTTACGCGAAGGCGACTTCATCGTTGCTGGAAGCAAATGCGGCAGAGTTAGAGCTTTGTTTGATGATCGTGGTCAACGGGTTAAAGCTGCAGGCCCATCAATGCCAGTCGAAGTACTTGGTCTAGATGAAGTACCTCAAGCTGGTGACCGCTTTGAAGTCGTAAGCGACGCTCAAGCAATGAAAGTAATGGCCGAATCACGCCGCAGCCCTGAAGCTCGTTCACATCACCACGTTACCCTTGAATCTCTGCACGAGATGATTGAAGCTGGCGAAGTGAAAGACCTCAACGTCATCGTCAAAGCCGACGTTCAAGGTACAGCAGAAGCGATTGCCGACCAAATTCGCAAGCTCACTTCATCAGAAGTACAAGTGCGGGTATTGCGCACTGCATCTGGTGCGATCTCTGAGAACGACGTCAACCTAGCTGCTTCATCGAATGCAATTGTGGTTGGCTTCAACGTTCAACCTGACCAGAATGCCAGCAGTGTGGCCGACGCCAACGGTGTCGATATCCGCACTTACAGCATCATCTATCAAATTACTGATGACTTGACCAAGGCCATTCAAGGTCTACTCAAGCCAATCAGAGAAGAGGTCAACATCGGTCAAGCCGAAGTCAGACAAGTCTTCAAAGTTGGTAAGGGCACCATGATTGCTGGATGTATGGTGTTGAGCGGCAAAGTTCAACGTGGCGCCATCGCTCGCATTGAACGTGCTGGAACACAAATCTGGGAAGGCAAGCTAGAAACATTGAAGCGCTTCAAAGACGATGTCAAAGAAGTTGCTACTGGTTTCGAATGCGGTATGAGCTTTGAGAAATTCACCGACTTGCAATTAGGCGATAAGGTCAACTTCTTCATCATTACCGAGACCAGACGTACTGATATTCCTAATAACTAACAACTAAATACAAAGGTTGCCATGACAGCTGAGCGCGCATTGAGAGTTTCTCAATCAATCAAGAAAGAACTTGCTGAGATGATTCAGCGAGATCTTAGAGACGAGCGCCTGACAGGCTTGATCTCAATTACAGAAGTAGAATGCACTTCTGACTTGCGCTCGACCAGGGTTCATATTTCAGTCTTTGCTCCGACAAAATCTGAAGCAGTTCCTGCAGGAAAAGCTGAAGATCAAGCTGAGCAAAAGCCACAAATTAGTGCAGCAGCGGCTGCCGATCTGGCGGCTGAAAAAGTTGTTGAATGTTTGAACGAACAGTCTGGCTTTATTCGTGGAGAAATTTGCCGTCGTCTGGGCCTGCGTTTTGCCCCTGAAATGCAATTCAAACTAGATACTTCTCTTGAGCGCGGCTCAAAAGTAACCGATCTGCTTGGAAAAATTTCTCGCGGTGAAGTCTGAGCCCCAGGCCGAAGTAAACGGCTTTTTCAACATAATCAAACCTGTTGGCATAACCTCCCATGACGTAGTGGCGCGGGTCCGCAAGCTGACGTCTATTAAGCAAGTTGGTCATGCCGGCACCCTCGATCCACTGGCATCGGGCGTCATGGTAGTAGCCGTTGGCAAAGCCTGCCGACTCATGCGCTTTCTCAGTGATGACAAAACATATTTAGCCGAAATACTACTTGGTGTGCAAACTGAGACCGACGACATGGAAGGCGCGGTTATCGAAAGCAGAGAAGTACCCGCGAGTCTTACTGAGTTACAAATTGCCACTGAGCTGCAAAAGTTTTCTGGAGAGATTAGCCAAATTCCGCCCATATATAGCGCCATTCATGTCAAAGGTGAAAGGCTCTACAACCTAGCGCGTTCTGGTGCTGATTTAGCAGCCCTCAATATTGAAATACCAACAAGACAAGTAACCATCAATGAAATTGGCCTAATTGATATTACTCTACCGGTGGTGACAGCCCGCATCGCCTGCTCAAAGGGTACATACATCCGCTCTATTGCCCGCGATTTAGGGGCAGCCCTGGGTCTAGGCGGCACGTTAAAGTCGCTAGTGAGAGAACGCTCTGGCTCTTTTTCAATCGAATCGGCCAATACGTTTGAGCAACTAGCGGCACTAAAAGCTGAAGGGCTGCCAGCACTTTTGGCATCTCTCTGTCCTGTAGAAAAAGCCCTGCCACTAGAACAAATTGTTTGCAACCCCGAGCAAATAAGCAAGTTTTGCATGGGTCAAAAAGTGAGTATGCCTTTTCCCGCTTGCAATACATCCAACTCAGCAAATAATTTTGTCGCAGGGCAATTTGTCTTGATTCGGCAAGACAATGATGCTCAAACAAGCACTTTGGTGGGCCAGATAGCCAACTTAGATTTTGAACAAAACCTTTTTGTGATCAGCCCGGAGGTAGTTTTTAGCAATGCTAAAACGACCTGATCGCTTACCGTTAAACGATGAGTCAGAAAAGGCTTTTGACCGCCAAACAATTGTCACTATTACTATTGCTATCGAAGCACTGTTGCTGCTGGCCACAACAGCGTGGTGCTATTTTGGCCAAGTCGATTTGCGACCGCTCTTCAAATGCAACTTAGCGACATTGATTTGGGGCATTTCAGCTGGTCTGGCGATTTCAACCATCAACATGGCCATTCTCTATTTGTCGAAAAAGCTAGCCAACCGCGTCTTCATTTTTCAATCGATGCATGACCTACTCAAGCATGAAATGATTCCGATATTTGGTCAGCTTACGGTTATGGACAGCATCTTATTGGCGGCCGCTTCAGGCTTCTGCGAAGAGGTTTTCTTTCGAGGAGTGGTAGAAGCGACTGGCGGAATTGCGACCTCTTCTATTTGCTTCGGCCTTGCTCATTTACCTTCTTTCTATTATTTTCCCTATGCATTTTGGGCATTCGCAGTCGGGCTGATTATGAGCTATCTAATGATCGGAACAGGCTCAATTTTTGCGCCAATTACAGCTCATGCTCTAGTCAATCTAATTAGCATCAACGTGCTGCGCTACATCAAAACCTAAGCAAAAAAGAGAGAGCAATGCTCTCTCTTTTAAGTATTTATAGGACTTCGAATTAGCACTAAGTAAGCGCTTTCTCTTCTCAGAGCTTTTTCTTAGCGTTTTTTCTTAGCCACTGCTTTCTTGGCTACAACTTTCTTAGCTGGCTTGGCTGCTGCTTTCTTAGCAACACTCTTTTTAGGAGCTGCTTTTTTGGCGGCAGGCTTCTTAGCTGCTGACTTTTTGGCTGCGGCTTTCTTCGCTGGTTTAGCAGCAACTTTGGCCTTAGCTGCTGGTTTAGCCTCAGTAGCTGCTACTGACTTAGGCATTGCTGGCATTTTTGCCTTGCCGTCAGTAATATCTTTGAGTTCTTGACCAGCTCTGAAAACTGGCACTTTGGCTGCTTCAATCTTCAGCTTTTGCTTTGGATTTTGCGGATTTACGCCAAAACGAGCTTGTCTTTGACGACGCTCAAAAGTGCCGAATCCAACTAAAGTAACTCTTTCACCTTTGGCCAACGCTGAGGTTAGCGAATGGAGAAGAGAGGCAACTGTGTTTTGTACACTCAGTTTCGATTGACCAGTAGCCTTAGCTACTACATTTACAAGTTCTGCTTTATTCATGCTTTTACCTAAAGTGCTCACCACAAGGGAATGCGCGCGTAGAAATTGATGTGAGATACTACCATCGTGTTCAGCCTACTTTCAAGTACTTTTTGCAGTAAATCGGCTCAAATTATGTTTCCTAGATCTATTAATGACGACACTATCTGCGCTCTTTCTACCGCCCCGGGAGTGGGAGCCATAGCCATAGTAAGGCTTTCAGGGCCTGCTGCAATTTCAATCACGCAAAAAATATTTTTGCCAAAATTGTCTGGAGCAAAAAATTCTTCATCCACTTCAGCTGGGTCGCTAACTAATTGGCAGCCTAAAAGTCACCAGGCCACCATCGGATATATCATTCGCGAAGACGGTGAACCCATCGATGAAGTGGTCTTGATTCCATATATAGGACCAAACAGCTACACCGGCGAAGATATGGTTGAAATAAACTGCCACGGCTCGCCCATAGTCACAAGAGAACTTCTAAATCTAGCCCTAGAACACGGTGCCCGCCTAGCTCAAGCTGGTGAATTTACCAAACGCGGCTTTCTTGCTGGTCGCATTGACCTCACTCAAGCTGAAGCTGTGCTCGATTTGATTCACTCAAAAACCGAGCGCCAGTCAAGATTAGCCCTCACTGTGTTGAAAGGCCAACTGGGCGAAGAAATCAAAGCAGTGCGTTCAAAGCTTATAGAACTTTTGACCCGCATTGTAGCTGGTATTGATTTTCCAGAAGAAGTGGGCGATTTGCCCACCGATGACATCGAGTCAATTACTAACGAGTGCATCGTCCGCCTCGATCAATTGGCTAAAACATCGCGCAGCGGCCGCTATTTAAGAGAGGGCCTAAAGTTGGCCATTGTCGGTCGCCCTAACGCTGGCAAATCTAGCTTACTCAATCAAATGCTCAATTTTGAACGGGCAATCGTGACCGACATTCCCGGTACCACTCGCGACTCAATCGAAGAGCCAGTCGATGTGAACGGAATTCCAGTAGTATTAATCGACACAGCTGGGGTGCGGGTTACCGAAGACGCAGTTGAAAAAATTGGCATTGCTCGCACCAGCAAAGCAATTGAAGAAGCAGACCTAGTTGTCTTCTTAATCGATCCATCGCAAGGCATCGGCGAAGAAGAAGAAGTGATAGCGACAAAGCTGATCGAATTTGAGCGGCCCTATCTTGTGGTCAACAACAAAGTTGATCTCAAAGAAAACTCTCCAGCTGATAACTCGCTAGTATTGCAAGCTTTGGCCGCTAAGAAAGCCCCTGTAATCAACGAACCTATACCTATCTCAGCTCGCTACGGCAATGGCTTAGAACAGCTTAAGGCCGCCATAGAGCAGTGGGCCCTGGCCGGTTCGCCTTTGCAAGAACTGGGCGGCTCCCTCAATCAAAGACAAGGACAACTCTGCCTGCGTGCTCTTGAATCGCTAGGCTTCCTCAAAGAAGCTGTTCAGACTGGCCTACCCCACGACTGTCTCGGAACCGACCTGCGCCAAGCCGTGGATGCCCTCGATGAGATTTCTGGTGTGGCTGTCACCGAAGAAGTAATTACCGAAGTATTTGCCAATTTTTGCATTGGAAAATAGTTAGCAGAACAAGATAGCCAGATAGATACATAGATAGATAGACAAATAAATAGATAGAAAGAGATAAAACGACAATGGCCACTCTCAAATCTGAAGACAGCGAATTTCCTAGCTCTTTGAAAATCGAGCCCGGTGAGAAGTTCACAATCTCAGCCCAGGGTAATACCCAGGCCGATCACCCCCTGGAAACCCAGACCTGGCAGCATATCAAACTGACTTTGACGAATGGGCCTAACAGTCTTGTATACGAACTATTGCCCGGAGACGAGAAAGCCGCTGAGCTAACGCTGCTACAAAATGCCACGGCCGATATCCAGACAGTAGCTCATGCCTACTTGCTTTGCCGCTACCCGCAGGATGAAGCCCTCTTCTTGGCTGACAAACTAGACGACTTGGTACAAGATAAGCGCTCCCAGGTCTTGTTTGAACCAGCAGAGCCCTCTTTTGAGCTATCGGTGAAAGGGGTTGGCGGCGGGGTGAAGGTCGAATTCTTTGTCGATGCCGGAAATGTTGAGACAGGTATCTATCGATGGGATGCCCTTGGCATACGATTCTTCAGCAATAACCAGCACTTGACCGCCTTTGTAGCCGAACTGAAATCAGAATTCGCCTGCTAAAATGGCAATTCGAGTCTAAATATAGATTTGCATGAAATTCTCCCGGCAGTTTGTAGATGCCGGCAAAACCAAGTAAGAAGGAAGTACGTATTTATGTCGCAAGTAGAAACTCAAATTAAGATCAAGTTGCCTGATGGCGCCGAGCGTCAATTGAGCGGCGGCCAAACTGGCGCTGATCTAGCAAAAACCATAAGCGAAGGCCTCTATCGCAAAGCAGTTGGAGTACTCATCAACGATGAGTTGAGAGACCTCTTCACACCACTGACCGACGGCGATACTGTCAAAATTCTCACACCTGAAAGCCCCGAATCAGTTGAGCTTTTGCGCCATACAACCGCGCACGTTCTAGCTCAAGCAGTGCAAAGAATTTTCCCTGATGCCAAAATTGCCATCGGCCCAACCATTGCCGACGGCTTCTATTATGACTTTGACATTCCAGGTCATGCACTAAGTACCGAAGACCTCACTCAAATCGAAGCTGAAATGAAGAAGATCGTCAGCGAGAATCAAAGACTCGTGCGCTTCAACATTCCTGATGTCGACCAGCAGCTAGTCGAGTTCAAGAACCAAGGCGAGAAATTTAAAGCCGAGTTATTGACCGAGCACCGCGACCATAACCCTACTCTTTATCTTATGCAAGATAAAGAAGGCAAGACCGTTTGGAACGATTTTTGTCGTGGACCACACCTGCCATCAACAGGCAAAATCAAGGCTTTCAAACTATTGAAAGTATCTGGTGCCTATTGGCGCGGTGATGAAAAACGCGAGCAGTTGCAGCGCATTTACGCAACTGCTTGGTGGTCAAAGGAAGATCAAGAAGCTTATCTACACCGCCTAGAAGAAGCAGAAAAAAGAGATCACCGCAAACTATCTAAGCAACTAGATTTGTTCTCTACCCACGAAGAAGTAGGTCCTGGCCTAATTTTCTGGCATCCAAATCTAGCTACTGTGCGCGACTGTATTGAAAACTATTGGCGTGCTGAGCACCGTAAGCGCGGCTATCAGTTCGTTTACACTCCACACATCGCCAGTGAAGACCTCTACAAAATCAGCGGTCACTTAGAAAACTATGCCGAAAACATGTACTCACCGATGGAAATCGATGGTCAAAATTATCGCGCCAAGCCGATGAATTGCCCAGGTCACATCATGATCTACAAATCAAAACTGCACAGCTATCGCGACCTGCCGGTGCGTATGGCTGAATTAGGAACCGTCTATAGATACGAGCGCTCTGGCGTGCTGCACGGCATGCTAAGAGTGCGCGGATTTACACAAGACGACTCGCACATCTTCTGCACGCCAGAACAACTTGAAAGCGAGATATCAGGAATTATCGATCTTATTGAAACCCTGATGACCACTTTCGGCTATACCTACAAAGCTTACTTGGCGACCAAGCCAGAGAATGCGATGGGTAGTGATGAAGAATGGGAAAGTGCCACCAAAGCTCTTGAAGGGGCGATGAAGAGTCGCGGCATGGAATACGAAGTAGACCATGGCGGCGGTGCCTTCTATGCTCCTAAAATTGACGTCAAGCTCTTCGATGCCATCGGCCGCGAATGGCAAGGCCCGACCGTACAAGTCGACCTCAATTTGCCTGAGCGCTTTGATGTTAACTATATCGGCGTCGATGGTAATCGCCATAAAGCAATCATGGTGCACCGTGCCGTGCTTGGTTCAATGGAGCGCTTTGTTGGTGGCTTGATCGAACACTATGCTGGGGCCTTCCCGCTCTGGCTAGCACCGACCCAAGTTGCTGTATTGCCGCTCTCTGACCGTCACAACGAAGCCGCTGCAAAGGTTGTAGCTCAGCTTCAAGAGGCCGATCTGAGAGTCAAACTTGACGAGCGCTCTGAGACAATCAAATATCGTATTCGTGATGCTCAAGTTGATCAGATACCATATATGGTTATTCTCGGAGACAAAGAGATAGAAAACAATCAAATCGCTTTGCGTCATAGACGCCAAGGTGATATCGGCACCATGAGTGTTGATGAGCTTCTCGCTAAATTGAAAAAAGAAATCGATACGAAAGAATCTCTCTAGTTCAAAATCTCAAAGCACCTAAAAGTCGAAGGCCTCTCTTCTTAGCGGAGAGGCCTTCGACTTGGGGAATCAATTTAGCATAGGGGAAACACTGAGGTAAGAAAGACTCGGCCGTGCTAGCGTTATACCAGTGCATTAGCAATGGCAGGATTGACTTTGCGAGAAAGAAAAATTAGATTGCCAATCTTGACGCTGGCGGCCACTATTCTGTTGGCTCAGAATGCTGGAGTGGCGCAGAACGCCATCGAGAAAACCCGGGTACTGATACCCGAGGGAAAGGGTCGCGGTTTTCTCGATGAGATTTATGCCAACCTAAGTGCTGAGTCGCAAGAAGTAACTCCTGAAACAGACGCTACCTTACTTGAGCCATTTTCCCCACTTGATGGAGAATCAGGGCCATTTGCCGTAAACCACTTCTCTAGCGTTAGTGAAAATTTTGAATGGCGCAATTTAGACCTGCTGGTCATTGGGGCTAACCGCGCCTGTATTGAATATATTCGCGCTTGGCCAGCCCCGAATCAGTTTTTGGTGAACAAAACAGCTTCTTTGGCACTGACTAACGCTCTGAAAATAGGCGATCTTGATGAGGCCGACAGCTATTGGCCTCTAGTAAAGACTCTTGATTTTAAGGGAGTTCCCGCCGAGAAAGTCTATGAATGCTATCCCAATTTGCTCAAGCAATTAGTCTGGGCTGGACGTATAGATGAAGCCGAATTTTTGGCGAGGAAACTAACGGCCAAATTCAACGGTAAACGGTCAGACTATATCGATAGCTATAAATATATTGAGCCTCGCCACAGGCAGCCAGTGCTCAAAGTGTGTGCCCAAGTTTTGGCGATACGGTCGCCCAAAGAAGCGAATATCTTAGTTGATCAGCTCTTTGAATTAGGCATGGATAACCTTTGGCTAGGTGATTTTTGCACTAAATTAGGCAAGGCCGAGCAAGCAGAGGCATGCTACAAACGATTAAAACTGGCAGAAGAGAGACGCGGCAGCGTTCAAAAGTATCTTATAGATGTTCGCCCGCCAGCGGCAATTGAAAAAAACGAACTAAAACCGCAGCCACAGTTTGAGTTACTAACTAGCATCAATGAAGCAATTAAGAGTGGCAGCCCTAGCAATGTTGCCATTGCCGAACTACTCGAGCTATACAAGAAAGCACCCAAACAAGTATCAGCAGAGCGGCCGCCCCTAAATTACTATTGTGCCTTGCTAAGTGTTGCTCGCAAGCTATCAGATAAAAAACTCTACGATCAATCAGATGATCTTTTAAATAAAATTGCCACCATCGCCCCTGACCATGAAGCAACTTTAGGCCTCAATATATTCACCACAGCAGAAATTGCCATCAATGCTGAGCGGCGTGGCAAAGATACAGAAGCCGGTTGGGCAAAACTAAAAAGCAAAATCAATCGACTCGATCGTTTTACCAGCAACAATTTTCGCTATGTTGCCCTAGCATACGGCAGTGCAGGCCAATACGACCGAGCCGAAGCAGTTTTGCAACAGGCAACTCTCTTCTCTGATGCCGAAATAGCTCAGAAGCAAAACGTGAACGGCCAAATTTTGCTCTTACTCGATAAAGCCAATCTGCAAGCCGCTCAAGGTCAATATGAGCAGTCTGAAGCTTGCTTTAAATTAGCAATAGATCGATTCAAAAGTTACACACCTAGCAGTGCAGTAGAAGCTCAATATCCCGAAATCTTAGACAGCAAAATTATGACTAAGGTAATTACTTTGGCAAGAACGAATATTGCCAATAAGCAAAGCCCTAGAGCTGAGCAAGAATTACATAAACTTATGGAGCTGAACTGGCCTGTTGGCAAAAACAGCAATTACGCTGGGGTCAACCAAGCCCAGCTATATAGCCTCTCGCCAATCAATGTTGAGCTGGCAAGACTACATTATGCACGTGGCGAATTCAAAGAAGCTCTAGCACTGCTAAACAAGACAAGCACAAGTTGGGATAACTCATTTGGTGAGCTTTGTCTATTGCAAGCAGATTGTGCTAGCGCTGACAAAGACTGGCCCACAGCCTTTACTGGCTATATGACTGCTCCATTTCAAGGCCAGTCGCTAAACCCAAGCAATTACATACCTGGCTTCACCGAATTTTGTTTAAAGAAAGCCTTAGAAGCATCAACACACATAGCAGCACCAGATGCAGCAAAGCTCTCAGCTCTTTATCAAGCTTTAGGGCAAGTGTACGAAATGGCCCCATATGACCCAGATATAGCCCAAAAATATTACCGCAAAGCCTTTGAAACTTGCCCAGACAATAGCAGCGAGAAAGCTAACCTAGCGGCAAAAATTGCTGTAAATGAAAGATCGGCAGCCTTCTTCAAATTTGAAGAAAGGACTAGGGATGGTATCAAGCCTAAAGCGAGTGACCAGGCTAGTATCCACAGCCCGGCGGCCATTAAGATGCTTATAGAATCAGCTGAATTTGGCGAGAAGAACAATAGTGATGATAGGGCAATATTGTGGTTCACTGTGGCCCTAGCCGAAATCGAGTGCAAAGAAATTGATAGTGCCATTGCCCATACTAAACACGGGATTGACCTAATTTACCGGCTACCCTACCAAGAGCAACAACCGCGAACCTTAGAGCTAGGCGGTGCATTGAAAACAATCGCTCTTAGTGGTCGAGTTAAAGAAGCCGAAGAGCTATCTCAAGCTGCTATCGATCGTACTAGTTTGCTGTTTGGACCCAACTCATTTGCTGTAGAAATGCTTCAAAGCGAGTTGTTTAGCCTCTATAGACAGATAAAGGAGTACGACAAGGCACTGGCCGTACTTGACCAAATATTGGCGCGCGATCAGAACAAACGACGATACAAGAACTCGGCAGACGACAATGGCAAGTCGAACATTGTGCCCGGGGATTTAAGTGCTATAAAAGACGAAAAAGAGAAAGCATTTTACCTCACAGTTCTCAATAAATATTTAGCGGCATATCGAAAATATGGCCCAGCTGACTCAAGTGAAGTTGCTCAAACTCTGACGCAAATTGCTGACCTCGAGAGCGAAGGCGATTTAGAAGGCGCCATTGCCAATTATCGCTCGGCCCTGGCAATCACAAAATTGTTTGGAGAGGTGGTTCACTGTGGCACTGTTGTGGACAAACTTGAGTCGCTTCTGCGCAAGCATAAAAGAGAGGCAGAGGCTCTGCAAATAGAGAGCGACAGCAAATCTTTCTATGCAGAAGTAGAAGGCTTAAATCTAGACCTAAACGGCAACGTTCAAGAAATTGCTGAAGAGCAAAAGAAGCGCATTGCCTTCATGCAAAAAGAAATTCCGTATGGTGATAAAACCAAAGGTTGGCTCTACCAATCGATTTCGGCCTGCGACAAAAGCGGCGATATCGCTGAGGTTAACAGATTGGCGCCCATAATTTTATCTGCTTTTAATCACTCGCCGGAACCGCCACTTTATTCTGACTTGAGTGGTTGGCATTATATCGGTGCACGCTGCAGACTTTACAAACTAATCATCAGCGCCAATATCAAACACGGAGATCTAGAAACTGCTAAAAAATGGCTAAAGCTGGCACTAGCAGACAAATTAGACTTACCGTCGCTCCAAGAAATTGTTTTTCTTGGAGAGATGGAACTTGCATGTGGTAACCGTAATGCGGCACTAGTCTTTTACGAATCGGCTAAAGCTCAGTATAGAGCTAACATAGATAACTATATCGACTCAGAGCTAGAGGCACTTGCTCGAAACCTCAGTATTTAGACTTTCAAAGGCTTCCATCTTGCGGGAGAAAGCGCTTCAGATGTTTTGACCTAGCAAGAATCTTGCTATCTTGCGCTGTTATTTTGGTACCAGATAAAACCAAATTTTTCAGGTTAGGAAATTTTGCTATCAAGTCAAAATCTTCATGAGTGAGCCTGGTGTACTCAAAACGCAACTCAGTAATTGGTGATTTCTCAAGCTTCTTCAGCAATGGCCCTGGATTATTTGCAGAAGCCCAGTGAAGCTTCTCTAACTTGCTCCAGCAATTGGCTTTGGCCAAAACCGAACCACTAATGGTGCTTCCAGAAGCTTCAACCACCCGCAAATCGTAAAAAGCGTTGAAAGAAGGAATGCAATTAGCCGTCAGCTCGTTAGTATCTTTGAAGACTAGATACTGTATCCATGGTAGATACTGAGCTACAGCTGCCAGCATAAGATCGCCAGAAGCAGTCGGGTCAAGATTTACTATGGCAATGTCACCAGGTTTGAAACGCTTTAAATATTGTGGGTACTTTCTCAAAATAGTAGTGGGGGTATAGGTCAGCGCCGTGTTTTCCTGATAGATAACGCGACCAATAGCGTTTTGACCAATTCCCACCAAACCGTTGACAAAAGTGTCAGAAAGTAAGCCCAGAGAAATATCTGTAGGAAAATTGAAAACGCAATAAGTGATATTGCCCTTAGTTTCTATTGACGAAAATGACGTCTGGTCATTCTGTGAGCCGTGCGGTTCTTGAGCATAGTCGTATCCCGTCCACACAGTCGGCGCCGAGCTCATTATTTCTAAATTACTCGCTGCAGAACTAGTAGTTACTTTTACTATTGCTGGCACCACTTTACCGGGTTTCGGCGCAGTCCAGAGCGAAAGACTTGTCCAAGCAGCTGTAACCAGCAAAGTCAGAGCAGCTGCAGCACCAAGCATAAGCTTGCCATTGCCGCTTTCTTGGTTGTTATCACTATTCCTTTCGCTGTGCCGACTGAGAATAGCAGCACGATAATCTTGCACATCTTTGCCGTCTCGAATTCGCCCAAGACCTAGGGCTAATTCTTTAACAGATTGGTAGCGCTCATCTGGTCTCTTTGCCAAACACTTGGCCAATACAATGTCTATCGATGGTGGCAAATTTAAGTCTGGCACCAAGTCTAATGCGCTTGGAATATCAGCTTCTTGATGCATCAAAATTATTTCAACAGCGTTGTCACCATCATAAGGAACAAATCCAGTCAGCACTTCGAACATGCTACAACCAAGCGAGTAAATATCAGAACGCGCGTCAACTGCTTCACCAAGACATTGCTCTGGGCTCATATAAAACGGAGTACCAAAGACATCGCCTGCAGAAGTTAGTTGCTGCATACTCTCAGAGGACGCACCAATCAATTTTGAAACGCCAAAGTCAAGCACCTTAACGGTTTCAGAACCATCGGCCTTACTAATCATGATATTGGCGGGTTTAAGATCTCGGTGAATAATACCGTTGCGATGAGCGTAGGCTAGCCCGTCGGCGATTTCAAGAAAGGCGGTTAGCATCGACTCTAAAGGCATCGGACCATCACCAGCGATCAGCTCTTCTAGGCTATAACCACGCAGATAATCCATAGAATAATAAGGAGTAGTGCCTTGATGAATACCCAAATCGAAGACTTTGACAAATGTCTGATGATTGAGAGCTGCTAAAGTTTTAGCCTCAGTTTGGAAACGAAGCCATCCTTGCTCACTAACAAGCTTGGGAGCCAAAATCTTCAAAGCGAAGTTACGGTGCAGGCCTAAATGCTCGACCAAGTAAACAGCACTCATACCCCCCTCACCTATAAGTGAAAGTATTTTGAAAGTGCCACCAATTATGGTACCGCTAGTAAATACTGCCGAGACAGGTGAATTGGTTGAATTCTCTAAACTCCTGAGGGCCTGAGTAAATTGCTTCTTCTGCGCAATCCTGGCGACCGTGCTGCGCCGCTTCGGATTGCCGGCAGCAGAGCAGCGACAACGTAAATCCTGAAACAAAAAGCCGGTGAAGGAACCTTCCCGGCTTTTGTTAGACTTGTCTTTGCCGCAGCGGGCGCAAACCTCGTTGCCGCTAGCACTGGCCGCTGGAGTTAAAACTTGTCCCTGGCCTCTGGCCTGACAATGGCAGAAGTTTTGCTGAAAAAAATAGGATGTTATAGAACCGGCTCGTTCGCCTTCTGCGGGTTTACCACAAGACTTACAGAGTTCTCCAGGCATGCCTCATCCTACAATCGTTTCTAAAACTCCGTCAGAAGTCTATCACAAGGGTCAAGGTCGCTGTCCGCTTTAGCCTCATTTTCACTCTCCTGAGTAGAGTCATCATCAAATGTATGACTAAATCTTGAATAGAGATATGAAGCGAGCAAGAAAATCACACCAGCAGCAATGAATGACAAAATGCGCTCTAGGGTGTTGTGGTTAGCGAGGTCGAAGAAGAGCAACTTGCCTGTCAGCAAAGCAAGAACGACCAAGCCGGAACAGCGCAAGAAACTATCTTTGAGAGCGAGACCAACGCCCAGCAAAACAATTGCTTCTACAGCTAGCTGAGTAGAGCAATAGTCACTAGGCGCCTTGACCAATATAAGTTGAGTGAGAGTGAAACCGCCAGCAAAACCAAGCAGGGTCTGAAATAGCTCGACTAAATAAGACTTCTCAATTCTGGCAATTCTCTTACTATAGATATAGGCGCTGAAGAAAGCGGCGGAAGTTAAGGCTATGGGCAAAGCATTCCAATGTAGGTAAGCAAAGGCAATTTGACCGAAGCAGATTGCTAAGTGCAAGAAACCCATATCAACGTAATAGTCGTCCTTGCTACGCACACCGGCGACATAATTCGCCAGAGCTAATAGAGCAAAGGCAAAGGCTCTCCAACTTCCGGCATCCACATTGAAAACAGCAAGTAAGGCAACGATATTGCAGGCAAAATAATAAAAATTGAAATAGCGATTTTTTCCTTCTGTACGTAAATGCAGCAGAGATAAAATTCCGAAAACAGAAGTAGCAAGGGCCGCAACTTTAAAATACTGGATAGCGTGAATGCCCATCACAACCGGGTATTGGTGACACGACGCACCGCCAATCCACAATAGAATGAAAGCAAAAGAAAGAGCCACTGCTGTATAGCGAAAAGCTTTGAGATCGTAACGAATGGCGACGATAGAAAGCAAGGCAATTTGTACGATATCAATAACGAGCAATGTCAGGCCAGAATAATGCATGAGCTTGGCGGCGTTGATGAAGGAAAGCCCAAGCAGGGCGTGCACAGTGCTAAGTTGAGCCTGATCGTGTCTCTTGAGCCAATAGGCGGTAGCCAGATAGAGCAGACCAAAGACAACGAAAATAGATTGATAAATACTCTCAACACTAGGGTCATTGGTAGTGGCAAGACCAAGAGCAAGCATCATGGCATTTGTGCACGCCAAGGCGGTGACAACATTGCGAGCACTTGACGGCACACTAATGGAAAATCCGATAGCAACACTAAAAACCAACCAGATAGCAGAGAGAAAAGTAGTGAGAACTAAACGCTCTGAATGAGTGGGAGCAATGCTAAAGCTACAATAGAAATGTCCGATGTAACAGGCTGCTAGAGCGAAAGCAAAGAGCTTACGCCAAGACTGAGTGTTACCTAAGATGGCAGCAAGAACAGCAATAATCAAGAAAGAAATATCGCTATAGAGACTTGGTCCATTAAGCAAAATTGTGCCAGCCGCGAGAGTAATAGAATAAATTGCCATCAGCTCAGAGCGCGCCTTGAGAGCACTATACAGAGCACCAGCGGCGACCAAAGATAGCAATGCTGTTTCTACTGGAAGGCTAGAGACGACATTAACAGATGGTATGTAGTGAGCGGCATAAGTTGTGAAATAGGCGAGCGACCAGCCGCCAGCGGTAAGAGCTTGGCCAAACCATTTTTGATCTTCGCGGCCAGTTAGCTTTTGGCCAAGCCAAAGCAACGCAGACGAAACACCGAAGCCAGCCCCAAGTTTAAACCAAGGCACCAACCAAGCCAGCTCGGGGCTAAGGGTGCTCACTGAGTAAGTTATGAGAAAGACCACACCAAGTACAAGAGTGACTATTCCCAAACGATGCAACCAAAACAAAGCAATACGAGACTCTAGAGACGGCAGCCTCTTCTTATCGGCGTTCATATGTTTTACTCCAAGCTACCTTCTCAGACTATGGCAGCACGAAGAACTTAAGTGATTAGAGCCAACAGTTTAGGCAGTGATTGCGAGCAGCTATACAAGAGTTTTAGTCATCCTCATCGCGACCTCTAAGTACATGTATGTACATGTACTTTTCCACCGTTTCGGCACTGACTGGGGCCCGCTTTCCGCGACTGCAAATTGCATGTATATCCATTCACTTTGAGGCACTAAATAAAGATCAGATTTGAACGGAGCAGTCTCATCTTAATCGCCGGACTGCCAAGATTCTTTTTCGATTTTCCACTGGCCGTCTTCACGCAACAGTGAGATTTTGCCGACTGTTCCTTTCTTAGCGGTGGCCTTGACTGAAGTTTCTATAGAAGAACCTACAGACGAATTAGCGGCAATTTCTTTTGAATCAGCCGCTGTCATCATCTCTCCGAAGATCGGATCTTTATATCCGGGCGCATCTAGAGTGAGCGTGCAAGAGTCGTTATTAATTGCTTCGCCTAAGATACGCACCTTCCGCGGTGATACTTTTTGCATAAACTGAAACATTGCTTTTACTTGGGCTGGCGGTAAAGTCTTTTCATCACTTCTAATTTGCGCCACCCTAGTGGCTGTGAACAGAGGACAAAGATCGTCTACCGAATTAGCAGCAAGCATCTTTTCATGAAAGGTCATGTAAATTTGGGAGGGTGTACTTCTACTTGCGCCTTGCAGGCTGCTGCTGCCTGTATCTTGTGCGCAAGCAGCCTGAAAGACGGACGCGCTAAAAATGGTGGTTAAGACAATGCAGGTAGTACCAGCTTTAGCAATAATCGGTAAATTTAGCTGTCTCATATTTTCTCTCTATTCTCGATGTATCCCGCTTTCTTCATTACAAAACCAGAAAAGAAAATAGGAGGCTCTAGGTTGACGAGCGAGCTTTAAGACTAGGGGGTTGCAAACAGGCAACAGTGGGTATGTAAGTAAAAGATGTCGGAGATTGAATATGCAGCTGCATAAGCTAGTGATATTTGCCATGCTCCTGGCACTGCTTTCCATTTTTGCAGTTCCGCCTCTTTCCTTCGCCCACGAACAGGGCTCAGAACAGTACACACTAGAGCCTCTCGATGGTCACAGTGCGAGCATGCGAGACATGGCTGGCCCTGGGCTTCAGTTTTTATCAAGCAAAAGCAAAAGTTCAGCTAAATACATTGCCGGAAATGACGCTACCGCTGGCCCATAATGGATTATCCAAGTTCTCCGCCATGGCCCTCTGCCGCAAAAAGCAAAAGGGTTCAATCAAGCCAATCTGGCACGGCCACTCTGGCTTATCAATCAAGCACTTCTTATCTAAATTGCAGAGAAACAACTTTCTGCTATAAGCACGACAGAGCAAACTTTGCGCGGCCAAGAGGCAGTGCAATACTGGCTCACTTGCGTGCCTGAATTTAAGAGGAACAATTTTGTCTGAATTACAATTGATTCTGGACCTATCGTTGGTCTGGCTGGCTGCCGCTATTTTCGGTTTTATCGCCGTAGCATTGAAGCAACCCGCCATGGCTGGCTACATGCTAGCAGGGCTAATCATCGGCCCCCACGGTGTGAAGTTAATAAGCAATTCTGAACAAATTTCGGTACTTGCTGAACTTGGCGTCGCCTTACTACTGTTCGCTCTTGGGCTAGAAGTATCATTTCGCCAGCTATTGTTCCGCACAAATAGGGTTGTTGCCGCGGGTATCTCGCAAATTGTCATTACTACTCTTGGTTTTAGTTGGGCGGTGGTGCACTTTAGCCTTGCTCCCGACATTAAAAGCGGTATCGTATTTGGCTTCATTGTGGCCCTTTCATCAACGGTAGTCGCTACAAAAATGCTCTCAGAGCGCGGCGAAACCGACTCAATCCACGGGCGCATACTAATTCCTCTACTAATTGTCCAAGACCTCAGCTTGATTCCGGCTATGTCGCTCATTCCTGCGCTACAAGATTCTGGCGCCAACACTGGCATTGCCCTGCTGATGGCTCTGGGAAAAGCTCTAGTTTTGGTGGCCGTGGTGATCATCATGTCTACCAAAATATTGCCACCGCTGCTAGCTAAAGTGGCCAGCACCAATTCTCGCGAACTCTTTTTGTTATTCATGATCTGCCTCTGCCTAGGGGTAGCCATCGCTAGCCACGAGCTAGGCCTCTCAATTGCCTTAGGAGCCTTCCTAGCAGGCATCATGGTCAGTGAATCGCCCTACGCCCACCAAGCCCTGTCAGATTTGATTCCATTGCGTGACCTCTTCGCCACAGTATTCTTTGTATCGGTTGGCATGCTGCTCGACCCTGCCTATATTTATCTGCATTGGAACGAAGTAATCATCTTCGTTGGTGTGCTCATAATCGGTAAAACATTGATTGCTACGCTGGCTTCGCTGCTCGCCACTAACAGCCTGACAAGCGCTACGCTAGCTGGTTTGTGCCTGGCTCAGGTAGGAGAATTTTCATTCGTTTTGGCCACAGTCGGCAACAAGGCTGGCTTGATCACAGGTTCGCTCTACAATTTATTCTTTGCCGCCGCCGTTATATCAATGATTGCCTCTCCCAGTATTATCTCTTGGCTCTCACCGATAATCAGGCGCATTCGCCCACCAGAGACAGTTAACTCATCGCTTGACCAACAAGCGAACCACCTGCCACTGACCAATCACACTGTCGTCTGCGGCTTTGGTCGGGTTGGCAAAAATGTCGCCCTCGCCATTCGCGAAGCGGGGATACAAGTAGCCGTAGTCGAGCTGGACGGCGGCGCCATCGAAGACTTGAAGCAGCGCCACATTCCATTTATATACGGCGATGCGGGAAGCCGACTGGTGCTGAGCGAATGCAATATCACTGAAGCAACAACTTTGGTCGTGACATTGCCCGATCCACTGGCAGCCGTCAACATCATCAAGATGGCACGCGAAGTGAATCCCAATTTACGCATTCTGGTGCGCGCCCATAGACCAGCTGACCGTGCGGCTTTCAAGCAAGCCGGCGCAGCCCAAATTGTGCAACCAGAATTTGAAGCCAGCCTAGAGCTAACAAAACAAGCACTACTAGGGCAAAACGCCGAACAAGGCCAATTGGCAAAAGCTTTGAGCTTCATAAGGCACAGCCGCACGGAAGACTCTGATGATTTCGATTACCACCCGCCCATTGGCGAGATCATCGGCTTTGCCAACGAAGACTTTGTGGGTGCCTGGTTTAAGGTAAAAGAGTCTTTGGCTGGTAAAACTATCAAAGAACTAGATTTGCGTAATCAGATAGGCGTAACAGTACTAGCGATAAAGCGCGAGGAGCAGGTTGTCTCGCACCCCCCAGCAGAGTTTTCGCTACAAGGCGAAGACTCTATATTTGTAGTTGGCCACAGTGAGCAGCTCACGCACTGCATGTCAGCGATGGCGCAAACTTAGGTTAAGAACAAAACTTAGGTTAAAAGCCCTGGCGCTTGCGTTGTATTTTCGACCGGGTGAGCGAACTTAGTTTTGCTGCCACCGCAGTCAGTTCTGGCTGAGGCTTAGTGACAATCGGCACAGAATAGTGAGGTTGAGCGTCTACACCGCCGTAGTTTATATAATTGCGCACATACATGCCAGTACCTTGAGAGGTCAGCTGAACACTGCCAGTGGTGGAGTTAATCTGGCTTTTAAGGCTATCGCAAGAGTCACGCAGGTCGGCTTGCCTTCTGTCATAGAAGGAATTTAACTGAATGTGATCTCGAGCTAACTGCTCATTAATCATAGATACTTTTCTCTCAAATGAGTCGCGCAATGATTGCACGATGCCGCTGTATTCAGGATTTTCATATCGCTTTCCGGAGGAAGTATAGTAATAGCGAGGCACAGAAGCAATGTCGGCCTTTAGTTGCGTGTTGCCATATTCGATTTGTCGTTTGGCCAACAAATCCTTTTCGCTACTAGCCTCCTTAAGGCTAGCTTCTACTCTTGCGCTTAACTCCGAGAGTTGCAGGTCAAGGCCGACAGGTTGCCGACCAGAATTGGCGTAAGAATTGGCAGGAGAATTACCGTAAGAATTGACGTAAGAACTATTACCTGAGTTGCCGTATTGCTGAGCGGAAGAGGCCTGCACATTGCTACAAGCAAGCAGTGATAAAGCTAGCGACAGAAGAGTTCGGCCAGATAAAAATTGAAATAACTGATGGCAATCAATCATCACTTCACCAGAAAAGTCAGGTCTTAGTGAACTAAGTGTGCCAATCTAAACCGAAGACTGCGTGAAGATTTTGAGCCAACATATGTCGCTGGCCAAATATTCAGCCACAGTACTTTTATATTCAAATCATAAATTGCTTTTGTAGAGCAAAGGCAGGTCCGAGCAAAGGCAGGTCCGAGAAGAGCCACTACGGAGGCGCAAAAGTATGCAAGAACTTTCGTCACAAGCAGAACGGCCATCTCTACACGAGAAGCCTGCCGAGCACTCAAAGCAAATGCATTTCGGCAACTTCACTCTAAACGACATTCACGCACTGACTAACCTTACTAACCTGACCAACACTCATTTACTAAAGCTCAATCAAGAGCTGCCCACACTTTTACTAGAAGACAAACTTACTAATTTAGACCATCACATAGTGGCCGCTGGCGACACACTGAGCCAAATCGCCGCCGATCACCTAGGCGCAGCTTCACAGCAAGAAATCTATAACTATGTCAATCAAATTGGTGCGCTGAACCACATAGAGCAGCATGACGAAATTGTCAGCGGTGACTATCTCATTTTCCCAGATCTCAACATCGCAACAGAAGGCTCAATCTTCCACCCAAGTCAACACAAACCGCACGTAGCCCTAGCCAACTTGCTCCAAAATGCGGCATCGGGATTGCAACATGGTCATGTGGCCGTGATATATCCAGCTCACCCAGGCCAAGCGATCACATCGATGCAAGAACAATTGGGGCCAGTCACTGCAGCTTCAGCAGCTGCCGCTGCCGATTTGCCTGGCGCCAGCTCACCGGCTAAAGTCGAAGAATCAACGATAAGTGATTTTTTGAGCGGACTCGGCAATGTGGTGAACGCTGTAGTCGACCACTGTGTAGAAGAAGTAACCGAGCACCCCGGCCAGTGCATCCAAGAAGTGGCTAGTGCAATTGTAATCGGCACGGCAGTTGTTCTAGCAGCCCCTGAAATTGCTGCTGCACTGACAGCTGCTGAAATTGTAGTCACCGGTGCAGAGCTGCTTACCGCTTTTGGTGCCTTTGGTACCGCCTCAACCGTCACCGAATTAGCTTTCAACATGGGCGACTGGTACGAAGCTGCAGCTGTGGTCGCCAATCCAGATGAACACACTGGTCAAGAAATACACCTTGCTCAAGGCGAGATGGCTGAAGTTGGCCACTTTATTGTTGGTCAAGCGCAAGGTTTTTTAGGCGGTTTGCACACACCACACATTACTCCTCATAGCAGCACACGCAAGGGCTTCGACGAAGAAGAAAATGAAGACGAAGAGAAAGAGAAAGAGCAGGCGAGAAAAGCAGCCTAGAAGCGGCATTTCATCAGGATGCCGATAGTCTTGGCCCGCTGAAAATCAAGTCAACTTCGACTCAATCTCTAACTGAGCAGCTCGACCACTGGCAACCGGTACCCAAAAGATCAAGGCGGCAGCTAAGGCAGGAATCAAAATGCCAAATGCGCTGCCAAAGCCGATACCAATCAAATGCAAAAGTATTGGCACGCCGGTAAAATTCAAAGCAAGGGCCGCTAAGATGTAGACTCGTGGCCAGAGTGTCTCGGCGTTCAAAGATTGACTTTGGCAAGATTCTGAGCATTCTTGAGTCAACAACTTCAATGAGATCGAAAAGAATCCAGGAAGTTGGAGCACGGCAACTGCAAGCATGGCAGCCAGTCCAACCTGTAACACCGGCAAAGGAGCGACTACAGCTAAAACTCTGGCACAGCTGGCGAGAATGCCAATTCCGAGGCAAATTTGTGCGCCCAGTTTGCAACTAGCCACGGCATGCACCGTGAGGAAATGGTGCAACCGAAATAAAGTTGAGTCTAGTTCAATTTCTATGGCCAATCTAGCGGTCACCTTAGCTTGGGGCTGGTCAGCTCAGTTACTATCGTATCAGATCAAATTTTTCTCAATAATTCGCACCTAAAACCAGCTAGCAACCGTCGTATTTACCCCATGTAAGAAGAAACATTAGACGTGTATATTTCCTCTATAGAAAGGAAACTACATGGCTAATTTCGCTCCTATCATCGAAACCCTTGCGGTTGCCGCTAAACCGCTCTACCGTGAGACCGCCGAGACCGCGGTGAAACTCAGCATTGAAGCCATGGCTGAAGTTACGATTGCGGCGAAGAATCTTACCCCTGGCTTTTCTCGATTAGGCGGTGCCATTGGTAGACACAGCGGCGGACCAGTAGAATCTAGCGCTGTCAATCGCTTTGGTGGCGGCCCGGTTGAATTCAGTCAACGGGCGCAATTTCAGGGCATCGGCAACATTAGTGATAGGCCAGCATTAGACATCGTGCTGCCTGGCCAAGATGGCATTCCAAACTTTATGGCCAATGGCTTCTTGCCACCAGGTATTCACCGAACTCCATATGAGGCATTTGCGAGTCATTTCGGCTCTAACGAACACCGAGTGCAAATGCTCAACAAGGTCGAGCCAATGCTGCGCCGCCTAGCAGACCAAGGGCAAGAAAGAGTGTACCTAGCAGGCAGCTTTGTTACTCACAAACCTTTTCCCAAAGATATCGATATGCTCGTTCATACCAATAGCTCAGCAAGCTCATCACTGCAGCACGTACTCAATGATCTTAGAGGCATTAGGTTTGGCGAAACAATGACTGCAGCCAAAAGCCGCTTCGGCGTCGACTTGATGCAAGGGAAGGCCGCAGAAGGTTTGAACTGCAAGCATCTCAAACTGTTTAAAACAAACAAAGCTGATCAACCCATTGGCATTATCGACTTGAAGCTTCGCTAGTTAGTGATTAGAACTATTTCGTGTTGCCGACCAATTCGTATTTCCAGCATTGACGCTCGGGCGCGAGCCCACTAGAGTACATTCAGGTTTGGAGAACAGTGCCTAATGGGCGATCAAGCAGAGAACAGCCAAGAGCAAAAGCCGGCGATTAAGCCAGGTGTAGACTTTGGCGCTATTTTTGGCACAAATAACAACCCCGGTGACGCCAAATTGGTGCCGACAGTACCAGCAGCCAACGATCAACTGCAGGTTCCAACCAGAGACGTAACCGCCAAGGCTGGCGACCAACAGGTAGCCCAGGTAAGAGATGCCACCGCTCCGCCCCTTGATGTTCGCATCGAAAACCGCGCACTCATCCTTTCAATTAATGACAAAGACTTTGATGCCAAGCTAAGTGGCGCCGCCAAAACCTGGCCCAAAGATTTTGACCATCTGAAGCTCACCGACGTTCCACCAGGAGTCAAGGTCAATTATTGGCAAGACCCCAAGGGCTTGTTCGTCTGGTTCGAAGGCGGCACAGACCATAGCAAGAAGCACTATTTGCCTGGCAATCTAACTACCTTAGACTTGCCTACTCAGTCAAAAACTGTTGAATCAATTCGCATTGACGTCAACAGAAACTACGCTAACGCTACTTTTTCGAACCTACAAAGCTTTGATCGCAATTTCAATCCAGCCAATGATGCCGGGGTCAATTCGATCAAATACTTCGGCCGCATAGCCGGAATCGCTGATGATGCTTTGCTGAAACAAGAGCAAGTCTTGCGCGACGCAGCGCGCACTTCGGACAATCCATATTACAAACTTTACTTAGCAGACGTGCTTACCGCTGCCGCTGTAAAACCAGTAATAAACGACATGTTGAGAACAGGCACAGCCGATTTGAACAACCCGACAACCCTGCGCAAACTCGATGAAGCAATTTCGCTACTTGATGCCGCCTACCGTGATTCAAACGGCAAACTAAGAGACATCAATCATTATCCGCGCGCCAATGTCTATTCTCCACTGATGCCTGGCGTACCTTATTGGAGCGCAGGCCGCTATCCGAATGACTACTACGGCTTCTATGCCGGAGTTTATGATCAATCGATGGCCAGACAGGCCTCACTCAAGATCATTCGCGATCATATTAAGCAAGGTAGTTTCCCTAAATTTGAATTACCGCCATCTCTGCCGCCAAGATTCTAAAAAGGCCTAAAATTAAAGGCTAAAATAAGCGCATCAGAAAGCGGAAGTAAAAAGTGAAGTTTCTCAGCATTATTGGGTCGACTGGCTCCATTGGCAAGCAGACTCTAGATATAGTTCGGGCCCATCCTGAGCAATTGAAAATATCAGCCCTAGCGGCTGGCGATAAGAATCTGCCAGATTTCAAGGAGCAAATTCTAGAATTTCGCCCTGATTTGGTATCGCTGCCAAGCCCTGAGGCTGTGGTGAAACTGAAAGAAATTTTCAGCGGCAGCGAACTGCAAATTGCTAAAAACATCGAATTTATGTCCGGCGAAGAAGGCCTTATTGCCGTAGCCGAGCATCCACAATCGACTGTACTGATGACCGCTGTGGTAGGTTTTCTCGGAGTGAAGCCAACACTAGCGGCGATCGCCAAAGGCAAAACAATTGCTTTAGCCAATAAAGAAACGATGGTGGCAGCAGGGCATTTAGTGATTGCTTCGGCAAAGAAACACAACGTCCAAATTGTGCCAGTCGATAGCGAACACTCGGCCATCTATCAATCGCTCTGGGCCTCTATTCTAAGGGGCAGAGTAGAAGAAGAAGTAGACAAATTATTGCTCACCGGATCGGGCGGACCATTCAGAACATGGTCAGCTGAAGCAATTAAGAATGCCACCATATCTGATGCTCTCAAACATCCGAACTGGTCGATGGGCGCAAAAATTACAATCGACTCGGCGACTTTAATGAACAAAGGCTTAGAAATCATCGAGGCGCGTTGGCTATTCGACCTTCCGGCCAGCAAAATCGAAGTGGTAATTCATCCCCAATCAATTTTGCACTCAGCCGTAGAATTTGTAGATGGTTCAATTGTTGGCCAGATGGGCCTACCAGACATGCGTCTACCGATTCACTTTGCTTTGTTCTACCCCGATCGCATGCCTTCAAGCCGGGTACCTAAACTAAGTCTTAGCGAACTAAAAGACCTCACTTTCGAAAAGCCCGACCCTGTGCGCTTCCGCTGTCTTGGTCTAGCACAAGAAGCGGCTGCATGTGATGACACAAGGGCTTGCGTGCTCAACGCCGCCAATGAAATCGCCGTCGATTCGTTCCTCAAAGGCGATATTAAGTTTCTTCAAATCGCCGAAACCCTCGAAAGAGTGCTCGATGAACATAAGCCAATAAAATCGCCGCCTCTGGAGGATATACTAGAGTGCGACAAATGGGCTCGTGCACAAGCCCGCTCAATCATGGCCGCTGTCGTGAATTAAGAAAGTAAGAAAATAAGAATTGACCGTGCTGTCAATCGCCACTGGAGGGAAATTTGATGATCGCTTTGGGCAACAAAGTACAGGTAGTAGACCATCCGGTAGTACAGCATTTGCTCACCAAGCTACGCGACTACCAGACTCAATCTCCAGATTTTCGTCGCTATTCAATTACGCTTAGCCAATACTTAGTTTACGAAGCTTCGAAACTAATGACCGTGAGAGAACTTGCTGTTGAAACACCAGTAGGACAGGCGAAAGGTGCTGCTCTTACCGACTATGTCATTCTCGCCCCAGTGCTCAGAGCCGGTCTGGTAATGGCTGAAGCAGCGCAAAAGATGCTGCCTGCTGCTCGCATTTATCACGTTGGCCTCAAGCGCGACGAAGAAACTCTTGAAGCAATTTCGTATTATGCAAAATTGCCTGATTCACTTCCACCAGACAGCCGCGTCATCGTGCTTGACCCAATGCTTGCCACTGGCGGGTCGGCAGCATCTGCCATCGAACTATTTGCCAAGCTCAATGTTGGCGAAATTCAATTGGTATCGTTCGTTGCTGCCCCAGAAGGCATCAAGCGAGTGCACTCACAATTCCCTAATGTTCACATCACCACTGCTTCTGTTGATAGCAACCTCAATGAACGTGGCTATATTGTTCCGGGCCTCGGTGACGCTGGAGACAGAATCTTCGGTACATAATTTGGTGAAATAAATAGTAATCACACCATTTATTTCGCTTGGCAAGCCCCGTATAGTAACGACTACAGCAAAAGTAGCGCGCTATGCGGGGCTTTTGCTTAGAGCTCGAAAGTCATTGTGAGCCAGATTTTGAACCCATGAGCAAAACCAATACTGCCATTGTCGCAAAAAAGAACAGTCACGCTCAAGCAACCGCAAAGCAAGCAGCTGAGCTGAGCGAAAAAGCTGCTGGCAGCGCAGACATTGTTGCTTTAGAAGACCGCCGTCACCCAATGGCTATGGGGCTCTTGTGGATCACAATGGTGACCTCATACCCTACAGTTCTCATCGGCGTGGAATGGTACAGGAATGGCTTTAGCTTAATTCAGGTACTGGCGTGCACTGTCTTTTCAGCGGTTATAGCCTTAGTTTTTTGCGCATCCTCCGCACAACTTGGTGCCATAACTGGCCGCACTTACGGTCACCTGAATCGCTCAGTGTTTGGCCGCTGGGGCGCTCGCATGACCACCTTCAATTTGATTGCTATCTTTCTTGCTTGTTATGCCTTCGGCGCCCTCTGCATGGCAGACGCTGTCAGCGGGCTCTTTTCTGTACCAATTTCAATTGGAGTAATGGCAGCAGCATTCTCATTTTTGATGTGCCTCAACAATCTTTGGGGTTTCTCTGGCGTGGTCAATTTTGCCAAATATTTTGCTGCCCCCTGCCTGATTACTTGGGTGGCCTTTACTTTCATGCGCGCTGTTATCGCCTACAACACCGCCACAACAGTATTGCCAGTGCAGCACACGAGCGTAAGTTGGACAGTGGCTCTAGGAGCGATTGCCTCTTTCGTGATTGGTTTTTCAATCTGGGGAAATGAAGCAGATTATTGGCGCCACGCTAAACCAGGAATTAAGAGAACAGCGATACCACTTTTGGTGGCATTGTGTATTGGTCAAATTATCTTCCCGATCACTGGTTGGATGGTTGCTCAAATTAGCCAAGTTACAGATACGGCTCGGGCAACTGCTTTCATGAATGAATTTTCGTTCGGTGGTGTAGCACTTCTTGCATTGATTGTCATCGGCGCCCAATATTTCGCAGCTGCTGATTCAAATTTGTATGCCGTAGTGGAAGCCTTTGACAATTTATTCAAAGTGAAAAAGAAATACATAGTTTTTGCCTATGCCTTCATCTGCGCGCTTGTTGCTTACTGGTTTTCATTCAGCGGTGTAGCAAAAAGCATCGAAGTAATTTCTACACTGAACGGCATTTTAATTCCGACCGGAACAACAATTTTGCTGTGTGAATGGTCAATAGCAAAACTTGTCAGCCATCGCAAGTGCCGAATTTTTGATCATCTCCAAGAAATGCACGACCTGCCAGCTTTACGAATTCCCGCCATGCTCGCCTTCGCAATTGGCTGCAGCGTTGGCGTGGTTACAGCCGGACTAATACCGGCCCTAGAGCACTTCCACGTGGGCATCGGCTGCATCAACGCTTGGGCTACAGCAGCAGTCATTTACTTGCCGGCTAGACTAATTGAAGAGGGTCTGGCTAAGCGTTCAGCATAGTCAGCAAACGCTCGAGCAATACCTCGCCATCCTGGCGCAGACCATCGTGCTCATATTCGTTGGTGATCCAAACTTTCATGCCGCAGATTGCTTCGGCAGTTTGTTCAGCCAGTGAGCGAGCCACATACATGTCATAGCAATAAATAGTGCCGACGCAAGGCACTTCGTTATTCTTCAAACGCTCGACGTCATAAAGAGCTGGCCAATCGCTGTAAGAAGCGAGCAACTCGGCCACTTCTTTATACGGCTTGAGGCAGTTGTACTCGTCAAACATCCAGGGATAAATCATCTCACCACTAAATAATATTGGTGAAGAGTCTTTTTTAAACTGAGTAAACTCACTTACCATGCGGGCCGCCGACCAATTAGATGGCTTTCTCTGACAATAAATTGCCTCATGAAGCAAAGCGTAAATAGGGTTGGTATTGAAATGCAATTGACTTTCAATATCATGCAAGAAATTGTAAGTCAGCTGTGAATTATTAGCAGCATCGAAAGCGCGCTCAAGTATATAGTGAACAGTATTCATACTGCCACCGCTAGAATTGAAGCCAAAGTTGAGGCCAATCTGCAAGAAGCGTTCGACAGTAAGAGGCTCACCGCAAGGCAAGTAAACAGTGTCTTTTTGCAAGTGTCGCACGATGCGCTCGACGATCTCTATATCACCAGGGAAGCGCTCATAATAAATTTTGTTCTTGCGAATAAGCTCGGCATAAGTCAAGCGATAGACGTCATCGGCATCATCAACGAGTGGGGGCAAGCCACCGGTCATAATTACACCAGCTAGACCTTCAGGCGCCATAGACAAATAAGTGGTGCTGCAAAAGCCACCATAGCTCTGACCGAGCAATGTCACTTTCTTGCCATGGCAGAGAGACTTGCGAATCAACTCGCAATCGCGAACGATGTTGTCAGCGCGAAAATGTCGCAAATATTCAAACTGCAAATCTGGAGTAGCATAGTGATCGACAAGTCGCTCGGTCACCGCAGTACTCAGACCAGTACCTCTTTGATCAAGCAACAAGATACGATAATCTTTGGCAGCCCGCTTCATCCAGCCAGATAAGCCCTCTGGCCGGGGTGATTGAAAGCCAGGACCACCCTGCAAAAAGAAAAGCCAAGGCAAATCGCTTTTCTCGGCATTCTCTTTTGATACCACTTCACGGGCGAAGATAGAAATTGATTGCCCGCGGGGCTCTGCATAATTTAGGGGTGCTTCAAATTTATAGCCCCGGCAAATCATTCCTGGAAAATGGTCAACGCTTACCGGCTTAATTACTTTCATTGCCCTTCCTAAATTTTAGTTGCCCACTAATTTGTCAAAAGTAAACTCGAAGGTAGCGTCTCCGATTGGCACGCGAACGATACAAGCGCCGGCCTTATTAGCATCATCAAGCTGAAAGAATATGGCACCGCTAACGGTACCACCAGCACTGATATCACAGGGTCCTAGACTCTGCGAACGAATCTGCTCAGCATAGGCTTTGCCATCATCTTCAATCGCCCGTGCCTTCTCCATAGCCCTCTGCTGAGCCGCATAGTCAGGCACTTGGGTCATCATGGTAGTCATATTACCATTGCGCATGACAGTCGGAATTGTGCCACCATAACTCATCACCGGTGGGTAGAAACCACCGTAGCCATAGCCATACGAAGGCTGATTCATATAGGTGCTTGTTACTGTCTGGGTAGCATCTTGGCCCCAGAAACGCACCCACTTAGCTTTACTCTGTGCTTTCTTCTCAATATTGTCGGCCAATTTTAGAGGTTCAATCATGGTGGCCACAACAGCTTTAGGTGTCATGGCGATTAACTCTGGTTTTTTACCAAGAAAATCTAAGGGGCCGCGGCCGCGATTAGCCACAGTCAAAGCCACTTTCACTACTTTACCTTTAGCCTGAGCCGAATTGTCTCTCAAAGCAACTGCTTCAACGGCAACACCATCTAAGGTAATGCGCTTACGTTGCAAGCCGTCTTGAAAGCTGCGGCTAGACCAGGGTGAGCCTTCCGTATAAGTATAAGTAGGGCAGAGCCAGTAAGGCTTTGGTGAGTATTTACGCTGCACAGCACCAGTCGCATTATCCATTTGCAAAGCGATGGCAAAATGTTGATTAGCTTCAGCAGTAAGCCCTTGCTTGAATAACATTGAGCCGAGTTGCTCTTCGATATCAGCAATGTTTAGAGGAGCAATACTAGGAGAATTTTTAGCATAATTTAGAGCCTCTTGCAGCAGCTGCGAAGCCTGGTTGTAGGCACCCATACCGGCTTTCAAACTGGCCAAGTGACCCATACAAGTTACTAACCGCCAAGTTTCGTGCTCATCGACACCGGCCACTTTAAGTAGGCTGATAGCCTTTTCTAGAGTCTGTGAAGCTTGGTCACGTTGACCCTGCCCCTCTTCAAGCCACGACTGAGCATCGAGTACCCGGGCATTAAGTAAATTGACTTGCTCTGCACTGTTTTCATCAACTTTACTTGTTAGTGGATCAAGTACCTTGTGAATGCGCTTCAATTCGCTAGCAGCAGCGCCATTATTGCCCTGCCAAAGTAAGGCTTCAAACAATCCAGCCCGTAAGCCCACTTCAGCGAAAGTGCCTTTTTTGTCGCTGCTCAAATTCTTGATGCGATCGCTAAATACAGACTGAGCACGAGCATAGTCGCCGATGTTTAGAGCATTATCACCGTCAGTATCGAAACTGGTAAGAGAGCCGACTAGGGCCTTGGCATGTCCCTGACCAACAACTGCTGTTTGATGCTCAGCAGGCCCTTGGGCAATAGATTCTGGAGCGAAGGCTAGAACAGTGAACGAGAGAGCAATCAAGCTGGATTTCGCACTCAAGAGGAAACTGCATTTAGTAAGATTCATGGTTACCACTATCTGGAAGAAGGAGCAGGAAAGGGAAATACAAAGACGCACTGCCCGATGGGCAATTGTAGAACATATCCTTTGGCAGTTACAGTGTGTATGGCAGAATAGAAAGCGCCAAAATGCCCTGGCAAACACTAACTTGTAATCTCAGTTAAATTGCAGCAGAGATGGCGAAAGATCTCAATCCCGACCTCGGATGATTTCAATCCTGTACAATTCTTGCCGGTTCTCAGAGAAGTATGAAATTGAAAGAAGAGGAACCTTTGGAATTTACATCGAGCTGTCCGAAGTGTATGGGGAAGATGGAACTGGGATTTATTGTAGACAAGGGATGCAAAGACAATGTGAGCCTATGGTCGCAGGGACCGCCGGAGGGAAGCTTCTGGTCGGGAGCGAAGATAGAGCATCCACGAAAAATCACAACTCATCGCTGCAGCGGATGTGGCTTCCTCGAGTCATATGCCAGATAAGGTGACTACGAAAAAGCTATCCGCAATTTAGAGATTGATACACTTAAAAATTTGACTTAGCAAAGAGGAGGAGCCTAAGCCCCTCCTCTTCAATTTCAGTGTCTCAGCAACTGCTTAGACAGCAGCCATGGCTGTGAGGTTCTCAGCAGGCTTGCCGTTAGCAAGACGAATACCGAGAGCATCCTGGCCGATGATTATGCGCTGAATTTCGCGAGTACCTTCGTAGATGTTCAATACTTTGGCATCACGGAAGTAGCGCTCAACAGGATACTCATCGGAGAAGCCGTAGCCACCGAAGATTTGCACAGCGTTGTGTGCATGCTTGTTAGCAGCTTCGCCACAGAAGAGCTTAGCAATTGAAGTCTCGCGGCTGTTACGCACGCCTTTGTTCTTCAAGTGAGCAGCACGCAAATAGAGCAAGCGGCCAGCTTCGCAATCAGTAACCATGTCAGCAATCATAGCTTGCACTTGTTGGTGCTCGCCAATTGGCTTGCCGAAAGTTATGCGCTCCATAGCGTATTTAGTAGAAGCATCAATACAACCTTGCACCAAACCAATCGCGCCAGCGGCAACTGAAAAGCGGCCGTTGTCTAGGGCTGACATTGCAATTTTGAAACCTTCGCCAACTTTGCCGAGCATATTTTCA
>JBBRMD010000021.1:0-77599 GCA_038231015.1 Candidatus Obscuribacterales bacterium
ACACCCTTGACCATGTTGTGCGTCGACAACAACACTTTGTCCTCTAAAAACATCGACTTAAAGATAAAAGACTGGCTTGGCAAGCAAATTTCATAAATTTCCACTTCTCGACAACTATATGTATGAATAGACCAGGAAAAAGAAGAAGCAGCTGAGAAACAGTGACCTTTAGGGTCATTGCTCTCAACTGCTTTTCTTATGGTGTTCATTGCAAAGCCAACAGAGCCCTATTCAAGCCACTGAATAGCTTTCACCAGCGCTCAACACCGAAACCGTGACACCAGAGACCGAGTACAGAGTACCGGGAATGTTGGCAGAAGGGTCTTTCTTGAGCGAAGTTTTGAGAGCGGCTCCGGCGCGATAGAACCAGACATGGCCGACACCGTAGACAGTCATGCTGACTTGGGGGTTCTTCTTCTTGCCGGCGTTCACACTGGTCTCGATCAGAAGAGCGCTGTCTTCATCGAGGCCAATTCCTAACGCCTTCGGAAACTGCACCACCGCCGCAATCAAGCGATTGAAGCGGGCCCGTTGCAAGAAGTGGGTATCGACAACAACGTCGCCACAGAGAGCTAGGCCCTTTCCCACTTCTAGCGAACCAACACGCAACTGCTTGTCGGCCATGCCACCGGTGATGATATCAACACCGATAGCAGCCGCACCAGCAGATGTGCCAGCAATGAGGCCACCTTGGGCATGGAACTGACGCAGTTTGGCTGCACCGTCCACACCCAGCAACCGCACCAAGTCAGCCTGGTCACCACCGCACATGTAAACCGCCGTGGTGCCCACTGCAATTTCCAGAGAAGCTCCGGGAACTGCGCAGACCACACTCTTCACACCATGACCGGCCAGGGTGGCAGCAAATTCGCTGGCGACCTCATCGGGCACAGAGCTGGCGTGTGGAACAACAATTACGCGAGCGGCAGCGCCACCAGCGAGGGCAACGAAGTGAGCGACGCACTGGTCACTCCTGCCGCCAATCAGAAATAGTTTTCCCATATTATCTCTCCTGAGAAGTGAAGATCACGGTGTTAGGTTTTGCTCTCGACCGCAACCGGCTGCGCAGCAACCACTGTGGGCGCGGCAGAGACGGTCACCGCGGCGGCGGCTCTTGCTTCAGCATTCGACGCTTCCAGGGCGAGTGCTCGCGCCGAAAGTGGCTTGTACATCCACAAGTTGACAGCACCGATGTTGTCCTGCGGCCACTTCGGACCCTTGAGGTCGAAGCCGGCCGGGATGTGCTCGGGTGGCAGACTCTGCAAGACGCAGACCCACGACTCTTGCTGACGGGTGAGCTTGATACCGCTGGCTTTGATACGCTTGAGACCGAGGGCAAACTGATTCATCAGCTCGACCAACTCAGGCGTAGCGTACTTGTAGCCTTGCGACTCGGTCCAGCGAGCAACATGGTAGTGGCTGCTGGCGTTCTCGACATAGTCGTACCCTGCTGCCAGAGCCAACTTGTCGATGGTCGGGATGATGCTGCGCGAAACGTCAGGAATGGGGTTGCCATTCTGACCGGGCGCCCGCGACGACTTCCACGCCATCTGGAAGTGCTTGTGAAAGACCTCCGGCTGGTTGATGAAGCGGAACGGATTTTCGACGAAGCGGTCGTACTCGGTATCACCGGTGGCATCAGAAAGACGCGAACCAGGCATGAAACCGTAAACCGACGCTTCGGCGCATTTGGCGTCAGGGAAGATGTTTGGCAGACTGAGCGGAGCATTGACGGGGTCGTCGTAGCAGCCGGCAAAGTCGATCAGCGAGTTGTCGTTTGCGCGCCGAGTGCCGTCGAAACGACGATCACGCAGAGCGCACTTGAAGATCAGCTGGGGATTGCGAAGGTCGCCGTACCAGCCGAAAGCTTTCCACTTCAGACCTTCGTATTTGACAACGAAGGCGCCGTAAGTGGTTTTGTAGAAAGTGTTGAGATAAGGCAGACGAACGCGGTCGAGATCAGTCCCGTAGATACGGTGCTGATTCAGGTTTGTCACCTCATCGCCAGGAAAATCGCCGGCAACGGTTTCGCGAACTGTGACTTTGGCATACTCGATTTCGCCCAGCAAGGCTTTCACCTGCGGGGTACAGAGACGGTCCCAAATCACTTCCGGAGTAATCGTGCACAACGAAGTGTTACCGAGCATGTCGGCAACATCGATAGGTGGAAATTTGTACATGTTTGTTTTCCCAAAACGTAGTTATTATTTTCGGGAGCATTCAGAGAAGCCATGTCTAAAAGACACGGCTTCTCTTATTTCGCCCTGCTCATATGAGCTAAAGAAGTTTTGGCTGGAAGCTGATATCGGGATTGAACCCTTGAGCTTTTGCCGAAAGCGGCTTGAAGAGCCAGAGACACTCGTCATCGACGTTGTTCTGGGGCCAGCGCAACGGTGAGCCCGGAGCGGCAGCAGAACCAGACATCAGGTAGCCGGACGGCACCATGTCGACAGGTCGCAAACTCTGCAGAACACAGACCCAAGACTGCTGAGAACGAGTGAGAGGCATGCCGCTTGCACGGATGGCCTCAAGACCAGCTTGAAGGCGTGCCACCATGGCTGCCTGGGCGAGGTCAGAGTAGACGTATCCACCCGCCACAGCCCATTTGGCCACATGGTAGTGACTGGCTGCCATTTCGATGAGGTCATAGCCATACTTGATGGCGAGACGTTCAAAGCCAGCCAGTGAATACTTCGCCACATCAGGGATGGCAGCAGAGTATTGACCAGGTCCACGTTTGCTCTGGAACGCTCGCTGGAACATCGTCAGGAACACCTGCGGATCATCAAGAAAACGAAAGGGATTGCTGACAAACTGGTCAAAGACCTTGTCGCCCGTCGCGTCGCTGATGCGTGAACCTGGCATGAAGCCGTAGATAGAAAGTTCCACAGAGGAGAGCTCGCTGCTCAGACGCTTGTGGTAGTCGGGATTGTCGTAGGCGTACTCGAGAAGGGCGCAATCGTTGGCGCGTTTGGTGCCGTCATAAACTCGGTCGCGCAAGGCGGCCTTGAAAATGAGTTCACCCTTGCCACGATCGATATCGCCGAACCAGCAGAATACCTCGAACTTGACACCATCACGCTTGATCACCATGGCACCGTTGACGGTGCGATAGAGCGTGTGGTTGTACGGGAAACGCACGAAGTCTTTCGACAACTTGCCATTCGCATCTGCGAGCATGTGGCCGTTCAAATTGGTGACTTCATCACCAGGAAAAAGACCGGCAACGGTGTCGAGGACCTGGTTTGATTCGAGTTTGATGATCGAACCAAGCAGGCCTTTGACAGTTGGAGTGACCAGGTGGCGCCAGATTTCTTCGTCAGTTACCTGAGAAATGCGGGCCACGTTGGTTTGAGATGGTAAGTTCATAGTTTGAAATATGGACATGCCTGTGTCCTCTCTGTTTTATGTTGTTTTAAAGACACACCGGCATAGTGAGAACACAATGGCGGCATTTGAGAAGTAGCTCTGGCAGTCGAAATTCCTAATGTCTTCAAGGCAAGTGGTTATACCCGAGCGTTCTCTCTCCACCGTGTGGAAGGGAAAGTTTGCTGAGGTGCCGCGTGCGTGTGGGAAGTTTAGGTAGTTCTTTTGCTTGAGATTATTGGAGATGATCTACACGATATTGAAAAGAAGTACCTTCTAGCAATACTCATGACAACCTAAATTCATGTGATATTAATCATTCCGCTTAGGAAACCAACCCGTCTGGGTGTTGCCAAGAAGGCGCATGTAGCGCTAACGTTTTAGTGATGCCAAGAGATCGCTAGCCCAACCGCCCGAAACGCTTACCAGGCAAGCATTGACTCAAGTCGTCATGAGCAAGCAGTGCTAACTGTTGACTAGCTCAAGTAATTCATTTTGTGATAAGCCGCTAAGGTGCAAGTGATTAAGACCGCGAGCCCGATTGCGCAAGTCAAAGCCTAGCAGGGCAGAGGAGATACTAATAACACCATCCAAAACCGGTGTTGGCACATTAGCCAGGCGAGCGAGGTCAGATAAAAGCACCAAGTGATCTGAAACATAGCGAGCCAAAACTTCTTGTGCCATGCGATGCGACCAATCAAGGCCTTTAAACCACTCGCCAGAGATACCAACAAGAGCCTCAGCCAGAGTGGCTTCGTAGCACTGTTCATCGTCGACAATATCTTGGGGTTCGAAGTTGACCTGACAATATGATTCTTCTCGCAGAGCCCGAGCAAAGTCGGCAAGTGCACATTTGTAAGAGAAGGATAGTCTGGAAATTTCTTGCTCAATCTCGGCCAGCATAGCCAAATTAGAACGGTTGAGCAGAGTGGATAAATCACCAAGGGCTTCAATTCGACTACCGAGCAAAGCACTCAAAATAAATACAGGCCTGACAACAGATTCGGCATCAAGGAAGCCTCGCTCAAGCATGTTTGAAGCCGGCAACAAGCCCGGAGACAGAGTACAAGCCAAAGGTAGAGCACGTCTAATTTCGTTGCGCGAGCGGCCAGACAAATTTACTCGTCTTCTCAACCCAAGAACTGCCACCCCATCTGGTGACGACTGGGCATGGTTGAAAAGCCAATCAAGCTCGACTAAATTGACAATCAGATCAGGACGGAAACTCTTCAGCTCTTGGCCGAACTGCCAAGCTCCAAGCAAAGGGGCGCCCGCAATAGCAATGGTTATACCGTCAGTCAAGCTTGGAGCGAGAGCCTTAGCGATGGCACTGTAGGCAGTGGCGGGGCCAGAAATGACAACAGCGTTGGCGTGATCTAGACACTCTTCAACGTCACGACTTTTAAGACTGTACTGAATTTCGCTTTCAGGATAGTATCGAGCGATGTTAACCGGAGAAGAAACCCGATGATTGGTCTGCTGTTGGGCTTGTTGCTGGCCTTGAAGATGGCTTTTTGGGCTAGCATCAGCAACCATAGTGGAGTTCAAACCAGCACTTGCTAATTCAATGTGCGGAGGTGTTACACCACCCAACAGACGAATATATGCAACTGCATCTTGAGCTGCCACGTTCGATGAGACTAGTCCGGCAAGAGCAATTGCTTCGGCACCATCACCGACAATGCATATATTAGAAGCGAAAGAACCCTCTAAGGTCTTTTCTTGTGCTTGGCTACCGGAGCCAGTTTGAACAGTTTGCAAAATCACTTAAAACTGCCCTCCGTGGCCACCTTCTTTAACTGCATCAGTCTAGTACATTAAAGAGGGAAGACAAGACCCTTCGGCAAGGTTTAACCTGAATTGTTATCAGAGGCTGTAAACTGGCCATTTAAGCTTCGCTTTTAGCTAAGTCAAGTACCTCCAGACAGATTAATGTAACAGCAAGAGAACAATCGCAATGGCAACTATCTACTACGACAATGACGCCGACCTCGCCATGCTAAAAAGCAAAGTGGTGGCAATCATCGGTTACGGCAATCAAGGCTGTGCTCACGCTCTCAACCTAAGAGACAGCGGCATAGAAGTGATTGTCGGAGCTAGAGCAAACGGCAAAGCATTCACCAAAGCTAGTGGCGACGGATTTGCCACCATGTCGGTAAAAGAAGCAACAGAAAAAGCTTCAGTGTTAGCAATAATGTTGCCAGATGAAGTGGTAGCCTCTGTTTTCGCAGATGAGATAGCTCCGGGAATTGCTGCTTGTGCCAAACGCGATTCAGAAAATATTTCATCACCAACGCAAGCTAACGGCCAAAACAATCAAACTCAACACAAAGCTTTCGTCTTCGCTCACGGTTTTACCGTCACCAACAAAACCATCTCCCTGCCTGCCGACTCCGACGTCATTCTCGTCGCACCCACAGGACCAGGCCGCCAAGTCCGTTCGCTCTATTTAGAAGACAAAGGGTTGCCAGCCCTTATCGCCGTCGAGCAAGACAAATCAGGCCAAGCTTTCAACCTCGCGCTAGCCTACGCTAAAGCAATTGGCTCTACCCGAGCCGGGGCCATCCAAACAACCTTTCTTGAAGAAACAACCACCGATCTCTTCTGTGAACAAGCAGTGCTATGCGGTGGTATGCCTGAGTTAATCAAAGCGAGCTTCAATACTTTGGTATCTAAAGGCTATCAGCCAGAGCTTGCCTATATCTCGTGCTTGAAAGAAGTAAAGCTAATCGCCGACTTGCTATTCACACATGGAATGGACGGCATGCGCGATGCTATCTCAAACACTGCTAAATATGGCTCTGTTATAGCCGGGCCAGCGATTATCGATGCCGGCGCAGAAGAAAGACTAGGTACACTATTGAGCAATATAGAAGGCGGACAGTTCGCTCAAAGCTTCCTCGCTGAGGCTAAAGCTGGTTCGCCTGTTACGCGCGCCTACGCCAGTAAAGAGGCCGCCTCCAAACTTGCTACTACCGGACGCGAACTGAAAGACAAATTGCATTTTTAGGGCATGGTGTCATTATGAAAGAAACCAATGACTAAGCCTAACTTTCTAAATATCACATTGATTTGCATCGCCGTCACAGTGTTAGGCTTTGCAGGTCGTGACGCTACGTTTATAGCAGAATTGCCCTATCCAGTACTGGAAATTCCTGATTTTCCGAGCCCGAAACCCTCCTACAGACACCCAATATTGGGGACTGAAGCGGGTCATAGCTTAAATGGAAAGCAGCTTGATTCGAGCGTTTTCACAAACCTAAATGGCTTCCAAGCATCTAACCAAAAACTAAACCGCTACTGGTTCGACGATTATTTTCGCAAGGCAGAAGGTGATGCGACAGAACAATTTTGCAAAAAAGCGAAAGGCTTGAAGAAGGAAAATATTCTCAAATTAGCTGGAGAGCCTATCTTTAGAGGACCGAACATCCCCGGCTTGAGAACCACTTGGATGGAAGGTAATTTTTGGATTTATCTATTTGGTAACGACAAAATTATGACCAGACTCACTTTTGTCGGAAAAACCTGTGTGGAAGCACATATTTGCAACTGGGATGAAGAGCAGCAGTATGCAGAGTGGCGCTCGGCAGACATGCAAAACTTTGCTGTCGGTAGAACTGATGCAGCGATTATAAAAAAATATGGGAAGCCGAGCGATCAAAGAGACGAATCCAATAGCCTTGTATGCCTAGGCCAGCCAATAGTGCTTTACTATAACTTTGCTAGGATTTACGGAACCAGAATAACTCTGAAAAATGGCGTCTGCACAGGAACTGAAGCTTATATGATTGCGAGATGAAGCCCAAGTCCAAACCCAAATATTTCTCCCTCATTTGCTAATGCAAATAGTTTCGTTCACCCAGCAAAAGAAGATTTTTGTGCTTTTCAAAGGCTCATTTTGACGGCAAAGCAAGACTATATACTCAGTTAGAAAAATCGCTTTTATTGTGTATAACCAGATCGCTAAACCATCCACAGGAATGCAATGTTTCGACAGATCCTTCTATGCTTCACAATCTATTTCGCAATAGCGCTGCCTGGATGGGCACTAACAGGCGAGGAATACTACAAGACACCGCCCAGCGAATTTCTTGAATGCATAGCAGAGAGCCCGCGGGGTAAGGATGATCCAATCGTTCTAGCAAAACGCGTACCAATAATATTCAGCGAAGATGGTCATGTTCTTGTCACCGATACAGATGGAGAGCCATATCCTTCTTCATTCGAACAAGCCATGCATCAGAAAATGAAAGAAGATTGCTTCTACTCAAACAGAATTTGCCAACAGAGTGTTGGTTTGACTGAGGCTGAACTTATTAGCTGGCTAGGGAAACCGTTCCCACAAACTGGTTATCATCGGGTCAAAGGCGGAAAAGAGCTGAACGCGATGACATACTTACTTGGCGGCGGTCAGATTCCAATGATTCTAGAAATGGTCGATGGGCGCTGCCTGAGAGCCAACTGTGGTTTCAAATGGAACTCCGACCAAATTGGTGAAAGTAAGGAAATTTTCGATACCAAGTCATTCGAAGGAGAGACAGATGCAGAACTATTTGCACTCTTGGGCGACTTACTCAAAATCAATGGCAAACCTATCAAGTCACTGGCAGAGCTCCCAGCGCCTAGTGACTCTAAATACGTAGGTGAGTTTTTAGACTACAAACTAGAAATCAAAGATCACAAGTGCGTCAACGTCTTAATCACCCTGGAGTTCGGCAACATTTTCAGGCCATACATACGGCCGCACAAATAAGTATCGCTCCAAACCCCCGTATATTGGGAAATTTAGAAAATTGTCTTGAAATTTGTCCAGAGCTTTGTCCAAAAATTAAATGGGCTGTATAGATACCTGCGTGAGAGACATTGCAGGAACTTGCTAGACATAGCAAAAACGCTGGAGAACGGAAATGGCCATCGCTGAGAACCACGACGACAGATTCGACATCGCTGAAGTGAAAAGAGCTTCTGTTCGCTTCAAAGGCGCTCTTCAAGCTGAGTGGCAAGAACTTCAACAAGGCCAAAGAGCAATCGGCAGCGAAGTCGGGCAAGCCGCCGAAGCAATGGTCAACAACTTCTCTATCATGATGCAACCTCTCGACCATGCAGTGGCTGCCCTACCAAAGGTAAATTTCGCCCTTAGCTACAAAGACCAAACCCTTCGCGGCAACAGTTCCACCGGCTTCTTCACACCACTAAAAGTGAGCAACTGGGAGCATTGAGCTTACAAAGCCGACACTAAATTCAAAACCAGCTCTAAAATTAGCGAGACCTTAGTCTCAAAAACAAAAATACTTGAGTACTCAAGTATTTCAGAAGCAAACAACAATCGCATCGGTATTAGCGCACAACTATATTGTCTATCAAGCGCACTTCGCCCAATTTAGCAGCGACAAGCACGACAAATGGCTTGCTAAATTTGCCTGCAGATTTAAGAGGTTCGAGAGATTCTGAATTCTCTAGAGATGCAAAAGTATCGGCGTTGCAGACAGCTAAATATTGCAAAGCAAATTCGGGTTCGGCCGTAATGCTAAGCTTAGCGCCCTTTAGAGCATCTTCAACCGAAACACCAACCTCTGAAGCAGCTACAACTTCAGCTAAGGCTTGATGCAAGACCGGTGCTAATTTGCGCGAGGCAGCATCAAGATAAGCATTGCGAGAGCTGAGAGCAAGGCCGTCTTCTTCACGCACAGTGGGCACACCTACAACTTCTAAAGGCAAATTCAAATCTTTGCTCAAGGCTTTGATAACTAACAACTGTTGAAAGTCTTTTTCGCCGAAGAAGGCCAAATGGGGCTGCACAAGAGTAAATAATTTGGTGACGACTGTAGCGACACCGCGGAAGAAATTAGGGCGAAAAGCGCCTTCAAGAGTGTCATTGAGCGGATGAGCTGGAGCAACGCTAACAATCGCATCACGACCGGCAGGATACATCTCTTTCTCTGTAGGATAGAAAACACAGTCGACGCCAAGAGGGCTGAGCAACTCAAGATCGCGCTCAAAAGTACGGGGATACTTGTCAAAGTCTTCGGTCGGCCCAAATTGGTAAGGATTTACGAAAATCGAAACGACCACAAGCTCAGCCTGGGTCTTGGCTCGTTTGACAAGCTCTAAGTGTCCAGAGTGGAGGGCGCCCATGGTCGGCACGAAGGCCACCTTCTGGCCCTTTCCAGAGTTAATCCAGGCATCGCCGTGGCTTGCTCGCCATTGACTTAGTTTAGCCAAACTATCAGCAATGAAAGGCTTGCCAGTATGAGCTAAGGTACCATCTACACTGCATTCCACCAGATTATCTACCACTGTCATCTCGCTTTGCTGTTCGTACTTTCTGAGACTTTGTATCAGAGCAGGCTTTTTGCCATCAGCTTATTTTACAGTCTCGCCCCAAGGCTGCGATAATTAGCCGCTAATAACACGAAATTTTGAGCGGGAAGCAAACCAATGTTCACAGGCCAGCATATTTTCAAAAAGTCTAGACAACCGAAATCAAGACTGGCCGTTGGTTTGAGCTTCAGCCTCTTAACGGCTAGCCAATTTAGTTTACTGCAAATAGCCTTGCTGCCAGCAGGTTTACTGAATTTCGGTTTACTGAATCTTGGGATACTCAGTCTTAGTTGCACGCAGCCAGCAGTGGCCAAATCGCATTCAGATAGCTCGAAAGAAGAACATTCAGGATATACCCAATCTAAAGAAGCGAGATTGCTAGCTGATCAAGTATTGAAAGCAATCGGTGGTTATGCCGCATTTAAAAGATTCAACGATATTCCGTGTAGAGCCAAGGGCAAAATTGTTCAAACTTCATCTCTCTCAAATGGTGTAAATACATTCGATTGCGATATTTTGCTGAAACGCGAGAAACAGAAAATTACTATTAGCTTTTTGGGGCAGCCGCTAACTACAGTCTATGACGGTGTTATGTGCTGGACCCAGCAGGGTGACACAATCTTACCTTCCGACCAAGTTACAGCAAAGCGCATTGCTGAAGACATTACCCATGGCCTTCTGCTACTAGAAAAAATAGCTTTGACTACAACTCGCATGGAAATTGGTGCACCAACAACAGTAGATGGTAAGCCCTGCGACACTTTGTTAGTTTGGGCCGAAGACGGCGAACCAACTACTTTTTCTGTAGCCAAAGACAACCACTACGTGGTCGGTTCAAGCTATCCAGGCGTCGACTTAGAACAAGGCGTCAAGGTCGAAAAACGATACGTCTACTCTGATTTTCGTCTTGTAGAAAACACTCAACAGCCTTTCAAAGTTGTGGAATATTCAGGAGACAAAATAGTATCCGAAACGATAGTGAACGAAGTTGCCATTGACCCAAGCGTTACTGACGCAATCTTTGTTATGCCCAAAGAGCGACCATCGGCAAGACTGGCAGCCGGCGCAATTATTGTGCCATTTGAATATACATCAAGTGAAATCGTAGTAACGACAAAAGTAAATGGCTTGCACGACCTGCGGTTCATAGTAGATACAGGTGCGACTCAATGCCTTTTAGACAAATCGGTAGCCACTAAAATTGGTGCAACTTCACTCGGAAGCGACAGTGGCGTGTCGATGACAACTGGCTCTGGCACTATTAAAACAGGAGCCGTAATGGTGAAGTCGCTAGCACTGGGCGAATTAGAGATAGCCAATGTTCCGTTTGCCGTGGCTGACCTCAATTCGTTTGGCAATATTCAAGGTGTCAAACCAGCTGGTCTGATTGGCGCAAATGTGCTCAAACGCTACCTTATGACCGTTGATTACGAAAACGAAAAACTGAAATTTGCCGATCCGACACAAGTAGTTGTGCCCGAAGGTGCCATCGTCATTAATACCAAGCCAAGCTTAGGTATGTCAGGCTTGGCAGTTGAAGGAAACATTGATGGCAAGCAGAAAGTGACCTTCTTAATTGACACAGGCGCTGCCTTCAACAACATCTCAGAAACCAAAGTTAAGAGCCTTCTTTGGGGCCCGGTACTAAAAGTTGGCATCCTCAAAGGTCTAGACGGCAAGCCAGTTGAGACTGGGGCTGCTCGCTTTGAGTTTCTAGATTTAGACAAGCACCACATCGAAAAACCAGTATTCTCAATTGCTCCGCAACTCCTTGAAGGTCAAGGAGAAGCCGGCATTATAAGTTCAAAAGACCTAGCAATCATCGGTAATCCACTGCTTAGCCGCTACACAGTAACCTTTGACTATCGTAATCAAAGACTTTTCTTTGAGCAAAGCGCACTGGTCAAAAAGAAAAATGAGTTGGCTCGAAAAATCGACGATATTCGCAATGAATGGATACGTACACGCAATGCCAATCAAGCAATCCGCGATCTGACATCTGTGTCTGATTCAGCCCATCACGAAGATTTACCTGGCATCGAGGCCTTAGCAAGAGCAGAACTTGCAGTGATGTTGTGTCAGAAAAATGGTGGCAATTTCACCCCTGAGCATATTTTTGCTCCTCTTACTTCCAGCAGCCTGACCTCCGATGCGACGGCATCAGCCGGAGTTGGGGATGGCAAAAAACTATCACCACAGACCTTGTTTGCTGAAGCGGACGGGCAACTTTTGATGGCATACAACCTCTCTGAGAAATGCAAAGATAAGAGCATTTTAGGTCGAGTGCTGGCCACTTGGGGATACATCTACGCCAGTCAGTGCCAGAACATCAGCTACCTCTCTAGTGCCAAGCAAAAAATCGGAAAAGCTGTAGTGCTCTGCCCCACCGATGCAGATGTTCTAGCAGCATCGGGTTATTTCTTGTCACGGCTTGAAGCAATTAAAACGCCCAAGAACAGCGACAAAGAAAAAGTAACCTCAGCTAGCAACACAAGCAACACGAGTACAACTGCGCTCAAATCGGCGTCAGCCAAATTGGCTACCCCAGCAAAATTGCCCACAGCAAACAAGTCAACCGATAAAGAGAAAGACCTGCCGGCCTATCAGCAAAAGCTGACTACAGCAATGAAATCGGCCAATGAATTGGGTAAATGGCTAGCCGAACAAATTATTGATCAAGCGGTGATGATTGACCCAGCAAACTATTTAGCTTTGCAAACTAAGCTTGATCGCGCCCGCAGCCAAGGAAAGACCGATGAGGCAAAAACCATCATCGGTCAATTGAAACACTATTATCCCAGCATAAATGCTGGCTCTGGTCAGAAGTAATTCTGGACAGCAGCAACTCCGGACAGCAGCAACTCCAGACAATAGTAACTAAGGAGTCTTAGTTGCTGGAGCTGTAGTTGCCGGCAAAATAGAACTGGGCACAGTGGGGGCTATTACGGCAGGCTTTTGCTCGCTCAAAGGGGCATCATTATCAGGAATAGGAGCGCCAGCTGGCAGCACCTTACCGCAATATTGCTTTCTTTCAGCATTGCCACTGGTATAGAAACGCTCATTGAGAATACTTGGTTCAACTTGAAGCAAATTCATGTCACCAGGTTTTTCGGCACGACCAAACTCTTTAGCACTGGCAGGTTGTGTATAGCTGGCACAAACAAGGGCAAGGGCTACGAAGTTCAAGGCAACAATTTTCACAGTTTCTCCTCACAGATATCTAACGAATTTAGGCTCACAATTTCCAATCTATTATCTTGAAAACCAACTTGCTCAAATTGCTAGCTTCTTGCCAAAACAAACTAGGCGATGGCTTCTGGGCGAATCATCAACACTTGGAAAGGTAATGACCCTACACTTTCTCCCTCAATTTCTAGAACAATGTGATAGATGCCCTCGTTATCAAAGGTCAATCCAGAAAAAGCGCTGACAATTTTGTGAGTCATATACTGGTTGGGCAGTGGTTCTACCGTGGCCACAGGAGAAAAAGCGACGAGCTTACCGAGACCATCTTCAACTCTAAATTGATAGTTGAATTGGCCGGTAGTGCCAGAAACTTGAGCAAATGCGTAAACCAGTGGAATCTCTGCTGGAAACTTACGAGCAGAAATACCGTTGTAGATGTTTATGCAAGAAACAGCGTCGCGTCGCAGGACATCCTGCAAAATACGCTCACAGAGAATAATTCCAAGCAACCGGGGCGGAGAATCAGAACCTTCAGTCATAGTTATTCAATTTCCATTGAGCGAAAGTACTTTACTCGGCATCTAGTCAAAAGCAGCAGTATTACTAACTTGTCGATGCTTGTTGATTCTTGTTGATCTGAGCGGCGTGGAGATTATACTAGACTTAAGGTATTGCCGAAGTTAAGCAAGCAATTTCCGATCACCAGCACACCAGAGAAGCAAACCTATGCTTGATCCAGAGAGACTGACACTAGCCCAATGGTTCTGGATCGTATTTGCGGCTGTGCTATTTATTTTCTTCGCTTGCCGCTGGATAGATCTCTACACGCCAGTTGGCCCCCTAACTTATATTCAGACCACTAATTCGAGACTATCGCAAACTGCGCTAACCACAGCAAGCTAGCTGAACGGCCGCCGCAGCACTCCTTGACATCAAATCCTTCCAATGAGATCTGCTCGATTGGCTCAAGGGGCAGGAAGTGCGTGATTGTCAAGCGCGCCAAAACGCCTGCTGTGATGTCGACAGCGGCTCTTTTTCCTTTAATTCATTAGATAACAGTTCATGATTTGACATCCTCTCTCTTATTTATTTAGATTCCATAGGTCTACTTTTTCTTCTCTTTTACCTCCAAGGCCAAATCTTCTTCTAAACCGCGCCTATATAGCTGAGCCCATAACCAAATCTTCTTTTCAGGAGATTCGATTGTCACGGCCTTAGCAAGTCGACGCGTGTCCGAGAAGTGAGCCTTGCTCTCTTCTAACTCTCAACTCCGAAATTCAAATCAGGAAAGGGTTCTCTATGACCAGTACTACTGCAAATACCACAAAGAAAACCTACGTAATCGGCATCACCGGCTCGATCGGATGCGGAAAATCGTTGGTTGGTCGTCAACTGCAAGAAATGGGTGTGGCCGTCATCGACGCCGACCATCTCTCGCACGAACTCGTTAACAAGCCGGGTCCCGCTTACGACAAGATTCTTGCTCGTTTCGGCGCCGACCTCGCCATCAGCCCCGGTGGCCCAATCGATCGCAAGAAGCTCGGTGAAATCGTATTCAACGACACCGCTGCACGCACTGACCTGGAAGCAATTCTGCATCCGGCTATCGGCGAACTGCAGAAGACGCGCACTGTCGAGCTGGCCAAGAGCAACGACATCGTCGCAGTGCTCGTTCCTTTGCTCTTCGAGACTGGCTCGCAAGGCAAATACAGCGCGGTCTGGACCGTGTACGTGCACAAGGAAATCCAGATTCAGCGGCTCAAGCTGCGCGACAAGCTCAGCGACGAAGAAGTCGTGCGCCGCATCAAGGCCCAGTGGCCGCAAGACAAGAAAGCTGAATTGGCCGACAAGATCGTCGACAATTCTGGCTCGCCCGAGCAAACGTTGGAGCAGGTGAAGGTTCTGGTAGCGGACATCCGCACCAAGATGGGCTCGTCCCAGACATCCGCTCCTGTCGATACACCCGCTCCCATCGATGCGCCGGCTCCCGTCGACACTGCTCCCGCTCCCGTCGACACTGCTCCCGCTCCCGTCGACACTGCTCCCGCTCCTGTCGATACGACGGCGCCTGCAGACCCGACTCAAGCTGAGGCCACCAATCAGCGTAACCGTGCAGCCCTGAAGCAGCTCGGTGAAATCGCCGCCGACGAAGCGCTGGAGAAGCTGGGCGACATCGGCACCACCACTGGCCGCGAAGCAACTGCTTCGCTGACCATGGCCGTCAAGGCTGGTACCGGCACTGGTGCGGCAGGGACCGACAAGGACGGAACTGCAACTGGCAAACCGGCTGACCCGTCGAACACGACTGGCAATACTCAGCCAGCAGAAACCGAACGCGAGCTGCAGGTCGATGTGCGTATGTCTGTGCGCAATCGCCCGGGCACAGCCGACAGCACTCCCGTTCCGGTTCCTGCACCTGTTCCAGTTCCGGTTCCTGCGCCGTCCGACCCCAACAAGGGCAAGTCGGATGACGGCAACAAGAACAACCACCTGGCGATCGTGGCTTGCCTGCTGGCCTTCATGGCCTTCCTCGCCTTCCTGCTGGTCTGGTCATACGGGGACACATCGGTGGTCGTGAAAGACCTCGGCAAGAATGAACCGACAAAAGTCGTTGTCGTGGTCAATCCTGGCCATTGCTGCGACACTGTCACTCCTCCGGTTGTGGTGGTTGACCCCTCCTCCACGCCGCCAGTCGTCGTCACCCCGCAGCCTACCCCTGTCGTGGTGCCTCCAGCGGGCAACTGCAAGGTCGGCGTGGAAGCTCTCAGCGAGCCGCCCGCTTTCATTCTCGGCAACCTCCACAATCAGGTGCGTTGGCGGGTAGTGAAGTGGACGGTCACCACCGATGGTGTTGCCTTGAACGGCAATTCTTGCTTGCACACAACTGTGGAAGGCCGCAACGCAGAAGGACAGCTGGTTGTCCGGCAGTTCTACGGAACGCAGCTGGCCTACCAGGGTCAGTACACCATCAGCTACAACGCCGACTGCACGACCCAGGTCGACCGCTTCGACGAACACAACGTGTTCATCGGCCGTACGGTGTACCTGACCGGCAGCGATGGCAAAATGGTTGGAGCAGTTCAGTACGACAGCCACCAGCGCAAGCTGCTCTCTGTCAACGTTGAGCTCAACAAAGACGGCAGCCTCTATGCCGTTTCGTACAGCTCATTTGCCGCTTCGGGACAAACGAAATCTGGCTACTTCGAAAAGGTCAGCCAGTATCGCGACTTCCTCAGCGCCAACTTCTATCTCTCCGAGTTAGTGCCCAACTAACTCCGAACTAGCAATAGTTCTAAGTTCCGCAAGGCCCTGAGCTAGCAATAGTTCAGGGCCTAACGGCTTATCAACAACGTTAAAAGGCTTCGCATATGAGCAAGAAATCCAGCTCCAACAAACCAGCGGCGGTGCAGTCACACTTTACTGCCCAGAAGAACGGCGTCATCTGCGTCGCTCGCCCGTTCGACAACATCACCGGCCCCTACGTCAAGGCCGACGACATTCCCGACTACCTCAAGGCAGTCGACCACAGCCTCGCCATCGAGGACAAGAAAGACTACCAGCGTCAGCTTGACGCTGAAGAAGAAGAAATGAACACCTTGGTGCGTCGCTTGCAGGAGGCCAAGAAGTTCTTGGTTGTCGTGCTGCAGGGTCGCGACGGTGCCGGCAAAAGCGGTGCGACTGCTTGCATCGACGAAGCGCTCGGTCACGACGCCAAGCTTTTCTTGAGCGTGCCGATTGGCCCGCCGAGCGAAGAAGAACGCGCCCACCCGCCACTCTGGCGTTTCTTCAAACACGAGCGCATGCCGGCCTTCGGTCAGGTGCGTGTCTTTGACCGCAGCTGGGCTGAAGAAGTTCTGGTCGTGCGTGTCAACAAGATCAAGCCCAAAGAAGTCTGGCGTGAATCGTATGCCAGCCTGCGCACCATGGACTGGATGCTCGAGAAAGAAGGCGGCATCGTCGTCAAAATCTGGCTCGACATCACCAAGGACGAGCAGGCAGACCGCTTCAAGAAGCGCGCCGAAGAAAAGCCCTGGAAGGTCTCGCCTTCTGACGGCGAAGCGCGCGAAAAGTGGGACGACTACACCCCTGCGGCCAACGAAATGTTCTACCGCACGGGCACCGACTACTCGCCCTGGTTCATCATCTCGAGCGAAGACAAGCGTTACAGCCGCGTCAACGTTCTGCGCACCATCAACCAACAGCTGCGTGAGGCCCTCGGCGACGAGAAGCCGAAGAAGGGCAGCAAGACCAAGAAGAAGTAAGCCCCTTCTCTCTCTAAGGAGGAAAAAATGGCAACCGTAACATCGAAACTGGTTGGCGGCACCAATTACAAAGTGGAGGCCCAAGCTGGCGGCTTCACCTTGGTGAGCGACCAACCCCAGTCAGTGGGCGGCAATGGCACCGGCCCCAGCCCCAAAGATTTTCTCCTGGCCGCCATCGGCGCTTGCACCATCCAGACCATTCGCATGGTGGCCGCAAAGCGCAAATGGGACGTGCAGGAGATGTCGGTGACAGTCACCATCTCGGACATCGACGACCCCAGCGCCCCCGGAACGAAAATCACTTTGATCGAAGAATTGATTGAGGTGAAGGGCAATCTCAGCCAGGCAGATCTCGACGCCATCGAGAAAACGGCAGGCCGATGCCCTGTTCTGAAGATCATCACCGAACCGAAACTCGTTCAGAAGCGGGCGGTGAAAGTCTAAGTACTGCAAACAACAACAAAAAAGACTGCAGGTAGCAACTTGAAAGGGCAGCACCAAATATGGTGCTGCCCTTTTTATTCTTGAATTTGAAAACTATAAACCCAGACCACGGCTATACCCAGGCTCTCTAGCCCTTCGGCAAGCATTGGTCACATTAAAATGGAGAACCATAAAAATGGCTCCCCCCACCCCAAATAACGGAGGGTCTAACGACTCATACGTAAAAAAACTTGTACTCATGTTTGGCTTGGTCTATTTCGCTCAGGGCCTTGCCCAGGCGTCTGGACTGATCAGTCAACCCCTGAGTTTCTACATGAAGGAAGTGCTGCACTTCGATGAAGCGCAGTCGACGAGCTACCTTGCAGTACTCACTCTGCCCTGGATCATCAAGCCGCTCTATGGCCTGGTGAGCGACTTTATCCCACTGTTCGGCTATCGTCGCAAAAGTTGGCTGCTTCTCCTCAACGTGCTGTCGGCCGGAGCTTTCTTCTGGTTGACTGGCTTGAATGAGCCATCACAGATCGTCTTCGCCCTGTTGCTCACTGCTTTTGGCACGGCAGCCTCAGACGTCATCGTCGACGCTCTGATGGTTGAAAACGGCCAAAAGTTCAACATGGTTGGTAAATTTCAATCGGTGCAATGGTTTTGGTTCTACGCCGCACAGATTGCTACTTCTCTAGCCGGTGGTTGGTTGGCGAGCATGTCTGACCCAGGAACGGGTCTGCACGTCGCCGCCACAATCACTATGTTTGCACCAGCCACAGTGGCAGTTGCAAGCTGGTTGCTGGTCAAAGAAGACAAGTCGAAAATGAACATTGAGCAGCTCAAGGCCACCACCAGCGGACTGAAGCAGGCTTTTACATCAAAGACCCTCTGGGCAGCAGTGCTGTTCTTGGCGTTCTGGAATTTCAGCCCCAGCTTCGGCACACCGATGTACTACCACATGACCGACACCCTCAAGTTCTCCCAGACCTTCATTGGTCAGCTGGGCGCCCTCGGTTCTGTCGGTTCTCTGATTGGTGCCTGGGCTTACGGCAAGTGGTTCACCAAGCGCACTCTCAACTATCAGCTGATCTTCGCCATCACCACTGGCGCCATCGGCACCTTCGCCTATCTAAGCGTCGTCACGCTCACTCCGTACAGCGCTTTCTTGATGGGCACACTCAGCTTCGTCTTCGGCATCGCCGGAGCGATTGCTTCGCTCACCACCCTATCGCTGGCAGGTCGCAGTTGCCCGGCTAATGCTGAAGGTTTCACCTTCGCAGCGTTGATGTCGGTCAACAATGGCTTCGCTCAGTTGTCGGCCATTGCCGGTGCTTGGATGTTCGTGCACTGGTTTGACCGAAGCCTGACACCACTTATCATAGTGTCAGGGGTTTTCACTCTTTTCTGCTTCGCCCTGTTGCCGACCCTGAAAACGGTCCGCAATCAGAAAGCAGAAGATGAGGGAAGAGAAGACAAATAAGAGGGCAAATAGCCCTGACCGAAACAAGGTAAAACACGTGAACTCGAAAACTGCGCAAGACGAAACCCAGGCGGTCAACCCAGCAGATAGCCGGAGCGATCTCGAGCGAAAGCATGAGATTGCGGAGCGCTTCGGCAAGCACGCCGAATCGTACGCCAACAATCCAGGCCATGCCAAAAGCGACGACCTGGCCATCGTTCTTGACCTGCTCAAGCCTCAAGCCGATTGGCATGTGCTTGATGTTGCCACCGGCGGTGGTCATATGGCTGCTCTTGTAGCGCCGCACGTTACCTCGGTGGTTGCCAGCGACCTGTCGCCCGGCATGCTCACCGCCGCCACAAAAGTTTTTGCTGCAAAAGGGCTGACCAACGTCAGCACAGCTCTAACCGACGTCGAAACGCTGGCCTTCGCCGACGATACCTTCGACGCCGTCACCTGCCGCATCGCTCCCCACCACTTTCTCAACATCGAGAAGGCGGTGGCGGAGATGGCGCGCGTGCTCAAGCCGGGTGGTGTCCTTCTGATCGAAGACAACATCGCTCCGCAAGCAGCGCGCTTGGACCGCTTCATCAATACTCTCGAAGTACTGCGCGACCGCACCCATGTGCGCTCGTACACCAATCGCGAGTGGCGTGAAATGGTTCGTGCTGCTGGTTTCAACGTCACTCGCACCCTCGGCTATCGCAAGAAGCACGACGTTGCCGACTGGATTGGACGCTCCGATCTCAGTGCTGACGAGCTGGCCAAGCTGAACATCTTCTTTCTGGCGGCACCGAAATGGGCCCGTCAGCACTTCTTGATTGAGTACGCCGACGACCGCGCGGTTGCCTTTTCGGATGAGAAGATCATCCTCAAGGCAATCAAGCGCTAGGCAAGCTCTCAAACTGTCCTTCTTCTTAGGAAGGAGACTAAATACCTTGGAGCCATCATGCTTTGCACGAAATGTACCCTCAAAACGTTCAGCAATGGTCACGGTAAATGCTCGGGCTGCGGCAACGCAACCTACAGCAGAGCATTCAAGTTTTGCGGCGCCTGCAGCGTGGCTAAGAATGTGTGTGCTGCTTGCAGCGCTCCGATTCAGCCACCTCGCAACAGGCTTCTGGAAGACTTGCCGGACGACCTTTCTGCCGACGAAATTCTCAAGTCAGATCTGACCCAGTAATTGGAGCAGTAACTGAAACTTGGGTGTAAGAAAAACTGGCAGAATTTCTTACATCTTTTCTAAAATCTCCTGCTTTGAAGGCTAATCGAAACGGTAATTACCGACAATCGATTAGTCTTCAATTTTGCCCCAAAGTACTATCCTTTATCGTTGCACATGTTAAACATCAATACCATAGCCAGTTTGAAAGGGGTTGCAAGCGGGGATTTAGAAGTAAGATTTGTCTTTACCCCGCAAGAACGGAAACCGATGACCCGGAAGTCTCTCACTAGTTTGTTAGCATTGACAGTGAGCTTGATCGCTCTTGTATCAAGTATTAGCGGATGCGCTCTTAGCCCAGAAGCCAAGAAAAAGGCACGGGAAGAAACCCTTGAAAAGTTCAGCCGCGATGTCACCAAGCACCTTCTTGATCGCAATCCGGATACCCTTAAAGAGTCGGTGAACCAACTGATGCACGGCGAGGTTCATACCTCTGCCCTCGACAAGCTGCAATCACGCAAGATCTTGCCAGACTCAACAATTGACGTGCTTAAGGCCATTGATGACGCTCAGATAGCTCACCTAAGCAATGAAGTACAGATTCTCAATGTGAGACCCCTCACACCTCTAGAAAAAGACCAGGTCACTTTCAGAGTAACCGGCAAGGAAATATTCAAAGTTTCTGGAAAGCAGTCAGCTATGCGACCATTTTCTCTAGAGCTTATCTGCCGCCTCACTCCTGAAATGGACAATATGCCAACACTGATAGACGTTGGCGGGATGAGTGCTAGTACAGCATTTTCAGGTTCTGGCACCAGCACGTCCTCGCCCAAAAACAAACGCAGCAAAAGCCGCCGCGGCTAAGTTAACACTGTCTAAGATCGCATTACTTAACGGTTCTTGATTACCTGTTAGACCAACGGTTAGGCTCCGCTCGCTACTTATTTTCCTTACACACCACAAGAAATTTCTCCAGACCAAAACATCCAACAAACAGCTATTTCGAAAGACTTCCGTCCCGTGGTTATGGGTATCAGAGGTGCGCCCATGTGTAAGTGAGTAGCAATTCGTAGCTCCTTGCCACGAATTTCACTTCGAAAAACCAGCACCTTCAAAAACCAAAGAGAGTCATATGCCTGAACAGAAAAACGCAAAAGTCGCAGCTACAAAGTCAGCACAGGGTGCAGCAAAAGTTGCAGCTCCTCAGCGCGTGCTCATCGTCTCAGCCGCCCTACTGCTCGCCTTGATCGTCAGCTTGCTCGTCTTGCGCGGCAACGTCCTGAATATCACCAATCAGGTTCATCCCGCAATCAGCACGAGCGAAATGGTCGGCCTCAACATCAAGCTCACTCAAAGCGCCAACCCACAAGAGCGAGCCCAAAGCGCCCAGCGCCTCAGTGAAATCGCCGTGCAACAGCTCGACACCAAAGCCAGCTCGACCACCGGCGACTCGCCAACCGTTATCGAAGAACGCCTGAAATATGCAGTCGCCAATGAAGTCGACCCGCAGGTCCGTGCTTCGATTACCGCCGCACTCTCCAAAATTCAAAATCGCCAACTGGTGGAAAGCTCCTTGAACCCGCTCACACAGCGCTTCAAGTAATTCCTCCAACGTCTGACTGGTTCCCCATGCATCTCTGGTGGGGAACCAGTCTTTTTTTGCCGCTAAGCCAAGCCCTCACTCGATATTCGGTTTTTTCTCATTTTTTACTATTTCAATTAGTAGTTTTCCGAAAAGTCAATTTTTCCATCGCCATCTCATTCTTTGAAGCAGAAATACTTGAGTACTCAAGTATTTTCGAAATGAGAACTAATAACACTCAATCATAAGCAAGCTAACTACTAACTAAAGAACTCCAAGATATTGCCAGCGTTTCTTTCCATCTGTTGAATTTCAGCTTGAGATTGCTGCTGAGAGTTTTGTCGCGCCTGCTCTTGAGTCTGGTCTTGAGCCTGATTCTGGGCTTGCTCTAAAGCTACTTCTTGATCAGAAAGCAATTTCGGTTTGACTAACTCTTCTAGTTCAAATACCAGAATCAAAGCCAATACAATTTCAGAATAAGCAGAAAGAATATCGGCTGCCATAGCCTCTTCTTGCCTGCTAGCGTTCTCACCCATGACCAAACTACAGAGGACAATCAACCAGAGATAGTGCTCGCTCTGAGTGCTATCCAAATGGTCACGATAACTGGCTTCGAAGCGGTCGCATAGCTCTTTGTCAAACATCTCAGTGCGAGAAAAATCGGCTTCTCTAAATCGACCACAGAACATCAAGCGAGCGTAAGCAAGATCGAATAGTGGATCATCGAGTCGCGAATAATCCCAATCAATAACCGCTTTGACAGCCGATCCCCGAAAGAGTAAATTGCCCGGGTGGAAGTCTCCATGCAAGAGGGCTCTCCAAGCATATTTGGAACCGTGAGCACGCAGCCATTCTTCAATCATGGCCTGTACTTCAACAACCTGCTCTACACGGCCTTGCAGTCGACCTACGATGGCCTCTGCCGCTGCCACAGTTAGATTATAGCCAGGCATGACACCAAACTCACTAGCGATGGCAAAAGCATGGCGAATGCGCTCTAAGCAGGCTGTTTGCCAATTAATGCTGGGCTTCAAACGTTTGATCAAACCGGGGCTCAAATTGGCTCCATCACCAGCGCAATGCAGCATCGCTAACACTCGACCGGCTTCTGAACAATGGGTCTCATTCCAGGTCATGCGGCGCCAATTAAATGGCTTACTGCTTTCTATGTATGGTCTTAAAGTCCAATAACGCCCCTCGGTAAAATGACAAGGTTTGCCGTCGTTGGCAAGCAAGATCGGCACTGCTAGGTCAAAAGCCCGCTCTAACAAAATATCTACCGAAAGATATTCTTGCTCAATGTCAGAAAAAGAACGCTCGGTACTTTCGGCAGTCAGGACAAACCGCTTGCCTTTGGCATCAACTACGAGTGAGAGATCTGGGCGCTGAGAGAACGGCCACGGCTTGATCTCTACCGGCTCTTGCAGAGCTAAAGAAAAGCCACTAGATACGATGGCATGGCTTCGGCTGTAATGTGTGTCTTCCGCCATAGGGTCACCAATTAAGAGGACAATTCCCAGCCCAGTTCTTTCATTGCATCACTGAAGTCAACGCGGCTTCTCTGGCAGAAATTGAGGGCGATAATTGCCTGTCCTACTTCTAGTCTTTTCTGCGTAAGCATAGTCATACACTGATAGCTAGCAAGCACAGTCTTTGTATCGATTTTACCCATAGCGACTAAGTGCTTTTCGATTTTTGCACCCTTATCTTGATCGAGTTTTTGAGCGTTATCAATGTCTTCTTGAGTGACTATACCTGCTTGCTTGAGCAGATCAACTACGCTCGCTGGAGGTGACATTTCAGCTTTCTTAGAACGCTCTGCACTGGCTTCTAGAGCCGCCTTATGCTTAGCTGCCTCGGTAGCACGCGGATGTCTTTTCTTAAACTCTTCGACCGCATCTTCTTTGGTCATTTCTTGATTGCGAATAGCTGCTTGCAATTGCAACAGTGTGCGCCAAACAGCATTGCTGATTAAACCAGCTTCAACTAAAACCGCCTCTAGAGGGGTATCTACAACGAAACTGTGTGAATTTCCTTGTGGTGCAATTTTATCAAAGTCAATTTTGCCGTCATTCTTGTGAGCACGCTGTAGAAGATCGGCGGCTTGACTGAGGGTAACTTTACCTTCTTTAATCAGCTTTTGCACATTGACTGAAGCCTCAAGAGTGGCTCTAGGCAACTCACCGGCTTCCATCAAAATCTGCACTGATCCAGCCGTGGCCGATGAAGTTACTTTAGTTAAAGTAGTAGTAGTGAGACTAAGAGATTTGCTCTTTGGATTGAATTGATCTAAATCAGCACGCAACTCACCGACTGTGTTGTAGCGATTCTCAGGTTCTTTCTCTAATGCCTTAAAAATAATATCTTGCAACTCTTTAGGAATTGCCAACGCTGGCACCACGTCATCAAACGGTGGAGGCGGATCGCAAATGTGCTTACTCAAGGTTTGCAGAGCATTTTCACCAAGAAACGGTAGAGCACCAGAAATCGACTGATACATCAAACAACCAAGCGAATAAATATCAGAGCGCCCGTCGAGACTGAGACCCTTACACTGCTCTGGGCTCATATATAAGGGGCTGCCGACAACGTCTCCAGCCGAGGTCAAGTCTTGACCAGGGAAGCGACCGTGAGGAAGAATTTTGGAAATACCAAAGTCTACGATTTTAACCATCCGCTCTTTTTTGCGGCCTGTTTCAACAATCATGAGGTTACTAGGCTTCAAATCGCGGTGAATGATGCCGCGCTCGTGGGCATGAGCCAGTGCGTCGCAAGCCTGGAGGAAGATATCGATGAATTCTTCGACGTCTAAGTGTTTGATAATTTCGAGCAATTTATCGAGACCTCGGCCGTCAACATACTCCATGACAATGAAGGGATGGCCACTGCTAGAAAAACCGTAGTGATAAACCGAGATTAAATTGGGGTGAACAAGAGTAATGGTGGCCCGACCTTCCTGCTCAAAGCGTTTTTTGCTGAGTGGATCACTCAACAACTTACCGTGCAAAACTTTCAGTGCAACGGTGCGATCAAACATTTGGTCGCGCCCTTTGTAAACCACTCCCATACCACCAGAGCCGATTTCTTCGCGCACTTCGTAATGGTCGATAATTGTGCCGGGCTTGAGACCACTGCCGCTGGTCGAAATACTGTAATCAGGCGCATTTCCAGGCTCTAGCGATGTAATCGCTTCTTCCATCAGCTGGTGGATTACGTTGGCTTCGCGGCTACGGAAACTCCACAAGACGACGTTATCGCCCATTTCTTCAGCCTGCATAACCCAGGTGGCTTCGCCGGCATTCGTGCCTTTTTCAAAAGTGACTGATATAACAAAATTAGACGACTCTGTGCGCTTCCATAACATTGCAGCAGGAATCTCAGGGCTGTCTTTAGCCCGCTGATAACTGAATTCAAGGTCTTCCAGTGTAGGAACGCGTGGCCATTTGGCAGGACGTGGCGTTCTGGGTACCGTAGGGTCTTGATTGTCTGACTTGCGACTAAAAGAGTCTTGAAGAGGCATCTCTTCCCCTGACTGCCCTCTGGGCTTTGTGTATCTCTTATCTTAGAACAACAAGAGCTTATTCTCTTATGCCAACTTATCGCTCAAAAGCCAACACCCCACCGAGGTGGAAGATCATCTATTTGCAATTTTCCTATTAAAACTTTGATTTGGAATGTTTATCAGACTTGAAACTAGATAAAAATGCCTAATTCGGTCACTTATCTAAGTTCCTGACTTAGGCGGTCAGCAAGATCAACCAATAAGTAAATTTTGAAATTGTCACGACAACAAATAGTAGATTGGGGTAAAAAGAAACAGCCGGAAATACTAGGTTTGCACCCAATATCTCCGGCCGTTCTTAAAGTCGCTAATCTCACTAGCGAAGTCGCTGGCAGATAAGCTGGCAAAGTCGCCGGCAAGTAGCCCAGTAACTACCTTCGCGATTATCTGGTGATCACGAAACGGTCCAGCTCGTTGCCGTCCGAATCGTACTGCGCCACTTCCATGCGGTCAGAGCCGAAGTCTGCCAAGGTGAAAGAGTGACGATCCCCGACCAACTTGTGGGTAAACGGCTGCCAGGCACTTGGATAGTCGTTCAGAGCGCGCGAATCGAGCTTGGCTCCTCCGCCGCCGGTGACGATGTAGATCACGCCGTCTGGCTTGGTTTTGGCCGTACTGTCGTAGGCCTTGTCGAGCACAATCTTGCCCAGAACGAAGCCACCTTCAAGCTGCGCCGAACGAGCGATGCCGCCATCCGGGGTGAACTTGAGCGGAAAGCTGCGCTCGTAGACGTGAGCGTGGCCACAGAAAACAACATTGACACCGTTGCGCTCGAAGATGTCGCTGAGAAAGCGCATACCCTGCTCGCGCTGGTGACCAACGTTGCTGGTGAAGGGCGGCTGATGCAGAATGACGATCTTCCACTTGTCTGCGGCAACGGCCTTGAGGTCGTCATCGACCCAGCGCCTCATGCTCTCATCGGTCCAGTCCATGTATGAATTGGCGTCGAGAAAGAGGAAGTGAGCATTGCCATAGTCGTAGGCAAAGTTCGCCATACGCGGATAGCGCTCACCAGCCGAGTTGAGGAAGTCGCGCAGAGCCGAACCGTCGCCAGCCAAAGGCGGAAGGTTGAGGCCTGAACCGTTCACCACTTTGCTGTTGTTCGGCCCATTCAAAGGCAGCGACCAAAGCGCGAAGAAGGCCATCAGGTCAGGATAGTCGTCAAAGCTCACCAGGGTCTCGGGGTCGAGCTTAGCCATGTCGTGGTTGCCGACACAGCTGACAGTGACAGTGTTGGAGAGCAGATTGGCACCTCGGTCGGATGCAGCAACATCACTCTGATAAACCGAGAAGAACTTGCTCAGGTATTCGGCAAAGCGACCATGCTGATAGACAACGTCACCGGTGGTGACAATCAAATCAGCTCCCTGCGGCTTGACGAAGGGAATGGTGGCAGCATTGTCAGTGGTGAGCTCGCCATCGGAAGTCTGGGCAGTAGCCGGCTCAGCAGCCCTAGGACTAGCGGCGATGCCAGTAGAAACCGGCTTGGCTGGACCGGGCTGACCGAGCTGATAAGCCAACTTGCGCTGACCAGGCGAGCCATTACCCATGTCACCGAATATGATGGCACGGAAAGCATCGCCTTCGCCCTTGCGAGCACGAGCCGAGGCACTGAAGATCTCGTGGCCGCCCATCAGCACTCGGTAGTTGAACAGAGCACCAGGGGGCAGGTTATCGATCTTGGCACTGAACTGAACTTGCTCAGGCACACCGTGAATCGTAATCAAACGCGAGTCAGGCGTGACGCGCCATTTCTGGCCGCTTTCGGCAAGCTCGACTTCAACAACGAATTCTTTGCGTTGGCCCTTGTCGCTGAGCACATGGAACATCACCTGCACCGATTCATGGCGATCGAGCTGATTGCCTTGCGAATACAGGCCGCTCAAACCAGGCTGGAGCCACGGCTTGATGAAGAATGGTCCGAAACTTGAGAAGACTGGCGAATTCCAGCTCCTGTCTTTACCGGACTGAATGATATGGGTGGGTTCAGCCGACATTTCATGCTTTGCCAGGTAGCGAAAAGCGAAATAGCCAGCCAGCAGCACCAACCCAATGATAGCTAGAGTTATAAAAGTCGTATACACATTGGCCTCCTTACGAGGTTTGGGGTTGTTGGCCTAGGCATCGGAGTGACCGAAAGACTGTGCGTCCTCGGCACCATCAAAGGCAGGCTTCACTTCAAGGCGGGCGATAGCACCACCAGCGGTGAGAGCAACAACAGTGAACAGGTATGAAGAAAGGGTGATGGAATCGCCGACCTGAGCTAGTTTGCCTAGCTCGTCCTGCACGACACCGACAACGGTAGTGGCATCCGAATCACTAACAATACGCTGATCGAAAACCTTGCGGAATTCAAACAACGTGAACTCACTGTCGATACGGAAGCGGCCGCCATCAAGGATTTCGACACCCTCAATCGCTTTGTCCCATTCGTCGTGAATCTCACCGACCAACTGTTCCAGCAAATCTTCTTGCGTGATCAAACCAACTACAGCGCCCTCTGCATTGGTGCAGATGGCCAATTGCAGTTTCTTGGTTTGCAGCTGTTGAAGCAGCTCGGCGGCAGGCACATCTTCGTTGACGAAGTAAGGCTTGCGCACAAAAGCGGACAGTTTACCGATTGCTTCGTTGCCGGTGAGAGCAGCGGTAGAACCGGGGTTGGGCTTGACGCCACGCATCTCAACGCGCAACTTCTTCTTGAGAATATCGAGCAACTCTCGTGAGTTGAGGATACCAACAACAGACTTGCGACCATTGCTGAAGATGGGCAGTCGACTGTGGCGAGTCTGCGAAATGACGTCCAAGGCGTCAGCCAAAGACATTTCTTCCGGCAAACCATCAATCAAGCTCAAGGGCACCATGATGTCGAACACAGTAAGACCGCGCAGCTCAAGAGCACGACGCAGCAAGTTCGATTCACCCTTACCGAGCGAACCGGCACGAGCACTGTCTTCGATGATGATCTGCAATTCTTCAGACGAGGGCGCTGAGCCAGAATGCTCCGGCTTCTTCGGCATGCCAGGAATCTTCAGAATGAGCGACGTAATGCCATTTACCAACCACAACAGGGGTGCTGTAAATTTGCAGAAGAGGGCAAAAGGGACACCAAGGGTGAGAGCAATACGCTGGGGAGAGCGCAGAGCCAAGAGCTTGGGAAGCTGCTCGCCGATGATGACGTGCAGAATTGTCAAAAGAAGAAACGACAGGGCAATGCCGACAAACGACGGCACATGCACATTGGCTAGAAACGGCAGATATTCGACGAGTGAGTCGGCGCCTATCTGCAAGAGAGCGCGGATGGGTTCCTGACCCACTCCACCGACAGCAAGACCACCAATCGTGATACCCAACTGGGCACCAGCGACAGAACGGTCCATGTTATCGAGGAGGTTTTTGATCGTCGAAGCCCCTAACACCTTGCGCTGAATCATCTCTTCGACCTGACTGCCGCGCAGTCTAATCAGAGAGTATTCAGCGGCAACAAAGAGGCCGTTGAGAATCACGAAAACGAGGAGGAGGCCCAACCAGATTAAGGCTGTGCTGAGAATCATAGGGTTTCCTTCAAAAGAGATTGGCTCAAGCAGGGCATAGACGTGATCGTCTTGAGCGCTTGGATGAGCACGTGACTTGTCTGTATCTAGAGAGCGGGGGCGCTAGTAGTGAATTGTTGATTTAGATTAGGGTTAGAGAATGCTCTGAGAGAAAAGATGGAAAGTATTAGGTCTGAAGCCTATTTAGTTCTTGAAATCTGATCAATAGCTCTAAGACTTAGCTTTGATTAGGAATCGATCAGTAATTTCTTACTAGCCACACCCGCACGTGTGAGAACTTCTGGAAAATACTGCGAGAGCAGCGCGAGAGGATCACAAAATACCCGCAGAGTGGCCAGGGAGTGGGGCGAAATAAACCACCTCACAATAAACTGTTGCCAAGATGTAAAAACCTTTCACACCAAGGTTTTAGCACCATTGCCACAAAAGAAATGACGAAGCTAGCGCATCTTTGCAACCAACGCGAAGAACCTTGCTATACTCGTAGCCTATGGATAAAGCCTCCCATCTCGTTTTCAGCCCCGCCTACAACACCGACCTTCCAGCTTTCGGCCTAAACAAGCCATTCGCTCTTGATCGTGGTGAACTTGTTTTGAAGGCATTAGCAGATGAGTTCGGGGAACTTCCACCAGTCATTTCACCGCAACCGCTAGACATTGAAGACGTGCTGCTAGTGCACAGCATCGGCTATTTAGAAAGTTTGGAAAAAGAAGAGACATGGTTTGAAATTTTCGAACTAAAAGCAGAAGAGCTTAAGCGCGAAACTGCTACCAAAGCCCTACCAGAGCTAATCGAAGACTTTTTGCTAAAGTCAGGCGGCACACTTCATGCCGCACGCTTAGCGCTAAAACATGGGCTAGCGGCTAATTTAGGCGCAGGCTACCATCACGCTTTTCCTGATCAAGGTCGCGGTTTTTGTGTCATCAACGACATTGCCATTACCATTCGCAAACTACAAAAAGAAAACCTGATCAAAACTGCCATGATTGTCGATCTCGACTTTCATCAAGGCGATGGCACAGCCAAGACTTTTAGTGGTGACAAATCTGTTTTCACACTTTCGGTACATTCACAAGAAGGTTGGCCAGAAGTAAAACAGGAAAGCTCACTTGATGTAGCAATTTTAGAGGCAGAAAAAGACACTTACTTAGAGCGCACAAAAGCTGCTGTAAGTGAGGCCTTAAGCCAATTTATGCCAGACCTTGTCATATTTGTCGCCGGCAGTGACGTCTATGAAAAAGACATTTTACCTGGCACCAAATATTTGCGCCTCCCTCTTAGTGTTTTGAGAGAACGAGATCAATTTGTAATTGATACATTTAAAAAACGCGAGATTCCGCTGGCCATGGTCTTTGCCGGAGGGTACGGCCCGCACGTTTGGGAAGTACACTATCAAGCCGTGCGTCATTTATTACTCGCCTCTGGTATTAAGTGCAGTGCCACCAACAGCTAACACCAGCACCGAGCCTAAGAGCATTCGCACCACTCCATTTCTTAAATGGGCAGGCGGCAAAGGTCGGCTACTTGCGCAGCTTGACCCACTATTCCCCAAAGCCAATTCATACAATAGATACTTTGAACCTTTTCTTGGCGGCGGTGCAGTTTTCTTCCACCTCGCCTCTAAAAATGCCAAATTAGAAAGTTATCTTTCTGATGCAAACTTCGAGCTAATCAATTGCTATGAAGCTGTAAAAAACCAGCCCACTGAGCTGCTTTCACTACTAGACGACATGCGCAATGATAAGCATTTTTTCTACAAAGTAAGAGCTCAAGATATTACGCAAATGAGCGAAATCGAACGAGCCGCTCGACTAATTTACCTCAACAAAACTTGTTTCAATGGTCTCTATCGTGTCAATCGCAAAGGACAATTCAACGTTCCTTTTGGCAAATATAAAAATCCTCGCATCGCAGACTATGACGGCATAGCCAGAACAAGCGCACTGCTAGAGCGAGCCAGCCTTATATCGGCACCATTTGATGCAATAGCAGTCAAAGCAAAAAAAGGCGATTTCGTTTATTTCGATCCACCCTATCAACCACTTAGCAAAACTGCCAACTTCACTTCTTATACGTTAACCAGCTTCGGAATGGCTGACCAAGAGCGTCTAGCAAACCTTGTAGCAAAATTGACACAAGAAGGGGTCAAAGTTATGGTGAGCAACTCTGACACCGAAGAATTGCGAGCTCTATACAAGGACATCAAAGGTGTTCACATAACCACAGTGCAAGCCGCTCGCGCGATAAATTGCCACGGCGATAAGCGTGGAGCCGTCAGCGAGCTTGTAATTCGCAATTATTAATCCCCGCTTCATACGTGGAAACACCCGTGACAGGCCCTAGATGTGGGGTGATAATGTCTGTCCCCCACAACTGGTGAATTATGTCTAGAGAAGCTTTTGCCGACGCCAAGGCCGAGAGTAACTATCGCGCTTGCCTGACTGAAAAATCAGAAGAAATCTTCACGGCTTATCCGCTTTCAGGGGCCGCTGTGCAGTTAAGTTGGGCCAAGCGAGAATGTGCCGCAGCTGCAACAGAAGCCACCAACCCAACATTGCATTCACCTCGACACAAAGGCAAATTTGCCGATGCTCCAACCCAAACAAAGTACGAATCTTGCGTAGCCAAAGGGGCCGACAACATATTTACGGCTGTACCGCTGTCTGGTGCGGCGGTGATGCTGAACGAGCGGCTAAGTACCTGTCACCTTGCAGCTTCCGGGAAGCTTCCAGACGCCACAATTGGCGACGATGGCTCAATTAGTTACGCCAAGAAAAAGAAGTAAGATGAGCAAAAAAGGTATTCTAATGTTGTGCCTACTAGTAGCTGGACTGTCCGGCCTCTACTACTCGGCGCAAAGCCAACCCAAAAAAGTATTAAATTGGAACTGCATGGGCGTGATTGCATCCAGGACCATTGCTACTGGAGAAGAACTTGAGTTCGAAGCTATTGAACAAATGCCAATTGGTGATGAGGCTAATCCATCCACTTTAGTGGGCAACATAAAATCGACTTTTAGCGCAGTTGGTCGCCAAGCAAAACGAACAATCCAGAAAGGCGAAATGCTCATGGATAAAGACTTTGGGATACAAACTAAGCCGATGGGATGGCCTCATCCTGAAAACGAGTTTTATTAAAGTGGTCCGTGTCGTGATCTATGTCTGCGGAATATTCGCTGTCGGAATCTGGTCTCTAATAGCCATTTCGTCACCGGCCCAGTCAACAGAAGAACGATTTAAATATTATGACGAGGAATCGATTGCTGAAGGTTCAGATCAATTGATGCCTGGTTATATTCTTGGAGAAATTGAACTGGAGAATCTGGATAAGGCTGATTATCCGCTTGCTCACTTCATCGTTAGTTATGATCCGATTGAAGGAACTGCGCACCTACATGTAGATCTTAGATTCGATAACCAAGGTGTGATCACCAGTTATAGAGTCAGAGGCATTGGCGTTCGAAACCCGCAGTGGATCAGTGAATAATGACCAGAGCAGGAAGGTACTTTTCGTTCGGCACTCAGTTGATCCGGGTCGATCAAGGCGCGCTCTTGCAGTCCAATCTTAAGGCAACGTGTACCAAGTAGCGCGGCCACGGCCATGACGTGCGATCTTACCTTTCGATATTAACTCGTTGAGCCGGAGCTTAAGTGTGCTGCGGTTTTCCTGAGTTAGGACCTCCAGCGCGGACGTCTTTATGCTGCCATGCTCGACAATCAGCTCGATAATTTTCACACTGAGGGTCGGCAGGTCGCTTTCTATCAGCTTACTTTTCTCAAGCTTCTGCTGCAGCCGATTCTTCTGCAATTGCATTGAACGCAAGAAATACATTATCCAACTTTCCCAGTCAGGTAGTTGATTGTCTAAAGTCTGCTGGGTCTTGCGCAAACTCAAATAATAGTGCTCACGACTTGCTTCTATGACACTCTCAAGTGAACTATATTGAGCATAGCTATATCCGCTCTTGAGCAAAAGCAAGGTAGTTAGAATGCGCGACAAACGACCATTGCCATCTTGAAAGGCGTGAATGGAAAGAAAGACAACAACGAAAACAGCCACGATGATCAATGGGTGGAGATGACCTTCTTCAAACGCTAAGTTTGTCCACTCAATCAGCTCCGTCATCCTAAACGGTGTGTCAAAAGGGCTCACAGTCTTAAAAATGACTCCAATACTATTGCCATTTTCGTCAAAGGCTTCCACATTGTTTGCGACAGTTTTGTATTTGCCTCTGTGCCTTGCGTCCTTCTCACTGTGTTTTAGAAGAATGCTGTGCATTTGCTTGATATGGTTTTCACTGATAGGCACAATAGCCCAACTTTCGAAAACAATCTCAATCGCGTCTGCGTAGCCAGCCACTTCTTCTTCATCACGTGAGACAAAAGACCTATCTAAGCCACATAAAAGCTTTTCTACCTGCTCATCCGAAAGTGAAGACCCTTCGATTCTTGTTGAAGAACCGATACTCTCCATGGTGGCAACTTTTTTGAGCCGTGCCAATCGGTCTGGAGGAATATTTGAAAGCGAGCGCCAAGCCCCTTTAAATTCTGCCAGGTCGCTAACGATCGACAACATTTGCAGGCTGGGTTGAAAGTCTTTGAGTGATGCTAAATTGGCCAAAGTGAATTGTCCGATTACTGAGCCATAATTGGCCAATTATAACCGTATTTGTCCACAAATGTCCGTATTTGTCCACAAAACAGTTATCAGCAACAAATTGTCTAAGTCGAACGGCAGCGCCATAGAACGCTGCCGACCGAAATCTATATTCGGTTGATCTTCCGCTGACCTTTAGTCTACTGTTGCAGCAAGTCTTGGTGCACTTCCACCGCACACAATTCTTTCCAGTTAACGCGACCGAACATTTCGAGTTCGCGGCCAGTGTGAGTTGAGCAGTGGTGCAATACAAAAGCTGCTTTGGTTTCAGTGATCTGACCGCGGTGAATGCGCTCTAAGCAAGCGAGACCCATGCGGGCATGTACTGGGTTGATATAACCACGAGCAAGCATGGCTTCAGCGACAGTGTCTTCAAAGTCGATGATCTCGCAAGCAACATCACGCACCAAGCGCTCAGGCACAATGCCAGCGCGTCTTAGCAAGGCGAAAACGTGATCGAGAGTGACTGACTCTTCCAAAATCTGTTCGATAGGAGCATTCAGCTCTTGCGATAGTCTCATCATCTTCACAGCACGGCGGTAAGAAATAACGCGATTGACGATCATTTCTTGCAGCTTCAAGGCTGTGGTGAGATTGTTCTCGCTAATGTGTCCGCGCTCCATGAGCACGCGACCAATATTGTTATCTTGCTCGGTACCAATTTCGCAGGCGATGAGAACATGATTGGCATTGACCATGTCAGCCGAAACAAGAAACTCGCCCAGTCTAGGCATCATCTTGTTGGCGCGGAGGAATTTGCCGTGGTCACCCATGACTTCGCGCAAACTCACTTGACGCTCATGCATTTCTTTGAGGAAGCTGATCGCTTCAGGGAAAATCAGTTTGCGATCTCTCAGCATGATTTGCAGATTAAGGGCACCATCGAGAGTCTTCGGTGTGATCACACGCAGCATCACGAGGGCGCTACCAAGTGTGAGGTCGAGGCGCTTCGATTCACGATTAGCGCGTACGAGAAGTTCTTCGGTAGCAACGCCTGCTGCAAGCATCAATTTGCCAAGACGGCTAGCAGGATTGTCGCCAGTTCGTGTCAGACCATTGAGACGGAAAGCCTCATTGATGTCGACTTTGTTGAGGTGAGCGAAACGTAGTAAATCTTTGGCTAGGGCCTTATCGATGGTGCCTTCTCTTAGCAGTGTTTGCACTTCAAGGGCACAGGTAATGTCGTGATCATTGAGCCAACCGGTCATCACCAATACTCTTCCTATCGGAAAAGAGGTGCGGCGCGAAATCGAGAGACCTTCACTGACAGCAGATACGTCGACAATTCCTGTTTCAAGGAAAAGCTCGCCGAGTCTGAAGCGGTTCTCTCTTTGCTTATTAATGAGGTTCATGACGCTCTCCTGATACTTCACCAATGTCCTACGGACAAGCAGGCCAGAATAGGCCTAAGGTGAGTTGATGCTAAGGTTTCCGAGCTACAGCTGTCTGGGCTGACTATCATCGGCTTACGCTGACAATATTCCCCAAATAATCGCACAACCAAGCTATAAACTCGGAACCAATTTTTTTGTTAGTAAGGTGTCGGACAAAAAGTGGCAAAGGCCACATGACCGAATGTATATGCACGAGTGGATGCTGTCAAGCACAATTAATCTCTAGCGCTGCTTTAACTAGTACATTTACGCTAAGGATGCCAAGCTCGTTCGCAAAAGTTAACGCCTAAATGGGTAAGGTTTTAGCCAAATCACTCTTGGAAACATGAGCTCATGATGTAGGTTTTGATTGACCTTTTAACTTCACCACCCGCACCCGTTTATTAAAAAACAGCCAAACACGCCAAGACCACAACCGCCAATGACCATTCCACCACCCCCTGAAGGTCGGCTGTCGGTCAACGCGGTAGTTCGTCACGTCTATATTTCTCAGTTTCCGACATCCCATTAATAGGGAGTAGGTTTATGAACATGAATAAGATGAAAAAACGCCCCCTTCGCACCCGCGAACGCTACGGCCGAATCATTCGCCTGCGTCTGCCCAACAGCACTCCGGCCCTGGCCGAAGAAGCCAATCGGCGCGTGGTCATGGTTATGGGTCCTTCGGGCCTAAAATCTATCGCCAACAAACCGGCTTTGACCATGCTCAGCAGCATCGGCTACACCCAGGCTTATATCGAACGTAAACTGGCTGAAGGTTACACCTTCCACCTTCTCACCTTTCGCTTGCCTCGCGGTCGCATAGCAATCGCCACCTGGAAGAATACGCTCGCCGCCATCTCTGCCGCCTATCCCAAAATCGCGCACCTGATCAAACTGCATGCCCGCGAACTAAAAAGCACGAGCTTCAGCAGCTTTGAAGAGCAGGCCGGTTTCGCTTTTGCTGCAGTCGACAAATTGGGAGCAAGCGACGACAGGTTCATGACCCTCAGCCGCTTATTGACGAGCCCTGGTAGCGCTTGCGATTTGCGACGCTTCCTCTACCACGTCACCCGCCTCAGCGAGCTCTACAACGGCGACGGTAGAACCCGTACCGAAGCAGGTCTCCCAGGAGTGCGCGAATACATCATGACCAATCGCCCGCTGACTGACATCGGTCAGTACGAGCTTACGGCACTGGTTTTCTCTTGAAGCACGGCTGAATCAAGCTTCTCTGGAACAGCCGTCTTTCGGCAGACAGTGCCAAACCTCAAAGGAATCTCATGACCCAAATCTCTTGTGTATACAACCGGACGGCCACTGGTCGTCTGGCCCTCGTCTTCGCCGCTGATTTGTGGAGCAAGCTCTACGCCGATACAGCAAATAAGAGCAACCTGCACATCTACCTGCGCAGCGACCCAACGGGAGCCGCCGCCATCGATGCCAACGCCAGCGACCAACTGATGGCTGTAGAAGCCAAACTGGTTCAAGGCGACGTGCTGCGCAAGACCAACTTGCCAGCGGCAGCGGTCACTATCGACACCAACCACGCAGCAAGTGGCGTCATCATCGATCACAATCTGGCCTTCCAGCGCGAAGACCTCTCCGTACTCTTCCCTTGTCGCGAATCGACTCTGCTCGGTCGCGGCAATGGTCCGATTCTCATACCTTTCGGCGACGGCCAGTCGTGCATGCCCGCCGCCGAACTCGGTTTCGCCTTAGCTAAGAACCTTGGTCTTGCAGTGGTGCTCTATCACACCACTTGGGCCGTGCCTGGCCTTAATGACCAGCCCGAGGCGCACATGTGTGCTTCGGCCCAACGGCTGCTCAAGACTTTGCAGACGATGGTAGAGCAGGCTGAAGTGGAATGCTCGGTGGTGATCGAAACGGCCGACGACGTGGTGGAAGGTCTTTTGCAGTGCGCGCTTCGCCAGTCGGCTCGGCTGATCGTGATGTCGCGCTCGGCCAAGACCACCGTCGGTTGCTACGTTAGCCAGACCTTGCGCAAAACACCGATTCCGCTTCTGGCGATGGCGTCACCCCGCCTCAGAGCTTTCGCACTCGAGTCAGGCGCAGCGGGCAACATCACGACAACGGCCGTCAACAGCGCCGCCCAGTCCGTCACCACCGTTGAGAAAGGAGGCGCAGCATGAGCAACTTCAAACAGCGCCTAATCAGCTTTCTCACCAACCCATTCGGTGTGATGAGCTTGGTGGTCTTGATGTACGTCATCAAGGCTATCTTGAAAATCACCGTTGGCCACCAAATCAATTCGCCCATGATCGAAGGCGACGGCTACCACAACTTGGCTGACATTCTCGAAGCCTTGGCGGTGATAGTGGTGATCTGGGTGGCTAAGCGACCAGCTAGTAGTGAGTACCCTTTCGGCAAGAAAAACGTGGAGTTCTTCACGTCACTCGCAATCGGTGCAGCACTACTGGTGATGTCAGTGCAATTCGCCGTCAAGAGCTTGGTTGGCCTGGTAGCGACTGTGCCAAGCTTAGACACGGCCGTGCGCGCCGTGCTGCCTTTACCGGCCCACGAGCCGCTTGTGATGAGTACATCTACTCTACCATGGGTGCTTGCTCTCACCATCGGCAGTGTCATCCTTTCGCTGATAGTCAGTCGCTACCAAATTGCCATGGGCAAGCGCGGCGGACATGCCAGCATGATTGCCGACGGCCAAGAAACAGCCAGCGATGGCCGCATCGAAGTGATCACCTTGGTTGGTGTGATCGGCGAATATCTCTTCAACGCACCTTGGCTGGAGTATCCGCTTGGTCTGGTGGTGGCATTTGCCATCGCTCACACTGGCTACGAACTCTTCCACGGCGGCTTAAAAGTACTCTTGCAGCACTCGATTGGCCAAGAGCACGACGACGAAATCAGCAAACGCTGTCTGGCTGTGGCTGGCGTCAACAAAGTGGAGGGTCTGAAAACTTTCCAAATTGGTTCGACTGCAGTCTGCATTCTCACCATCGTCACCGAGCACCGCACCGGCACTATCTCGCACCTGAAATACGGCATCGAGTATCACATCAGGCAGTACCTGCTTGAGAATGGCTTCAACGATTGCGACCTCAACGTCAAGTTCGAGAAGCCTGAGCCAGCTCGTCACCGCATCGCCTACGCCGTAGTCGAGCGGGCAAGTTCCAGCGAAGCAGAGGGCCAAGCAGAATTGGCAGCAGGATTGGCTCCGCTCAGCTTTGTCGTCGCCCCCTCGGTCGAAACGGCAACTCACATTGTCGTCTGCGACCTCGAGAACGGCATGGTAGTGCGCACCAAGCAAGAAGAGAAACCGGCCGACCTGGCTAAGTTCCTCGACAAAAAGCGCGTGGTGCGACTGTATCTGTTCACGGCAGAACCGCCGCCGTTGCCAAACAGCACTGTCAGCGTTCTCTCTAGCACGAGTTACCAAGCCGAACTTCTCGGTTTGTGTTAACACCCCTCCAAATCGACCCACGAAAATGAACACATCATGACCAAAATCACCACCGAAGACTGCGCCAAGGCCGTTGTTGCCAACTTCCCCGCCGAATACGGCAGCGACAACAACAACTGGAAGCGTATTTCCAAAAGTGGAAAGAAGGGCGAACCGATCGTGCGGCTCTTCTACCATCGCGCCTTGCCATTGCAGGCCTTCGTCACCGAAGTAAACGGTGCCATCGTCAGCACCACCTACAAGGGCCTGGCCCCCTGGGATGTCGACCCTGAGTCAGCCAACGCAGCGGAGATTCAAGAGTTGTATGGCACCAATGCCTGCATCGAGTTCGTGCGCGCTCACACGCTCTTTCCGGCCAGCGACTTCTGCTTCTACATCTGCAGCGAAGAAGAGCAGGAAGAAAGCGGCGATGTCTGGTACATCCTCAGCCCGATCGCTCTGCATCAGCGTACCGGCTACTCCTACACCGACCAACTCGACCACTTCGTGCTCCACCTGCTGCCTGAAGACGACAGCGAGATGGAAGAAAGCACGTTTGTGACCGCTAACAGCCGAGAAGAAACTCGAGCCAAGCTGCTCGCCATCGGCTTCGTCGACGACGCCAAATTCACCGCTCAAATGTCGGGCCAACCGATTGAGAGTGCTGAAGAAGAGGGAGAAGACGACTAGAACGAAAGTCAAACCAAAACATTAAAGGCAAAATTATGTCTATTCCCTGGATAGCAATCATCATCATCGTAGTGGTGGCACTGGCCATTTATGGCTGGTTGGATGAACGCAAGGAGGAGCGCCAAGAGCGCGCCATTCTGCGTCACACGGTTGAAGTCAATCTCAGCATCTTGAAAAAGGAGCTGATTGCCCTCAACGCCATCGCCAATCAAATCGCAGTGGTCGACAACGATCGCACTGAAGCCAAAAGGCTTCTCGCGCTTGCGGCCATCACCGTCAAGCAAGTCGAATCGAAAAACTTCGACACCATCTCGCGCGGTCAATTCGGAGTGGTGCTCACCGCAGTCTTCGAAGCCATGGACCAAGCGTCTCGCTCTCGCCATTTGCTCAAAGCCTGCCAGCCGTTCGACGACTTGGGCGACTGAAACAGTTTGAAGGAGGTCATCATGACTCGTAATACCAAACTCGTTACTATCATCACCGGCGCCAGCCGCGGCATTGGCCGAGTAATGGCGCTGCGCATGGCCAAAGAAACCGCGGTTCTGGCTGTCGGTCGCACCGAAGCAGAACTGGCATCGCTCTGCGAAGAAATTCGCAAGAGCGGTGGCAGTGCTGACTATGTCGTTGGCGACGTCGCCGACCCCGCCACTGCCGATGCCACCATAGCAAAAGCTTTGGCGAACAAGTGGACGGTGCAAAATCTCGTCTGCAACGCCGGAATCGGCAAGGGTGGCGTCAGTCACAGCTTCGACAAAGACATGTGGAAAGAAATTTTCGCGGTCAATGTCAACGGCACCTTCTGGTTCACCCAGGCTTGCCTACCCGGCATGGTCGAACGTAAGAGTGGCAACATCAGCATCATATCGAGCACGGCCGGCCTCAAAGGCATGAAATACGACGCCGCCTACTGCGCCAGTAAGCATGCTCTTGTGGGCTTGGCCAAAAGCCTTGCTTTAGAGTACGCCAAGCATGGCATCGTCGTTGTGCCAATTTGCCCCGGTTTCGTCGAAAGCGAAATGACCGACCGCACCATCGCCGGGCTGGTCAAGCACCAGTCACTCACCCCTGAAGCGGCGCGGGCCAAAGTGGCGAAGACCAATCCGCAGAACCGCATCATCCCGGCTGAAGAAGTTGCTGACGCCGTTGCTCTCGTTTGCAGCGGCGCTCTAGTCAGCCTCAACGGCAGCCCACTTATACTCACAGGTGGCTCATGACTATGCAACAACCGCAAACTTCGGACCCACGTATAACCAAACTGATCGACTGGATGGCCAGCAGTGCTGCCCCGGCCAACGGTCTGCTCGTGCCCCTCAGTGGAGGCTCTGACAGTGCCCTGATTTTCTGGCTGCTCAATCAGGCCTTCCCAAATGGCGCGGCGAATGCTTCTGCGACTGGTGCTACCAACAAAATCATCGGCGTGCACATTGGCGACAATCTGCGCTGCCGCGAATGGTTTGAAAGTGTTGGTACTGTGCGCCTGGTGGCCAAACCCACACTCAGTGCTGGTCAAGATGCAGAAGTGATGCGCTGGGCAACCGTGCAATCTCTCTGCGTCAACGAACGGCGTTGGCTGGTTGGCTCACGCACTCGCACCGAAGAAGCGCTCGGCACCTTCAGCTACGCCAGCTGCGTCGCTACCTATCTGCCCCTAGCCTCGATTCTCAAATCGGATGTGATGGAACTCTGCGCTCTCATCGGCGTGCCCGAAGAAATTCTGGCATCAAGTCGGCGAGCCGATCCTGACTGTGGTCGCCCTCAAGCGATGGCAGAAATTCCTTTGGAGCAGATCGATATTTTCTTGCGGGTCAAACTACTGGAACTGCCGACAAGTGCACTCGATGCGCTTAGCGAGGGAACCGTGCAGTATCTCGAGAGCGTCTACCGGCGCAATCAATTCAAGCGAGTCTTACCCAAACGCGGACCCGACTTGAAAGACTAAGCTAAAACAATGAAGGCGGCGACATGCTCAGAACCCACAAAGTTCTGGGCATGTCGCTTAGCCTCTTTTTTTTCGAATCTTTTTTTCGAATCTTTTTTTGATCTAGCTATTACATCACATAGTTAAAATGGTCATTTTTTTTTGTTTGAGGCGTACCAGGTCAGCTATTCAAGGCAATCCGAAGTAGTTGCTAATACTTCGGATTGCCACAATAGGTCTATTGTCAGACTGGATAGTCTAAGCGAGAAAGTAACCGTTCATTCTTGACATCAATCAAGTCTCTTTCAATGAGCCAAACTTCAAAGTCATACCCGCAGGCTGCCATAAAACCAACCATTGATGACCAGCAGACTTTGGTGTTGTTTTGCTGCAGCATTTGCAGTTTTTCTTGACGATAATTTCTAACAGCTTGATCGACATTCCGCATAGCATTGGCTACAGCAAGTTTCTCTACAAACTGAACCAATGCCTTGCGGCTCAGCGTTCCATCGCAGATTAGTTTATAGAAGCAACCATTATCACTAGGGCGCCTAGCACGAATCTCGACGACTAGATCTAGTCGGTCGGCAATTTCGATTGTTTGTCGCAAAGACGGCAACCGGTTTTCGTTAAAGATACGTGCAAAGGCAGTTTTACCCAATAATTCGTGCGCCGTGATGATGAAGGGCAAGTCATTCACTAGTCTCTGCCTGCGCGCTTCTTCTCGCACCTTGTACATGAGAAAGCGAGTGATTTTGAGGTCAATTTGATTGAGCTTTTTTACTTTGTGCTGGTTGATTTCGCGCATTGATTCAAACGCTGCTTGAAACTTTGTTTGGAAAGCTGATTGAGAAGCTCGTCTGTAATTGTTGTTGTGCATGGTTTTTCTCCCCATGAAAAAAGAGCCGATGGCTAGGCCGTCTGCTCTCAAGTACTTCTATAAATTTGAATGGTCTAATAACGGGTTTCTAAAGGTCAGATAAGGTCAGAAAAAAATTTGATCAGTGGGTGCGGATAATCGATTGTTTACGCCGTCCCAACTTCGAAAGTTCAAAGAACATTCCGGCGATGGCTGACTTGCGAACAAGCCCTCGAGATGCCATGTCTTGCAGTTCTGCAAAAACTCTATTCTGCTCAGCTGATGAACTATCATCTAAGGCTTTCTGAACAGCTTGCGGTGAGGTTGCATGAAGCCGCGATAAGCATGAACACGGCAAGAGTAGATACGGACTGTTTGCTAAAAGGTTTTTGAAATTCATATATTTCTCCAATGAATAGTGTGCGATGCAAAGTCGGTCTCAAGCGCTATCCCGGAGGGATAGTGGGTTTGAGACTTGAAGGGGGAATGAGCTGTTGTTTGGTGAAAAATTACCTGAAATAAAATGGATGAAGGATATCTCTCATCCTGGTTCTTCTGACCTGATAAAGGCAATGCTGGAATAGTAGAAATACGCTGAAAAAGCTGCTATTTGCTGTTTTGCTATTTATTAAATTGATCTGCCTAGTGCGCTAGGTTGATTCTGCATCGAGCGTTTGATGTTGTAGATAAGATGGTGGCGTGCGCTTAGCACAAATAGTTGAGTACTCAACTATTTGTGCTAAGCCAGAATGGGCGTTTCCAGTATCGAAAATAGTTGAGTACTCAACAATTTCAAACAACAGCTATTGGCAAAAATCGATGTCGCAGATTCTCAACTACTCTTTCGATTCTGCTCAGAACTACCTGACCTCTATTGGTCAGCCGCGACTTAGCGTCTTCGCCCAGGGCGTCCTGAGCAGAAATGGCAGCTTCATTGAGCTGAAGGAAGTTCTTAAGCCAGCCCGGTACAATGCTGCTGTCGAGCTGATCGAGAGGAATGGGCCTATGCATATATTTAGTGCCAACCTATGCCCATCAATTAGCCGGAGCTAATTGATACTATCTTGATCAACTTGAATACCAGCATAAGCACCACCAGTGAAGAAGAAACAGAACAATGACAGTCAAGCTCATTGATACTATCTTGACCTCGAAGCTGCGCTAGGTTTGCCAGAAATAGAAAGCATTGGATTGCCCAAAACGACCAGCCCAGTACGGTTTGGACGAGAAATGCCACAGCCGTGAAGTGCACGATTTTTACTTGATCGCATAGCATCAAATACCTAGGCTTAGGCCTCTAACTAACTTCTCCCCACTGAAAGCATCAAAGCAAGCAAAAACCAAGTCAAATAACAATTATCAGCAAATCTCCAGAAGTCTAACGACAGCAGGGCGAACTCACGCTCAGAAAGTAAGGCATATCATGTGGCTCCTCATCGCAATTACCATTCTCATCCTATTCAACTTTGCCTATAAGCCGAACAAACAAGGCAGTCAAGCCGTCCAAGACGAGCAAATATTGCGGCACACAATTAACGTCAACTTGAACATTCTCGAAGACGAAATTATCGAATTGAACTCTTTGATTGTTGTCGATGCAGATCAAAAAGCTTCAACAGCCGAACATCAGGAGGCCCAAGGCTTGCTCACAAGAGCACAGACCACAGCAAGCTATGCTCGCCTGCTTGTCGCAGATGCTGGTTACAACGAATTGCAAGAAGTGCTTGGTCAGGTCTACGGCGCTATGAATTTGACAAGCAGTGCTCGCCGACTACTCAATGCTTGCAGACTATTCTAAGTCGGCTGTGGCGATTTTCGCTGGCGCTTAATACCTAGCTCTCGCTTAGTGCGTCTCCTGTTCTCTCTGTATGAGCCTGCAAGAATGTCCGATTTTCTCAAAAGAAAATCGGACATTCTCTTTCTCAATGAAAACATCAGCCACTCCAAATTTTCAAATCCATTTTGCAATTATACTTTATAGTATCTGTACGAAAAAAAACAAGAGAACTAGTAAAAGCTAGGCGTGGCCCAGATTTAGACTAATTCTCTTGCAAAACATCCTTTATAGCTTTCGCGATCCAAGAATTGATTGCTCTAATTTGCTTGTCGATTTATTTTGTAGCGTCGCCTACCTTGCTGGCGTCACATGACTTTCCACCACAGCAAGTACCGAGAGAATCTTCAGGAACCACTTCGTGCAAAAGAAGATTCTCCACCAGCTTGCGGTACGAATTGACCACTGGCAAAATCGAAACAATTTCAATCGCTTCGTCAGCCGCATGGAGGCCACGGAAGTTGACGCCAAAGCCACAGGTGGCAGGCACTTCCAGAGCACTGAGATAGCAGCCGATGTTGGACGGACCGCAAACAAAACTGGTGACATCACGGCCATGAGCATCACTGGCAGCAGCGATGAAACTAGCAACCAGAGGGTGATCAGAGGCAAGCTTGTAGGGCGGCCAACTTTCTTCTTCTTTGATGGTGCAGAGCTTCTTGCCGCTGACAGCACTTGCAGAAGCAACAGCAGAACTAGAGGCAGAACCAGAGGTAACACCATCGACTTCGTCCACAGCCTGCTTGATGAGCAAGCGGGCATCGGCCGCTGTGAAGGACGGTGTCAGGCGCACATCAACATTGATGATGCAAAGGTCAGGCACTTGGGCAAAACCACTACCACCATTGATGGCTGTGATTGTCAGTTTCGGGCCGAAGTAGAAATCTTCGTCTGCTTCTTTGGGCAAAGCAATTGCATTCAACTTGGCAGCAAGCAAGACCGCTTTGGTCACTGCACTGTCCTTAACGGGCTGGCTGCTACCGGCATGCTGAGCGAATCCTGGCACACTGATGCTGACGCGATAAAAACCACGGGCACCAACGGCGATGCGATCATTTCCCGGATAACAGATAACCAAACCGTCAGGTTTTTCCACCTTGGCGATGTATTCTTTTACTCCGCCAAAGCGCCCGGTGTGCTCATCGCCATCCAAAAGGATGGTGAGCTTGCCATGCATGTTGTCGCGACGTTTCTGGAACTCCGCGGCCAAATGGCAGAGAATGGCAACCGCCACTTTCGAGTCGGCAGAACCGCGACCGTAGAGCCAACCATCTTCGATGACAGCGGCGAAAGGAGGCTTCGACCAAGAGGCCAAATTGCCAGCAGGAGCAGTATCAACGCAAGCGTCGAAGCAGTAGGTCGGCCCAGGCAGAGCACCTTGAATTTCAATCACCACAGCAACAGGGTCGGGCAGAGTTGCTTTTGTTGCAGGAGAAACAGAAGACGCGAGCAACAAACGATGATTGACGCCGTGGTCGGTGAGCCAAGTCGAAATGGCTTTGAGCATCGCTTTCGGCTGATCGATTCCGCCTTGAGCTGGAATTTTCACCAACTGCGCAGTGAAAGCAACGATGCTGTCAGTCTCATCAGACGAACTAGCAGAATGAGTCTGGGAGGGGTTTTTGTTGGACATTTTGAGGTCTAGGTGTCAAGGGGTATTTAAGTATATACGAAAAAATTTAGGCTAGTTAAAGCCAAAAAAAACGCCCAGGATAATCAGGAAAACCTGATCACCTGGGCGTCCAAAAATGGATTTTTTGCTAAGTCGCTTAGTCGAAGTTAGTCGAAGCTATAGCTCAGCGGGCGTTGAGCCAACTTCGGAGCATCCGACTTGTCGAAGGCCGGTCCGGGGAAAAGCTTTGTCGGCTTCGTCCAATCGGCAGGCACCACTTCACGATCGCTGTTCGGACCAGGAGGCGAAGTGACCGTCTTGGTCACCTGACTCCAGTAGTACTCTTCGACCTTGTCGAGATTACCGTCGGGACGGTAAGTCTTCATGGTGCGATTGGTCCAGGCCATGGTCGGGCGAATTTCCACCTGACCGACGATCTTGCCGCCGGGGTAGTAGCGGATGATGCGCTTCGAAGCGAGGCCGTCGGCATGCATGTCAGCGACTTCGCTGAGCACATATCCGTCGTTCACAGCACCGACGCGATCGGCAGGAATAGCAGGGTCAAGCACCACCCAGCGCTGAACGGTTGTAGCCGTGCCAGCAGCGTTGTAGTAAGTGACCTGAATCGCCTTCGAAGAGGGGCTGTAACGCCGCTCCAACTGCTTCTTGCCAGTAGCTGGGTCGTAAGCAATGTCGATGATGTCGCCAGAGCTGTATTGAATAGTGTTCTTGAGCGTGACACCGTCAGCAGCATAATCGGTGACAGTGACGTCCCAATTGGTGAAGAGCACGTTGCGCGTGCGCTTACCGTCGCTGCCGAAGAAGTCTTGGGTGGCTTTGCTGTAGTAGTTGCTTTTGTCTTCGCTGAGAAGCGAGGCAACTGTGCCGTCGGCATTGAAAACCCGTTCGTTCTTGAGCTGACCACTGGTCTTATCAAAAACTTGAATGCGCTCGACGCCGTTCTTGTCGTCACGGTAAACCGTAACGAGCAGATTGTCTTCAGAGGTGCGCACAGCAATCTCTTTCAAGCTGCCATCGAGGCGATAAGCTGTCTGCGAAGCCACGGACGAACCGTCGCTCTTGAACAGCGTCTCGCGCAAAATTGTGCGGCCATCAAGTGTCTGCTTGAGCGGGTCCACAATTGCTGTGGATTCTTTCGCCGGTACATCTTTAGGAGCGGAGGCGCCAGGGGCTGGAGTCACCACAACAGGCACAGGGTAGTACTCGATCAGCTTCGTTGCCTTGCCGTTGCTGCCGAATTCGACTGTGGCAGAGCCGCCGTCGAAACGCTCGATGCGCATTGACACGCGGGTGCGCTTATCGGCTGCATACTGCACTAAGCGCACCTGCTCACCGTACTGGCTGTCTTTGAGAACAACCGTCGGCGCCGCAGAACGCTCAATAAAACGCGGAATGGCGGGACCAGCCGAGATGCCAGCATAGGCCATCATTGCCAGTTTGACCAAGACCAGAAGAAATACGAGGAGAGCCACGCCAATGGCGGGCTTTCGGATATTGATGTTCATAGACTTAGACCTTTATAGGTTGAGGACAGAAGCGCCCCGACTCTGGATTAAGTCAGGGCGCCTGTCTTTTTTTTTGTGGAACTGGGTTCTATTCAGGAGTGTCTGACTCAGGAGTGTCTCACTCAGGACTGCCAGAGTCAGGAGCGCCACCCTCAGGAGCAGGCTCAGCCGAGTCGACGGGAGCCACGGCGTTGGCCGCTGCTGCTCTCTCGGTTTCGGCCTTGGCTTCAGCTTCAGCTGCTGCCTTGCGACTCTCGAAAGCGTTTCGCACCTGGTCGATCATCTTCAAAGCAGTGGCTTCGATAACAGCAGCACCATCGCGCGGCTGAGTTCCTGATTTGCACAGGCCCCAGTAAGCGAGCGATGCCGCGGCAATAACGTGCGTGACGTGAATGTCACCCTTGTCGGCCGGCAGCTGCGATTCGCCATCCATCATCATTTCAGCCAGCATCTGGGCCTTAGCCTCAGACTTGGGAGTCCAGTAAATCACTTCACCGGTGCTCACCTTGCCGAGCGACTCGAGCGGAGTACGAATGAGCGCACGAGCCACGAAGGGCGCTGCACGCTTGATGTCTTCCACGGGAATCTTGATGGTCGGACGACCCTTGGTGCCGTTGACGTCGTCCCAAGTGATGAACTCAGGAACCTTCCAACCAACAGCTTGGTCGGCCAACAGACGGCACTGCTTGGCCTCATCGGGCATGCCGATCTCATCGAGAGCAGCAGCGACAATGTGGGCCCGGATGTAATCGGGCGGGTGGGGCAAGAACGACAGCGCCATCTGTCCGTTGGCATTCTCTTCCATTTCATAGAAAGAGGATGTGCGCAACAGCTGCCGCTGATTGAAGACGCCGCGCCGACGTGAATTGAAGGCGGAGAACGTCATCAGCATGTTATAGAGGAAGGCCGGACCAGCGAGCAGAACGCCGCCAGAAACGTCGGCATCGACCTCACCGATGGTGTCGGCATACATCTTGGTCAGCAGGTTGGCCAGAGGCACGCGCTGCTTACCAATGTTGACGTGCTCACGGGTGAGCTTGAGCTCGCCCCTGCCCGCCGCCTGCATGATTGCCTTGCTCACCACCGTGGTCAGCTCTTCACCCATGCCCTCGACGTCATGGAAGACATCGTGGCGGAACTCATGCATATAGAGCACAAGCATGAGGGTGATGAAGTGGCGCTCGTCGTGAGGAACTTCCAGAGCGTGAGCACGCACCGGACCGCGAGTACCTGGCAGGGTGGCCGGACCTTCACCACTGAAGCGAGCGACGAAAGTATCACCAACGCCGAAGACGCGATTTTTCAGACGGGTGGTGACATCGCTCGAAAGGGGCGACGAGGGGTCGTTGCCTTCGAAGAGCAAGAAAGCTTGCTCGACAGCGAAGACCACAGCGTCGAGCTGCTTGTAGCTGCCACCGCGCTGCTGGCCGAAAGCATCCGTCCAGATACGCAGAACCGAGATGATCTGCTTGAGCTCTTCATCGAGCACTTCTACGGCCGCTTCGATCAAGCGACCTTCAGGCACACCAGGATTTTGTGCGCGTAGACCATCGAGCACCCGGGGAAGGGCACCGAGATAGACTTCTCGCAACTTGCTCAGTTGAGAGCTGAGGCTCTCCACCGCGCGCTGGTACTTGGCACCCATGTTGTCGCGGGCCCAGTTAACCTTGTCGACCAAGTCGTCGAAACGCTCGGCGACGATGGCGTCGTACTTGCCGTCTTCCAGCAATTCACGCAGGCCGCCGGCAGCTACAAAGAGCGTACCGTCGATGCCGTTTTCACGGGCCCGTTTTGACTGGGCAATGATAGTGGCAGGCTTGGGAATCTGGCCCAGATTGGGCATACCAGGCAAAAACGTCTGATCTTTGCTGAGACCGTCCCACAAATCTCTGGCATCGTTCGTCTCGATTGCACCAGCGCCGGTAATGTGTTCGTGGCTGTGGCCACTACCGGCAGTGTCAAAAGGGCGGTGGCCCTTGGTTGCTTTTGAACCGAGACCGTCGGTGTTGATTTGTCCACCTTCGGCCTGAGCGGCTTTGGCGTCAGCCTGTTTCTTCTTCAGGCGAGTGAGCGCCCGAACAGTCAGATCTTCGGCATTGGGAAAAGGAAAGTCCTTGTTCCCATAACCAGGGCAGATGACCACATGCGGACGACACGAGCCATGGTGGCCGTGCGGCTTGCGGTCGCTGCCGTCATCGTTCGACTTGAGGTCGAGGATAATTTGAAGAGGTTTTGTGTTTTGCATTGTGACCCTTCTTCCGCTTTGATGCGGGGATGTTCGAATCGACCCTTCAAAGCTTTTGCAAGCCGGAAAGAATCGAAAAAAAGACACCCCACCGCCTCGCCTATCGGGTGATAGTGAGACGGTGGGGCGCTTTTGTGAGTGAGCTAATTTGTACTAAACGCTAATTTCTTAGCGGTACTACCAGCGGTGCGATGACCCGGACAGGCAATCTTAGTCGCGGTAGTACTGGTCGGGAGTAAAGACGTCGACTTCGATCACTTTCCCCTTAGCGACCTGCGCCAGCGACAAACGATCCGCTTCGGTTTGAGTGATCACGCCGAGTGTGACTGCCTGAGCGGCAATCGTCTCGTTGATGGCACCACGAGGCAACTGTTTCGACCGCTGCGCCGTGATGATGCTGTCAACCGTCGTCTGGGCCTCGGTGGTGAGGCGGAAGGCGTGGATCAGTCGACCGAGCCCCGGAGCGTCTTCGTGGTCTACGAAGACGCCTTCGGTGAGACGATTGAACTGGTCTCCGTAGGTCTGCAGGGTCCTTGCCGCCTTGCGAGCGACTGCATCAGAAGGTGCATGGCCAAGCGGGTTGATCCGCAGCATTGCCATGCCTGCCGTGCGCATCAGGAAACCGAGGACGGGCGCTTCGAAATTGGCATAAATGCCTTCGAAGGCCGTCTGCACTTCGCTGAGTGCCTTGGACAGAGCGTAGTTCACCAGCGGCAGGTCTTCCTTGCGACGCCCTTCAGCCTCGAAGCGCCGGAGCGCCGAGAAACCGAGCAGCATCCAGGCGACCGCATCAGCGTAACGTCCGGTGAGCATCTGGCGCGACTTCAGCTTGCCGCCGACCGTAAACATAGCCAGGTCGGTAAGAGTGCCGAAATGCGCCGCCGCCCAACCGAGGCGCCTGTAGTAGGTCTTTGTCTCGGGAGCGACTTTGGGGATGCTCGTGGTCCAGCCGCGAGTGAGGCTCCGCACGCCGGTGCGCACCATGCCCAGAACGAAGTGCAGCATCCAGCCGCACAGGTTCTTACGGAAGGCTGGCACGTCATTGTCGTCCACCGCATGCACCACCTTGAGAGCATACGGATGGCAGCGAGTCGCACCCTGACCGAAAATCATCAGTGTGCGGGTGAGAATGTTGGCACCCTCCACGGTGATACCAACAGGTGCTCCGGTGTATCCCTTGGAGAGGATGTTACGCGGGCCCTGCATGACGCCAGCGCCTGCGAAGACATCCATGGCATCGATACCGGCCTTACGAGCGATCTCGGTGGTGTATGCCTTCAAGACAGCGGACGTCACTGGGGGCTGAACGCCCGTATCAACGGCCGAGCAGACGAAGATACGCGCCGCATCCAGCATGTAGGTCATGCCGGCCACAGAGGCGACCTTCTCCTCGATGCCTTCCATCTGGCCGATCTGGCGATTGAACTGAGACCTGACCATCGAATATGAACCGACGGCGGCTGCCGACAACTTCAGGTTGCCGACCGCACCAGCAGGGAGAGAGACGCAGCGACCGCCGGCAAGCTGCTCCATGAGCATCTTCCAGCCGCCTCCGGCGTAGTCAACTCCGCCAATGATGTTCTCGAGCGGAACGATCACATCAACACCCTTGAGCGTGCCGTTATCGAAGGGCTCGCCGATGGGGATGTGGTGATTACCGTTCACGAAACCGGGAGTGCCCTTGTGGATAAGCACGCAGGTAATGCCGATATCGCCCTTGTTCTCCGCGGTCGCCTTGCCCGTCAGGTTGTCGGGATCCGACAGCTGAAGAGCAACGGTGCAGAGGTTGGCGATCGGCGCCAGCGTGATGTAGCGCTTCTCGAAATTGAGCCGGATTTTGACCTGGCCGTCGCTGTCGCGGAAGACCACACCTTCAGACTTCATGCTGGCCGCATCAGAGCCGGCTTCCTTCTCGGTAAGACCGAAGCAGGGGACGAACTCGCCGCTGGCGAGCTTCGGCAGGTAGAACTTCTTCTGCGCGTCAGTGCCGTAGTGGATGATCAGTTCGCCAGCACCAAGCGAGTTGGGGATCATCACCCGTACACCGACGGTGAACGAATAGGGCGTGAGGATGTGCAGGATGGTCGAGACGGCCAGCCGAGAGAACTCGCGGCCTCCGTACTTCTTGGGGATAATCAGCCCCATAAAGCCCTGGGCTTTGATGAAGTCGTCGACGTCCTGCGGAACGCGACGCGTCTGGCCGACCTCGTAGTGGTCGAACATGCGGCACAGCTCCACGAGAGGGCCGGCGATGAAGGCTTGCTCTTCTGCAGTCAGCCCGCCGTAGGGCTTGTCGAGCATCGAACGAAAGTTGGGCTTGCCAGCGAAGATATCGCCATCAAGCCAGACATCTCCGGCCTCAAGCGCCTGGCGCTCGGTTTCGGAGATTTGCGGGAGAACTTTCATCTTCTTCATCGTGTTGAGGATGAAGCGGAAGAAAAAGTCGCCCTGACGGCCCTTGTTGGAGCTCCCACTATTGGGACCAGCAACTGACCCCTGCGGATTTTGCTTGTTGTTACTCATATGAGTTCCTACTTGAATTTTAGGTTATGTGTCAGAAGAAAAAGAATTGACTACTGACTGATAGGAGGAAGACACAGAAAGCCCCTCCAGGCGAAACACTCACTCTAAGAAGCGCGGCCGATCAAAAGTTGACGGCCCGAGAGTGCAATTGTTTGCCTGAAGGCTGCTGACTTCGCACTATGCGAAGGGTCTGTGTCCGGACAAAGATCTGGCGCTGCTGATTCTCTACAGACTCAGCTGTTAGACGGTGACGCCGACGTCGCTCCAAGCCTGCTTCAGCTTGGCGACGTGCTGCGGGCACAGGGTGGTGCAGTTTTCGACCGTCTTCTTGGCCCAGTCAGCGATGGTCGCCGAGCTGGGAACGCGGTTGGCGCCGCAGTTGGTTTCCCACCAAACGTGCGCCGGCTCCTGCCAGGAGTTGCCGCCGACAGCGATGGCGAACAGGGCGAAGGCCTTGTTCGGGATACCGCTGTTGATGTGGACGCCGCCATTGTCGCCCGAGCCACGATACAGCTTGCTGTAGTGGTCCGGCTGAGGGTCCTTGCCGAGCTTCGGATCGTTGTAGGCGGTGCCCGGAGCGGTCATGGAGCGCAGGGCCTTGCCCTTGATGGTGGGGCCGAAGATGCCCGAGCCAATCAGCCAGCTGGCCTTGTCAGCGGTTTCCTTGTTGAGCCACTGCTCGTAGCAGGAACCCATCACGTCGGAGAAGCTCTCGTTCAGCGCACCGGGTTCGCCCTGGTAGTCGAGACCAGAGTTCTTCTCGGTGACACCGTGAGCAAGCTCATGGCCGACAACGTTCGGGGTGACGAAGGTGATGAAGATCACGCCGTCGCCGTCGCCGTAGGTCATCTGCATGCCGTTCCAGAAGGCGTTGTTGTAGTTGCGGCCATAGTGGACGGTGCCCACCAGGTTCATGCCGTTGCCATCGATGGAGTTCCAGCCGAATTCGGCCTTGAGGAAGTCGCGCATGCCGCCGTGGTAGTCGTAGGCATTGTCGGTGGTCTTGTCGCCGGTGACCTTGTCGCCTTCGAAGCGCGAGCGGGTGCCGGGCAGGCGGGAAGCGTTCTTGGCGTCGTAGATCTGGCGCTCGGCCTTGCCGGCGGCGAGACGGTAACGAACGGTGTGGTTGCGGGCGGCCTGGGAGAGCTTCTGGGTGGCCAGAATGGTGCTGACCAGGGAGAGGTTGTTCGGGTTGCGGTTTGCAAGCTCGAGCAGGAACGAAGACGGAATGAAACCGTCGAAATCGCGGTGTGTCATGGTAGTTTCCTTTCGCAATATGCGAGATTTAGAGGGTTGGGCTTAGAAAATTGCTTAGTTGCAGACACGCAGAAAAACCACCAAATCGGCTCTGGAAACAAACAACTACAAAACAAGCCTTCTCTTACGCGCACTACGCGTGGTATCAGAGAGGTTTGAAGTAGAGAGGGTTTGCTTTTGAGTTAGATTTGAATGGAGATGTGGTGAAAGAACTAAACGTGATGTAACCCTATGAAAATAGAGATCAAGAATTCAAGAAGAAGATATAGACCTAAGATATATTGAAGATCTGGCTGCCAAGAGGCACTAATGGCGTGGTTTGCGCAAGTTGGCGAGAACTAACCACAATGGTGCTTTCCGCCAATTGCAAATTATGAGAAGGCTGAAATCATTAGCGCGAGCAGATCAGAATCAATACGCAAACGCGAAAAAACCGAGTGGGTTGCCAAGGAAATTGTTTCTCATTTTGCTCTGGCAAAAGAGTAAGAACCATTCCACTTGTCAACCACTTAAACAACCTTGCGGCAAGCCTTCGCAAGCCTCAAAACAAGACAAGTAAAGCTTCTTAGAAGAGAAGCTCATGAGCATTTATTAGCTTGAGCAGTGTTGATTCTCAAGAGGTGTTTTACGTAGCTTGCTTATATATCTCCTTCACTGCTCTTAACTTTGGTCCAAACGCTGAACATCAGCCAATAACCCTATCTAGACACTCCCGGCGCGCAGACATCAGATGTCATGTTCAACAACATACTCTGACCAACGTTACGCGCAACTAATTTAGTGTCAAAATTAGGTACCGCTGAGAACAGCTTGAGCTGAAGCATGGGCTTGTGCTTGAGATTTTGTCACCTCCAATTCAAATCGAATCAACAAAAGTAGGGATACAACTATGTGCATCAAACACCACATGTCTGGGGGCGTTGCGACGATAGATCAATCTTTCCGTCTGCCCAAGACCGTTAAGCCGAGCAACTACAACATCAAACTCACTCCCGATCTGACGAAGTTCACCTTCGCCGGCACCGTGGATATCGACGTCGATGTGCTCGAAGCTACCAGCACGGTCAAAATCAACGCCAAAGAGCTCGTCATCTCCGCCTTCACGGCAACGAACTCGGCAGGCACACGTCTCGATGGCAAAATCTCCCTCGACGAAGAGACCGAGATTGCCACCATCACTTTCGACGGCACTCTGGGCAAAGGCGCCTGGAAGCTCGCTGCAGTTTTCACCGGTACTCTGAACGACAAGCTCAAGGGCTTCTATCGTTCGATCTGGACCGATGAAAAAGGCGTGAAGCACACCATCGCCACCACTCAGTTCGAGTCCACCGACGCTCGCCGTGCTTTCCCCTGTTTCGACGAGCCTGAATTCAAGGCCACTTTCGACGTCACCTTGACGGTCCCCGAAGAGCTCACCGCTCTCTCGAATGGCGCCATCATCAAGAGTGAAGCCGTCGGCAATGGTCTCAAGGCCGTCAGCTACGAACGCACCATGAAGATGTCGACGTACCTCGTCTGCTTCTGCATCGGCGAATTCGTCTCTTCCAAACCGGTCATGGTCAACGGCATCGAGACTCGCGTCTGGTGCGTACCTGGCAAAGAAGACATGACAGCATTCGCGCTGCGTGCCGCTGCTTTCGCCACCGACCACTACGAGAAGTACTTCGAGATTCCTTACCCGGGCGGTAAAAAAATCGACCACATCGCCATCCCCGACTTCGCCTCGGGCGCCATGGAAAACCTCGGCCTGATCACCTACCGCGAAACCGCGCTGCTGCTCAATGAGAAGACAGCCACCCACGCAGAACGCACCCGCGTCGCTGTGGTGGTGCTGCACGAGTTGGCGCACATGTGGTTCGGTGACCTTGTCACCATGGGTTGGTGGAACGGTTTGTGGCTGAACGAAAGTTTCGCCACTTTCATGGAGAACCTCTGTCTCGACGCCTGGCAGCCCACCTGGAATGTCTGGGACGAGTTCGGTCTCTCCCGCGCAGCTGCTTCGCGCGTCGACGCCCTGCGCAGCACCCACCCGATCGAGTGCCCGGTCAACCACCCCGACGAAGCAGCTCAGCTGTTCGACGTGATCTCCTACGAGAAGGGTTGCTCGGTTCTCTATCAGATTCACCAGTACATCGGTGCTGAGACCTTCCGTCGCGGCATCGCCATCTACCTGAAGAAGCACAGCTACGGCAACACCGAAACCCACGACCTCTGGGACGCCCTCGAAGTGGCCTGCAAAGCTGCAGCAGCTGAGAGCGGTGAAACCCCAGTGCCGGTGCGTGAAATCATGGACCGTTGGGTCTTCACCGCCGGCCACCCTGTGGTCGAGGTCAAGGCTGGCAAGGATGCTGGATCGGTCGAACTGACTCAGCGCCCCTTCAAGTTCTTGAACGACAGCGCCGACACAACCCTCTGGCCAATTCCCGTCACCATGCGGGCGAAACTGGAAGGGAAGGCAGAATTGGTGGAGCGCAAGTTCCTCCTCTCGGAAAAGAACCACACTGAAAAGCTTGGCAATAAGGTCGAGTGGGTCGTGGTCAACTCGGGCGGCTCCGGTTTCTACCGCGTCGTCTACGACAAGGCCATGAACGCTGCTCTGAGCGCCAAGGTGATGGAGAACCTCTCTGCCATCGAACGCTTCAACCTCGTCAACGACGCCTGGGCTTGCGTGCGTTCGGGCATTCTGCCCACCCCCGACTACATCGAGATGGTCAAACTGTTCGGCGCCGAAGAAGACCCGAACGTCTGGGCCATCATCGTGAGCTCGCTCGGTCACCTGCACGGTCTGGTCAAGGACGATCACCGCAAGGCTCTGGCTGAAGTGGTGCGCAACCTGGTCAAGCCCACTGCTGACCGTCTCGGCTATGCCCCCATCGGCAAAGACGAGTCTGTGCAGAGCCGTCAGCTGCGTGGATCGCTGATCGGCGTTCTCGGCACCATTGGCGAAGACGCTGATGTGCAGAAGAAGGCCAGCGAACTGTTCGCTCAGTGGAAAGCCGACAAGCAGTCGGTGGATAGCAATGTGGTGCCGGCTCTGGTTGGCATTCTTGCTCACAACGGCGACGAAGCTCGTTACAACGAGTTCTTCCAGCTCTCCCAGGCTGCCCAGTCGCCACAAGAAGTGCAACGCTTCCTCTTCGCCCTCGCTCGCTTCCGTGATGGTGCCTTGCTCGACAAGACCATCAACAAGTGCCTCACCGACGACGTGCGCACCCAGGACGCCCCCTATCTCTACGCCAACGTGCTCGGTAACGAGATCGCCGGCATCGCTGCCTGGAACTTCATGAAGGCCAACTGGGCCAGCATGGTGGCGCGTTACCCCGAGAACGGTGTGGTGCGTATGTGCGGTGCTGTGTCTGCTCTCGATAGCGCCGAGTTGGAAGCAGAGGTGAAAGCCTTCTTCGCTGCCAACCAGGTCAAGTCGGGCGACATGGCTGTGGCTCAGGCTCTCGAACAACTGCGCATCAATGTCTTGATGCGTGAGCGTGAGACGGCCGGCTTGCAGAAGCATCTGATCGCCGCCCCGGCTAACACTGCCGGTGGTGCCGACTCTGCTGTCAGTGGCGCCGCGGCCAAAGCCGACGAAAAGCAGGAGCCTGTCTCCGCTAAGTCGTAGGCTGTCACAACAATTGAGAAGGCTAATCGGCGCTCGCTAGAGCAAAGGTCAAGCCTGATCTAAAAACCAAGGGGTAGATTTGGCTGCATAAGCTGGGTCTACCCCTTTTTCTTTCCAGCACAACCTCGGGAGCAGCAATGGCTGCTCTCCTCTTTGTGCACGCCAAGTAAATCATCTGCAGAAATTCTGCAACAACTCTCAACTGGAGAAAAGCTATGTGTAAACTTCGCAATTGCTCGCATCACCGCTTCGCGGGCCTCATGAACGACAGCTCGACGCAGTCTGTTCCCACGGGCAGCCAGTATCGCCTTCCCCGCGACATCTGGCCCCTGCACTACGAACTCGAGCTCACGCCCGACTTCGAACACCTGACCTTCTGGGGCAACGTTGCCATCGACGTCGATGTGCGCAACCCCGCTGGTACTTCCTCGATCACGCTCAACGCCAACCACCTGACCATCGGCAAGGCCTCGGTCGAAGACGCCAACGGCACGGTTCTGACCGGCACGGTGTCTCTCGACAGCGTTTTGCAGCGTGCCACCATCTCCTTCAACGGCAACCTGGGCGCCGGCAAGTGGAAGCTCAAGCTCTCCTTCGCTGGTGAGCTGAACGACGAGCTGAAGGGCTTCTACCGCTCCACCTGGACGGACGATCAGGGCAAGGTGCATGTCATTGCCACCACCCAGTTCGAAGCCACCGACGCCCGTCGCGCTTTCCCCTGCTTCGACGAGCCGGAAATGAAGGCCACCTTCAAGGTCGCCTTGAACGTGCCCCACGACTACACCGCCATCTCGGCGATGAAGGTCGAAAGCACCTCCACCATGAGCGTCAGCGCCCCGGCCGAACTGGCTGTTGGCACGACTCTCCATGATAGCGAAGGCGGCCATTCGCAGCTGCTCAAGCGCGTCGACTTCGTCACCACGCCGCTGATGTCCACCTACTACCTGGCTTTCACCGCCGGTGAACTGGAATTCGGCGGTTCGGTCAAGGTCAACGGCAAAGAGCTGGGCTTCTACTCGACCCCGGGCAAGAGCCACCAGCTCAAGTTCGCGCAGCAGATCGCTGCTTTCTCGCTCAGCACCTATGAAGACTACTTCGGCATCGGCTACTACGGCGGTGACAAGATCGACTTCATTGCCATGCCCGACTTCGCTGCCGGCGCCATGGAAAACCTGGGCTGCATCATCTATCGCGAGACCGACCTGCTCTGCGACGAAGCCACTGCCACTCAGGGTGAGAAGGAGCGCGTTGCCCACGTGGTTGCGCACGAACTGGCTCACATGTGGTTCGGTGACTACACCACGATGAAGTGGTGGAACGGTCTGTGGCTGAACGAAAGCTTCGCCACCTACATGGAGAACAAGGTCGTCGACATGTGGAAGCCGGAATGGCACACCTGGGACACCTTCGCCGGATCGCGGGCCTCTGCCTTCGGCCTCGACCAGCTGAACAGCACCCACGCCATTGAAGTGGCCGTGGAAAACCCCTTCCAGATTGACGAAATCTTCGACCTGATCTCCTACGAGAAGGGTTGCTCGGTTCTCCGTCAGCTGGAGCAGTACATCGGCGCCGCAGCCTTCCAGCGCGGAGTGCAGATCTACCTGAGCCGCCACGGTCTCTCCAACACCGAGACCTACGACCTCTGGGACGCGCTCGAAACCGGCTGCCACGAAATGGCGGTCAACGTTCCGGTGCGCAAGCTCATGGACGCCTGGGTGTTCACCTCCGGTCACCCGGTGGTGTCGGTGGACGAAAGCACCATGCCTGGTTTCATCGAACTGGGTCAGAGCGAGTTCAAGGTGCTGCGTGAGACCGACAACCTGTCGGCTTCGCTGTGGCCCATCCCGATCGTGCTCAAGGCGAAGACGCGCAAGGGCGTGATCGAGCAGAAGTTCCTCTTCTCCGATCGCAACCAGACCGTCTATGTCGGCGAGGGCGTCGAATGGGTGGTGGTCAATGCCGGCGGTAATGGCTTCTACCGGGTCAAGTACTCGGAAGGCCTGATCAAGGGCATCATCGCCAACAAGAAGACGATCATGACCGAGGTCGATCGCTACAACCTGCTCAACGACAGCTGGTCGCTGGTGCGTTCGCGCCTGATTTCGCTGGTGGACTACCTGAAGATGGTGGAGAACTTCACCGACGAGCAGGATCCCCAGATCTGGAGCAAGATCATCGGCTCGCTCAACTACGTGCACAGCGTCGTGGAAGGCCCGGCTCGTGCCGCGGTCGAAAGCAAGCTGCGTCACGTTCTCCAGCCTCTGCTCGACAAGCTGGGCTATGCCGGCGTCAAGGGTGAATCGGTCAAGGTGACCGACCTGCGCTCCAGCGTGGTCTCGGCCCTGGGCACCACCGGCAAGCACCCCGGCGTGATTGCCAAGGCGAAGGAAATGTATGCCTCCTGGACCAAGGACCCGGCTTCGGTGGACAGCGATGTCTTCGCGGCCATGGTCTACGTTCTGGCTGAAAACGGCGACGCCGGGCTCTACAAAGAGTTCGACAATCTCCGTCTGCATGCTGCCACGCCGCAGGACACCAACCGCTTCATGTACGCTCTGACCAGCTTCACGGCACCAGAGCTGGTGGCGGCCAACATCAAGCTTGCCCTCTCGGGTGAGCTGCGTGTGCAGGACGCTCCCTACTTCCTGGCCAGCCTGCTCGGCAACGAGGACGCTTCTGAAGCGGCCTGGGAAGCCATCAAGGCGAACTGGGAGAAGATCAACCAGATGTGGCCCGCCAACAGCGTGTCCGCCATCTTCGGTTACATCTCTTCGCTCGATAGCCCCGAGCAGGAAGCGGATGTTCTGGCCTTCTTCGCTGCCAATCCTCCCAAGGGTGGGCAGATGAAGCTGACTCAGGGTCTGGAGAAGCTGCGCATCAACGTGCTGCTGCGTCAGACCGTCGACGAAAAAGTGACGCAGCACCTGCTGCCCGTCACCACCGAAGCGTGCATCGCTCCCGCCCCGCCGGAAGGTACGACGGACGGCGAGAGCAAGTAAAGCCTCAAGTAAAGGGCGACCGCGAAATACCTAACACGTATCTAGCGGTCGCCTTGTCTCTGTCTCAGTCTCAGGAGAAGCACTAGAACTGTCTAGTGCTGAATCGAAGAGTAGTAGCCCCGTGCCACGCTGGCACTAGCCCTAAAGGCTGGTGTTCAGTGGGCGCACGGGGCCTATTTTTTGTCTCACGTCTATAAAAAGGATACCTATATGTTCTGGATCATTTTCACAACCTGTTCAGCTCTCCTTGGCGGCCTTGCTGGTTGGACTCTCGGAGAGCAACCGGCTGCGCTCGCCTTCACCATCGTCGGTGCCTTCGTCGCTGTTGGCATTCGCGATCTGACAAAGCACAAGCATGCCATCCTCTCGCTCACCATCTTGGTGGGCACCATCGCGGCCTACTTCGGTGGCCTCGAATTTGGATTGGTGGCTGCTCTTCTGGCCTTCCCGCTGCAAATCGCTGGGGCAGAATTCACCCAACGACAAAGCCCCTTCTTGCCGATTTCGTTGGCGGCAACCTTCTTAGCCTGGTGGCTCGGTTGGCACTTCTTCAGTCCGATGCACGGCCTGATCCTCGCTTTGCTCGCCTTCCTATTGCAGGTGGCGGTGCATGATGCGGTGATTCAGCGCAGTCACACAATCAGGCGCAACTTCCCGTTGCTTGGCTGGTTCCGCTACGGCTTCGAGCTGATTGGCGACGAACTGCGTCAGTACTGGTTCATGAGTGACATCGAAGAGCGGCCCTACAACCGGGTTACTCGTCGCTACATCTATCGCTCGGGCAAGGGCTTGAACAACAACCTGGGTTTCGGCACACAGCGCGGTTATCGCGACGTCGGCGAAATTCATATGTTGCCGTCCATGTTTCCTATCTCTGATACCGAACGGGTGGGCAATCGCCTGCCAGCTCTGATCATCGGCCCCAAACGCCGCACGCCTTACCACTGCCCATGGCCAATCAATATCTCGGGCATGAGCTGGGGTGCACTGTCGGAAGAAGCTGTCAAAGCCCTTTCGAGTGGTGCCAAATTGGCCAACATTCACATGCTCACCGGTGAAGGTGGTCTCACCCCCTTCCACCTGAACGGCGTGGACACGCGGCCTGACACTTACGATCGAGTCATCTATCAACTGAAGAAGTTGCGGGCAACCTGCACCTTCGGCAAGATCAAAGCTGGTGTAGAACCGGTTGGTCGTATGGTTGGTGGCGGTCGCATCATTCAGCAAATCGGTCCGGCTAAGTTTGGCTTCCGCAAGTCGACCACCCGTGCCGTCGCCGAGAAGCTGGTTCGCAGCGTCTACAGCGCCGTTGGCTTCAACCCTGACGAACCCTTCACCATGCTCGACATCGACAAGGTGAAAAAGACCGCAGAAAATCCGCAGATCGTCGGCTTCGAACTGAAACTGGCTCAAGGCGCCAAGCCTGGTCAGGGTGGTAAGTTGCCGAAAGAAAAAATCACTCCGCAGTTGGCTGAGTGGCGCGGCATCCCCATGGGTGAAGACTGCTATTCGCCCAATGCCTGGGATGAATTCCACGACGTTCCCTCACTCTTCCGCTTCGTCACCATGATGCAAGAGCTAACCGGAAAACCGGTTGGTATCAAGATTGTGGTGGGCAATGAAGAGTCGATTCGCGAAATCGCGCGACACATGAAAGAGACTGGCGAGGCGCCCGACTTCATCACCATCGATGGTGGCGAAGGCGGTACCGGCGCAGCTCCTGTGGCTCTGGCAGACAGGATGGGCATGCCCATTCTCCATGCCATCCCGATTGTCGATACGATTTTGCGCGAATTTGGTGTGCGCGACGAAACCATTCTCATTGCCTCTGGCCAAATCGCCAAGGGTGATGATGTCGCTATCGCCATCGCTATGGGCGCAGATATGGTCAACATTGGCCGCGGCAACTTGATTGCCGAAGGCTGCATCATGGCCCTGCGCTGCCACACCAACCAGTGCCCGACTGGTATCACTACTCAAGATCCGCGCCTACGTCGTGGCCTTGATCCGCAAGACAAGTACGTCAAGGTAGCCAACTACAACATGGTGCTCCAGCGCGAGTTGCTCATGTTCCTCAAGTCGGCCGGCGTGCGCACCCCCTGGGAGCTCACCCGTGCTCACTTGTCGGTGGTTACTTCGCCGATGGTGGAAGAGCGGATGGATAAAATTCATCCCTACCCCGACGGCTCAGAAGGCCGACGCCATCCGAGGCTAGGCGAAATTCCGCCTGACGATACCAATCAGACTGATCGCTTCGGGCCCAAGCTGATCAAGATCGAAACGCGCTTCTAATCTGGCAGTGGTTACAGATAAGGTTTCTGTAGCTTGAACTACCAGTGCTGTTCCAAGAGGGCTACTCCGAAGTCAAAACTTTGGAGTAGCCCCTCCTTGGGCAGTATCTCCTCTATTTAAGAAGTAGAAATCTCATGCTTGATAGCATCTTCATTATCGTGTTGTGCTCTCTTCCGTGCTTCGCTAGCGGGCTTGCTCTCTGGCGCATGGCACATCACGGCCAAGCTCTCAGAAAGCTTGCCAGAGGCACAGTTCCTTCTATCACGCAGAGCGCGGAACTCACCAGTTTCAACAAGCAGATTACTGACCATTTTTCTGCTTTCGAGCTCTGTTCCTTTTTCTCTTTTGCCTGGGTGGCCATGTCTTTCATGCTGCTGTTTCTCTGCGGCAATCTGCTTTCGCTAACGACTAGCTTGGTGCTCTACGCGTGTTACGCGTCGGTTGGCATCATGCAATCGTGGGCTAAAAGCAGTGAGAAAGCGACAGTAACCAAGATAGTAAAGACCCATCCCGGGTTTCTTCGCTTAGACCTGCTTACCAAACTGCAGGGTTTGCAAAAACTGCACAAGAGCCTATCGCCAGATGAAACGGCGACTGCTGCGCTTGAACTGCCGACATTTGCCAACCCGACCTTAAAGCTCAAGCTCGACAATTTGCCCTCACCATCGACCAGTGGTGATCGCTCGCTCGCCGAAGAGAGAGCCCTCAAACGCGCCCATCAACAGGCTCTTAACGACGGCACCTTGACTGTCGACGAGCCCATGATTGCCATTTTTAAAGACAAAGAGCAGACGCTCCGAGTTTTTATGGCAAAGGCAGATTTAGTCTGGCCGCCAAGCTTGAACGAATCTGGCCAAGAAATTTCTGGACGCGTCTTCTGCGCTGGTGTCAATTTCAGCGGCGCCAAAGTCGCCCACTTCGACAGCCTCGCCTGGCCTGAGACTGAGGTTAAAGCCTATACTCACGCCTGGATAGCGACGAGAGAAAACGCTCACATTCTTCTCACTACCTTGTGGTGGCTCAACGACGATCAACGCATCGTTATCTATGAGCTGGTCAACCCCGGTCAACCCTTCCCCTCTGATTGGCTGCCAACCGCTGCTAGTCGGGGTTCATGGCAATAACATTTATTGCTTGCTCAAAACTCTGGTGCACCCATGTCAAAACCTCCAAGCTCTAATCAAGCTCTGCCTGGCGCCAAAGGAGCAATCTGGCTCTTAGTCGCCATCAACTTGTTCAACTACATCGACCGCCAAGTGCTTTCGGCGGTGGTGCCTGAGATAAAAGAAACGCTGCTCGCCAATCCGGAACATACCGGAATCGTCGGATTTCTCTTGCGCGGCTTGACCAGCCTGCTGGGCTCAAACCCAGACAACGCCTTGGTCGGCCTGCTCGGTATGGCCTTCATGGTCAGCTACATCATCTTCTCGCCCATCCTCAGCAATCTGCCAGTCAAACGTTGGTGGATCATCGCCGGCGGTATCACAGTCTGGAGCCTGGCGAGCGGTGCATCTGGTCTAGCCATGACCTTTTCGATGCTTCTGCTCACTCGTTGTTTTGTCGGCATCGGCGAGGCAGCTTACGGCCCTATTGCCCCATCGGTGCTCTCTGACTATTACCCGGTGGAACAGCGCGGCAAGGCCCTTTCGTGGTTTTACCTGGCCATACCGGTGGGCAGCGCCCTAGGCTACATTCTCGGCGGTGCCGTGGCTGAATCTCTCGGCTGGCGTTGGGCTTTTTATCTGGTCTTACCGCCAGGCATTCTGCTCGCTGCCATCTGCCTCTTCATGCGCGACCCTGCCACTCTGAAGAAGCAAGTGCAGGCACCCAAGGTCAATTCTCTGCCAGTATTCCAGCAATACAAGAAGTTCTTGGCCAACAAAAGTTTCTTGACCAACACCATCGCCATGACCGCCATGACTTTTGCCATCGGTGGTATCGCTTTCTGGATGCCGACCTACTTTCACGAGTTCAGGAAGGCAGGCACACTGGCTGAGGTCAACTTGATCTTCGGTGCCATTCTGGTGGTTTCTGGTCTCAGCGCCACTCTCATCGGTGGTTATCTGGCCGATCACTTGCGCACCAAAATCAAGGGCTCCTATTTCAAGGTGTCGGGGATTGCCATGCTTTTGGCCTTCCCCTGCTGCTTGGGAATGCTCTATGCGCCCTTCCCCACGGCCTGGGTGTTCGTCTTTCTCACCTGCTTTTTCTTGTTTCTCAACACCGGCCCTAGCAATACGGCCCTCGCCAATGTGGTTGAACCAAGCTCGCGTTCTAGCGCATTCGCGCTGAACATCTTGATCATCCACCTCTTTGGTGATGTGGTGTCGCCTTTGATCATCGGTGTCATTACCGATGCCACTGGCAAGAACATGACTCTGGCATTTCTTGTGGTATCAGTTTTGGTGCTTGCTGGCGGCGTTGTTTGGCTGCTCGGCGCGAAGCACTTGGACGCAGATACCAAGGCTGTGAGCGACCATCACGAATAAGTAACAGTAAGTAAGTCAACTTTCCCGAAAGGGCCATCAAAGCTCAATGCTTGGTGGCTCTTTCTTTTTCTCAATTTATACTACTTGTCATAGTTATTCGAGGAAAAAATTTTACGGGCAAAAAGTTTATCGCTTTGCCATAGTGCGCGACCAATCAACGACATAAGTACCATCCGACAGGCGCCGCCAGACAATTGGCCGCACAGGCGAATCTTGGATGTGATGATAGAGCACACCAACCCGGTTATAAAAGCCGCGGGTGTGATAACTCTCAGGCAAGTCTAGAGAAACAATATCGAGATGATGAAAAAACTCATGCACAAAAGTGCTGAGTAAAACGCCATACGAAGTAGGCTTCTTCTGCACTGCTGTGCGCATCCACAGCCTTATCTTTTGCGTCTCGGGGGTGTAATCACCAAACAATTCTTGGACGTAATCATCCATTGTTTTCAGCGGGCGCTTCGCTAAAATTGTGATGGCCGGACAATCAACTTTATAGAAATCCGCTAGCTCTTTGAGCATGTCTTTGCAGGCAGCAAGCACAGCCTTTTTATCGTCAGCAGCGAGCCCCGCTTTAAGTGCTTGAGCTTGAGTACGCAACGGTTCAGCAGGCGGCAAAGCAACAGAGTGCAAAGCATCGCTGCGCCAATACTCGCTCTTTTCTGTGGCATCATTTGGTATTTCGTCTGTCTGCACATTTAGAGTTTAACGTAAAAAAGTGGTCTGGGGGCGAACCCTCCAGACCACTTTCGCGAAAAATTCTCGCCAGCAAACACTTAGGCCGAAGCCGAAATGACGCTGACCACCGCCGTGACATTATCGCGCGCCTTGGCAGCCAGGGCCGCGGCAATCAAGTCGTCGGCCATCTGGCTAGCACTGCGACCGCTCGAAAGAATCGTGACCATCTGCTCATCGCTGAGCGAGTTGTTCAAGCCATCGGAGCAGATGAGAACGACATCGCCAGCGGCCAGATCAACATCGCGATGGTCGACGTCGAGGCGGCCGTTGCCACCGAGCGAACGCGTGATGACATTAGAGGTGTAACCCCTTCTGTACGCCTTCCAATCGGCCTCTGACAGTTGACCAATGCACCACAGTTCATAGTTGATGACGTGGTCATCATTGACCAAGTCGACGGTGGCTCCGCGCAGTCGATAGACGCGGCTGTCGCCAACCCACGCCACCAAGAGCCTGTTGCCCTCGACCAAGGCCAAGCTAGCGGTGGTGCCCATGCGCTGACGGCCGCTGTCGGCGCCACTGAGCTTGACCACCTCCTCGTGAGCGGTCTGCAAGGCACTGGCGAGCCAGACTTTGGCAGCCGCCGTCGAACAGAAGCTCTCGGGAGCCTTATGGGCACTGGCAGCCAAGCTCTGACAAGCCGTGGCGCTCGCCATTTCGCCCTTGAGGTGACCACCCATGCCATCAGCCACAAGCACGAGCTTGTTGCCGCGGTGAAGAGCGAAAGCATCCTCGTTGTTTTCTCGACCACCGATGTCGGTCTTGCCGCACGATTCTGACTTGAGAACAGTCATGTTTGACTCTGTTTCTGGTAAAGAGGTAGTGAACTGGAACTGCAACTGAAACCTAAACTGGAACTTACGCCGTCAGCACGAGGCCATGAGCCCTGTAGCTAAGGCGCGCCTGCACAACAGCCTCGCGGGCATGGCAGACAGCCAGCTCGGCAGTGTCGAGCAGCGAGTTCGAGACCACCAGACCGTCGACCTGATACTGCGAAGAGCCGTGCTGGAGAGTCTCCAGAAAGCGTTCGTAAGCATCGCGGTCAACGCGAATCTGGTTGGTGCACCAGACCAGGAGGTCGGGAGCGGGGATGATCGCGGCAGCGCGTGCACGCTCGAGGGCATAGTCGAGATGACGAACAGCGACGACCGCTGCATCACGTTCGTTGTCGACGGCACTGCTGCGGTCCGAAAGGCAGACAGCCTGAAGCTTGGCAATCTCGCCGACCAGACCCAAGGTGGCCGTGCGAATTGCGAAGAAGCGATTGGTGAACGAGGCCATGACACGACTCCTAGTTAAAAGTGCTTAGTAGTTCAACCGAAAGGTTGAAAAAATCTACGTCGGCACTGTTGCTGCTGTATTGTTAGGGTTCTGCGGGAGGCTCGCTGTGAAAAATGAAAAAATGAATACAGCTTGAGAATAGTTCGGCACCACGGGCGATTGCAACGTCGATCTGCTGATTCTTATTTTTAAAATTCAAATATAACACTAGTTTTTTTGCTAATTTACCTGCGCCACATAGCGCACCCGCGCGAGGGCGCTAACTAACAGAAAGGCTTGCTGTTAGCTACTCTTGGCCAATTTGAAAAATAAATTCCAACAATAATAGCGACACTACATACGGTGCCGCAAAACATTTTTCAAATCGAATTTTCTCAGTATAGAGAGCAAATGTTGCAACATTGTTGCTGGCCAAAAGAGAAACAGCCGAGCTTAACAAACCACAACTGTCTAAGCTTTTCGACAATCCGAGCTTGCGCTAACTAGCTATCTAGCTAGCTCCGCCTTCGCTATCGCTAGCGAGCTGACCAAGAATTGTTCTAGCACGCGAGCTTAGAGCGCGAGCCTTGTCTGCTTCTTTGATCTCTTCACACATTTCAGAATATTGCATCAGAATGTGAGCCAAAACAATGTGCTTCGGACCTAGGCGCAACTCAGCCATAGTTAGGGCCTGCTCAAACATTCTGGCAGCTGTTTCAAAATCTCCACGCTTGTGGCCAACCTTAGCCCCTTCCACCAAGACCTTCCAACCCAAGGTTCTCTCAGTATCTCTATCTTCAGGCTTTGTTTTCATAGCCTTCGAAAAGGAGTCAATATTCATAACTGGGGCACCTCAGAGATTATTGCGAAGGACCTGGATTACCAGCAGCTGGGCTGGGGCCACCAGGAAGTGTAGGAGTAGTAGGACCGCCGCCTCCGGCAGACTGAACAACTGGCAAGTTTGTAGCCAAAGTTGACGTTGGGCTTTCAACTGATCGATAGGCAGAGTTGTTTATATTGATGTTGGCACCAATACCAGGAACACTACCGATAAAAGGAACCGCAGCAAGGTTGCAGAACGGCTTGTACTGATAATTGGCTCGTACCATAAACTCGTAAGTATTGTTTGTCGGGTCAAGAGGAGTGGGTGCTGAACTTGTCGGGCCATATACCGAAACAGAGCCTGAATTTCCTAGGCTGGTGACCACTGTGTAGAGGTCGAAACCACAATTTTGATAACCACCGGTAGGGGTAAGATTACTGAATTTGGCGATGCCACTTTGGTTTAATGCAAGAGCTTCTTCTTTCATCGAGGCAAGGGCTTTATCGAAAGAGTCAGATGTAGCCACACGAGAAGCAATCTGCGAGCCAACAAAGGCAGCTGAACCGCTACAAAAGCCAAAGGCAAGCAGATTAATCATAGGAAAAACGCAGAAGAACATAAAAACAAAGAGCGCTGTAGAAAATTCAGCCATCTGCGAACCGCTAACTGAGCGGTTCTTTTTGAACCCATCAGAGACTCTGTATTTTTGCATGTAAAAACACCATTTCAAGCCCACCCACCTGTTAGTACGTACCCTTTTTCAGGGTAAGATAATCGAGCAGCTTAAAAGATAATTGGACCATAGAGTCTTTTAAAGGGAATCAACTTGGCAGTCAGTAATAATCATGGATGAGACAGAAGAGCAGTCGCAGACAGCAAATGAAGATAACGACGGAGCTTCAAGCGAAAATGTAGATCTTGCTGGCCAAATTTTAGACAACCACTTTCGAATCGATGAGAAGTTAGGCTCAGGTGGCATGAGCGAAGTTTATGCTGCGCTCGATCTTTCTCTCGGGCGCAAAGTGGCAATCAAGTTTATGCACCCTTGGTTAATTTCTGACAACACCTATCTCGATAGATTCAGACAAGAAGCTAAAACCACCGGAAAGCTCAAACACGAAGGCATCATCAACATTTATCACTACGGGGTTGACGAACGTCATAGACCTTACATCGTCATGGACTTTCTCGCCGGTGTGTCGCTATCTGAAAGGTTTGGCAGCGGCGCAAAGGTTGAAGTAGAAGAAGCTATTGCCATCTTGAAGCAGATAGTTAAAGCACTGGCCTTCGCCCATTCTCAAGGCGTTGTACACCGAGATATCAAACCAAGCAATGTCATGTGTTGCGACACTGAAGCCGGAGTCAAAGCTGTTCTTGTTGACTTTGGCATTGCCAAAATGGTGCAAAATGCTTCTGGCAAAGCCGTAACACAATTAGCTAAAACCTCAACCGGAGAAGTGCTCGGCAGCCCTCAGTACATGAGCCCAGAACAGTGCATGGGCGCCAAAGTCGACTCACGATCAGATATCTATTCGCTTGGTTGCCTGATCTTTGCACTACTAGCCGGTGAGCCACCTTTTGAATCAACTAACGTCTACGAAATTTACTTTGCTCAACTAAACGACTCGCCGCCTTCCATCAAAAAGTTTCGCCCTGAGCTAAAAGAAGCTTCGGCCTTTGATGCCATTATTTTGCGCTGTATGGCAAAAGACCCAAAAGACCGCTATCAAAGCCTAGATGAAGTGTTAGTGGCTTTAGAGCGAATCGCAGCCCACAAGCTATCAAACACCAATTCGCTTTTTGGCAACGCCTCTCTATTCGGCCACACGACCTCAACTTTAGCTTTGAGATGGAAAGCTGGCAAACTGAAGATTCCCACCTGGAAAATCGCCTTGGGCCTGCTCAGCATTTCGTTATCTATTTTCTCAACGCTCTGGTATCTCGGAGTTTGGAGCGCCTCTGGCGAAAACAAAATGGAAGGTCTCTACACCACAGGTCAGAGAGCAATTGATACTGGCGACTATAAAACAGCTCAATCAGAGTTATCACAAGGAGTTATTTTCAGCAAAACCAGCATGAAACTTCGGCAATTTACTCTACCTTGCCTAAACCAAATGCTTGATTTATCTAGATGTTCACAAAATAGTGAATTAGAAGCAGACACACTCAAACAATTGACCGAGCAAAAAAATGATTTGTTAAACAGTCAATTAGGTGACTTAGAGCCTAGGCTCAAAGCAGCTGCCCAAGACCCCAGCAAGCTGGCACAAGACGAAAAAATTGCCCTAATCGAAGAGACTAATGACACCAGCAACATAATCTCAGAGAACGGCAATCTAGATAAGTCTCTTACCATGCTCCAAATGGCTAAAACTCTCGGTAACAGACTTAACCCACCAGACATTGTTGCTCGCCGAACCTTGCACAATTTGGGCAACGGATACGAAAAAATTGGCGATTACAAAGAGGCCGAAGCACACTACAAGCAAGCTATAGAGATGATCTCAAAGCAGCTCTCGCCTTCAGATCCTGCCACAATTGCTGAACTGATATGCCTAGCGAAACTGTGCAAGAATGACGGTCGTATTGATCAAGCGGCTAAATATTTAGGGCGCGCTCTTTCAACAGCTAGAGTAGCCTACGGTGCTACTAGCGAACAAACAGCATTTGTCAAAACTAGCATTGCTGAAATGAAGCTAGCGGCAAAGAAACCCACCGAAGCGATGAGAGAACTCAACCAAGCAAAAAGTTTGTTCGATGGTTGTGCCAATCCTGATCCTGCTAAGTATGCTCGCTGCATTACGCTGATAGCCTACGTGCAAGGCTCGCCAGAACAGTTGAGACAAGCGCTCGATTTACAAGAAAAAGCAGTGAAGCAAGAAACCGGAGTAATGGCCTGGCTCTTGCAGCAATCAGCGAAATTTGAAAGCAATAAGCTTAAAGACTTTGATGCCCGCTACGAAAAGGCTTCGCCCTGCTACCGCCGGGCCATTGCTATGTTGTTGCGCTCTAATTTGCAAAATCAAACTGAACTAGCGAGCGCTCTCGATAACTATTTTCCCATTTGCGCTGCTGCCAACAAGCTCAACGAAGCAGTTTACTGGATGAAACTAAAAGCCAAGTTAGAAGCCTACGATTCTAAAATTTCGCTCGAACAACAAATTCAAACGAAACTTCAGCTAGCTAAGTTAGAATCGCAAGTAGGAAATATGCCTGAAGCACGCCGCCTTGCTGCAGAAGCCTTAAAACAAGCCCGTTCAACTATCGACGGAAAAACGGCAGACAATGAAATTTCAAGCAAAAATTCTGAGTGCCTTGCCCTAATATTTCTCGTACAGCTCTTTCAAACACTGCAAGAAGATGAGACTATGCAGTCTTATGCCGCTCAGCTAACGAGGCTGCTAGACGAGAAGATAGAGCTACCAGCCGATAGCAAGAAACAGGCGCAAAAGCTCTTAGAGAGCATTAAGAAGTAACTGATTCTATTTTGCTGAAGTCTACTTGCCTTCGAGCTTTTTAAACTTGTCGTCTAAATCATCGCTCTGATCAAGAGCATCTTTCTCGGTTGTATAAACAGTTTTGTCTTCAGCTTTAGGTAGGCCCTCATAGCGCACCTTGCGTGCCTCTAATAGCTTGTCGTTCAGCTCAGCAGTCGGATTCTTCAAGGCAACCGCATAGGCCATTTTTTTGTCGTTGCGCTCAATAATGCCATCATTGATCATACGGAAAATAGGAAAGCGCAAAGCTGGAATCAAGAAGAACAGTAGACCATAACCAAAGAGAACATACAAAAGCGGTTGCAGAGAATAAAGTGCTGGAACCAAAGACATATTGAAAATCAAGAATATGCTGCCCAAAAGCACCACCAAACCAAAGCCAATAATGCCCCACAGTTGGCCGCCTTCAACGCTCATGAACTTCCACTCTTTCTCGGCTAAAAAGCCTTCTTGAGTAAGACCACGACCTGGACCGGTTTTAATCGCTTTCTGCCGACCAACGTGCTGATTGAACAACTGGCTTAGATTGTCTGGCTCAAAGTCTTGTTTGGCCGAAGCAAGCGAGGTGTTTGGCCTTGCTGTCGAACCAGCCTGGAAGGCAGGAAAGAAATAAACAATATGACCAGCTTCAGAAACCTCAGGCGAACCATTGAAGCGTTGCATCACGGCAATCATCCAATCTTCGTTCTTCGGATCTAAGCCGGTATAAGGAGCCAATTGGTCGGCTGCAACAACACCTTGATTGGCTTCAAGAACCTGAGCTATGGTTTGCCACTTTCGCTCTTCAAAATCAAGATTCGGATTGCCATCTCCAAACAAATAAGAGAAGACGCTGAACAAGAAGTTCGGCTTGGACTTTTTGTTCTGGTTGCGATAGTCACCCTGGGCGTCGTATGGCAAATTTGATGAGCCGTAGCCACCTGGGGTTGGAATGACATAGCGCCAATAGAAAATCCAGTCCCAGAACCAGTCGAACATCCAGTAAAGGTAAAGTGGCCTTGAGGAATAACCAGAATTGTAGCCAAAATCAAAGATGTTGCCGAAATCAAAGTTGAAATCGCCGCCACCGCTATCGCTATCGCCGCCTGTGAGGGCCTTAAGGCCAGCAATAATGACCACGACAACAAGCACTACTACCAATAGCGCACCCAGCACGAGGGCTAAGCCGAAGGAGATGCGAACAACGAAAAACATCAGCGCCACAAACGCCCGCATAGCCACGATAGAGGCATTGGCTATCACTCTAAAGATAGAGCGCATCATCTGGCGCGAGGCGTTGGCTGTATAGGCTTGCTGCAGGTTTCCAGCAAACTTATAGGCAATATTGCCTGACTCTGTAACTTCTAGGTGAGCATTTGTCTCAGAAGCAATGTTATTAAGCTCTGAGACGACCAAAGGCAAAGCCATTCCGGTATCGGCGGCAATGTCGACAGGAACAATGCGGGGGCCGCGTGTGGCAATAGCTTCGAGAACCTTCTTCTTTTCAGGAGAATGGACCGGATTCAGTAATTCCGCAAAAGCCGCCATGACTACTCCGCCAAATAACAACTAGTAGCTATTGTGCCTCAAAACAGCTTGCTTTTCATTTGTCTTTTAAAAATTCGGGACCGACGGGACTCGAACCCGCGACCTCCTACGTGACAGGCAGGCGCTCTAACCAACTGAGCTACGATCCCAAGACTAAGCCCACACAAAAGTGGCGCTCCAATCGAGACAAACAAGATACCACAGCTTGCTTATGTCGGCAGACAACATTTGCAAGTTAGAGCAAAATGCCTTTACACAAAGCACCCCAATATTATCGACCTCTCTCTTGACAAGCCTTGTGTAGCAAGCTTTCAGAGGGGTTGCTAGTTGCGCTAGATGCTGCCAACGATCGAATTCTAGTTAATAGAGCTAGATACTAATCATGAGAGGTTGAACTAGTATTCTCTTTAGAACTAATCTCGATAACGTCTACCGCTTTCCCTTTCTTTCGAAAAATAAAAAACCACAACTCAACCTTCCAACCCACTTTGCCTTTCTCCACCTTAGTTCACGCTCAATCGCGTTGAGGAGAAACATTGTCTGACGGCCAGGTTTAGTTCGGCATTTTCTAAAACTTTCTACCAAATACCAATCACAAAGGAGAACACATCATGTTCCTATACGTAATGGGTGCTTCGGTGGTTCTGGCTGTTGCCATTGCCGTTGTTGCCCACTTTCGCAGCAAAGCCGCTTTGGCTCCGCCCGCAGACAGCGACGTCGATACTGAAGAGTTCGATGGCACCGTCGGCGAAGAATTTCCCAACCCCAACAACCCCCGCGCAGAACTCATCTCTCTGACCGACGAAAACTTCGAAGCTGAAATGGCGAAGAGTGATCTTCCTATCGTCGTCGAGTTCTTCGCTGACTGGTGCTCTGGTTGCCGCACGCAGATGCCCTTGATGGAACAAGCTGCCGCCAAGTTCGCCGGCCAGGCTCGCTTCTACAAGGTCGACCACGACACCTTCAACTCGCTTCTGCACCAGGTTGGTGTTGATCGCATGCCCACTTCTTTCTTCGTCAACCCGAAGACTCGCACCCAGATCGTCAACGTTGGCGTTCTCCGGGTCGATGCCATCGGCGAGAAGTTGAATGAACTGGCCGCCAACAGCGCCCAGGGCATCACCATCAGCGCCGACAGCAAGAACATGTTCTTGCTCGACGCCGTCGTCGACTAAATCTAGGGCTTCTGGCACTAGTTTCAAAAAGCGACCCATAAGACGAAAAGTAGCAGCTATCTTTGCTCTTACTTTTCGCTCTTATGGGCTCGTTTTCTTGTTGTGTTTTAGTCTTTCTTGTTATCTTTTTTAAGTCGTTGTTATACTATAATCTATACTACTACCAAGAGGAGTACATGGGAAATCACTTAGAAATTTCTATCAAGCGAATGATTGGTACTATTAACAGCCAAGAATACTAAGGCTGCACAACTATGATTTTAGCCATCGAAAACCTCACTGTTCGCCCCTACCGTTCCGCCGATGTCGATTCGCTCAGCCACCATGCCAATGAGCGCGAAATCTGGCTCAACCTGCGCGACCGTTTTCCTTTTCCTTATACTAAAAAAGACGCCAGAGAGTGGGTTGATTTGGCCAACCGCCTAAAACCGGTTACTAACTTCGCCATTGAGGTAGACGGCCAATGCGTAGGCGGCATCGGTCTGGCTATCAATCAAGATGTTCACCGCAAAAGCGCTGAATTGGGCTATTGGCTGGGCAAAGAGTATTGGGGCCAAGGGCTAATGAGCAAAATTCTGGCACCGATGAGCGACTATTATTTTGCCAATCACGATGTCGTTCGCATCTATGCCATGGTCTTTGACTTCAATCCGGCCTCGTCCAAAGTGTTAGAGAAAGCAGGCTACGAATTAGAAGGACGCCTAAAAAAATCGGCTTTTAAAGACGGAAAATTTTGCGACCAGTTACTGTATGCCAAAATCAGATGACTACATAAAAAGATGCAAAAGCTTAACAACGGCACAATCATAGACAACAAATATACTGTGCTCGATTTTCTCGGAATTGGCGGCATGGGTGTGGTCTACAAGGTAGAGCAGCGATCACTCCAAGCTATCCGCGCCTTAAAAATAATCGACACCGACAAACTGAGCGACGATTCATGGAAGCGTTTTCAACGAGAAGCTAAAGCAGCATCAGCATTTGATCACAGCAACATCGTCAAAATCTACGACTACGGACTCTATGACAATCTTACTCCTTACTATGTGATGGAAGTTGTAGATGGAATGACTCTTGGTGAGCGCATTAACATCAATGGCCCGATTAACACTCAACAGTTTTTGCAAGTCTTCACTGCTATCGCTCAAGCATTATCTTACATGCACGACAAAGGCATTCTTCATCGCGACATCAAGCCAGCCAACATCATGATAGAAGAAGATGCTAGCGGAAAAGTTTCGCGGGTGAAGCTTCTTGACTTTGGACTGGTAAAACTATTCAACCCAGAAGGTTCTGGAGCACTAACAAGAGCTGGAGCCTTAACCAAAGCCGGTGAAGTGATTGGCAGCCCTACTTTCATGAGCCCCGAGCAAACTGCAGGTCATAGACTTGACCAACGCTCTGATATCTATTCTTTAGGCTGTGCCATGTTCGATGCCTTAACTGGCAGACCACCTTTTCTCGACGAAAATCCGGTGCAAGTGATGATTATGCACCAATCTGAGCCCATTCCGAGTTTGGCTGAAATGGCACCAGAGCGCAGCTTTGACAAAAAGCTTGAACAAATAGTACGAGCAACGTTGGCGAAGCGGCCAGGCGATCGCTACCAAAATATGGACCAAGTTATGCAAGACTTAACCGCTATTCAAAGTAGCCGTCAGCCTCAATTTGCAAAAGAACTCTGGCAAAATGCCACGAATAGACAAGCGTACAGCTATGAAGAAGCTGCTGAAGGCGAAACAAAAGAGAACATAGAAACCGAAACGCAATCGTGGTCAAGTAAACGCGCTCTACAATATGGCTTGATCGCTAGCTTAGCAATTGGTTTAAGCGTAGCCATAGTAGCGACATCTAGTTATTTTTTAACGCTAGGCGAAGAAAGCCAAATAAGCAAATCAAGCAAAGTAACAAGCCAATCGTTAGTCACACCGTCCAGCACCCATGCGCACCCCGATGTAGCTACTGAGCCATTTTCGCACGAAGCCGTTTCGAGCGACGGTAAAAAAGTGATTGTCTTCGATTTTCCTACAGAGATGTCGTTAGGTGAAATTTGTACAGCCAGCTACAGTGACAAGACCAATGCTCAAGGCACAGTGACTATGCCAGCAGGCGAGATTTTTCGTTTCACAGCCAGCAAAAACCTGATGGCCAATCCTCAATTATTAGAGCGCTTTAGAAACAACGAAATTGGCGATCTAGATTTAAGTGCTCGTCCTGGCGCAAGAGACGAACATCTAGCCGCCATCAAGCATTTGAAAAACCTGGCAAAATTAAATATCGATGACTGCACCCTCAGCCCAAGCGGCATTGCTCAGATCGATAAGTTGCCAGAATTGACAGATTTGACCTTAAACGCTGCAAACATAGACGACCAAGCTTTCTCGCAGTTGAAGATACTGCGTCACCTGCACATATTAGACATCAAAGAAATTTTGAACCTAAGTAAAACCATTGCCGCTTTGTCAGGCTCTACCAACATTCAAAAGCTAGTGGTTTGCAACAGTACTATGACAGATGAAGATCTCAAACAAATCGCAAAATGCCCTAAGTTGCTCTATCTCAATCTTGGCTTCAACCCTAGTATAACTAGCAAAGGTGTGCGCGCTTTAGCTCCTCTGCAAAAATTGAACAATCTCAATTTATTGCAAGATCCAATTGCCCCCGATTCGATTGCCACACTGGGTGGCTTCAAACATCTTGAGAGTTTAAAAATCTCCTGCCTAAGCTGGAAACACGAAGACCAAAACACTTTAAGAAAACTGCTTCCTAAAAATTGCCAAATACAATCTCTAAACATAGAATCAACCGGCTCTGGAAAAGACTTAGACAATCTCACTAAAATAGGTCTTTAAGCGTTAGGCTTTTATGGAACAGCTCAAACCAGAAACAATTATCGACGAAAAGTACCGTGTGATCGACACACTCGGCGTCGGTGGCATGGGTATTGTTTACCGGGTTGAGCAGCTCTCTCTCAATAGCGAGAGGGCCTTGAAGACAATACATACAGAAAAACTGAGCGAAGGTGTTTGGCAGCGTTTTCAAAGAGAAGCGAAAGCGGCATGCAGACTTGATCACTCTAACCTAGTGAAAGTCTTTGATTACGGACTGCTTGAAAAAGTTACGCCTTACTATGTCATGGAAATAGTCCAAGGAAGAACTCTATCAGCCCGCATTAAAATCTTGGGCACACTCACCCTCGAGCAGTGTCTCAATGTCTTCATTCCAACAGCTTTTGCACTGGCATACGCTCACGACAAAAAGATCATTCACCGTGATATGAAGCCGGCCAACATCATGATCAACGAAGATAGCAATGGCAAAATCTTAGATATCAAAATACTCGATTTTGGCATCGCCAAATTAGTTAGCGATGAAAACCTTACAAACGCTCTAACCAAGCCTGGTGAAGTAATTGGCAGCCCGCACTTCATGAGCCCAGAACAATCTTGGGGCGGCAAAATAGATACTCGATCTGACATCTATTCGCTGGGCTGCTCAATGTTCGAGGCTCTCACTGGGCTGCCGCCGTTCATAGCGAAAAATGCAGTCCAAGTAATTATGCTGCACCAAGGTACGCCACCGCCAACATTGGCTCAAACAGCTCCTAATCTTGTTTTCAACGACTCAATAGAACAAGTGATAAGAGTAATGCTAGCGAAAGATCCTAATCATCGCTATCAATCGATGAATGAATTGGCTCAAGATCTCATTGCTGTAAAAGGCGGCAAACAACCAAAGTTTGCTCAAGCTCAAGAAAAACTCTCAGGGCTTCCAACTCAACCAATGGCGAGCAAATCTTTGGCTGTCAAAATGCCAGTAGTGGAAAATTTCGAATCTGACTCACTATCTGAGCTAACCACGGATACAGGTTCCGACGATACCTTTAATAATACTTTTGAAAATACTGGTGATCGTACTTCTGAAACTCTGATTTTAGCACCCAGTTTTCTCAACAAATTGCGTGATAGCAAAGCTCTGCTGATAGCACTGTCAGCCACTTTTTTAATTACAACGATAACGACAATAGTTGCTCTGCGCCCAAATAAGGCACATACTGCTTCGAACAGTACATCCGGCTCATCCTCAAAATGCTCGGCTGCAGAAGCACCGTTTGCTCACAGCAAAACATTAGAGAATGGGCAAAAAGTTAGTGTCTTTAATTTTCCAACTGAGTTTACCTGCGGTTCCATTCGCTCTTTAGACGGCCACCATATAATTGACGCCCGCAGAGAAGTGACCATACCATTCGGTGAACTGTTTTTCTTTAGGCCAAGTCGAGAATTCTTAGAACATCCACACCTTTTCAAAAAGTTTGGTTCAGACCAAATTGCTGAACTCGATGTCGGCGATCGCCACATGTTTTGCGATGAGCACATGGCCGACATTAAA
>JBBRMD010000022.1:0-73922 GCA_038231015.1 Candidatus Obscuribacterales bacterium
AGTATTGCTCTAACGAGTTTAATTTGCGTGTTTTGACTGAAGCTTTGGTTACTTGAGACGTACGAAATCGAAGTCGAAGTCGTCGCCGTCGTTGTTGGTCCAAGCCAAAGTGAAGTCGATGGCTACGGCTTCGTCTTTGAATTTGGGCCATTTGCCGATCAGGGCTTTGGCGGCAAGCAGATTGCGACGAGCGCTCTGATCGTCACCGAGCATCAGTTGGCAAAAGCCCAACTTGTGCAGCGCGAAGGGCATGTGCGGGTGGTCAGCGCCCAGAATACGGCGACAGCGCTCTGCTGCTTTCATTGCAGTGGCTTCGCCTTGCTCAAAGAGGTTGTCTTCAATTACGCTCGTTGCTTGTTCCAGCAGAAGCAGAACAGGAGACTCTTTCTTCACCTCCCGAAAGTGTCGAATGTTGTCTTTGAGCGAAAGGAAGAGCGACTTCGAATTTTTATCGCGTCGGCCAATCAAAAGTTTACAGGCTTGTTGCAGGAGCATAAGGCCCTGCTTGTATTGACGCTCCATGCCGAAAGTCCAAGCGAGCTGATTGAGCAGCTGTGCATGGAGGATGACATCGCGAGCGCCATGCTCAGCCAAATTAATGGCTTCTTCGATGATGGCGCGGGCCCCTTGTGGATTACGCTTTTGCAGGAGTAGGTGGGCATCTTGCATGAGCTTTCGCGCTTTGTCGCTGTGAATGCGACGCTGGGTATCTTCAAGGTTGAAGCGAGCGAAAGCAATTAGATTCTGATCGCCAGTGCCGCCCATGATGCGCTCAAGAATGAGTACAGCAGAGGCGAACTCGGCTTTGGCTGTGGCTTTGTCTCCGAGCTTGGCGAGGACGCATCCAATGTTAATGTGCACCTCCGCTTCGAGATCATTGGCGCTGAGGCTCTGCAATTTAGCTAGGGCATTGCGGAAATAGGTCAGAGCAAGAGGGAGTTGCCCTGCTAAGAACATGTTTGTCGCTGCCGACTGCCAGGTCTGCGCTTCGTCGAAGAGTTGTTCTTCGCGGAGGCTTAGACCTGTGGGGCGGCTTTTCTGATGTGCTACATGGTTTTTCATATTGTTAAAAGCTAAAACGTGCATTTAAGCACTTAGAAAAATTATTTTGTCCAGACCATTTGTCTTTTGCGTCTGTGACGGCACACCAATCGGTTAAGAATGGCATACAAGCAAAAGCAGAAGAGGGCTGTTGTGTTTTGGAAGGTTTGAAGTCCTGCTGAAAAATATAATTGGAGAGAGATAGCTAAAGCTTAGACACCCTGAGCTGAGGTGATCAAACGGGCCTGGGCCAAATTTACCTTGGCAGTGGTGATTTCCCCAGCTCTCAAACACGATCTTATGGTTGCACGAGAGTTGCCATCAGAAGTTGGCAATCCTCACGCGAGGTACTTCACAGATTTGGCTGAGTTTCGGCAATATCTACTGCTTGTCGTACGATCACGTTGATTATCAGCAGCCCGTAATTTGCAACAGCTGACTGGTAGAATGGGGGCACCATTAAATCAGGTATTTTGTGTTCCCCCCTAGCGAACAATCTGACACTGCCCGTGACGCCAATACGACGCTTCCTTCTATTGGTCTAAAGGGTAAAACAGCCACTGTATTTGAGCCTGGTCTAATAGTAGATCAGTCTTATCGTCTGATTGAACAAGTCGGAAAGGGTGGCATGGGTGTTGTCTTCTCTTGCACACATTTGGTTTTGCAGAAAGACTATGCTCTAAAACTTTTATTGGCAAGCAAGGTCAGTCGAGAGGCCTGGAGTCGCTTTCAAATTGAAGCAAAAGCTTTGGCTAAGCTCAACCACCCTGGCATTGTTGGTATCCACAACATGGGTGTTCACAAGGGTTCTGATGACGAAACTCCTTATTATGTTATGGACTTGCTGTCAGGCGAAAATCTCAGCTATCTGGTAAGAAAAACAGGGCCCCTTCAAGTCGATGATGCTTTGGTGTACTTCATGCAAGTGGCTGATGCACTGCAGTCTGCCCATACTCAAGGGGTGGTGCACCGTGACATTAAACCTTCTAACCTAATGCTATTGCGTGATCAAACAAATCATGTGGCCCACATCAAAATTGTCGATTTTGGAATTGCCAGAGTGACTCAAACTGCTTCTAGTGGCCTCAGTGCTCAGAGTCAGACCGCTACAGGAGTAATTATTGGCACTCCTGTCTATATGAGCCCTGAGCAATGTCGTGGTGAGCGCGTCGATCAACGCTCAGATATCTATTCTTTCGGTTGCACTCTATTCGAGGCTCTTACAGGCGAACCGCCATTTAGAGGCGCTAACGCCATGCAAACTCTTATGATGCACCAGAGCGAAGCGGTACCCAAATTAGCCGGCAAAATGCCTGAGAGCGAACTGACAGAGCAGTTTTCAGCTGGTCTGCAGGCTGTTATCGATAAAGCATTGCAAAAGAAAGTTTCGCTGCGCTACCAATCGATGGCTCAATTAAAGCATGATTTAGTTCGGATAATGGAAGGCAAGGAGGTCAGCAATAAAGGCCTTATACGCGCAACTGTAGCCGATATTGAGCTGTTCGATACTAGCGCCATGGAAGAGCGGGAGTTAGAACGCCAACGACATAACGAGCGTAATTTTCGCAATATTTTAGAGGGCGGCGAAGATGAAAGTGATGAAGATAAACTTGTCGAGAATGGCAGCCGGAAACGACAGCGACTATTTATCGGAATTTCAGTGGCTATTTCTTTAGCAGTGGTTGGAATAGTGTCTGTCACTCTCTGGCAGCCAGTGCCTAAAGCAGAGCCAAATCACGAGCTAACTGATGTTTTTACCGACTATCCAGAAAATAAACTGACACCACCACTTCTAATGAAGCAGATTGGTACGAGTGCTTCAGAGCAGGAGGTTTTTAAAACCTTCAATTGGCCTGCTGAAGTCGATTATGAGTCTAACAGTCGCAGACTAGTAGAAGCCTATATGACGGCTACTACGCCACCAAAAGCAAAGCTCCTTAAGTATAAAAATGGCGGTGCTTTCCGCTTTCCATCCGAGTTTTATATAGGTGCCATTCAATTTGACGATCGCCCAATTGAGTATGCGACAGGCTTTATGCCCCTTGCCTATCCGCTTGCAGAAGAAAGTCGGCATGAGGTGCATTACTACTCTAATGCATTCACTAAAAAATATGTGCAGCTCCTTGATCGTTTTGGACCCGATGATTTGACTGGTATTGATTGCAAATTTGAGAATGTCAAAGCGGCCATCGCTAAGCTGAGTAAGTGGCATCGCTTGAAAGATCTTTCGTTCTTTAATTGCCTGACGAAGTGTTTGCCAAATTACGAGGACCAAATAGAAGACTCACCCATGAGTGATCAGATTTTGCCCTCGCTCAATTCGTTCTCTAATTTGCGTTCCCTTGGTTTGGCCGGCCCAAAAATCAGCGGTCGAGCCATTACTCAAATGCCCCTCTTGGGTAAACTTAAGTGCTTGAAGGTAAAAGGCATTACTGATTGCGCTTCTTTGCTTGCTTCGTTGCCGCGCTATGACAATATTGAAGAGTTGTGGCTAATGACTTTAGGATTAGAGGATAGTGACCTAGAGCCGTTGACGCGCATGAAAAACTTAAAGAGTTTGCGCATTACGCGCAGTCAGCTGACGCCCAAGTCATTGGAATACTTTAAGCGCATGCCAGCTCTAGAAAAATTGAAGCTGGATAGGCCCTGGACAAACGAAGAAACAGCCAAGTTTAAAGAAGCCATGCCTATCTTCGAATTTGAGCCTGTGTTCGATTTCCGCTTTTGGAAGTTCAGCCCAGAAAAAGCACCATCTGAAGGCTTGCTAAGCAAAGGGGCCGGATAGTATGAAATCGCGGTTTTTAGCTCTGATTGCTACGTTCAGTCTGGTCAGTGCCGTCAGCTTTGTCAGTGCCTTGTCTGTGGGCCAGACTCTGGCTGCTCCTGCTAAGGCTGGATCTGCAAGAACTGCAGCATCTAAAGACCTCTCGGGCAAAACCAGCAGAATGGAACAAGGATACATTCTTGATCTGACTTCAAATCGACCTGAAAAATTTAAAGTGCAAGTCACTAAATCGGGTATACGTGTTGATTTGGCCAATGCCAAATGCACCATGGTCAGTCTTGCTCCTGACTGGAATGTGGTGGCTTGGAATAGTGGTGACCGCACCATTATGAACATCAGTCATGCTGATTGGTGCCACAAATATCATATGAATAAGATGCATTGGGCTGCTGAATTGACTAAGCCCGTTACTACTGAACAAGACTGGTTCAAAGGTGTTCCCGCCTTGCGTTGCATCTTTCCTGCTACTGAAGTTGTAGGCTTGTACATGCAGTCTACAATTGGCAAGAAGATGAACAAAGACAATACCGATGACGCTAATAAGGCGATTGTTATGTGTCTTGATTGTCCCTCTGGCAAAAGTAGCGGCTCTGTATTCGCTCGTTTCTTCGGCATGCCAGAAGTGCCTGGAGTGCCAATTTCAGTTAAACGCGTGCGTGAAAATGGTAAAAGCGAAGTTACTTTAAAACCCGGGGATATTCATGGTGTGCCCATCTCTGGAGCCGTCTTTACCGTTCCTTCTGGTTACAAGAAAGTACCATTTAGTGAGAACTTCTTCATTTCAAAAGCTCAGAGCGAGAATGCCAAAGCACTCTTCAATTCTTTTCTCAATTGATTGTATTACGGATCTCAGCTATTTTCTTCAGAAGAACACGAAGATGATCTGGCTCTCGTTCGTCTAGAAAGGCTTCGCCAGCATCATCAATAGTTACGATAGATGAGCTTTCCGTGGCGTCGGCAATTCTATTCAGTAGATCTAAATCTGCTTTGCCCAAGTTTGTCGTTAAGGCTAGAATCTGTTCTCGATGTCGTTCTGGCCGTTCTTTTGTTAGTTTGAACATTTCTTGGATTTGTCCAGCTACCCGAGCATCTAGCCATGCTCTACCGCTAGCTACGTTAACAATGGCTTCGATCAGTACTTCGTCGCTAGAATCTTTTAAGCAATAGCCGTCTGCCCCTGCAGCGATCACTGCCAGGATGGCATCATTTTCTTGGTGTGAACTACGAATTAGAACGCGAGTTCGCCATCCACTTGATTTGATGACGGTAGTGCATTCGATACCATCCATTTGTGGCAGGCCGATATCAATGATGGCAACATCTGGTTCTATTTCGTTTATTGACTTCAGGGCGCTGACGCCGTTGTCTGCCTCACCCACAACTTTAATTGATGGATGAGCATCTAGCACCATGGTGAGACCGAGCCTCGTCAGTAGGTGGTCTTCTACGATCAACACTGTGATTCGCTCAGTTTTCATTTAGATTTCGCTTTGCGACTTTAAAGGCAAGGTAACAGTGAATGTGGTGCCTCCTGGCGGTACGCTGTAGCAGGTAATTTTGCCGTGATGTGCCTCAACAATTTGTTTGCAGAGATAAAGGCCAAGTCCGGTTCCATGCGTATATTTTTTACCAGGTGTGCCTTGCCAAAAGCGATTAAATAAATTTTGTTGGTCTTCTAATTTTATTCCCGGTCCGTCATCTTGAACGATGATTTGGTATTCATTACCTTTTCGCTTGAGCGCCACTAATATGTTGCCCTGTTGCTCTGCAAATTTGAGGGCATTGTCGAGGAGGTTTTGCACTACTCGTTCTATCGAATGGCCTTTGCCATCTATCATCGCTTTCTCGTTAAGCTTTGTCAGCGTCAGTTTTATATCTTTTTGCTGCGCGCTAATCTCGTTGAGTTTAATCACTCGTTCAAGCATCTCGGCAAGGTCGACTCTTTTGTTTTCGATGGGAGCGGTTTGTGATTCTGATTTGTAGACATGTAGAAGGTTTTCGATCATGCTTATAAGCGTGCTATTGCTGTCTCTAATTTGTGTGATGATTTTTTGCTGCTGATCATCGCAAGCGCCTAGCTTGCCCGCTAAAAATAGGTCCAAGACTCGATTGGTTCCAAGCAGCGGGTTTTTTAGATCGTGAGTGAGTGTAGCGATGAAATCATCTCTTTGCTGATTTATTGTTATCCGTTCAGTAATGTCTTCGTACATTCCTAGCAGACCCACTACTTTGCCACCAGCGTCGTACAGCGGAATTTTGCTTGTGTCTAGCCATGCCTGTTTGCCGCTGGCTCGACTCTGTGGCTCGATAATGTGATACTCAGGCACTCCTGACTCCATCACCTTACGGTCACAAGCGATGAAAAATTCACACTGCTCTTTGCTCGAGTAGGTCTCGTAATCGCCTTTCCCTAGCAACGCTTCGGTTGTTTTAACGCCCATATCATTAGCGAAGAGTTGGTTACATCCGAGATATTTCGAGTCGCGATCTTTCCAGAAAATTGAAATGGGAATGTTATCTAGCACCAGTTGGAACATAGATTGGACGGTCTTCAGTGATTGCACTTCAGTGCAAACCACTAACCAATTCGCCGATCTGACGTTTGGACGGGCGCGCATCAAATGCCAAACATAGTTACCATCAGCTCGCTGCAGTCTGACTTCAGCATTGAACGGTTGCTTTGTCTCTAGGGCGTTGTTCCATAGACTTATTATCAGGTTTAAATCATCATGGTGGATGGCAGATCTGGGTGGAAACATCTGGATGGTGTTTTTGCTGTTGTTTGAAAGAACAGCAAAGTCCAGCCAGTGATGATTGCTGAAGCTAATCTGACTATCTGGTTCTACTATCCACAGTATGTCAGGCAGTAACTCGACTGCGTTACTCAAATTCTCAGCACGTTTGTGGTCTTGCATTTGTGTATTTACGACCTTAGATCCTTGTATTCATTATGGGGGTCAAGTTTCTAGTATTTGTCTAAGCATTCTAAATATGCCACTCAATTCAATGTTGCACAGCCAATTCTATGGAGCTATCCTTCATTTGGGTGATATCTCGCTTTGTCTATATACTACTAAGGGTAGTATATAGAGGCTCTAAAAAATGCTCAAAGCATAAAATCATGGGAGGAAAACATAGTGGTGAGATGGCTTATCTCCGTTGGGTGGAGTGATTATAAAACCGCTTGCACCATTAGAAGAAAAAAGAGATGGCCTGAAATTTTTGTGAATTTTCACAAGATTTCAGGCCATCGAGATTTCTAACTATTTGTTTGGTATGCGCCGCAGAAATTATTTTTAGTTGTTGTCACGCTTACTTGTCACGCATACTTGTCACGCTTACTTGTCACGAATAGAAGCAGCTGCACCCAACTTCTCAGCCCGTTCTGCAATCTTTGCTTGGGCCGCTGCTAGGCGGGCAACCGGTACGCGGTAAGGCGAGCAGCTCACGTAGGTGAGGCCAAGCTGGTGGGCAAAGGCAATCGAGCTGGGGTCTCCACCATGCTCGCCGCAGATGCCGAGCTTGATGTTGGGCCGTTGGGCGCGACCGTCTTCGACAGCCATACGCATCAGCTTGCCCACGCCCTTGCGGTCGAGAATGGCAAAGGGATTGTCTTCGAGAATCTTGCGCTGCTCGCCGTTCACTTCAACGCCAGCGAGATAGTGCTGCAGGAACTTGCCTTCAGCGTCGTCGCGGCTGTAGCCGAAGGTCATCTGGGTGAGGTCGTTGGTGCCGAAGCTGAAGAACTCAGCATACTGCGCGATTTCGTCGGCGGTGAGAGCGGCCCGGGGAATCTCGATCATGGTGCCAAATTTGTAATCGATGGTCTCGCCGGCGGTGTTCATCACCTCGCGAGCGACCAATTCCAGAACTTCACGTGCGGCTTTCAGCTCTTCGACGTGACCGATCAGCGGAATCATGATCTCGGGCTCGACTTTGACACCCTGAGCTTTCACAGCAATGGCCGCTTCGAAAATGGCCCGCACCTGCATCACATTGATTTCAGGATAGACCAGGCCCAGGCGACAGCCGCGCAAGCCCATCATCGGGTTGGTTTCGTGCAGTTCGTGCACCTTGGCCAGAAGGCTCTCGCGAGCCTCCAGAACCTTGGCCTCACGAGCCTTACTGACCTTGAGGCGCATCGGATGTGCGCGATTCTTGGCATTGGCCTTGAGCGTTGCTACTTCCGCCACAAGCTCCTCCAGCTTGGGCAGAAACTCATGCAGTGGCGGATCGAGTAAGCGGATCGTGACCGGCAGCCCATCCATTGCCGTGAACAGACCAGCGAAGTCTTCCCGCTGCATCGGCAGGAGCTTGTTCAGAGCCGCCTGGCGGTCAGCCAAGGTGGTGGCCAAAATCATCTCCTGCACAACCGGCAAGCGATCTTGGCTCATGAACATGTGCTCGGTGCGGCACAGGCCGATGCCTTGGGCGCCGAATTGGCGAGCGACCCGAGCATCTTGCGGCGTATCGGCGTTGGCGCGCACATCGAGTTTGCGCTCCAGATCGGCCCATGCAAGCAGTTGTTGAAACTGCTCAGATAGACCAACCTGGCGAGTAGCAATTGCACCAGCGTAGATTTCGCCGCTAGAGCCGTCAATCGAAATGACGTCGCCTTTCTTCAGGGTGCGACCAGCAACCTGTACCAGCTCTTTGTCGAGGTCGATGCGGAACGATTCACAGCCAGCCACGCAAGGCTTGCCCATGCCGCGTGCCACCACCGCTGCGTGGCTGGTCATGCCACCACGACTGGTGATGATGCCTTGAGCGGGAACGATACCGTGGATGTCATCCGGGCACGTCTCGATGCGCACCAGAATCACCTTCTCGCCAGCACTGCCACGCTTTTCTGCTTCGTTGGGATCGAAGACGATTTCGCCGATGGCCGCGCCCGGAGAAGCGTTGAGGCCAGTAGCAAGCAAGCGGCCGTCTTTTTTTGCGGCGTCTTTTTCTTGGTCGTGGAAGCTCGGCAGCAAGAGCTGATTGAGCTGAATCGGGTCGACACGCATGAGCGCTGCACTGCGACTCAAGATGCCTTCGAGTGCCAGCTCGACTGCAACGAGAACAGCCGCTTCGGCCGTGCGTTTGCCAGTGCGGGTCTGCAGGATGTAGAGCTTGCCGCTTTCGACGGTAAACTCGATGTCCTGCATGTCGCTGTAGTGGTCTTCAAGACGGGCCACTTCGGCGACCAATTCGTTGTAGACCTGCGGCAGCTCGATAGCCATATCGGAGATCTTCTTGGGAGTGCGAATGCCGGCGACGACGTCTTCGCCTTGGGCACGCACCAGGTATTCACCGTAGAGCACCTTCTCACCGGTGCTGGGGTTGCGAGTGAAGCAGACGCCAGTGGCCGACTGGTCGTCGAGGTTGCCGAAAACCATCGATTGCACAGTTACCGCGGTGCCCAGATTGTGGTCAATCTTGTTGAGGTTGCGGTAGTAGATGGCGCGTGGATTGTTCCACGAGCGAAAGACCGCTTCAATGGCACCGTAGAGCTGTTTGCTGGTGTCTGAAGGGAAGGCCGAGCCGGTTTCCTTGAGCACCAGTTCTTTGTAGCGCCGTACCAGTTCTTTCAGGTTGGTAGCGCTCAGTTCGTTGTCTTGCACAACACCGCTGGTGACCTTGAGCTCTTGCAGCAAGTGTTCGAAGCTCTCTTTCGAGATATCGAGCACGACATTGCCGTACATCTGGATGAAGCGGCGGTAACTGTCCCAGGCGAAGCGCGGATTGTCGGTGGCCTTGGCCAACGCTTTGACTGTGGTGTCGTTGAGGCCGAGGTTGAGGATGGTGTCCATCATGCCAGGCATGGAGAACTTGGCGCCGGACCGCACAGAGAGCAGCAGCGGCTTTTTGACGTCACCGAGGCGACGGTCGAGTTGCTCTTCCACGCTGGCCAGCTTGCTCAAGACTTGCTCGAAGAGACCTTCGGGCAGCTTGGAGCCGCCGGCGTAATAGGCAAGGCAGGTCTCGGTGGTGATGGTCAAACCTGGAGGAACGCTGACGCCGCTGGCGGTCATTTCAGCCAAGCCTGCGCCTTTACCTCCGAGCAGAGCGCGCATTGCTTCGCGTTGGTTCTTGCTCAGCCCGATGTCGCCGGTATTCTGTAGCTGGTTAGAATCAGAACCGGAACCGGAACCGGAACCGGAACCGGAAGCGGAAGAGGAAGAGGTAGGCGATGCTGTGGGGGATTGATCTGTGAATGCCTTGTAGGCTTCAGGGAAGAGAAAGACGGCGCCTTTGGCGTTGAACTTGCCTGGTTTAGGTGGATTGTTGGGTTTCGTGTTGGGTACTGCAGTTTTTGCGGGTTGATGCATAGCATGCTCCGTATATAGACGACGATGAACCCTCGCAATTTCCTTTACTCACACTACAAAGCCGTAAACACCCCGCTCACAATCAGTGAGGAAAAATCGGGTTGGCGGTTCAAGGGCTTTTGTTTTGGAAGTATATAGCGAGGGAGGGAGGGATAGAAAAGAAAGACCTAGTAACACTATTAGGCTCTAAGTATTGGTTCTGCTTTCATGAAGCCTTATATATTAGAGACTGTCTAATCTTATGCGTTACTGCTAACAAAGCTATGACAACCGTTGAGAGTTGTTACCAGTAAACCATTTGCGGTAGTTATTGGGCGTTGAATCTGCTAGCGCAAAAAACACTCATTCGCTCGCGGCGAAGCCTGTTGTTTTGGCAGCATTTTCACGCCTACTTTTTCTATGTATTTGAACTTAGTGGGAAAAGCACCATGATTTTTGTCATTTATTACGCCTTTCTTAGTAGCCTTACGCAGTTGTCAAGCCTGTTTTATCACGGGTTTTTCACATGATCGCCGCGATGCTTGTTGCCATGGCAAGCAAATGACCGATGGCGAAGGACGGCTTAAATGATCAATTTGGAAACAACTACAAATATGGTATCAAGCGCAGGACAGACTATTGTTCCGCTGCAAGAGACACTAGCAGCCAGTTCTGTGGCAGCAATCGGTCGATTGCAAGATTTAGTGGAGCGCTTTGCCGCTGCAGCCAACAAGCGCAGTGTTTTAACTGAACTGAAGCCCGCCTATGAAAAGCTTATGGCTGCTGTAGATGCTGAGCATGAGCAAGTCGCGCAGATTGTGCAAGAAGAGATGACTGGTTTGCAAACTGTTTTATCAAAACGACTGATTGAAGGACGAAAAGCAGAACGTGTTGTTGAGGGCGTTTTGGAAGAGATCGAGACTAGTGCTCTACTAAGCGGTGCTGAAATAGCCAATCTGATTTTGCTCTGTAAGCGTTATGCTGAGCCAACTGTTATTGGCGATGAGCTGGCCATCATCGAGAAACAATTGCCGATTCATCCGCGCATCCTTGACGTCTTAAAGGCTCATAGAGCGGCTGTTCTTGCGGCTGAACCGGTGCTGCTACAAATTGATGATCTAGAACAATCACTTAATCACTGCTCTACTCATCGTGTCAAAGTGCGTTACGCCTGGGCCGATGCCCTGGCGGGAGCTGGCTCACCGGCCCGCTCGCAGAACGTCATCTTAGAAGCAATGTCGATTCAAATGGGATTGCCTGTGGAAGAATTGAAGCGCTCCCGCAAGCGGAGAAATGATCGTGAGCGCGACCGTGAGCGCAAATTACAAGGCCTGATGGGCTAACTAGAGCTAGGGCGGGCAGTATTTCGCGCATCTGAACCACTTCTGTGGCAATAATTGCTAAATCTCAGAATTTAAAATGTCACATTTCGGATGGGGAAATGTGACATTTTGTTCTTCGCAGTACAATGGCGTCTTTGCCTTTGGAACCATGAAATGAAGCCAGACCGCACGCAGTTTACCAAAACCGAATGGGACATAATCCAAAAGCACCGAACTCCGCTCCAAGTGCAGAAATATCTGCGCACCATTTCCTACAATTTTGAGGAAGAGGGCGAGACGGTTTTGTCATTTCGCCAGGTTGTGCGGCGCAAGAAAGGACATTGTTTAGAGACTGCCATGGTAGCTGCCGTTATGCTCGAACAGCAAGGGTATCCACCACTGCTGATGAGTTTTGAGTCGGTGGATAATCTCGACCACGTTATTTGCGTGTACAAGGCAGAAACAGGTTGGGGTTCGGTTGCTCGCTCTCGCGATGCTGGTTTGCATGGACGGAAACCAATCTTTCGTAGCGCTCGTGATTTAGCACTTAGTTATGTCGAGCCTTACATCGACTATACAGGCCGGATTACCGGTTTTGCTGTGGCAGATTTATCTGAACTGGGCCGCTATGATTGGCGTTTTGCCAAGACTAAATTGTCAAAGGTTGAGAACTTCCTCGTTTACTACCCACATCAACCTATTAAGTCGTCTGACAGGCGTTACGAACAGCTTCGTAAGCGTTATGTCGCCTTTCGCGAGCAATACCCCAAGCGCCAGGCAACATATTTCGACAATCGCGATACTTGGACTTAGCTATTGGCAGTGATCGCCAATAATTTTTGGCTTGCACCATATTCGGTGCTTTCTCTCTGGTGCGTGCTGGCGGGAAATAAATATAACTATACAATACAGTAAAATGGGATTTTTAAATTTAGCAAGTGGAATTGAGTAAAAAGAAAGACTCCTGCAAAAGCCGGAAAGCTCTTGCAGGAGTGCTTTAATGTTCGAGTTTGAGACGCTTTACTGAGACGTTCTCAAAGCCCATATCGCGAAGCGCTTGAGCACTTTTCTAATTGCGGGCCCAGAGAAATGCCGCTTTGCTCAAGTCAAGCTCTGGCACCAGCAATTGCGCAGCGTGACCATCGCGATTGGCGCTGCGCAACCACTTGCTGCGTGACCAAGATTTCTTGAAAAGATAGCGGTAGAGGCCGGGTCCGATTGCTCGTTGGCAGAGCACGTCGGTAAGGACGATGTTCCACCAAGGATAGTCGGTAAAACATCCCTGGAGAGCCGACTGAGGAAAGGCCAAGAGAACCAAGTTAGGGAATTCACCCGCTTTGCGCATTTTTGGCTGATACTTGCCGTCGGCCATGGTGCCCCCGATGTGCACACGCCACTGATTTTGATAACCAGTGACGTAAGCAGCATCGAGGTCACCGGCGGCCAGAAAGAGCGGATAGAAGCCAATCTCTTTTTCAAGCCACTGGTAAGCCGGCACCCATTCCCTATCAGAGAACTGCACCTGCGGGCGCAAGATGGAGCGACTGACAGCGGAAAGGTCGATGACGTGGTAAAAGTATTTGTCTTCTTTCTGCGGTGAGGCTTGACCTTGTTTCATGCTTCCTCCAAGCTTTGAGATGTTGATATTGCGTAGGTGAAATGTGAAAGGCCAAGCCTCGACTCAACAGTGAGTCAGTGCCGACAGACTCGTGCTAGTTGCGCAGGGCGCGAACCAGAGCCGCGGGGATATCGAGCCCGAAGATCCAGTAGATAAGGCCAATCAGCACCAGCGGCACCTGTACCAGTAGGCAGAGTATGCCGAGGAAAATGTTGGCGCGGAAGGCGAGGACCAGTCCGTGAATCCAGGCGGCCAAAACGACCACCAGTAGAACGATATAGAACAGTGCGGCGAGAGCGCCGGCAGCAAATAGTGCTTCCATGCAGGTTACCTCTGAGAATTGGGTTGACGATTTAGGGTTTGAGCTTTGCTTCGACTTCAGCGAGATGTCTCTCGATCAGCGAAGCGTAGTTGGGCTTGTAGGTGTCCCAGTGGGCGCGTTTGGCGAGAGCGGCACGCAGGCAGGCTGCAGCAGAGTTGTAGTCACGCTTGCGTTCGTACACCTGAGCCATGCCATAGTTGCCTTCGGCTTCGAGCAGAAAGGCGCCGTTGGCACCGGCGAGGTCGCGGGCTTGACGGAAATGCATAAAAGCTTCTTCGTTCATACCGCGCAGGTATTCGGAGCCGGCTTGGGCGATGAGGTCGTCAGCGGCGTACGCGTTCCGTCTTTGGTTGCGTTTGGGGTCGAGGAGCAGGGGCGAGACAAAAATTGCCAGCAGCACAGCGCCAACGATTATCCAGGTCATAAAAATTCCTTGGTCGTTTGAGGGGAATAAAGCAGCTAGCCGTGCGCGCGTTGATGCCTCAGCAATGCCATCTTCCTCGAAGGAGAAAGGGATAAGCTGTTGCTGGTTGCGAGCGCGGAATATTGGTTGGAAAACTGCTTTGATGAAAGAGAGAAGAAAGAATACATGACCCTAATGAATAGAGGTCTTGATTTCAAGGCTTCGGGCGGAATATCTCTTACTAGGTCTTGAAGAGTGGTTAATGTTGAGGTTGTTACATTGGCATTGGCAGATATATGCTTTTGGTATGGCTGGGTGTAAGCCCCGAGAATGGCCCCTCTGGGCGCTTGAGGCTTGTCGAGTGGTCGCGCGAGCTAGGAGCAGTTCTGCTCTATCGCCCCTCTCTGGCATGGCTTGAGCAACTGTTCGTGTCCAGAAAGGTCTCTGAAGGAAAATGGGACTAATCTACTTCATGCGTCGTGACATGAGGCAATCTACCCTTTAGTCCGGAATCCCATACAAAGGGCCTGCCTGTCGCAACACACGAACCTGAAGCTGTTTGCTCAAGTTTCTAGTTCGACAAAACAATTGAATTAAAACAGCGATGTTTACATTTTTGCTTGGTACTGCTGGTGGTGGCTGTCGCATTGCTGCGTTTTCTTGAAAACGTGGCTGATCGCGCTGCTCTTTTTTACTAAACCCTTCTGCTTCGTCTTTTTCTTAGGCGAATATGGTGTCGTATTTGATGTTTTTTGTGGTGGCGCATGTGGTAGCGCCAATTCTTTCGTCGGCCTGTCGTCATGGCGCAGCTATGTATAAGCCTGAGGCTGTATATGCTTATTGGTAGTGCTTTTGACGGTTTGATGAAAGTGTGAGCGCAAGGTGCGCCAGATCGTTTTTTTTGCATTTAATGCACTTGGAAATTATAGAAAAATTTGTGCCACCGCATTTGGGGGCGAAATCGTCTTGCTTCTGTTACTGGTGAGCCTGGGTGTGCGGCGTGTTGTGGCTTTGGACGTTGGCCGTAAATCAAATGATAAATGGGGTATAGGCAGCTTTCTAGGTAATTTGACTGCACTGTATCGATAGGCGTAGAACTGAAAACATATTCGTTTTTCTTTTTCAAATCGCCTTGGAGGCAAAATTCTTTTAGTACCAAATACGGTTTATATCTAGTGCTTTTTCTTCCCCGCCTTGTGCCTGGAAACCCCTGCCAGCCAATGGCCTTTCGATTTTCTTTCGCTAGTCTTTCGAAAAAAAATATTCTGTCAGCTAGCTTAAGTCTTTCATCAACCTTACTTCTTTCATCAACCTTGCGTACTAGCTCACTTGCTAGCTTGCGTATATCTGGAGTCGACTATATGTCTTCTTACGGCATTGCTATTCTTGTGGTTATCGAACTGTATAAGAAGTGGCGTGATCCTTGGTATGAGCCAACTGGCTCTGTTGTTTTTACTGTATTCAAATCGGCTTTCTCATATAAAGATCCACGAAAAATGGGCGACGAAGAGAGGCGTGAATATTTTTTCCGTTCATTTATAAAGAAGGATCGCGACCTCTACGGTGCAGATTCTTTTTATAGAGTGCATAACATTGTTGGCTTGGCTGAGCTGTTGACCAAACAAATGCGCTACGGCGAAGCTGAGCAGTGGTATAGCTATGGGCTTCGTCTGACCAAGCATAATTATGGAGAAGATGACCGTCGTTATGCTGATGTTTTGTCTGGTTTGGTCGACCTACATTATAGGAACGGCAAAGCTTTAGAAGCGCTCGCAGGGCTGGCAAAAGTGCTCGAGATTCTTGAGAACCTACCTGATAGCCCTGAGATTAGGCTGGCCCGCTCTTCTCATTTACTGCGCCAGGCTGCCATTCTTGAAGCTGAGCAGCGCTACAGTGAAAGTCTTGAAAGTTTGGAGAAACACTTGACGCTCACCCTCGATAGCTTGCCAAATGCCAGTGCTAGCGCCAGTGATGAGTTATATACCGCTTTAGGTAAACTGGTTGCTGTCGCCAAACTTGCAAATAATCAGGCTGCAATTGAGCAACACAAAAAGCACGCAGACTTGGTGTTGGCGCTAGTTATAGGCAAAGGGGGTCTGGGAGAAGATAGCCCTTATTTGTCGCGGGATCTTGACGCACTAGCAGGCTTCTACGGCAGATTTGGCCGACATGAGTTTGCTTATGAATTGCGCAAACAAGCCAGGGCTCTTAATCTTCTTGGTCAATTTAATGGCCCTGATTATCCCGGCATCGAGCACGATCTGACTTTTGTGGCAGATTGGCTCAAAGAACGAGCTATTGGTGCTGACGCCACAGTAGCTTTCCATCTAGAGCAGCGCTTCAAGCGAATCAAAGCTAAGCGTGCTCGTTAACCTCATTTTTCGAGGACTACCTAATGAACGATTTTGCTACTCATAAATTTCCCCTTGCCATCAACCAATTGGTCACCAAATTATTCGATTTGAGACTTTGCGATCCAGCTGCTTTTGAAAGTCTCAGTAAGCATCTGCGACGGCTCAGCTTGGCTACCCTAGTGACACCAGTGCGCTGGAGTAAATTTCCGTATGTGCGCACGCCGATGTCGCTTGACGCCCAAGCGCTACTTGCTGATGCCACTTTGCGCCAGCAAGTTGTTGCTGTCGTTGCCGATAATCTCTATCACCTTTTGCGTCGCGACCTCAAGGCCGGCCATGAAGTGGTTTTGAATACGCTTACTGCTGAGCACCTTTACTGGTGTATCAGCACGCTCTGGATCAACGAACTGACTGCTCCTGTAGTCGTTGAATTCGTCTTGCTCGAGGCGATTAAAGAAAGTAATCGTGACAGCTGGCTAAAGGTGGAAACGACCATCAACACCATCGGCTGCCGCTAACGGGAGAACTGAATGAAATCAACTAAGTCAACTTTGATTTTCGAGAAAATTGTCTTTGGCGGACGCTTCTTGCTGCTGCCAATGTACTTGGGTCTGAGCGTCGCCTTGCTTGTTTACTCGGTACGCTTCATCGTGCAGACAGCTGAGCTGGCCTGGCATTCGTTTTCTTACAGCAACACTGAAGTTTTGATTGCGGTGTTGCACTTGCTTGATATCGTGATGGTCAGCCACTTGATCGTCATGATCATGATCGGCGGCTATGTCTTGTTTATCGCTGCAGAAAATGGCGAAAGTCAAAGCAGCAGTGCTAGCGATGGCAGCCAAAAGGCAAGCCGAGTACCACACTTGGCTTGGCTAGGACACCTTGACCCCGGTGCCCTAAAGGTAAAAATGAGCATGTCGATGTTGGGTGTCTCCAGCATTCATTTGCTAGAGGCCTTCGTTCGAGCCGACAGTGCTAGTTTCGACTACCTTACTAAGTTGATAACTGTGCACTTGGTGATTGTCGTCTCAACTGTGGCTGTTGCTTGGGTCAATCGCTACGCCTTCCAGAACGGCAGCAAGGACCACTGAGACAATAGCCGTAAGAAAATACCTGTAAGTCAATAGTTGTAAGTTGACTTGCGTTACTGCAACCATCTCCTCTAGCCGTCATTGGAGCGGCTAGAACAAATGAAACAGCGAACCTCATGAGGATTCCCATGACCGCCACTACTGTTAACAACACCCACAACAACAACACCAACAACAACAGCATCAGCGTCGACATCTCCGCTATCGAGAGAAAGCTTTCTCCGGTCTTCGAGCGCCTCTACAGCAGCATGCTCGGCAAGGCCCGCATCGACGACACTTACTTGGCCAAGCTGCGCGAATATTTGAAGAAGTTCAATCTTCTTAGTGTGCGCGAAAAGTCGGTTTTTAAGCCGAAGGAAATTGCTTTCGATCAGGGCCAGCTCGGTGATGCTTCATACCGTAGGCGTCTGATTCGCCAGCTCAAAGCTCCTCGGCCATCGGCCTACGTCTACCATACTCTGCCTGTCGATGCTGAGCGTCTCGCTATGCAGCCCTACTTTGAAGCTCTGACTGAGTTCTTGGTGCGAGCTACTTGCGAGCGTATGGTTGAAGCAAAGGGTGAGCAACTGGCCATCATCGCCGGAATGAACGAAGATGCCCTTTTCGACTTCCTTAAGCAGCGCAGCCTTTACGAGATGACCGCGGACAATCTGAGTGACCACGCACTGCGTCATATGTGCGAGCGTTTGATCGACAATTGCCCGAGCTTTCAGGTTGCTTGCGCTCTCATTCGCGAAGCTGGTCAGGCCGCTCGCGACCACTTCAATTCGGAGATGGCGATCTTCAATGCTGCTGCCCAGCTTGATTTCAATGCGCGCATGGATGCCATCAGTGCTCGTGCTGCTGCTGGCTGCGACAGTTATATCAGCGAACTGCAGCAGCGAGCGGAAGAGCGTGATGCTCTGAAGCGGGCTGAGGATGCCGTGAAAGCGGAGGAGGATGCCCGTAATTTTGGCAAAAGTGAGCAGCAGCTTTTCTTTGAGGCGGTGAAGCGGCGGGAGCTTGAACATCGTAAGAACAACCCGATGCACCCTTTGCTCAAGGCTATCTTTTGGGGCGGTGCTATCGCACTGACTGTCGCTTTCGCTTGCTTCGGCGAAGTGGACGGTGTCACTTTGCCTGAGCTTCTTGGTCTCATTGACTAGACTAGACTTGGCTAAGCCTAAAGTAACTTCGAGGTAGAACCATCTATCTCTCTTTCTTCCTATCCAACTGGAACCATGGGGATTGGCTGCAAAGCTAATTCTCATGGTTATTTTTGTTTTTCAATTCGTTAGCTTCTTTTTGGCTTTGTTTTTATTATGGCATATAGTGTTAGTGTGAAAATGGCTCAGGGTAAGTAGTTTGCACTCAGAGAATTTCACCATGGCTAGTGCTCTCGTATCATTACAGCTAAGAAGTATTTTGCTAGGTGCTCTCGTACCAACAGTTTTGGCTGTTGGTAGCCAATTGTTATGCATTACCTCTGCCTGCTCAAGCGACTCTAAGATCGGCAAAAATCGAGTAGAAGCAGGGCCAAAAAAGATTGCCGCTGTGCGCCTCTTGCAGGAGTCTTCAGTGGATGGCAAATTTGAGGTAGTAGCCTCATCTGCTGGGATGCGTTTGAAGAGCTTCAAGGGTGGTTATGAGCTTTTCAGCTCTGCGCCAGATTGGCAAGTCTATGCCGTGCGAGCCGATGCTAAAGAAGTAGCCCATTTGAGCCTGGCTCAGTGGAAGAAATTTTATATGCCGTCCTTTCGTATGGCAGGTGTGACAGCCAATTTCAAAACTCCTGAAAAGACTATCGTTACGAGTGACAGTGACGGTAAGAAGTACCAATATTTCTTTCCGGGTGCTGGACTGACGTCGAGTGGTTGGAGTGGCTGGACAGAGAAGAGTTATATCTTGCGCTATGTGGTTACAGCCCGCGATTTCTTTGACTCAACACCGGTTGGTGCCATAGTAGAGCGGTATATGAACTTGCCGGTTCTCAAAGGTGTTCCTGTTTCTCTGGTGAGCATTGTTCGTGTCGGAAAGCGTGAAGAGCAGGCCTGGACTATTCGCACAATATCTACTCGTCACGAAATGATTGATGATATTAGTTATTTTCGACCGCCGGCAAAATTGAAAGATGCTGGAGAAATTAATAGTCAATTTCTAAGCCGTGGCATCAGGGGTTTGGCGGACGATATGTCGGAAATGCTTGATGTGAGAGAGAAGTAGGCTGCATTCTGCTCGCCCAAAGTTGATTTATTTCTGCATACATTAATCGATGAAAGTAGCCTGAGGTGGGTATATATGCAAATGGAGTCAGGCGGAAACCGGGGGTGGCGATGGAAAAGGCAGATAGACGAGATAGTGTCGCTTTAGACAAAGCCTATGAGTTTTACAGAGAAACCTTAAGTGAAGGAACTAATGACCTTCACCAAGTGGCGAATTCTTTGAAAACTGTATGTCATGCCATCAATGCCGCAGAGTCTGGCGAGTTAGAACTCACCCTAAGGCTCTGGCAGAAAATTCGCCAAGCCCTGTTCGATAAATTGCTCACCAATTTTTCAGCCTATATTGTGGCCACCGGTTCGGATGGACAGGTGCTTGGACATCGCGAGCTTTTGCCTGATGATTGCACCTTAGAGCTTCACCCAGAGGGCCTTCGTCGAGATGATGATGTCTTTTCGATTGGCATAGAAGAGTTGCATCCACTGACGCGCTCACGGCTCGACAAGGTCTGGCTCGAAAGAGGTCCAGGGACAAGGAGGGAAGACTTCTCTAACGCCAGTGAATGTGAGGGCGGTGTTTGCACCATGAAACCTCATACGTTTATAGTCGGTGAGGAAGTTCTTAAAACTGAGGCGAATACTGGTAGACAGAAGGCATACGATAACTATTGGCGCTTGTATTGGCAATCTTATTGTTCCCCTAGCTCGAGAGAGAAGCAATATCTCACAAGGCAGATGACTTCGCTAGAAGCTGTTTGGGGGAACTTGCACTACTAAATTGCTTACAGTGCGAAACTGCTTGAGCAGCTAAAGCGGTCCAATCTTGTCGAAATAATATTAGCGGCCGTGATACCTAATAAAAGCTCTGTGTAATTGCACAGAGCTTTTGTCTGTTCTGCCTTCTAAACTCGCTTTATAAACTGCTGAGATAGCTGCTGGTTGAGCGGCAGGAGAAACGGCTGCATTAGTTTGTGACGAGCACTAGAGGAGACGCCAATGATTGCTAAATCTATCTGGTCCAATTATTTTCAAACAGGAAAGACGGCATTGAGTGCCGGCGATTCAGTTACTGCCGAAGCCATGTTTAGTGAGGCCTTGGAGTATGCTTCGACCCATGATTTAGAGCCCGTCTTTGTTGCTAATAGTGCTTTCGGATTAGCTCTGGCACTTGTCCAGCTCAATGCTACACTTCAATCGTCCCTTCAGTTTTCTCTGCAAACCCCATCGCATTCTTGTTTGCAATCTTCTCAGAAATCTTCTTTGCGATTTTCGCGAAATTCTTCGCGTAAAAGCGAGGCGCAGCAACTGATGCGTAAAGCGATTAGACTTTATAGCACGGTGCAGAATCTGGATTGTTCAGTCTTCGTTAGTTGTGTCAGTCGCTTGGCCGATAGTTATTGTGAGGAAAGTTTTCCCGAGCGTGCCATTCCTCTCTTGAAGCAGGCTGTCAAAGTAGTTTCGCAAGCTGAGGGGCTAGCCGCACCAAATCTGGTGCCTCTATTCAAGCGAATGGCCCTAATTTACAGTGAAAGGAAATATTTCGGAAAGGCCGAAGCCTGCTTTATGCGCGCCGTGCAAAACTCATAGAGGTTCTCTTGGTCTAGCAACTGCCTGACGGAGTCAGGCTTCAGAATGTGATACCAACGAATGTAATACTAAAATATGTAGTAGAAAAATTGAAAGCAAAAATATAAATGGTTGAAGAAATTCAATATCGCCTACGAAGGCAGTAGCTTTGCGGGCTTTTGAAAGAAATAGAGAGGGAAGCAGCCTATGCCACTCCCCTCTCTAGATACTTTAGTGACTTGCCAGTCGTGCCAAGTTAGAAAAATGGACTGCGCTTACTAGCTAGCTAGCTTGCTTACTCCGACCCTTTTGCACCAGGCTTGGTCATGGCAAATGGATCGAGCAGATTGGTCAGCTCTTCCAGCGAGAGGCTGGTTTTGCGCTGCGCCACGGCCAAAATGGTCTCACCAGTTTTGCCTGCTTCTTTGGCAATCTCGGCCGCGAGGTCGTAGCCTACAACCGGTGCCAGAGCCGTGCAGAGAGCGAGGCCGCGCTCGACAAGTTCTGGTCCGGTTGCAGTAGCTTTGAGGCCCTTAATGCAATTGCGGCTGAAATTGGCGCTGGCTGCTGCAAGCAACGAAATTGATTCGAGCAAGCAATGAGCCGCGACTGGCAGAGCGACGTTCAGCTCAAACGAGCTGGCCTGGCTGGCAAGGGTAACTGTGGCATCGTTTCCAACTACCTTGAAGCAGACCTGCATGGTCGACTCGCAGATAACTGGGTTGACTTTGCCAGGCATGATCGAACTGCCGGGTTGCACTGCCGGTAGAAGCAATTCAGCAAGACCGGCTCGTGGCCCGCTTCCCATCCAGCGCACGTCGTTGGCAATCTTGTAGAGGCTGGTAGCGATCGTTTTGAGAACGCCACTGCTATCGACAATTTCGTCAATGCTCGACTGTGCCTGAAAGTGGTTGCTAGTCTCCTTTATCGTAATTCCTGCCAGAGCCGAAAGCTCAGCCAAAGTTGCTTTGGCGAAACCTGCCTTGGTGTTGATACCAGTACCAACTGCGGTGCCGCCCAGTGCCACTTGTGACAGTCTGCCTTGAGCATAGCGCAGGCGTTTGATGGCATTGTCCACCTGGCCTCTATATCCAAGAAATTCTTGTCCGAGTGTAATTGGAGTGGCGTCTTGCAGGTGGGTGCGACCAGTTTTGATCACTTTGTCGAACTGCTTAGCTTTGCGGCCAAGACTGGCAGACAGTTCTTTCAAAGCTGGAAGCAACTGTTCTTTGATATCGAGCAAAGCCGCCAAGTGAATTGCTGTCGGAATGACGTCATTGGACGATTGGCCCATGTTGACGTGGTCGTTAGGATGGACTTTGATGACTTCTGCCACTGCACTGGCATCGCTTTTATCGACGTTCAGAAGTTGACCAGCCCGACGGGCAATCACTTCATTGGCATTCATGTTAGTGGAGGTGCCCGAACCGGTTTGAAAGATATCGACGACGAAGTGTTGATCGAGGGCACCATTAGCTACTTCTTGAGCAGCAATGACAATGGCATCGGCAACAGCTTTGGGCAAATCGCCGTTTTCAGCGTTGGTCTTAGCGGCAGCCAGCTTGATCAAGGCCAATGCTTTGATCATGGAGCGGCTGAAGCGTAAATTGCTGATAGGAAAATTGAGAACGGCTCGCTGAGTGCTGGCACCCCAATAGGCATTGGTAGGTACCGACATTTCTCCCATCGAGTCTCGTTCTACTCGCAGTGATTGCTGCGGAGAGCTCGTGTTATTAGACATATATGACCCTTAGATAGGTTTTTGAGTTGAGGCTCGTGAAAATGAAGTAGAAGAAAAAGGACCTATAGACACTAGTGTCATTGATATAGCTGGTTCAAGCACAGCGGCCACTTTGGAGGTTATTAAAACTGAAGCTTGCTAGGGTAGAACTAATCAGGAATCTTTCATCCAGCACTCTTGTGATATTAGTGCTCGCTAAGTGCGCTAACTTCTGGCAGAATCACAGATATGAGTGATAAAGATGATTTCAAGAGCAAGATCAAAGAGCGGTTGTCAGGCGCGTTTAGTAATTTCTTGCATGCCCGCAGCTCTGCGGCCATAGCTGATGAAAAGGCTGCAGCAATTCCTGCCGAGCCGACTTATCCAATTTATTTTCGCCTGAAAACTATGGTGGCTGTGCGCGTTTTGGCTGAATGCACTGTCCTTATTCTCTTAGTCTTTTTACCGCTTGTACTTTTGGCTTTTGGCAAATTCGCTGCTATTTCAATCACTGGCAAAATCGTTCTCTCAACTTTGGCTCTCTTGGCCGTCTCCGTTCTGCCGGTCTACGGACTGATCACCTACAAGGTCAAAGTAGAAAAAGAATCAGTTACCGCCTACTCGCTCTTCAAGAAGCGCATTTGCCGCTTCGCACTTCTCAAAGGCCTTACTAGGCGCTCTAACTGGAACATTGTGCGTTATACCGCAGAGTACGAGGGGGGTGAAATTTCCTTTCCTATTTGGATCGATGGCTGCGAAAAATTGGTGGCCATCATTCGTGAACATTTACCCAAAGGCGCTAGTAGTCTCAATCCCTTTCGCAGCTTCAAGCAAGATCCGGTGGCTCTTGTTTTTCAAATTGGGCAGGCTGTATTGAGTCTTATCTTCATTGGTGTTGTCTGGTGCTTTACTGTTGCTCTTCAGCAATCTGGGCAACACAGTGCCGCTGACATCGGACTTTTGATGGTATTTGCTTTTATTATTTCTGCTGTGCTTCTCTGGCGCGCTTATGTTATTGCTCTAATGCCATGCAGTTTGGAGATCAAACAAGAGCAATTTGTGGTGCGCACCTGGTTCTTTGAGAAAAATCTTGCTTGGGCTGATCTCAAGGCCGTGAGCGAGCCTTACCCGCTGTTGCCTGAGGGGATTTTGATCAAAACTACCGGTGGCAGTTATCTAGTTGGCAACGGCATGGATTCTGCCGATGAATTAGAAGCGACCTTGAAATCGCGCATTTCAGCCTAGTTATAAGCTGCCATTCTCGCTGAAATAGCGCGATATCATTTGGCGATGAAGTTCAAAGCAGATATTTTTAGGTAACTGATGCAGTTGGAAAGCACCCACATCGCTAGCGTCGTCACCAGCTATTAAGTCGCCTTTTATCGCTTTTGCGAGATAGAAAAGAATAACTACATTGATACCACGGCCGGGGGCAGAGGCTCCTACCAGCTTTTGTACTTCAACCTGTAGGCCTGTCTCTTCAAGTACTTCGCGAGCAGCTGACTCGGCTGGATGTTCGCTAGCTTCAATAAAGCCACCAGGTAAGCACCAGTCGTCGACAAACGGTTCGAATTTGCGCTTCACTAGCACCAAACCGGCATCGGTGGTTACTAAGGTGGCTGTCACTGGCTTTGGGTTGTCCCAGTGAACAAAATCGCAATCAGGTTCAACGCAAGCGAGTCGGTCTTTTCCACCAATGTCGATAATTTTAAGAGATTTTGCGCACTGCGGGCAGCTTTTCAAGAGGGGACCGTTTGGATTGATTGAAAGGCAGTAGTAGCCTAGTTCTTGACACTTTGTGATTCTATCAGCTAATTGCCATTTTTGCTTCTTTTACCGATAGATCGACTAGTACGGAAAGATATTTGTTGCATAAAAGTCTGATAAAAAGTGAATATTCTATGCGATACGTATTGGCTCTTGGTAAGATGCCAGAAGTTATCGATCAGGGCCATGGCGTTCATGGCAATGAAGTTAACCAAATCCTCGTTTTCGAGGCTAGTAGGAAGGAATCGCAGATGAACTCGGAATCCCTTGGACACTATTATTTCGGACAACCTAAGACCGAAAGATCAAACGATATCGTTGCCACAAACAATCATCAGGTCCAATCGAACTCCCGCTGCGCCCAAGGCGTTTGCGAGGTGGCCTGGAAGCCATCTCAAGCCAGCATCACATCGCAGGCCGAACAGCCAAGCATAAACGCTGCATCACTTTCAGATTAGTAGTAAGCTCGCTAACTGAGCTGAATCTCACAATTTTGCCGACCAAGTGGTTGGTGTATTTCTGTCGCCTGACCTAGCCGCGCTAGCTCTCTCCGCGCAATGCTTGAATGCAATCGCCGCTGTTGCTGCTTCCGCACACAGTCACGAACTTTCGCACGCTCGCAGACACGCACAGCTATATCTCGCACGTATATATCAGCTTGTCCTAGCGAGAGCTCATGATCTTAGATATGGCTCACTTCTTCGCATAAGCTAGCTTTTCACCCGTAGCTTTAACTAGTCTCTTGGGAACTACCCATCAACCATTTTCCCGAGAAACTTTAAGCCGCCACTAACGACAAACGCCACAGCTTCACCGCTATAAACCTCCGTAACTGATGCACCAAGCATGTGGGTAGTCACTGCTTTGGTACGGAATGGCGAGTGCGTATGTTTTTTGTGCCTGGCTTCGAAGTCTCTCTTTACCGCTGCCCGAACAGAAGCACTGTTCTTGCAGAAAACTCTGGAGAAACTATGAATAACGCAAGTGAAAACGGCTTCATGAAAGCCCTCAAGTTCATCCTCTACCCCTTCGTCGCACTGTTCATGCTCTTCTGGGAACCCTCCAAGTTCCTCTCGAAGAAGGCATACGGCGGCAAGTGGCAGAGCATCATCGTCAGTTGCCTTGTCGGCTTCGCTCTTTCCTGCCTCGCGGCGGTTTCGGCTGCTGACTTTGGTCTGGCCCATCACCTCTCGTTCGTCTGGTGGGGTCTCGGTTCTATCGTCGGCTTTTGGCTGACCGGCGGTATTGTGTGGCCCTTGGCCTATCTGTTCGTGTTCAAGCCTCTCTGGGATCTGGGCGAGAAGTTTCTCGACCTCACCCGCAAGATCGCGAAGAACGCTGCCAAGCCGGCCTTCAAGGGTCTGGTTTCGTTGGCATGCAAGTTTCCGGGTGCTTCGGCGCTTTGGGCTTCTGTTCTCGAAACTCCCCCTGCTGAAGGTGTCAAGCGTCGCAAGCGCTGGGCATTCGGTGCACTCACTGGTGTGGTCGCCATCGCCACTCTCGCTCTGGGCGCCCTCGTCGCCTACACCAGCTGCAACTACCTGATTGCTCTGGTGCCGACGGTCATTTTCGACTTCCACGTCAACCAGGCTCTCGCTGGTCTGCTGGCCCTCACTGCCACGACCCTCGTCTTGGTGCCTCTCTACCAGGTGCTGGACGAGGCTGAAGAAGGCTATGTGATGACGGTTCTCAGTGGCGCTGCCACCTGGGCCATCGTCACCAAGACTGCTCTGCTCGCTGGCTTCGCCGGTGCTGCTCTCTACGCTGCCGCTGCCGGCATCGCGCTGGCTGCCTTCGTCTACGTCATCCCGGGCATCATCGCCTTGGCCTCTGGCGGTCTGGCAGAAGCTGTTCTGCGTGGCTGGAAGAACCTGCTCGAAGCCGTCTACGACGACGAAGAGAACAAGGACTTCCGCAAGTTCTATCACAACGTGATGAACATCGTTGTCGCTCTGCTGTCTGGTGCCGTGGCCTACTACGTCGCTGGTCTGGTCAATCTGCCGTCGGTGTTGATGTGGGTCGCTGTAGGCGTGAGCGTTCTCTATTGCTACGTCGAAGGTCTGCGCGAAATCATCAACAAGTCGGCCGGTAACCCGCTGCTCGGCGTCGTTCTCTCGACTGCCACCGGTGTTGGTGCCTGGTTTGCCCTGCCCGGGTTGGTTGGTATTGCCGGTGGTTGGTTGGCTGCGGCTTGCGTCGGTGTCACCTTCGCAACCGGCCTGATTGCCTACCCGTTCTTCTACCTGATCGTGCGCGCCCTCACCTCTTGGGCCGCTGCTCCGGTTGGCACGATGCTTGATTCGCTTCGCAACTCTGCGGTTGCTGCCTTCCTCAAGCTGCGTAAGGCTGTGCGCGACATTCAGCGTTCGGCTTTCGACGACAGCACGCCCTACTCGGGCATGTTCGGTCACGTGCTCAACATTTCGGTGATTGGCGTTGCCATCTGGCAGGCTCTGCCTTTGGCGATGGGCTATCTCAGCTTCGGCTTCTGGCTCAACTCGGCCTTGGCCGTGTTCGTCGGCATCAACCTGTTCATGCTGCTCGGCAAGCTCTTCTACAAGTGGGGCGCAGAGGCTTTGGCATGCGGTGGCGGTTTCGTCGCTCTGCTCTCCAGCGCACACTGGGCGTACGGTGCCTCCGGCGGTAACGTCGTTGCTACCGTGACCGTGGCTCTCACTGCGGCCAGCATCGTAGGCGGCTTCGTGGCGCCGGCGGTCTACCTGGTCATCCGTCCGCTCGCCAACCTGGTGCTCACTGCCTGGCTGGCTCCGATCCTGAACGGCGTGTTCGACTTCATGTGGAAGGTCTACGAAGGCTTCTGGCGTCAGTTTGCCAGTGTCTATCGTATCGCGCTCTCCATCGTCAAGCCGATTGCGATGTTCTTCTACCGCATCATCGCTCCCATCGTGGTTGCCATCGTCGCTGTCCTTGGCCCCATCTCGCGGGCTGTGGCTTCGGTCTGGCAGAGCATTGCTGGCATGTTCGGCGGCAAGAAGTAAGGTCGGTCTATAGGTCCTAGGGCCTAACACTCGTTGGGGCACGTCTCATTAGGATGAAAATCTTGATGGGGCGTGCCCTTTTCCTGAGGGAAATCGCAATGAACAATAAGTATCTGCTTGAGGCAATTCGCATTGCTTTTAGCATCGTATCTCTGACATTCTTGGCTCCGGCGCTCTTGCCTGGAGTCGAGTACAACGGCGGCTTTGTTGTCGCTGCGGTTCTCGGTTCGCTCTTTCACGGTTACCAAAATCTGTGGAGGATAATCGTTAACCCACTGCTGGGTGTGGCAAATGGTACATGCCCAATGCCAGGCATGATGAAGTGGCTCTTGCTCAGCACCGTAGTTGGTATCGTCCTCTTTATCGGCGCGTTGGGTCTGCTTCTGCCTGCTGTCTACGCAGTGCACGGTGTTTTCTCGGCTATCTTCGCCGGTTTGATTGTCACCGTCGGCATGATGCTAGCGAACATTCCGACGCGACTCTTGGAGCGCTTCAGCAAGTAGCGCTCAACTCTTGTTTCTCTTCACCTACTTCACCTGCTTCATCAGCAGTGGAAGTATTCTCCTTCTGCTAGGAACGATAGAAAACAGTCTCTGTGGCCTTCCGTTCTCTAGTTTTAGTCAATCCAAATTTAGAAAGAACACCATGATCAAATTTGCCTTGCGCGTCGTCTTGATTGCGCTCCTCTTCGTCTACGCCTTTCCTGAAGTGGCCCCAGGCGTTCAACTGCATGGCACTCTGTGGCCTGCAGGCATCGCCACATCGTTCTTCTTCAGCTTGACCGGCATCATCGTCGCCCTCTTCGCCGGCTGGCTGGTGCTGCTGCTCAGTGGTGCTTTTGTCTTCTTGACCGCTGGTATTGGGTTACTCGTGGTCAATCTCTTCGCTGGCACCTTGTTTGCTGCTCTGCAGCTGCAGTTGCTGGCTTGGATGGCTCCGGGGCACTTGACCGTCGCCAACTGGGAATCGACTTGGATCGCAGCTTTCTGCATCTCTGTCGCTTACATGGTTTTCAATTCGCTGACTGCTTCGGCTCGTAAGTAGGCGGGGCGGTTAGCCGTTTGGCTTGTTTGCCTTTGGCAGACTGTGAGCCGGTGAGTAAATAAAGTGGGCTGAAGTAGCATCGATAAAATGCTGCTTCAGACCCACCTCTCATCTCTTCAGCAAGTTTTTGTACTGGGTCAAACCAGCCACAAAAACTTTTTGAAGTTTTATACGATTGATGATAGTAGGTTCTAAAGCTTAGCACTGTTTATGGTATGAGTCAGTTTTGGGGCGGGTCAGTTAGAATAGGGTGTGAGAAATCTACTGAGTTTTTCTTTTGAAAAGAATAGCTAATCAATCGGCAATAGTTTTGGCTTTCGACTTGCAAGGTGCAAAGGCGATGCTGGGCAGAGTGGCTAACAGACTTTGCCAAGAACCCTGGTTCAAAGAAAGCTGGTTAGTTGATGTGCATTTTTTTCCTGCAGCACCGCAAGTGCCAGAGTCGGTTACCATGCATGTCTCTCGCCCTCATTGGTTTAACGAAGATGGCCAGGGTATTCATTTCGAAGTACAGTTCGGACCAAAGCAGTGGGCTAAATCAGAAATATCTTTGATGTTGCATGTTTTTCATTGTGCCACCATTCCTGGTACTAAAATAAAACGAATTGCTGTCACCAAGCCTTTTATCGATAGCAATTACGACTTGATAGCGAGTTGGCCTGGTTACAGCTTTAGAGCGGGGCGTTATGGAACTCAATCGTTTAGCTGCACGCTTGTGCTTGCAGAGCACATGACCCAATCTAGATCGCAAGATGCGGCTGTAGAAGAACAGTTCGCCCTCATGGTGAGCAATGAGATTCTTAGGCTCTGTCGCACGCTGGGGCCGGCAATTGATCAAGCATTGGCCACAGCACTTGGCTCTGCTTAAAGCGCTAGTCACAGCGGCACATACTCAGATTTTTAGCAGGCTTTAGAGTTTGCCCAGCTTTTTAGTTTCTGCCACAATGCTGTTATCGGCTGAAAGACATTTTTTACGAGTGGGCAGCATGTGTTTTCTTGATTCTCGGTGTCGGCCTGTGCTTGCAAGCGTGCTTCTGCTCTGGCAGCGTTGATACGAGAAGCTTCAATAGCAGCTGCTTCAATTTGCTCGGCAGATGGTATTCGCATTCCCACATCTGATTGTTGTTGATCAATAACAGACTGAGGCTTTTCATGGTTTTGCGAAACCTTTGAAAGGTTGGGCTTTTGCATGCACGATGTATAAAGGCCCCGTTTCTTTTTGCCAGCATCTTTTATTCTGATGACGGTACCGTCAACGGTTGTCTCTGTGCCAGGTTTGAAGGAGATATCGCCGGCTTGTTCGGCTCCTGGATCATTTGCTTTATCTTTTTCAATCTGCGATTTGTTTGGGCTGTCATCTAATAGACGAGCAAAGGCTGAGGGTGTGTTAGAAGTGTTGGCCTTTGCAAGAAGAGAGGCAAAACCGACACACTCTGGTTTATCGCTCTGGCTTTCAACTTCTTGGGCTTCTCGTGATTCTCTAGCCTCGCGGGCTTCCTTAATTTGACGCATATGCAATTCGACGCTTGGAGTAGCTGCTTTTGCGCCTTTCTCAGGGCCATCGTCAATTCCGGTTTGCACAAACTTCTCGATGAATTCTTCACTCACCATATCGATTGCCCGAGTAAGTGCTCTGTTTTGGCGGCTTCTCGGCGCCTTATGGCGGCCTTGTTCTTCGGATTGCATGGCTTGAGCCTTCTCTGCTTCAAAGTGTATGTTATACCAAGCTCTCTATACCAATTAGGCGGTTTGATTAAACCGACTTTGGCCATAATTTATTTCGTTCAGAACACTTCAATGCCGCATGCTGCCAAGCGATAAAGCTTTGACTGAGGAAAAGTGAAATTGTTCAGTTGGCTACAAGTGTGCGGCGCTCTTTCTGAAATTTTTCTGCCTATTTGTTGGCAATTTCAATGGTTAACTATTTAATGTCAGACTATAGAATGTAGTAAAAAAAATTGAAAAAAGAAACGGCCACTGCCCAGACTGAAAACCTATGCCACGAGGGCGTAAGCTTCCAGCCTGAAACAGTGACCGTTTCAAGAACTACCGTTTAGACTCGGCAGTAATCGCTGTTACCAGAGGTCGCAACGATCGGCCGGCGGCAGCATCATGGCGCAATCGTCGGGCAGTCCGAAGGCTTCGGCGAACTCGGCCAAGTGGGCGAGCGTACCGTTGACACGGAACTGTGCTGGCGGATGCGGGTCAGTTGCCACCTGCTGTTCCTCGTACTGAGGAGTGACCTTGGACGCCCAGATCTGCCCGAAAGCGATGAAGAAGCGCTGCAGATCGTTGTAGCCGTTCTCGTCGATGGTCATGCCGTTTTTGGCGATGTACTTCTTGAGCACACGCAAAGCCAGCTTGATGCCGCCCAAGTCACCAGCAGCTTCACCAGCGACCAAGTTGGGATTGACCTTCTTGCCGCCAGCCACAGTGAACTGACCGAACTGCTTCTTGAGCAGGTTGATCAGCACCATGAACTTGTCCAGGTCGCCCTCCGCAAACCAGTTGCGCAGATTGCCCTGGCCGTCGTAGCGGCAACCCTTGTCGTCGAAACCGTGCGACTCTTCGTGGCCGATCACAACCAAGATGCCGCCGCAGTTGAAGGCGAAGTCAGCCTCCGGGTCGAAGAACGGATCTTGCAGAATCGCCGCAGGGAAGACGATGCGGTTGGATTGCGGCGAGTAGTAGGCATTGACCGTCTGCGGGGTCATGTGCCATTCCGACTGGTCGACCGGCTTGCCGATCTTGTCCAGGTCAGCCTTGTGCTCGAACTCGTCCGAGCGCAGGCAGTTGGCCGCGAACGACGTGCGGTCGATGTGCAGCTCGGAGTAATCGCGCCACTTGTCGGGATAGCCGATCATGGGCACGAAGGCGTCGAGTTTGGCCAGCGCATTGACGCGGGTCTCCTCGCTCATCCAGGTGCGCTCGTTGATGCTGTCGCGGAAGGCGTCCTGGAGGAGCGCGATCAGTTCGAGCATCTTGGCCTTGGCCTCCGGCTTGAAATGCTTGGCCACATAGAGCTGGCCGAGAGCTTCGCCGAGGGCGCCGTTGGTTGCCGAAATCATGCGCATCCAGCGGGGCTCGCGCTCCTTGCTGCCCTGCATGGTCTTGCCGTAGAACTCGAACGAAGCATCGCCGAAGGCCGAAGGCAGAGCCGACGACGAGCTGCGAATCAGCTGCCAACGCAAGTAGACACGCCAGTCATTGAGCGAGACCTTGGTCAGGAGCTTGTTGAGCCCCTGGAAGTAGGCCGGCTGCATGACGTTGAGCGTCTCCATCGCAGGGCAACCGATGTTGCTGAAGTAGCGGGCCACGTCCAGCTTGGGCACCAGTGCCTGGAACTGAGCGATGGTCATCTTGTTCTTGGTCTTGTCCGGGTCGCGGCGGTCTTCCTTGCTCATGAAGGCCTTGGCCATGGCCGTCTCGAGCTTGAGCACGCTTTCGGCATGTCGACGAGCGACCGCAGGCTTCTCGCCGATCAGCTCGAACATGCGGGCCAGCATACCAACGTACGCCTTGCGCAGATCCTTGCTCTTCTTGTCACGGCCGAGGTAGTAATCGCGGTCCGGTAGGCCGATGCCCGACTGCAACGCATGGCCGATCATCTGGCTCGAATCGTCCGCATCCGGCGAAGCGCCGAAAGCGAAAGCGCCACCGACGCCAACACTGTGCAGATGTGCGATGACATCGCCCAGGCGGCGCAGCGAACGGATGGTGTTGATGCGTGCCAGTTCGCCCTTGATGGGGTTGATGCCGGCGGCGTCGATAGCAGCTTCATCCATGCCCGAGGTGTAGAAGTCGTTGACCTTCTGCTCGATGCTGCCAGGGGCGAGACTGTCGCTGCGGGTGGCCAGCTCTTCGAGAATGACGCGAGTCTGCTCGAGGGTGAGGTCACGCAGCATCAGGAAGGCGCCCCAGCGGGGGTACTGGGCGGGGATTTCGGTGTTGTCGATCCAGCTGCCATTGGCGAAGCGGTTGAAATCGACACCGGGACTGACGCTCTTGTCCATGTAAGCGGGCTTGATGCCGTGGTTTTGCTTGGTCATAGTATTCTCCGTTAAATTCATTGCTGAAACGTTGATGAGCACCACTGGTGCTCATTTACAAGAAGTGCTCTCGACAAAACGAAACTAAAAATCAGTATTCCGTAAACTTGGTTCTCGAGGTCTTGGCTCTCTTTTGGGAGGGCGGTAAACCTGCACCTAACTAGCGGACAGCCTAATTGGTTGCCTGGAGAGAGATTGAGAGTGTGGGTATCGGGATTGGCTGTTGTTTAGTTTTGAATGGAAGAGAGTAGGGTTGGATCTTCACCCTAGGTTCGCTCAGTGGGGAAAAGCCATAGTTATTCGGAGAATTTCTAATTACCTAGAGGTTAATATCAAGCGGTTTAACCTAAAGAAGATAGTTAAGCTCGCGCTAGCTGCTTATGGTCCGCAAGCACTGCTAAACTTAGCCAATCATGGCAGCCGAAGTTGAAACTATTGTCTCAGTCGAGAATTTGCGCAAGTCTTTTGGAAAGGCCGTGGCGATTGAAGACGTCTCTTTTCAAATTAGGCGTGGCGAAGTCGTGGGCCTGCTTGGTGCCAACGGTGCGGGAAAGTCTACAACTATTCAAATTTTACTAGGCTTAATCGCGCTCACTTCTGGCAAAATTTCGATTTTTGGAATGGACCCCTGGAAGCAACGAGTAGCTGTTCTCTCGCGTTGTAATTTTTCTTCTGCATATGTGGCCCTGCCCTATAACCTCAAGGTCATAGAAAATCTCGATGTTTTTGCTCAGCTTTATGGCGTCAATAACCGCAAGAAGAAAATAAACGACTTACTTGATTTGTTCGAGGTTGGCCATCTAGCTGCAAAAATGACCGGAGGGTTATCTTCAGGCGAATCAACCCGGGTCAATTTGTGCAAGGCCTTGCTCAATGACCCAGAATTTTTACTGCTTGATGAACCAACTGCAAGTCTTGATCCAGATATTGCCGATAAAGTGCGAAAACTCTTAGCTCAAGTGCAGGCTGAGCGCCAAATGACTGTGCTCTATACCTCACACAACATGCGCGATGTACAAGAGCTTTGTCAGCGTGTGCTCTTTTTGCATCAAGGCAAGATTATTGCTGAAGGAAGCTCTCAAGCCATACTGCAGCAGTTCGGCCAAGAGACCCTCGAAGAAGTGTTTATTGCAATTGCTCGTAACCAAGTAAGCTCAAGCCTTTTGTCTGGAGACGTGAAATGATTCTCGTGCGGCCGGGTAGAGTGATGGGGCTCTGCCACCGTTATTTTTATATCTACACTCGCAGCGGCTTTAGATTGCTTGACGTAGTCTTTTGGCCGGTGATGGATCTTATTGTCTGGGGTTTTGTCGCTAAGTATTTTATGCGGCTAGATAGCGCTAATCCTACTGCTATAACTTTTCTTATAGGCGCCATAATCTTTTTCAATATTCTCAACCGTGCCCAGCAGTCTATCTCTGTTTCATTCTTAGAAGATCTTTGGTCTCGCAATTTGCTAAATGCTTTTGTGGCACCAATTACGGTGGCAGAATTTGTCGCGTCGACTTTTGTAGTTGGCCTAACCCAGATTTTTGCCGTTGCATTGATTATGTCAGGATTGGCCTTCTGTCTTTATACTTTCAATATTCTTACCATTAGCTTCGCTCTCATTCCACTCTTCCTTAACTTGCTTGTGATGGGTTGGGCTTTGGGTATGTTTACGACCTCACTAATTTTTCGATTTGGCCACCAAGCAGAAGCACTGGCCTGGGCTGTGCCTTTTCTCATTCAGCCGATTTCGGCTGTTTTTTATCCAGTTTCGGTGCTGCCAGATTGGTTGCAACCGGTAGCATATCTAGTGCCAGCGACCTATTGCTTCGAAGGTATGAGAGCGGTTCTTTCTGGCCACGGCGACATTACTAGCTACTTACTCACTGCCAGCGCCCTCAACCTCTTCTATTTTCTGTCAGTCTGTCTCTTCTTCGCCGCCATGCTCAACAATGCCCGCGAGCGCGGCGCTTTGGCCAAGTTAGTAGTTTAGTCAAAATAGCTCTTGAGAAGTGCTAGATTAAGAATTGACTGAACTGCGTTTGACTGGGTAAGTAGTTAGTGCGGCAGAAAATGCCCAGCGCTCAAAATGGAAGCCGAGGGAAATGACGATGAACGGAATCACTGACAAAATTGCAGAAGCGGTTGCAAATCTGCTCGACTCTTTACTAAGCCTGCTTCAGCCTTCAAAGTCGCGTCAAGTTGTCCTTCAGCCCATCAGAAGTGACGACGAAAGAATTTTTCGCGCCTGAGCATAGTATTTGTCGGCCTCTGATTCGCGTCTCATGCGATTGAGCAAGACTGCGTAATCTTTTAGTATGGCTGCCAGGCGTCTTTGAGTTAATCGATTGAGAGCACCCTGGTCGCTCGCAGTCATCAATTCGCTGGCTTTTCTGAAGTGTTTCTCTGCTTTGAACAAAAGGCTGAGATGGCAGTAAACCAGTGCGAGGCGATGATGGCAAAGAGCCAACAAGCGGTCACTGACATTTGGAGCGGCTTCTAAAATGCTAAGGCAGCGCTTGAGCAGCTTTTCTGATTGCCAGCTTTTGCCTTGCTTCAAGTAAAGGCAAGCCAAGAACATCAAATCTTCGGGCTGCTTTTCTAGTATGTTTTCAGCTGCAGAGATATCGGCAGCCACTTTGAGCAGGTCTTCTGACTCTATTAGCTCGCTGCGCTTCATCATCACTCGACCAAGGCGCGAATAGGCGTCTCTCAAGCTCTGGTAAAACTCGCTGCGGTCGCCATGAACATAATCAAAGTTGGCGCTGATGAATTCTTCTTCGCCCGGAAAATCTTTGATTGAAGAAACTACTTCTTCAGTAGCAAAGGTAAGCTCTACGATTTCTCTGGCCTTGGCAATTAGTGCTGCTCCAGCAGCCAGTTCTTTACTATCAGCTAGTTCTTTACTATAAGCTAGCTCTGCGCTGGCAGCTAATTCTGCCTGGCTGTCATAAGCTTTTTTCTCGCTAGTGTAAGTCTCTTCTTCAGCGGCGAGTGCTTCTTTCTCTTTGGCGAACAGTTGATCAATTGCTGCTACTTCTTGGCTTTCTAGGCCAGGTTGCGGCTTGTGAAAACTTAGAGCTGGCAGCTCAGTAATAGTTGCTCTGTTGTCTGGTTGGCTTTGAGTCGGTTTGCGACCGGGTCTAGCTCTGCCACCGACAGCTTCGCTGGCTGGTTGAAACTTGAGAAAATTGAGTTCGAGCAAGCATTCTGAAACAGCTTTGTCGCTGTTAAATACCTTCACCAAACAGGCTGTGGCATCACCAATGCTGAGATGAGCGGCCGTTATCATCTGCTGCAGTGAAAGAGCTGCATCGAGCAAGGCGCGGGTAACAAAGCCGCGGGCGACAAACATTTCGCCAATCGGATGCCCATGAGCTAGCGATAATTCGAGAGCTTGCATGACATCACTTTGGGAGACGATACCAGCACGCATCAAGAGTTCGCCCAAGCGAATCACCGCTTTGGTTTGCTGTTTGAGGCCCTCGTCTGCCTTCATATTAGGAGCGATCATGTCGAGCAAACGACGCGGATCTTGTTTAAGAGCAGCGATTGCTTGCTCACGGGAGAACATGCCATCGCGCACGCGAACTTGTAATTCTAGAGCGGCATCTAAATAAGATTCGGTCAGAAGGCCCTCGGCAACTAGCACCACCCCTAGTGGCTCGCCGCGCTCTAAGCTTTTCTTGTGCGCTGCATCCATCTCACTTTTTTCAATGATTCCAGCATTGACAAGCATTTCACCAAGTTTGCAAGTATCTCGGTCAGGGGCGGCAGCACTAGTGTGAGGCGCGCTGATTTCTTGGAGAGCTTCTTCAAATGATTTTTCAAAAGTGCAAGCAATACCAAGCGCTTTCAGGGCTCTGAATGAATCAACAATGCCATCGCGCAATAGTGATTGCGCTTGTAGTGCAGCGCGTAACTGTTCTGGTTTGAGCCAGCCGCGGGCAATCAATGTTTTGCCAAGCAATCTTGGTCTTGTGCCGTTTTCACGCACAGCTTCATCGAGCTGAATCTGTGATACTAAACCAGCTTGAATCAGTATTTCGCCAATTGGTAAATCTGAAATGTAAGTGCTTACAGACAACGTCGGACCTCTTTGGTGCGTACTCAAGCAGATTGTTTCGCTTGGTACTTGTGAAGCTAGTTTTGGGATTCCCGGAAATCGGCAAATCGGCTCTAGATCTGAAGAGTTTGAGCTGGTCGCTTTTGCTGTTTAGTAGCGACTTAGAACTTTATCAGAACGTTCCATCTTTTCTGCTAATAAACAGGGAATTTAAATAATTGACTTCCCTGCTAATTCGACTGGGTCTTGATTCTATTAGCTTGTAGCGATCGCAAAGAAAAAGGGCCGTTCTCCGACGAGAGCGACCCTTTTCAATTAATCTTCAACTAGAAAGTTAGCCTAGCTAACACATGTACACCTAAGCGATGGTTACTTGCTCACAGAGGTAGACGTCTTGAATAGCATTGAGTAATTCAACACCGTCTTGCATAGGCTTCTGGAAAGCTTTGCGGCCGGAGATTAGGCCTGTTCCGCCAGCTCTCTTGTTCACTACTGCAGTCATGATTGCTTGTTCCATATCGTTGGCACCAGAAGCGCCACCAGAGTTGATCAAGCCTTGTCTGCCCATGTAGCAATTAGCCACTTGGTAGCGAGTCAAGTCGATTGGGTGATCTGTAGTCAATTCGCTGTAAACGCGAGCATCAGTCTTGCCGAATTTAAGAGCGTTGTAACCGCCATTGTTTTCAGGCAATTTTTGCTTGATGATGTCGGCTTCGATAGTGACGCCGAGGTGGTTTGCTTGACCTGAAAGGTCGGCAGCGAGTGAATAATCGATATCGCCGACTTTGAAGGCGCCGTTACGCAAGTAGCACCAAAGGATGGTGGCCATACCGAGGTCGTGAGCTTCTTTGAAGGCTTTTGAAACTTCTTGAATTTGTCTAGTCGATTCGGGAGAACCAAAATAGATTGTTGCTCCAACAGCTACAGCGCCCATGTCCCAGGCTTGCTTGACTGAACCAAACATGATTTGGTCGTAGCCATTTGGATAGCTCAAGAACTCGTTGTGGTTGAGTTTAACGATGAAAGGAATTTTGTGAGCATATTTGCGGGCCACTGAGCCGAGTACGCCGAAAGTTGAAGCAACAGCGTTGCATCCGCCTTCGATAGCTAGTTTGACGATGTTTTCGCCATCAAAGTAGATAGGATTCTTAGCGAAAGAAGCACCAGCTGAGTGTTCAATGCCCTGGTCAACAGGAAGAATTGAAAGGTAGCCAGTGTTGGCTAGACGGCCGGTGTTGAAAAGGGTTTGCAAGCTTTGCAATACACGTGGCGAGCGATCGCTGATCATGCCAATGCGGTCTACAAAGTCAGGACCAGGCAGATGTAGATGCTCTTTAGGGAAGCCTTTGCTTTGGTGTTCGAGGTAATAAGAAGCCTGTTTGCCCAAGGCTTTTTCGATTTTTGAAAGTTCGGTCATAGTTGGCATGGGTTAGCCTCCAATGGTAACAATTGGTTATTGCGTCAACGCCAAGTCTGGCCCGGCTTGATTACAAGGGCCAAATGTATCAGAGAGTGGCCTGAGAGCGGCAAAAACGTACAAAAACATCAATGTTTTTGATACCTATTGTAATGTCTGATTACTTTGGTTGTGACAGTTCTAAGAGCACGCCGCCGGTTGCTTTCGGATGAACAAAAGCAATTTTAGCGCCACCAGCGCCGATCTTGGCCGTTTCATTTATTAGCCTTGTGCCGCTGCTTTTCAACTTAATCAAATCAGCTTCGATATCGGCTACACCGATGCAGATGTGATGCAGGCCTGGGCCTTTCTGGGCAAGAAACTTACCAACCGGAGTGTCTGGAGAAAGTGGCTCAAGAAGCTCAATGTGGGTGTTGCCAATATCTAACTTGGCTACTTTCACCCCTTGCTCTTCTACTATCTCGATCTCAATTCTTTTCAGGCCAAGACCTTCGTAGAACGGCAGTGCCTCTTCAATAGAGTGCACCGCAATGGCAATATGGTCGAGTCTTTTCTCGTCTGAGCTACCAGAATTCATCGCTTCTCTCTATCGGCTACGGGCCATAACCCGAGTACTTTTCAAAGAATTTGTGGACACCATTGAACTTGCGATAAATGCTGAACTGATCGTACTCAGTCCAGGTGGACATCATGCGGGTCGCTCTTTCAATCAAGCTCACTTGATCGAAGGGAGCCCAAACTTCGCCTCTAAATTTGGGATCATAATAGAAGCCATTAATCTTGTCGGTGAGGTTGACAGTAGTGTCGATGTTGACAAGAAAGGGTTGACCGTCAGGTCTAACCGGAAAATAAGCCTCTTCTCCTGGTGGTGTCACCAGAATGTCGACAGGTGCTTCTACAGCTGCCGGTTCTGGCAAATTGTCTCGGCGAGCATCGGCACTTTCTATCGCTGCCATTTGCAGCGCGCCAAAAGCAAGCAGGGTAAGGCTTAGCAGTGTCTTTTTTGATAGACCACGAGATGACATTGAATTTTTCCAAATAGGCAAATGCATTGGCGATGCACAGCTACATGATACGGCTATACTCTCAAAGTTTAAATAAGGCCAACTTTAAAATAGCGCTTGGTTAAGCAGATCGCCTGCAAAAGCAGTGCGTGTTTTAGGTAAACTTTGCCGGTGTATTGCTGAGAAAATGTGGGGACGAAATGGCTGAGAAGAAAAATTCACCAGCATCTGCTGGGGAAACTGAAGCCCGAAGAAGTGAATGGGTTAAACGGCAGGTTCTCAAGTTGAGCTTGCGGTGGACACCAGCGATATTTTGTAGCCTAGCTATGACATTCAGTTTGGCAGGCAATCTTTGCCCCGCTGCTCAAGCGCAATCTGCTGACACGGCTTCTTTGCGCAAAATTTCGGTTGATTCTAGCAACCACATTGTTTTTGAGTTTGCTAGTGGAGGTGTCAAAGCTTCTCCTAAATTATTCGAAATGCCCGCCCCCGACCATCGACTGATTATTGATTTACCTAGCACTGAAATCGACACTTCGGCTATGCCTAGTGCTGATGCAGTTTCTGCCGAGATTAATCGAGTTTTTCCAGCTATTAAGAGTGTGCGATTCCTCACACCATTGAAAGATGTACCGACCGTAAGAGTAGCTTTTGACTTGGCCATTCCAGATAAAGTCAAAGCCGAATTACGCATTTTAGATGGTGCTGTTTCGTTGGGCTTGAATAGCGAATTTACACAACCTGTATCTGCTGGCTCTGCCGCTCCTCAAGCCGCATCAGCGCCAACAGCTGTAGCAGATGTGTATAGCCAGTACGCCAAGGCTCTCGTGGCTCAAAACCCAGAGCAGCCGGATGACAAAGGCGAGTGGGGACCGCGCAAAGGTACTGCTTCTGAGCTTAAAGGAGTGACCCAAGGGTTCAAACCTTTGGTCAGTACGGCGGCCTTGAACACGCCGCTAATTCAAGCTGATTTGAATGCCGCATTGCCGGTAGCAAAGGCCGCTGCTAAGCCAGCGGAAACCGAATTGAATACTGCAACTGACAGCGATGCAAATGCTTCTGCCAGTACTGCTGCCAGTACTTCTGTCGATCAAGACAAGCCCGATACTTCAGTGCAACTGCGTGACACTACACCTGATGTGCAGATAACTGCTGCTGCTGCCACTGCGGCGCCAACCACCGTAGATGAAGCCGCTCAAGCAATTGAGAGAGAAGCCGTAGTTACTAAGCCAGCGACTGTAGTGAAGCGGGCTGTGGCGCCGGTACAACGGACCGCTCCGGTAGTTCGTGCCGCCGCCAAGGCAACAGGAGAGCCAGAACCTGAAGTAGCTATGGCGCGGACTGGCGAATCGGCTGCTCAGGCTCCAAGCAACGAAGATACAAATAATACCGCGGCAGAAACCCCGGCTGCACCTGAACAACCAGCCAGCGCTCCAGCAGTGAGCAGCGATGCTACCAGCAACCCCAAAATTCAGGCTCGCCGTTTCTTCAATAAAGCTGTAAAAGAGCACCTTTCAGGCCAGGTCGCCCAAGCAATCGCCGACTACAAGGCTGCTTTGGCGCTTGATACTGAGCTGGGTGATGCTCACAGTAACCTTGGTTTGGCCTACAACCAACAGCATAATTATGCTAATGCCCTGACTGAGTTTCGCAAAGCATTGGCTGTTAATCCGTCAGACGCCATTACCTACAACGGTGTAGGGGCGGCTCTACGGGCGCAGAAAGACATTTTAGGGGCCATCAAGAATTGGGAAACATCGGTTAAGCTCAATCCTAAACTGGCTGTAGCTCACTATAATTTGGGCACTGCTTATGAAAGTCAGGGCGATCTCGATCGAGCTCTAGTTTCGTATGAGAGTGCTACGCGCAACGATCAACGTCTCGGCGAAGCCTTCTATCGCATGGGCCTGATTATGATGAAAAAGCACAAATCGGAAGACGCTAAAGAGCAATTCAAGCGCGCTTTGAAAATCTCAGAGAACTCTGATTATTCCGAAGATGCTCGTCTCAAGCTCGCCTTCATAAGCAAAACCAAGTAGCTAGTAGGCATAATCTAGTTACTTGGTTCACTATTTAAATTTTTGCTTTGAGAGCAAATAAGCAATCACTACCAGCTTTGAGCTTGCTTTACTTTGTATTGCTCAAGCTCACGTTTGTCGATACGATTGCCCTCAGTATCTGTACCACGCGGATTGGCTATGGAGCTATATTCTTTGCTGATTTGGCCAGCCAATTCGCGGATCATTGGACTGGCGCCATCGTTCTTTTGTTTTTCAAAATGAGACTGTGCTGCAACGCCATATTGATCTAAATTGCCGTAGCGTCCACCAGCTGCGCTCATCGCTTTTACTGTATCGTCGAGGTAGGCTACTTTTAGTTTTTCCATAGCAGTAGGGTCTTCTTTTAGAAGGGCATCCTTGACCGCTTGCCAGCGTTTTCCAGAGCGTTCTTCAGCTAAGCTATTGGCAGTTTCTAGGTCAAAACCAGCACCTCCCCTTTCAACTGGAAGGCTATAGGTTAGTTTTGCATCTTTCTCGAAAGCAGCGAGATCTTCTCTCATGAGCTTGAGAGCCGCAGCTGGACCGTTTTCTTTATAGGCACTGAGTGCTTCTTTAACGGCTGTACTTTCTGGTTTGTCATTGCTGGTGGTGCTGAAATCTAAGTCAACTTTGGGCAAGAGTGTGCTGGCATCACCAGCAAGCTTTGTCATTTCTTGCACGGCATTGCGCTGACTTTCGGCTGTGGTGGCAAAATTTAAAGTGAAACTCTCTACTTTAGAAGAGTCTTTGATTTGGTCGCTAGATTTTGCTGCTAATTCCATAATGAGTGCCCTCGCGTTTCTTGGCGCATGCCTAAATGGATGCCTTTGGGGGATGTGGGAAAATTGAACATCGAAAAATTGAACATCGAAAATTCGAGTTATCGAAAAATCGAGACTTCGTTAAAAGTTCAATCTCCATATCGCCAAGATAGAAAGCGAAAATTACACTGCCGTTGCAAGCTAGTTTTTGATTTTTTCGACCAATGCTGTAGTGCTCTTTAGCGGCACAAGGGCCAAGAGCTGAACTTTTCCGCCAAATGATTCAACTACAGGTGTTTCGGCAAGCTGCCCGGTGGTGTAGTCGGCGCCTTTTACGTGGATATTTGGTTTTACTTCAGTGAGAAATTCTACCGGGGTATCTTCGCCAAAAATATAAACGTAGTCTACGGCTCCTAGGCTGGCCAAAAGTTCTGCTCGGTCGGCCTCATTATTGATCGGTCTTTCTGGCCCCTTCAAGCGTCGCACGGAAGCGTCAGAATTAACTCCAACGAACAGGCAGTCGCCTAATTCGCGCGCTTGCTTGAGAATGCGGGCATGGCCGACGTGCAAAATATCGAAGCAGCCGTTAGTCGAAACGACCTGGCGACCATGCTTCTTTTCAGCTGCTGCTACTGCTGCAAGCTCAGATTGGCTCAGTATGCGACCCATAATTCCTCATGCACTCGTTGACACCGTACACTAAGTCTAACAGACACTATGCAGCACCAATGCTTGCTATGCTTAAGCTGTGGTGACAAACTTATGAAGAACACAATATTTTTATTAGCAGTTTTCGCCTGCCAACTTGTCTTGCTTGCCGCACCTGTCAGTGTTGCCGCGCAGCAGGCCCAATCAAAGCCTCAAATAAAGATGGTTGCCAATCAAAGGCTTTTTGTGAAAGCCAAAGAATGTCTTGGCCGTGAGATGTGGAAGCCTGGATACGGCCTAGACAAAGGCACGCTTGGTTGTGCTGCTGCTTTATGTAATGTGCTGAAAGAAGCAGGAAATGGCAGCGTTCACAGCGCCCTGGTCACTGTGGTGCGCCGACAACTTTTAGCTTCACCAAATCGCTGTACTGAACTGATTGTGCGAAATGGCGAAGGCCGTGAAATTGAAGATTCTAAGTTGTTGAAGCTTTGCCAGCCTGGAGATATTCTCCTCGCTTTTCTTGAATCTCCGAGTAAGCTCAACGGTGGCCCTAACGCTCATTGCGGCATCATGGGCCAAGGCACGCAAGTGCTCACCAATAATTGGAACGATGGCATCTGGACCCAAGTGGAAATTCACCAGATGTTTGATTCTTATCCGTATGTTCGCTTGCTCAGGTTTGTGCCGCCCGCGGGCAGGCCGGCAGATGTAAAGCCAAACAAGTAGCGTGACCGCCGCGAGCACTTGGCATCCGGGGTTGTTGCCATATTTGATTAGTATGAGCTGTAATTATTGAGAAGCTAAGATCTATGAGATCTAGTTTCTTGTTCTAAGTTCGTGCCCGCGCGTATGTTGTAAAGATAACTCCTCTAATACTTCTCTTTCACGCACGGAAAATTTCCTAGCCTCTCTAGTCTCCTCTGCACTATCCAACGCCTCTTTCTGTTCGCTCTTCTGAGTGTTGCGAGAGAGCCGATGTGTTATAGCTTTAGCCGAGAACGACCGCAAGGGAAAATCTTATGAAATTATCGTTCAATCTCATCGTCCTCGGCTCAGAAAACTGTAGCAGTCTTGCTCAGCTGCGTAATCTCTGTGACCAGGCTAACGTCCCTCTTTCTCAAGCCGAGCAAATTCTGGCTCTACCGCCTGCTGAACTGGCTCAACAAGTCATTTTTGTAGCCGGCGACGCAAGCGCTACGCTGCTTTCGGCTCTGGTTCATCAATTGGCCGATGCTGGCGCTGTACCGATTTTGGTGGTGGATGCTTTGCGGGCAACAACATCAGGTTCAGTTTCTCATTCTCATTCAGATTATCTTTCCGATCCTTTAGCAGTTTCGCAATTCTCCAAAGCCCTGACGCATTTGGTTGAATTTCGCATTCAGACCGCTGTGGTGGCTCAGATTAAGGGCTTGCTTACTAGCAGCAGGTTGATGCTCTACAAATTTCCCAAGGCTGATTCAACTGCTACTATCATGGTTGTGATTGGCGCTGGTACTGCTTCTGCTCGGGTACTGACCATCACTCGCCTGCATGCGCCATACCAAGATCAAGAGTCATTTCCGGGAGGCTTTCTCAATCCGCACACTGAAAGCCTCTCTGGCTGCGGTGCTCGTGAGGGGAGTGAAGAGACCAGTGTAACGGTGCCGCAGGACGAATTGGTCTTGCTCGATGTACGATCACTTCCCGAGCGCGATGAGCGAGGCCATGTGGTTGATCACGGCTATATGTGGCTGGTACCCGAGCATCTTGCCGCTGCCGTAGAAGCCTCTGTGCAGGCTGGTGACGATGCTAAGGCTGACAGCGCTCGTTTCGTTTCGGTATCAGCTTTGCTCGATGCTGGTTCAATGGCCTTCGACCACTACGATCTTTTGCTGGCTGCTTTGCGCACTGGCAAGCTGTTGCCTCCGGCTCGCTTGATTGTGCGCCTATTGCGGGCAACCAGCAAATTCTTCACCCGACTGGCTCTCATCTTCGAGCGCCATGACAGCGTCTATGGGCGCTTACACCACTAACCCGCATTTTTCACGCAGGGCTTAAGGCTTCTGCTTCCACTGTCTAACGCCAGAGAGCTGATTCTCTGGGCGTCCAACCGGATATAAAAAACATGGAAAATCCTGATTTGAAACCCGAAACGGGTTTCGCTCATCACTTTGAGCGTCGCCCCGAATTTCTTTTCGGCTCGCATGTCGATCAAGTGGTCGATGCTTCAAGCATTCGCGAGCGTACCGTAAAAGATTTGCGCGTCTACCGCGTTTCTGATTTGTTCTCCGGCAAGAACGAAATCTTTCTCGGCTTCGGCTTGCCGAACGTCTACCTGACTGTTCCTGATGGCAAAGGCGCTTACGAAAAGTTCGCAGCCAAGTCATTGCGCCGCGCACCGTGCGTGGTGGAAGATACGCGCAATTTTGTGCAGTCTGGCATCATGCTGCGCCTGCTCAATTTGCCCGCACATGCCGCGGAGAAGCTCCGTGCGTCTATGCGCTTGCATGTCGGCAAGAAGTATATGACTTGCGTCAATGCTAACCTGCGGGTGCTGGAAGACGCTGGTTTCACCTCCGGCCCACGCAAACTGAGCAGCATCTTCATGCCCTATGCCTTGCTCAGCTATTTGCTCAGCAATGGTCTAAAGTTTGAAGGCAAAACCGTTGAACTGGAAGTGGTGCGTACTACCCAGGCCAACATGGAAAGCTATGCTCGCCAGATCATTGCCGCCGAGTTCATGACTTTCTGCCGGCATGGCGAGCGCATGCTCGAAGCCAAGTCGCAGACCAGCAAGGTTTGGCGGGCTGCCAGAGCGGTGGTTCGTTCTCCCTTTAATCTTGTCAGTGCAGTTGGTAATGCGCTTGGTCTTAAGTCGGCAGCAGCTGTCATTTTGCGAGAAGTGGCACCAGCTCTACCGGCCAGTGCTGAGTATCACCGCGACTTCACTGTCAAGCTTTCAGTGGCTTCTTCCACTGGTACTATCTTGCGCCAGTTTTGGGGCGCCCATGCTCTCTTCACTGGCGAGCAAACGAGGGTCAATCCTCTCGACTATCTGCGTGAGCGTCTCAAGCCTTTCCCTCAGAAAAACCCGAATTTCGTCACCCGCTTGAAGAAGCGCGTGCTCTTTTCGAAGTTTGTCATCAAGCTCATTCACAAGGTCTTGGCGCCCAACTACGCTGACCTGGGCCTCAAGAGTGAGCGCGACATCTATGACATGTTGCGCACGGACAGCGCGAAGAAAACAAACAAGTACAACTTGGTAATTACCGTCAAGAAGATCATCGTCGCTCGCACCACAGTCGGTGTCAAAATCATCGACTGGGTTTTGAGCAAGCATGTTCTGGCTTCTGGTTATGATCCTGATGTGCTCTTCGCTGGCGAGGTTTGGAAGGATAGCGATGGTGTCATTCACATCAACGCCAACTCTGGTACTTATCAGCCGAGTGACCAAGAACTCGAAGCTGTCGGTCTCTACATGAAAGCTGTTTTCCCGCATCTGCGCGTCGTCGTCGATCGCATGGAGCACGGCGCTTAATAACTACAATCGGAGATTCTTATGGACAATCTTACACTTCTGTTCTTTGCTGCCGTCGCTTTGGCAGCACTGAACGCTCTTTCGCTCTTGGCTAAGGCCGAATCGATTCGTGGTCTCGGTCGCGTCATCGGTGGCTTTTCGTGGATTTGCTTTGGCACTTTCGCCTTGCTTCTCTCGAACTGCCAGGCGGCTATACCCGCTGCCACTTCGGCTGCCATAGATGGTCTGGCCTTCGCTGTGGCAAGCTATGTCTTGATTGCTTGTGGTGTGCTTGGTGTGGGCTCTGGTGCTCGCAAATTCGCTCGGCGCAATCAAGCAAGCTAGCACCGACAGGTAAGTCTTAGCCTTACCGATTGGCCTGAGCCTAAGATCTAGATATTTCAGAGAGGCAGAAAACGAGCAGTCATTTCTGCCTTTCTGCCTCTCTGATTTTCGTATTCTTTTTTTTGCCTCCTGACCCTTTTCTATTTTGTTTTTGCTGTTTTACTATTTAATAGAGTAACTATTTTTCTGAGGTGATAAAGCCCTTGAATTACGCCCATTAGGTCTCTTCAAATCTGCTGCTTACTCTGATTTTGATAGCTGCGCTAGTTCCTTAACGCTAGGCCTTCTGTCTCGATCCGCTTGGCAGGCCGTTTTCAAGCGGCATTCTTTGACCGTCTCTACTTGCTTTGCGGCTTCAACTTACTTTTGGCGTGATGGTGAGATAGCTTGTGTAAGTAAAACTTACGTAGCTCTAAGTTACTACTAGAGAGTCATAAGCTTCTGCTGTTGATATTGCAGGCTTTTACCAACTAAGTTTCTACAGTCACTTTACTTCTATCCCCCAATAAAACCAACGGCTTTTTAACTCTCCGCAGCCACAAACACTAAACCTCCCCAACGAACATCCATGCATTGTGCGTGGTGCGTCTTCTGATGGGCTGATGTTTGCTGTTTGGCTGGGTGGAGATTGCGAGCCTTTATAACAAAAAGGAGATCTCAATGTCTCATCGTGCTATCGGGCCTGACGACCCGAAATTCCCCCAGATTCGTCACCGTTTATTCGTCACATGGCTCAAGACCCTGCTCGGCTACGCTGCCATGGGCGGTCTGATTTTCGCTGCTTTTGCTGGCTTCGGCTACAGCTATCGCTTCCAGTTGGGTTTCGGCCTGCTCTGGTTCTTGGTTCCGGTCTTGAGCTGGTGGTTTAGCGCCAAAGTCGCTATCGCCATGACAAAGTCGACACCTGCCGATCCCAACAACCCAGAACATCAGCGGCTTTTGGCCATTGTTGATCGGGTTTACGCCAAGAGCGGCCTCAAGTTCAAACCGCCGGTCTTCATCTCTGATAACCCGCTGCCCAACGCCTTCGCCACTGGCCCGATTCACCGCAAAGCGGTTGTCGCTGCCACCAAAGGCCTCTTTCTCACCGGCATGACCGATGCTGAAATCGAGGCTGTTTTCGCTCACGAACTGGGCCACGTCAAGAACTACGATGTTGGCATCAACTCGATGCTTTCGGTGCTCTCGATGATCTTCTTCATGATCACCGACGCCGGTGTGCGCATTTTGCTTTCGGGCATCCGCATCTTCAAGCCGACTTTCGGCCTCAAGATTAACGGCCAGAGACAGCCCCAGGGCTTCTTCGGCGGCATCCTCGAGTACATCGTCATGTTCCTGATTTTTCAGGTGACTGGCCAGATGACCAAAGTGGTGCAGATGTTCGTCATGCGTTCGCGTGAATCGGCGGCCGATGCTACCGGCTCGCTCATGACCGGCCAGCCTTGCGACCTTGCTTCGGCTTTGATTAAGCTGGTGGCCTATGTCGAGAAGAATCGCCCGCAGGGCCGCGAAGCAGAACTCTATCGCGCTTTGCGTCCGATCATGACCATCGACCCTATCTTCGATGTGCGCGTGGAAACACAGGCCACCTCGGTTTGGCAGAAGGTCAAGGCTTTCTGGCGCTACTTGCAGCTCACTCACCCGCCTGTTTCGGAGCGTGTGGCCGTGCTGGAGAAGATGAATGGCGGCGCCTGCGCTCTGCCGAAAGTCTGAAGCTGTTTTCTATTAGAAGCTGAACAGCTTCGCCTTTTATAAATCTCTATACCTATACTTCTAGGAGATTACCATGCCGTCCTTTTCAATCAAAGCGTTGCTGCGCTTTCTGGCACTCACTTTCGTGGTTGTCAGCGTCGTCTGGCTTGTGCAACGCGGGCCTACTTTTTCTTTCATCACCGGTGGTGTCACACTCTCCGGTAACACACCGGAAGTGCTCGGTGAATCGCAGTTGGTGCGTCATGCCAATCCTGAGAGTCGGCTTGAAATAGTTGTCGGCCTCAAACTTCGTGATGAGGCCGATCTCGATACTCTGTTGGAGAGCCAGCAAAATCCTGATTCGCCCCTGTATCAGCAGTTTCTCAGCAGCGATCAGTTCATCGCTCACTTCGCGCCGGCCACGCAAGACGTCGACGAGACTGTGCGCTATCTCACCAGTCAGGGCTTGAAAATCAAGTCGGTGCCCAAGAACCGCTTGATGATTCATGCGGAAGGTACGGTGGCGCAGCTGGAAAAAGCGTTCAACGTCACCATCAACGAGTACTCTGTCGATTCGCTCGTCAATCAGGCCGACATTGGTCAGCCCGGTGTTCCTGACTCGACTGCTGCTCAGTTCTACATGAGCAATGATCGCGACCCAACCTTGCCCATTCACCTCAAAGACGTGGTGCAGTCGGTCATTGGTCTCAACACCTATGCTCAGATGGAAAGTCGTATCGCTCGTGCGAAAGCACCAGCGCGGCGCGTTCTTGCCCCGGCTCATACGCCGCAAGACATCGCCACTGCCTACAATTTTCCCAATAGCAACAACCAGAACGCCAGCCCCAGAGTCTATAGCGGCAAAGGCGTAAAGGTCGCAGTGGTCACCGCTTACGGCTACGATCCCAAAGATATCGAAGGCTACTGGAAGCGTCACGGAATCGTGCGCGGCGGTCAGCTGATCGACAAGCCTATCAACGGCTTGAGCGGAAAGATTGAAGCCGAGACCACTCTTGATCTTGAGTTGGTCAGCTCTCAGGTACCCGACGCCGATGTGCTGATGTACATCGCTGTCAATCCGAGCTTCCTCAACTTCGCCCTCACCTTCAACCAGGTGGCGGTGGACAACGAAGCGTCGGTTATGACTGTCAGCTGGGGGCTCTGCGAGCGCAATACTGGTTGGCTGATGATGAAGACCGAGAACATGGTCTTCAAGCAATTGGCGGCCCAGGGCATCGCTCTGTTTGTTTCGAGTGGTGACGATGGCGCTTACGATTGCAAAACCAAGGTCAAGGGAAAAGAGCAGCCGAAATGGGCTGTCGACTATCCTTCCTCGAATCCGCGTTTCACCGCTGTTGGTGGCACGAGTTTGAGTCAGAGCAATGGCACTCGCACGGCCGAACCGGCTTGGTCTGGCTCTGGCGGCGGCGTCTCTGACAACTGGGCCCGCCCCAGCTGGCAGGTTGGCTCTGGATTGCCTGGTGGTGACAAGCGTGCAAGCGCTGACGTTGCTATGAACGCTGACCCTTACACCGGTTATTCGTTCTACTTCGAAGGCAATTGGTCGCGCATCGGTGGCACTAGTGCCTCTGCACCGACCTTTGCTGCTCTCTGGACTCTCACTGTCGAGGCCTCGGGCAAGCGGGTTGGCTCTGCCAACCCGTACGTCTATCGCCTGGGTAATTCGCCTGATTATGGCAAATATTTCTATGACGTCACCAAGGGCAACAATGGTGCCGGCCATGGTACTGGTTTTCCTGGCTACCAAGCTGGCCCCAAGTGGGATCATCCGACTGGTTGGGGCGCCCCTGATGGTGTGGCCTTGGTCGAATGGATGGTGCGCGTAAGCGCGCCTGCAGCTCCCGCTGCGGTGCCTGTTGTACCACCGGCTGCTCGTAAGTGAGCCAGTAAGCATCCGAGTGAGAACGCCAGTGAGCAATAGAAAATCTTAGTACAAACAGATTTCACTCTGACTGTAACTAAGGCTTTCGGGCAGTGCAAAGGGCTGGGAAGCGGACAATTCACTTGAATTGGTTGTCTTCCCAGCCTGGCGCATTGCTTTTTTCTACCAGGCTACTACGCTTTGTAGCGCAAAGCGAAAAAAGAAAATGCTCAAGTTTTCAAAGTGGCAAAGCGAAACAAGAACGGTCAAAGTCGGATCCGCATGGATTGCGGATCCGACTCAAGACTTGCCTGAAGACTTAGTTAGATACTTACTTGTAAATATCGGCAATTTACCTTTTCATTGGCAAACCATTACTCGTAGTCGTATACCATTTTTGGAGCCCCGCGTTCAGTGAAGCTTGGGTCTGGTATCGGGCTGCTGGCCGGTTCAACCATCAAGGCTGGGTCTACAACCTGCTGACCGTTTGCGTCTTGCCCTGCTTCGTTGATACCATCGAGTTTGCCATTGGTGGCGCTGATGGTGCGGTAAGGTTTGGCCTCGTCGTTGTGGAAAAGCGATAACGACGCTAAAAGCTTGTAGGCTGGCTTACCGCCAATTGAGGGGCGCAGTTTCCAGACCTGCTCAGCAATTGGTTTGCCGTCGCTAATCAGAGTGATTGTCTGCGAGCCAGTGCCAGAGTAGGCAAGCCGGGTCTGCCACACTTTACCGGCGCTGTTATAGTAAATTTCTTCACTAGCCCAATACGAACGATAGAATTCGCAGTTAAGTGTGACACCATCTTCGCCGTAGAAGGCGCCGCGAGAACCGTTGACGAGATTGCTGCTGTAAATGGCCTGACGAGCGCCATTTGGCCAGTAGAGAACAATTTCGCGCTGGTCTGATTGGGCCTGAACAATGTCGGCAAGGAGCGATCCGTCTTCACGAAAGAGTTTCTCGGAGACAAAGACCCGACTCTGGTTGAAGATGCGCTGCCGAGCGATAGTTTTACCGTCGCCCCAGAAGTAACTGGTTTGGTAACGGCCGTCGCTCAGAAGTTCTCCTGTGCGCTCCAAACCGCCATCAGTGCGGTAGACCTGGTGGCTGGTATAGAGGGTGCCGCTATGGTCGTAATTGGCCTTACTCTTTATGATCTTGTTGGACGGCGGGATGATAGGCTGGCCATTGGCGTCTAAGACTTCTGTTTTGAAGTATTTGACGGCTGCCCGACGCATGTTGTTGTCGCCCCAGTAGACCACTTGTTCAGTGCCACCGTCGACATATTCGATGTCGGTCACGGTGCGGCTTTGACGGTCAGCGGCATAGCGCTCGTAGCGCACTTTTTCTTTGCTGCCTTGCTGTGGCAAGAAGACGCGCACAGTGGTTCCTGGAGCGAAGTCGGGTTGACTGGGGCCGGAATAACTAAATAGCAGGTAGAAAGCAAAGCAGAGAATGGTGCAGAAAAGTAGAGCGGTGATACCGCCTATGGTGGTGCGGGTCATGTTGACCTCTATGGTTCTATTCTTGGTTGGCCGAGAAGAATTGTTGAATTCTCTCGTCGAGATTTCCTTCGAAGTAAAAGCCGGTGCTCACAACTCTTCAGCGATTGCTGAGTGTTTTTAGTGCTACGAGTGGTGAGCTTTGTTTGAGGCTTTTGGGAGCTTTTATCTTTTGAGTTTGGGAAGGAAAAATGACACTTAAGTCTATTGCTCTGCCTATGCAGAAGCAGGCCGAGTTCTGTTAACTAATGTAAGTTACAGAGCTTAATCAATCTGTAGAGCATTACAGGTGCTAGAGAGTCGCTATCGGTGGCTGTTGCCAAGACTGCGCAAGCTCAGTGCAGCTGCATCGTTATTCAATGCTTATGTCGTCAAACATAATGGCTTTAGGACTAACTTTCACGTCTTTTTTACAAATAGAATGACGGCTCTATTCATCGTCGCCCTTAGCGCGATTGAGCATCATCTTGGTGATTGCTTTGAGAGTAGCGAAGACTCCTTTGCCTTCTAGAGCCACAGCTTCAAAAGCCGGTACTCCCATTTTGTTCAGCTCTGCTTCCATGCGCTCGACAGTCATCATATTGCTGATGTCGCGCTTGTTATATTGCAGTACCCAAGGGATGTCTGCCAGTGTCAGTTTGTATTCTTGCAAATTGTCCATCATGTTCTTCAATGAAGCTTGATTCTCTTCTGAGCGAACAATACTTGAATCAGCAACAAAGACAATGCCGTCCACATCACGCAAAATCAACTTGCGGCTCTTGTTATATTCTTCTTGTCCCGGCACTGTGTACATCGAAATGCGCGCTTTAAAGCCATTGATCAAGCCGAGATCGAGAGGCATGAAATCGAAGAAAAGAGTTCTTTCTGTTTCGGTAGCAAGACTAACTAACTCACCTCTAGTCTGCGGTGAGAGCTGGCTGTAAATTACTTTGAGGTTGGTAGTTTTCCCGCCCAAACCTGTGCCGTAATAAACGAGCTTGAATGTTATTTCTTTGGTGCCGTAATTGACTAGAGCCATTTGTGGCTAAATTACACTCGGAGAAGGGGATGAATTGATGCCTGCAATATTACGCCATAAGATCACTTTACATGCTTGTTGCCTATATGTTTTTAAGTCATAGCTTTGTACTCCACAATGGCAATGCTAGTTTTGCGAGCATGCTTTTTCGCTTCGGCTGCGGCAGCCATTAATAAGCCAGCAGATTTTCCATCCTGGGGGAACGCCGCTAGACCAAATGCAATATTGATTTGCCCGTTGTTCGTGCCAAGCGAAGCAATCGGTTCAGCGTTGATTCGCTCTAGAATACGTTGTGCCACAATTGCAGCCGATCGCGTTGCTGTCTGCGGCAAAATTATGGCGTAATCGAAAGTTTCGAAATGCCCTAGTATATCGATGTCGCGTTTAATCCCTTTCACTCTTTCAAGAGCTTCTTTAGCCGCGCTAAGTGGCATGGTTTCTTGGCCGCTTGGTCTCTCAATCAACAAGTCGAAGACCATCAGAGTAAATGCTTTGGCGTCAACACCGTAGCGCGCGATTTCTTGCTTGAGAAAATATTGGAAAACCGGATAGGTAAAAGTATCGGTTTCAAGACGCGAGAGTGGCTTGATAGCGGCGGCAATAGCTTGTTCGTCTAAGTCTCTATCTAATAGCTCAACAACTTCTTTTTTCTGCACTTGATTGGAAAGACGCACAAGGCCTACAGAAACAAGGTTATACACCACCGGTACCCAGTCTGCTTTAGCAAGAGGCATGCGCAAAAGCAGCTCATAGAGCGTCACTTCGCTATCGATTTCGAGATAGAAATCTTTTTGCATGGTCATATTGACCGGCGCCCCTCGGCTGGCGAGCTGCTCGAATTGCATCTCTGACAAATTGCGATAGGCCTGCTTCAAATATGTATCCATATTGAGCCCGGCATTTTTTAAATAGTTGTGCTGATCGAGTAAGGCAAAGCCTTCCATCAACAGTGTCTCTAAACGCTTTGTTAGAGTATAGTCAGCACATTTTTCTTGTTCGATAAATTTGAACTTGCCGCTGGGCCAGAGCAAAGTTTCAATAATGGCGTGGTCGCCTTTTGTCTCACCAGTAGTGGCATGTACAGGATTACCCTCTACTAAGAAAATATCGGCGCCACCAAAAATGCTGGCGATACCAAGACGACCTGTCATTTTGCTTAATGCTAGCGATTGCAGAACTGCTGGTAAATTTAGTTTCTCTAGGTCGCCTTCAAGAGAAGCTTGCTGCTGGCCAGTTACTTGTACTGAAGGCGCTTCTCTGGCAATGCTAGCTTCTTGATTGCTACTAGAAGAGGCCTGCTGCATCAAATTGGCGGCGCCGCTCATTGTTTGGCTAGTTGATTGCTCGACAATTTCGGCGCTAGGAAAAGCTATATTGCCAGTGGTGGAGCGGTTAAAGCTGTTCGATGAAATCAAGTCAATTGAGTCTTTGCCGGTTGACTCAGACTCGACTAAGCTGTGAACCAATTGCAGATCGATGCAAGGAATATTCCAGACTGTTGAGAGGCCAGTGAGAGTACCGGACAAAAAGGTCCACTCTGGATCACTATTTTCAGGTTGGACAACCCTAATTTGATAAAGCATGTCGTTTCCAGGTACTGAAAATGGCAGTTCAACTGATTTGCCACTATGCTTTTGCGAAAGGCTTAAGAGTTGCGCTATGTCTTCAAATGTAGGGGGATTCCACAATTGCGGTAGCCGTTGCGGGCTTGAATTGTTGGGTGCGGCGGCCTGAGGCGAACTTGCCTGCTGCCCGCGCCCTGAATTGGAATTCGGTTTGAACATGCGCTCCAGAATCTGATGGGAAAAGCCAGTAGTAACTTTGGCGTAAAAATGCGGCCGTGATTTTGCTGGTCAAATATTGACCAACTATATTTTCATACCCGCCGATTTTCCTTTTTCACTAGAAATTAGACAGTTGTTTCTAATCTATTGCTTTAGCTGCCAAGCCTGCCAGCGCATACATTCGGCGATGGCCACCGCATGAGTTGGACAACCTTTGGCCAAATGCGGTCTACTGCCGTCGAAGATCTCAGAGATAGACCCCAGGCAAGCTTCTTCGGTTAGGTGCGCGAGAAACGGCTGTAACAGGAGCTTGACACGGCCGATGCTTTCGGATTGGGTGCCGAATACATTGGTCAGCGCTTCAAAGTAACTGCCTATCAGCCAAGTCCAGACCGTGCCCTGATGGTAGGAAAGGTCGCGGTGATATTGATCGGCATGCTGGAAGCCACAACCATAGACGCCTTGGTACTGCGGATCGCTCACTGCTAGGGTGCGTAAGCCGGTTGGAGTTAGAAGTTCAGTTTCAATTACATTGAGGATCGCTCTTTCATGCGGCTTGCTGAAAGCTCTAAAAGGCAACGAGACAGCCAGTAATTGATTAGGACGAATAGCATCATCGTGACCTTTGTTGCTATTGCCCGAAGGGTTTCGCGCTTCAATGACGTCGAAGAGGCATTGTTTGTCCTCGTTCCAGAACTTGATCATTGATTGCTTGGCTAATTCGGCTGCTGCTTTTATTTGCGCTTGTTCGGGTAAAGCAAATTGGACTTCGTTGTCTAAATAAAGAACGGTTTCTAAAAAGTTGTACCAGAGCGCGTTTAACTCAACGGCTTTACCCGCTCTAGGTGTGATTGGCAGATCGCCAATCTTAGCGTCCATCCAGCTATATTCTTCGGTGGGCGAACCTGTGTCAAGCAGTCCGTCTGAGCTAACCTTGATATCGCCAGTAGTGGCGCTAAAGCGTTTGAATATATCAATCAAGACCGGCATCAGTGTTTTGACTAAGTCTTTGTCTTTAGTGATTCGGTAGTGATGGTATAGCGCCCAGGCGTACCAAAGGCTAACATCGGCACTCGCGAAAACTAGGCGATTTTGCTTGGCTGAATCAAGAGTACGATTGGCAATCAGACCATTTTGTCGGCGCTCGGCAAAAGCCATAAGAATGGCTTTGCTATCTCTAAAACGCCGAGTTGTTAAAGCTAGACCAGGCAGAGACTGGAGAGCAGCTCGTCCTGAATCATTAAACCAAGGAAAACCTTCTATGACTGAAAGTCGATCGCTTTCGCTGTCTGCCCCGGTTGGCAGAGGTAGAGAAGTACTGTGAGCGGGAGCGAAGACATCAGGAACGATCATTTGATCGCAAGCGAGAATGAGCATGTCAGTCTTTTGCGATCGCGGTAAACTGGCCCGGTTAATCAGCCTATTTTGCCGCTCTATTAGTCGTTCTACGGCTTCAAAGCAATTAGGGTTTTGGATTACTTGTTCAAAACTAGCACCGACGCTAAATTCTTGGCCGTTGTTTAAAGTGCTGGTGACTGTGCCCACTAAGAATAGGTCTTCGCGGTCTGGCTCGCCTCGTGCGGTTTCGTCGGGCCAATTGTAATCCCACCACCATTGTTTCTCGGTCTCATACTTACCGCTAGCCCAAGTCAAGCAGAGGCGGTGACCACTTTCGTTGAGAATGATCATGGTCTGATTAGGTGAGACAAATTGCGGAAAACGGTCGTCGGAGGAGCCTTTTACTGCGGCATGGAAGTCGCGAAAACCAACTAGAAAACGGGTTGTTAACTTAACTTCTGGACAATCATTGTCGTTTTCAGGCAAGAAAGTGTAGCCGCAGAATAATTCGTTTTTGCCGTAAGGCAGTGCTTGTCTTTTAATTAAATAGTGACCGTCAAGGTCGTATACCCACGTTGGTGTAGGCAAAGTGGTAAAACAATCGAGCTTTTTATAACCAGTTGGTGATACCACCCCTGATGCCCAAGAATTGGTTGCTAGATCAAAAGCTTTACCATCGATTGTGACCAGCTCTTCAATGCGAGATAGTACAACTTTTCGATCGATGGGCGGAGTGGTGGCCGCCACTAGGCTGGCATGATAGCGCCTGCGGTTCATGCCTGAAACAGTACCCATCGAGTAACCGCCCAAGCCGTTGGTGCTCAGCCATTCACGGCTATCTGGGTGCTCTTTGCTTGGATACCAAAGTGGTATTTCATAGTCGATGCTACGATGCTGTGACTTAAGCCAGCCAGTTAATCCGAAAGTCATCTAAGTAGGACTAGGGTTGGAAAGTGTCTCTGACTCAGCTGCAGCTGGCATGGCTTGCCAGTTTCCGGTTTTGCGCCAGCTTGTTGCTTTGACCTTTTCAGAGAGAGCTTTGAGTTCTCTCGCTTCTTCTACTCGATCTAGCATCAGCAGCAGATCGGCGTAGTTACCCAAAAGGCTGACGACCTCTGGGTGGCGGCCGCCGAGAACGCGAGTCTTGATAGACATTGATAGTTTGTAGAATGGTTCTGCTTCAACATACTTACCCCAAGAGTGGTAGAGCAGAGCCAAGTTGTAGGCCATGGTTCCGACGTCAGGGTGATGATGACCGAGCTTCTGCTCGTATAAGCGCAGCAGGCGGCGGCAGATTGGAGCAGCAAATTCATGTTTGCCTTGATACCAAAAGACTTCAGCAAGACCCTCTAGTGAGGTAGTCAGCATGGCATTGTCTGGACCATAATCTTCTGCCACTTCTAAAGCAGCCAGCCATAAACGCTCAGCATCGGTGTATTGACCTGCTTTGACGCACGACTCAGCAGAGGCGCGATAGATTTTCCAGATGTCGTTTACAAGTGACACTCTTTTTGAGGCGCTCCTTCGGCAGTAAATATATTCTACTAGGCCGCAGCTTTTAGCTATCTCTTTACTGCCCTAAATTGCCACAACAATCTTACTAAATAGCATAGTAGTAGTTGGAAGAAGAAAAAGTCTCTGGCCTAAGCCAGAAACTCTTCTTCTCCTGTTTACTTCAGGAGCTCATGCCTTAGGGCAATTGCACGCTGAAGCATTCAAGGGGGCGCCACTGGTTGGTGACGTCGTCGTACATGAAGCGCACCGAGTTGACCTCGATACGGAAGACGAAGCCCAGGCTTTTGGCCGCACGACCACAAGAGTGGAAGCGCTTGCTGTAGAGCGAGAGCAGTTCAGCGGCCGGTGCCACCTTCTCATCCAGAACCAACTTGAGCACAATCGCGCCAGCGTGTTCTTGGGTGCAAGCATCGTCAGAGTCGACCAGAAGCTGGGCGTCCTTGATGGCGAAGTTGACACGATCGTGCTCGGCGTTGTCCCAGAAGTTGGTACGAGCGAGGCCGACCATACGCAGGCAGCGCAGGGCAAAGGCACGATTGGGGCGGACGCGGTCTTCATCGCCGACGCATTTGTCAGCGATAACGACAATGGCCAGTTCCGGAAACTTCTTCAAGGCTTCGATGGAGATGCCCAGGAATTTGTCGGAACGGTGGCAGGCAACAACAGCAGCAATGCGAGAGATCACCTTGGTGGGGAAATCTTTCTTGCTGAGGTAGTCTTGTGCCACTTTCTTGCCGGCTTCTGCATGGTCGTCGACGCTGATGGCGCGGCCGATGTCGTGCAGGAAAGCGCCAGCCGGAATGACCACCAAACGAGCTTCGTCGCTGAGGGAACCGGGGAAGCGCTTGTTCAGTTCTTCTGTGAGATAGCGGGCCGTGTTGAGAACCGAAAATGCATGGCCGACATCGTGTTTGGTCTGCGAACTGGAAAGCTTGTCGCCTTCGTCGTAAAGTTGCAGAATTTCGGGATCGGTCAACATCTGTTCGACGTGAACGACCATCTCTGGGAAGCCCAGAGGGTTTTGACTTGTGTTCATGGATGCTCCTAAACTTTAGCGGCAACTACGCTGTCTTTGTTTTGCGCGTTGCGAGGTTAATAAAAGTGAGTTCTCCCACGCCTTGAGTGAAGACTTTTCTGGACACTGAACTAGGGCATAGCGCTGGTTTTGTGGCTGAAAAGGACTCCTGTAAGATTCAAGATGTAAATGGATAATTTGACCCTAACAAGACTGGTATATCTATAACAAGAGCTTTCATGAGTAAATCTCTAGTTTTAATATTCGCTATCTGAACCTGAGGACTGTTGTTGGCTATGGGTTCGCGGGAGTTAGTGCAAGCTTTTTGTGTGGCCTAGTTGTGCGAAAAAAAAGAGCAGCTGATAAAAGCTGCTCTTTTGATTTAATTGCTCGCAGGACCGGTGCTGCCCTCGGTAGTAATCATCCCTGATCGCTCTCTCTGGAGAACCCGCGATTTAGCGTGTTCTTAGATAATAGGGGCGAGCTGACTGATTGTCAGTGGGGTAAATACGGTGTCTAGATTAAATCGGGCGGATAGGCCCGAATTATACTCTGCCGAATTCTGCTTTTAACCGAGCTGCTCTTTGAGCAAACCGATCAAGTGTGCCACTAGTTTTTCAGCTTGGCTGCGACCAAGTTCATCCCAATGCGGCACACCAAATGTTTTAAGTGAATAAGAATCAGCCTGTTCATCGGTCCAGCCAATCAAATCGAGAGCCCGACCAAGCACAGTGAGGTAGTTCTGGTCAGTAACTTCACCGAGGCCAAAATTATCGTCTACTCTTTGTGGTGTCGCCTGCGGTGTAGGTGCCGAGACATTTGGGCCGAAGTTTACTTGTGGTCCTGGTGTGAGTTGAATTGGTTGTTTAGGATCTTCTTCTTCTTCAACTTGAACTGCGCCCTTGGGTTCGTCATCGAAAAAGCTGTCGACGCCTTCACCGAGTTCTTCGGCTGTGTCTTCTTGCGAAGGCTCAAAAGCCGGCGCTGGTGCTGCCGTCTGCTGATAAGGCGAAGCTGATTCTAAGTCTGGCTCTGCTGCTGGCGCTGGTGTCGCGCCTAGTGCTGAACCAGGAGTTGCTGGTGAAGCCGGTGAGAAGCTAGAAGGGGCAAATGCGCTCAATCCAAGTGGCGGCTCTGGCGCGGCCGGTGAAAATAGCGAACGCAGATTGGCTTGAGTTGCTTCAGCGCCCTCAGTGGAAGTTTTGAACGGATTTGGCGGTAATGGCGGTACGCTGAATGCAGAGGCTCCGGTGAACTTAGAGAGAGGCTCTGAAGTCGGAGTAGCGTCGTCGAGAGCTTGGTGATCTACTGCAGTAGCTGAATATTGAGCGGCAATATCCGGTTGTTCGCTCTCGCTGGCAGGCACAGAAGACGACACAGATGACGACATAGCAGACGACATAGACGACAGCATAGGATCTGCTGTAGGAGATGATATCGGTGGTGTTAGTGCCGTTAGCGAAGCGAGAGACTGGATAGATGGTGTCGAAATCGTGTCGGTGTGTAAGTTTTCAGTTTCAGTTGCCGAAGCGGTCGGAGCCTCAGTCTGGGCCACTTCGGTGGTCTCTGTTGGAGGTTGATGGGTTGGTAGTGGCGGGATGGTGCTGTGGCGAACCGGGGGAGCGCTCGGGCTGGCTGGGTTGGTCAGACTGTTGATAGCCGCTGTGGCTGCCGTGGCATCGGGCGGAGGTATAACCGGGGTTTTCGTGTAACCGCTAGCGCTAGCAGTTTCGCTCTGTGCTTGAGCATCGGCGTCACGACTTTCGCGTTCTTTGAACATAGAATCAAGAGCTGACATCGAGCGCGAGACGGCCTCGTTGCCTGTTGATGGCTCGAACGATGTACGGGCATCTTGTCTCTGCATACCAGAACTAGAACTAGAGTTAGCATTTAGATTAGGATTGGCTTGAGGGCGGCCGATTAGGCCGGAGTTGCCCGAGCCGTACATATTGCTGTTCGGTGGATCAATTGAAATTTGTGGCCCAATGGTGATTTCTTGGGCCGGCTGAATTTTAGGAGCTGGCATATATTCGCTGGCGGTCGGTTGCCATGGCGAAGCCTTGTCTGCCGATAACTCGTTTTTCAAAGTGACTGAAATGAGCAGCTGACGCAATTCGTCGATTTGTTTGGAGATTTCGATAAAGCGTCTTTCGGTAAAGTTGCGCAAGCCAATAATTGACTCTTGGAGGACTTCAGGATTACCAGGGTTAGGAGTGACACCGATGAGCTTGGGAGAAACCAGGCCTTCAGCTTCGAGCTGTGGCCTAATTTGTGATGTTGGCCAGCCTTGCTCGACCAACTCTTTAATGCGTTCTAAAACAGAGAGATCTTCGTCACGGTACTGCCGTTGCTGCCCGCGTCCCCGTTTGATTTCCAAGCCGAACATCAGCTCCCAGCGTCTGAGCTGGTGCACGGACAAACCGAGCTTGGCTGCGACGTTATTAATTGACAGCATGTCTGGTGTGGTCATTGTGCCTCCGATATCTCTATACACTAGATTAGCACTATCTAGCGCAGCCCTGCTAGGTACTACGGCTAAAATCTTCAAACACTGATACAGCTAGCCTTGACGATGTTCGAAAGCGGCTACCTTCTGTTAATGAGGTAATACTATATAAAATAATAAATTGTCGGGCAAAAAAAGAATGAGGCGCAGGTTTCCCTGCACCCCATCCAGTTTTGCCCATTCGCATTGATAAACGACTTGGAGTACAACGTGTAGCACGTGCAACCAAGCCATCAGTCAACCGAACGGAAATTGCTTAGTTGCAGTCGCAATCACGACCACCGCGGTAGTTGCCGGTGTAAGTGGAGCGACCGTACTGGTCGACATAGACCTCGCGGTCGTAGCGGTCGAAGTAGTAGTAAGGGCGTTGCAGCACCTGGCGACCGTAACCGTATCCGCGGTCGTAACCGTAGCTGCGGTCGTAACCGTAGCTGCGATCGTAACCGTTGTAACCACGGTCGTAACGGTAGTCGCGACGCGGAACAGGGATGATCACCACCGGTCCACGATTCGGACGATACCCGTTGTTCCAGCCACGATTGTCCCAACGGCCACGGCCGTCGTTGATGGTCACGCCGTGACGGCCACCGATGTTGAGCGATGTGCCCCAGGGGCTGACCTGAAGGTTGACGCCGCCGCGACCATTACCATCGCCGTCGCGACCATGGTGATTCTGAGCGAATGCGGGGGTGCTCAGTGCGAAACTGACAACCACCGCGAAAAGAGCAAGAAACTTTTTCATAAGTGACTCCTGATGTTTGGTCTCCTAGCACAACTGCCAACATTGGCAATTGATGGTCGGAGAAGTGAATGCAGACGATTTGTTGTAGAGAGACCACCAACTACTGTCAGTCTGCGTGACCGAAGTTGATGCCTTTGACACTTGGAAATTTCAAGCGCACTAGTTGACCTACAGACCACCCGGAATGCTGCTCCACAGAAAGGGAAGCTAAAGCATTGAATTCTCGATAGGAGTGGGGGTTTAGGTCGGAGCTTGTGTTTTTTTTGAAAGATTGTGGGTGATAAAGGATATTCGCACCCTAGCAAAGGCGTTAACCGATTCACAACAGCTCATAAGAGGAGATTGCGTATTTGTCTCACTAATTACGGCGCGCCAAACTTTCGATCATTTAGCCTCTTTACAATTGGCTTTGCTAACAAAAAGCTCCTGGCGCTATTACAATAGCTCTACTTAGTGTGGGCTAGCGCAGGTTGCAAGCGTTAGCTTCGGCGATGCATCCAAATTAGAGGTGGCTTTGAAAGACGAATCTAAAGACGGCCAGGGAAAAAACCGCCGCGCGATAGTTGTGGTTGTAGATGGATGCGGCATTGGTGCTTCGCCTGACCATGCTGACTTTGGTGATATCGCCGACTGCAACAGTCTGGCCAATTGCGCCCGCGAAGTTGGTGGCCTGTCCTTGCCAAACATGGGCAAACTAGGTTTGGGTAATATTACTTCGTTAGCCGGCGTGGCGCCTGCGACTAAACCGACTGGTATCTATGGCCGATTGCAGGAAGAGAGCAACGGCAAAGACACCCAGACTGGCCATTGGGAAATGATGGGCATCATTAGCGCCACAGCCTTCCCGATGTTTTACGACGGCTTCCCTCCAGAAGTAATTGACCGCTTTATCGCTGAAACCGGCTGCAAGGGTATTCTCTGCAACAAGGCCGCTTCAGGCACAGTAATTCTTGATGAGCTTGGTGACGAGCACCGCCGCACGGGCTTCCCCATTGTTTACACCTCAGGCGATAGTGTTTTTCAGGTGGCTACTCACGTTGATGTAGTTCCCCTCGCCACTCTTTATAAATGGTGTGAAATTGCCCGCAAAATACTCGATGGCCCCTACCGAGTTGGCCGCGTTATCGCTAGACCTTTCAATGGTGAGAGCGGAGCCTACAAACGCATGTCTGGCGAGCGCCGTGACTACGCCGTTCCGCCGCCAGGAAAGACTTTTTTAGACAACACCCTAGATTCGGGTTTAGGCGTTTTCGGCATTGGCAAAATTGAAGACATTTTTGTCGGCAATGGCCTCTCTCATGCCAAGCACACAGGCACCAACGTTGAGGGTCTTGAGCTGACCATTAAAGCCATTACTGGTGACATCGATATGAAAAATGTTCAGATCGGCCCAACCAGGCCAGATCGCATTGGTCTCATATTCACAAATTTAGTTGATACCGATTCACTTTATGGGCACCGACGCGATGTGAAAGGCTATGGCCATGCCTTAGAAGAAATAGATCAGTGGTTAGGGCGCATTATGGCCGCGATGCAGCCAGACGATTTGCTTCTGATTTCATCAGATCACGGTAATGACCCGACAGCCCCTGGTACCGACCACACCCGTGAGTATGTTCCACTAGTTGGTTACAGTCCATCGATAGTTTCGGCCGATATCGGTATACGCCAGGGCTTTGCTGACATCGCCGGCACGCTGTCTTCTTGGCTAGATATCGGTTGGACGGGAGCGGGACAATCGTTTATTCCGGCTGCTAGTGTTGCCAACTAGATTAGAATGCTAGGTCAAAGAAAAGAGAAAGAGGAAAGAAATTGAAGCTTCGGTATGCAAAGCGCATTGATTTTACAGGCACCTGCCCTGAGTTTGATTTTTTTGAGAAGTTCTCGGATGCCACTATAGACCTCATTCGCAACAAAGAAAAAGCTGAAGTTGTAATCGTCATCGATCACGCTTATGGTTTCAGCCCGAGTCACCTCAAAGATAATCAGGAAGAGCCACATATTGTTTCTGACCACTTAAACCTGATGGGCAATAATCCGCTGGTTGGCCCTAATAACCCGATTGGTCAACGCTTTCCTGTGGTCAACAACATCTATCTTTCGGCTGCCGATACCATTGACCAAGAAGAGACATGGACTATGGGTAACCCCTTGAGCAAGCTTCGCAGCGGTATCGCCGCTGGTGTCATGCCTGGTCTAAATCCCGATCAGGAAGACCTCGAATTGTTGCACCGCATGGGTGCTCATTTTTATAACTGGAATACTGTACCGACAATGATAGTTGCCGCCCACGCTGGTTTGAAGGTGTTGGCCCTGGCTGTGCCTGTTGGCGGCGTGCTGCCCGATCAAGTACTGATGGCGATTAACCGCTAAACCTAAGGAGATTCATGATCAAGTCAGCGCCAAGAACTGCTTCAGAAGCCGTTATCGCCCTTAAGAAACTGAGCACAGCAGTGCCTGTGGCAGCGGTCGTCTTAGGTTCAGGAGTGAGCGTCTTAGACAAACTAATCGACTCAACTGTTCTACCTTACCAAGATTTATTCGGCATGGCGCCAGGTGTCGCAGGCCATTCGGGCACTCTGACCGTGGGAAGAATAGTTGAAGGCGGCCCGTTAGTGGCGGTTCTGCGGGGTCGCTTCCACCTCTATGAAGGTTATGATTGGCCCACTGTCACACTAGCTGCCAGAGCGATTGTAGAGTGGGGAGTGCCTAATCTGCTTCTGACTAATGCCGCTGGTGGCCTTAATTTAGACTATTCTGTTGGCGATTTAATGGTGCTTACTGGTTATCGAGATCACCTCAGCCCTGAGTTGAAAGATAGCGGTCTACTGCCCGCTATCGCCAAGCCAATCACTGATTGTCGAAACCAGCTTTCGCAAAAATTGATCAATGTTGGCGAAGCTTTAGATATCACTACACCGGCTGCTGAGCTCAGACCGCTGCGCCAAGGTGTTTATGCTGGATTGTTAGGACCGAGCTACGAGACCATGGCTGAAGTAGATATGCTGCGCAAGTTGAAGGCTGATGCCGTTGGCATGTCGACAGTTCCAGAAATGCTTTGTTGCGATGGCACTAAAACCACTGCTTGTGCTGTTTCGGTGATCACCAATGTTTGGCGACCAGAAGAAGCTATGGGCGGTCACGAAGAAGTATTAGAGGCCTCCAAGAATGCCTCAAAACGTCTCGATAAGTTGTTCAGAGCAGTGCTAGCAGAACTAAGCTAGCCTGTCTGGTGCTGGCTTTCGGCTCTTAAAATTTGCAGCATTGCTAATGTGGTGCTTCTGTATATCTTGCGAGAGCGTTCGTGCCGCTAGCGCTGTCAAGAGGGTGCGATTTAGCTCAAAAGCCCTATCATCAGCTTGTCATGCGGAATCTAAAGGAAAGCTTAGTACTCGCGCGCGCATGTAAAGTTCTGTAGATATTGATTGTACGGGCGTGTGCGCAGGATCTAACGTACTAATACTGTTCTTATTTCCACCACCCCCTGAGTCTCTTCCAAACCACCAAAGCCCTGCTCTTACCTTAAACCTTGATTCTTCCCCTGCCAGATCGCTGGTTGGTGCTCGAGTATCTTCAGGTTTTCGGCTGAGTTCGGCAGTGCTGGGTTTGCTTCTAGGTGGTTTGCTCTGACAAGGGTCAATCGGTATTGGATTGAGAACGGTTCCTGCTTAATTTAGAAGCTCTCGGAAGGCACCCTGTAGTACGAAGATATGACAGTAAATCTTGCGCAACATGAGCATCCCTCTAGCGAAGAAGGCCCACTAACCAGTGAAGAACCGGCCTCCTGCGCGTCCACATCAACTTCTTACCCCCCGCCAGCGCATTTCGTTGGTTACCGCTTTTGCCCACTTTGTGGACATGGCCTCTCTGAACAACTGGTCTGCGAGCGCTTTCGCCTGGCCTGTTCCTCTCAGACTTGCCGCTTTGTTCACTGGGATAACCCTAAGCCCGTGGCTGTTTGTCTGGTCGAAACCGCCAAAGGTATCGTCTTGACCAAACGCCGCTACCCGCCGCAAGTTGGCACCTGGTGCTTGCCCGGCGGTTTTGTTGAAGCTCACGAAGACGCCGAGCTGGCGGCCATTCGTGAGGTTTTTGAAGAGACCGGTTTGGTGGTCGTCATTGTGCGACTGCTTGCCGTTTACTCGCCGATTCAAGGCGCCAATGAAGTCATCCTCGTCTATCACGTAAGACCTGTCGGCGGCGGATTGCTTGCCGGTGAGGAAGTGCTAGACGTCGGAACTTTTGCTGCCGGAGAATTGCCTGAAGATATCGGCTTTCCCCAACACGCCGAAATCATCAACAACTGGTTCAAGGTTGAATGCGCAGTGACTCCTGCAATACCTTGAACATGACTTGAGAGAAAGATATGAAACTTTCTGGCTTCTTCATGTATCTGTTCGCCTTCCTCGTGGCCTGGTGTGCCATTGCGGTCGGTGGATGGAGCTTCGCTCACGACTTTGCCGAGCAATCGGTGATGCCGTGGATTATGCAAATCATCAGTCAATCGTACATCCACGCCACTTCGGCTGTGGGTGCCTCGATTGCCGTCATTGGAGGGCTACTGGTCGCCATCTTAGTGTTCGTTCTTCTGCTCGTCTCCATTGCCAGCGTTCAGCGTTTGCTGAGTCTTGGCAAGAATCGCTAGAACGCTAGCGAGTGATGAGCAGTTGATACTGACTGCTCAGAAATCACCAGCCCTATGCTTCCGATGGTCAGCCAGACATATCGTCATGGCGGCCATCCGTGCGACTTCTCTTCAGATGTCGCTCGTCAATAAATAACCCGTAAGAGGAAATAAAATATGACAACAGTACTCATCACCCGCGGTTGCAACCAAGAAACCGCCGAGCAGTTCATGGAAGGCACGGACACTTATGTTCGCGTCTGTGATCCGGCCACGGCCCAGCTCGTTATCTTCACTGCCGACCCGGTCACTGCCATCGTGCGCGTCGACGGCGAGGAGATCTTCAAGGGCTCCATCGAGCCGGAAAAGCGCAATCAGTTCGCGCTGAGCGCCCTGCTCAACAAGAGCAAGCGTCTGGCTCGCAGCGGCTTTTTGTCGATGATCAGCTTCAGCGGCAACGAAGACAAAACCTGTGTGCGCGGCACTGACCCCAGCGGCCGGCTCTTGGCCGAGGCTGCTACCGGAGGTCTCTTCCCTGCTTTCACCCTGGAAATTCGCCAGGGCCTGAGCGCCTCCGGACCGCTGACCGCGACCTACAAGTTCCAGCTGCTCGAAGAACACCTGTTCGACAAGCGCTTCAACGGTTTCGTCAGCTCGCGCAAGCGCGACGAGCCGTGCCCGGTGTTCACCCGTGACGCCCGGCCGGTGGACGCGCTCAACGCTACGCCTCGCTGCGCCGCCTGCGGTTACGGCATCAGTGACCCGTTGACCGGCTGCGAGAACGCCAACTGCCCGACTGCCGCTCACTAAGCAGATTATTGAGCTGTTCGGCGCATAAGGCATCTCGTCTAGCCTTCTGCGAATTTGGTCTCGCATTTACGAGTCTGAATTCCTTCCACAAACGCGGAGGGTAGTGGCACGGCCGCTACCCTCCCATTGCGTTGGCAACAACGCAATCAAAATCGGAACTAAACTATGTCCATTTTCCTCTCCATCGTGTTCGGCCTTTTCGGCCTCCTCGCTCTCGTTGTCGTGCTCGGCCTTTTCTGGCTCAGCAAGAAGGCTAAGTTGGCCGAGGGCTATGTCGTTTATGCTGCCCTCTCGCTCGGTATCGAAGCGCTCAAGCAGTACGCTGCCAAGCCTGAGAACGCCAGCGACGCAGACGCGACTGCCTTGATCGTCCGCGCCGAAGCTGCTCAGAAGAGTGGCAAGGCCGCCCTAGACAACAGAAATGTCAAAGAGGCCGTTGCTCTGATGGCTCCTGCCATCGAAGAGCTGGGTAATTTCAAGACTGCTCTCGATAAGAAACGCGCTGAAGCGGCTCAGGCTGCTCCTCCGGCTGCCACCGCTCTTGGTGCACCGGATGAAGCCGCCAAGAAGTAAGTAGCCGAGCAAGACGCTTGCTATCAGAGAGGAAGAGGGGGAAACCTCTCTTCCTCTCTTTCTTTTTTTTGCCGCTTTTTTCGTTCTTTATTTTTACTAAAACGTATAGTTGTATAACTTTCCTTGCACCCGAGCTTTTGGGGTGTTGCAGCCTTCAAATTGAAGCATTTTCGAATATAGTGGTTGGGCCAAATTTTTTTTGTGGCAAAGAGGTCAAAGCTCGTTTGTGCTGTATCATCTTTTTGCTCTCCCAGAAATGTCCGATTTCGGGACAGAAATCGGACATTCTAGTACACGCAAATAAGAGCACAGTCACGACCGCAAACCTGAACGCAAACCTGAACGCAAATACGAAGGTAATAGCAGAGACAATGGCAGTATATAAAAGCTTTGAATTGACTATAGACAATGGCGTTGCCGCTGTTAAATTGGGCAATCCCAAGTTCAAGAATGCGCTGACAAAAGACTTCTTTTCCGAATTTCCCGCTGCCATTCGCGCCCTAGACCAAGGCGGTCAGGTGCGAGCATTAGTCTTGCACTCTGAAGGAAGCCACTTTTGCTCTGGTATTGATCTCAATTTTTTTGCCGACGAAACTCTCATAAATACTAGCTCTCCAGCCGCGCGAGAAACTTTTAGACGGCTGGTAATTAGTATGCAAGAGAGTTGCAGCGTTTTGAATTCAGCTCGCTTTCCAGTGCTAGCGGCCTGTCAGGGTGCCGTTATCGGAGCAGCTGTCGATCTGGTTTCTGCTTGCGATTTGCGTTTTGCCACCACTGATTCTTATTTTGTTATTCAAGAGATCAATATTGGTCTCATGGCTGACCTTGGTAGCCTGCAGCGTTTGCCTTTAGCTCTTCCTGATGCCATTGTTCGCCAGCTTGCTTTTACCGGTTCGCCTTTGAACCCGACAAAAGCGGAGCAATTGGGCTTTGTCAATCAGGTGTATGAAAGCCATGAACAGATGCTCGAAGCGGCATTCCAAATAGCCGGAACAATTGCCGAGCGCTCACCACTGGCGGTGGCAGCTTCAAAGCTTGCTCTCAATTATAATCATGGTCGCACAGTTGAAGACGCTCTTTTGAATGCTGCTGTTACTCAGGCTGCCATATTTGATCCAGCGGCGGTGATGGCGAGTGTCAAAGCAATGAGAGGCAAAACTAAGGCTGAATATGTCGATCTCTCGTGTGATCACAGCTTATCTTCTTAGCCTATCTTCTTAGCTTATGATCTTTGCCTAGCCAGTGATCACAAGCATTTAAAATGCAGGGAAAGGTGCTAGGGCTAGGCCACAGTGGCTAAGGAAACACCATTTTTGCGAAAAGCAAAGGTGAGCAAGGCTTGATTGAGGCTGAGTTTTTTCAATTGCACTAATTGGAAAAGCACTGCCCCAGCGTTTATCAGTGAAATATCATCGGCAAAACATTCAGTCAATAGTTCGCGCAGTTTTGAAGTATCTTGCATTGATTGCTTGAAGGCATCGAATGTTTGACTGGGATCGCTTGAGAGTTTAGTCATCACTACTCTTAGTTTTGAGTTAGTGAGATAGCCGCTAATTTTTAAAAAGTCTTGGAAAGTAATACCTTCAAAGTCTTGCTCTGAGCTAATCTTGAAGCGAGCTACGCTGCCGATTACTTCGCAGCCCGAATCAATCGAGAGTAAGTGTGAGGCAATCAAACTTTGCACGCAGAGTGCCGCTGTCATAGTTTCATCGCTTACCAGTTGCATTTCTACTAGGTATTCACCGAGCAACTGTTTCTTTGCACTGGCCGCGCTTACTGCTTCTTCGATTTGTTGAGTCGATAATAAGTTGGCAAATCGTAAAATTTCGCCGAGGGCAAAGTGACCGCTGCCAAACGATATTTTGCTGCTTAAATCTTGATTTGTTTGGTGAATCAAATTGACACCAGCGCTGCGTTCTAGCTCGCCTTTGCGAATGCGCCGCTGAATTTCAATGGCTTGATCAACCAGTGCAGGTTCTAGGGTATCAAAACTTGTAAGGATGTGACCAAGCGGCAAGGACGCGAACTCTGCTACTTTTAGTGCTACCTCTAATTGCTTGCTGCTAATAGCCTGAGCGTCGCTAAGAAGGTCTCCGAGCCTAGTTCTTTTGGCCGCCTTTGACTTCTCCCCGAGCTTGCTTAGTGCTTCTGTGATTGAAATGTGTTCTTTGCAAACTTTCTGTACAGCTTGGGCGACAGCGGCTTTTGTCAAAATTCCTTCGCGTAAAAGCGATTGGCCATCTAACACTTCTTTCAAATCGTCTGCCGTAATTAGGTCAAGCAGGATCAAACACTTACCAAACGGTAGACCGCTAAATGTAGATAGCTGTTCGGCTTTGCTGCAAGACTCGGGGTTAATTACACCAAATTCTTGAAGCAAATTACCTAGTCGTGATGTTGACTGTGTCGACATATTCTCTCTACCACTATTAGTACTTACAAAGACCTGGAATTATACTGCTTAAACAGTTTCGCTATTAGTCAATTTTCAAGAAGTGGAATTTGCAAATCAAATTTCGCAAAATCTTGCCAGCAGCCTTGCCATCACCTTTTCTCAGGGCGTCGATAACCGGTAAATGAGCTTGGCCAAAATGCTCAAGTTGGTCTTCGCCAATGCTTTTTAAAGTCAAACGGAAGCGGCTTTCTAATACTACTGATTCCCAGATTGAGAGCAGCAGCGCATTTTGTGAACCATCAATGATAATGCGATGAAATTCAATATCATGTTTCGAATAGTTTTTGACATCTTTCTCCTCGGCCGCTTTCATAAAAAGAACCGATTCTTTCTCAAGCCTCGCCACATTGTCTTTGAAATGCGGTGCTGCCAACTGGGCTCCTAGCTCTTCTAAAGCCGCACGCACTTGAGAAGACTCTTCTAGCTCGCGAGCCGAGATGCTGCGCACACGAGTGCCCTTGTAGGTCTCTGTTTCTACCACTCGCATCGCTTCTAAATAACGAAATGCCTCTCTCACTGGTGCTTGGCTAGTCGAAAGTTCATTGGCGATTTGCAGCTCAATTAGTCTCTCACCAGGCTTGTAGGTTCCGTCAATAATGCGGTCAAGCAATATTTGGGTGATATGTTCTCTGGCTGATGAGCGTTTAAGGATGGTCAAGAGCTGCTCCAAATCGTTCGGGCCGGCAATGTTCTAATTGTAGTGCCGTGGCCTCTAGTTTAGGTGATCACGGTTTTCTTTTGCATCCCCACCTAACTATAACAAGCAGTAGATGCGAGAAAAAGGAAAAGGCGCCGGTTGGCGCCTCTCCTTGAAAAACTAGTTCCTCTGATTCAGAGTGCCAGTTGAAGACTTTGTTCGATTTCTTGGACGCGCTCAGCCAGGTCGACTGAGCAATTGCTGGTGCGGTCAGGATGTTCGCCGACAAGCTTGGTGGCAACCGTGTCGCAGAAAGACTCTTCGGTCCAGCGCAAAAAGTTGCCGTCATGCAAGTTGGGATGCACCTTGTTCTGACGAAACTTCTTGAGCGACTCCAAATACTCTTCGAAGTAGCCGTGCACGTATTTAGTCACCTCGACGCTGGTGGCTTGGCAGCTGCGCTCGAGAAAGGCTCTGTATGTGCGTCTCTCGCATTCGCTTCTGCTGCGCCAAAAAAGATGGCAGACCTCGTGACCGAGATGAGCCAAAATCCTCTCGGGACTGAGGCTGGCGCTGCCAATCTCGATATGAGGCGAGATGTACTGTTCAGGCTGCCTTGAGAAGTCGGCGTAGAAGGTTGAGGAATTGCCGCAGGCAGTCGGTCCTTCAGCAAAGCTAAAGGTAACTGACCAGTTTCGGCAAAGCTCCTGCAAGAGCTTCGGCAGTCGTTTGAAGTTGTTTCTGATGAGACTGACGTTGGCCGCGCTTGAGCCTTTGGCGAAGTACAAACCAGACCGTTGGTCGAGTTCATACCAGCCCCAGAAGCGCTGATACATGCGGGGCATTGCCCAGAGCCGTTGGTTTGGCCCGATATAAATGCTCTTAGCCTGCTGGCTAATTTTTTTCATAGCGTGCCCCCTTAAGTTTTTTGCTTCGCGAATGACTAGCGGAGACAGAAGTGGAGACTGTGGTAAATATTCTCAACTAGGGCGCCAGCATGAAACTGGAGCCCTAGTGAGAATAAACCTACAGGTAACTGGCTAAAGGCTACTTAGCGATTAGCAAGCGACTAGATAAACTCGGCACCATCAGCCGCTTGCGCTGCACCGGGAGGCAGTGCGCGCAGACCATTGAACTTGCCAGCGGCCAAGTCACTGCGACGGAAGATGATGTCGCCGTTGCCCATGGTGCCGCGCAAGACCTTGCCGATCACCGCCTTGGGCAGCAACTGAGCAACGCCCGGCGCAACATCGCTGTCGTGGTAGTAGACAGTCGTGGCGCGGTTGGCCGCCATGTCGTTGGTGGCAACGAAGACCGTGTGGTCAACGTCGACGCGGGCCGACAGGTCGGGTACCTTGCCGTCGTGCGCGTCGAGAGTAGGCACGAAGAAGTCGTCGGGGTTGGCTTGCTTGCTCGGCTCGTAAGAGAAGAGCAGCGGCTTGGCTTCTTTGGCGTCGGCGTTGTTGAAGCAGCAGACAGCGATAGCCCAACCGGGATACCACTTGGTGTACGCCTTGATCATGTCGGCGTTGAGGGCCGGACGGCGATCGGCAGGAACGGCATCGCTGGCCAGCGCCTTGCGCATGGCGGCGGCGTTCTTGGCGATCACGATGGTGTAGACGTCGAAGTTGATGATGCGCACTTCGATGCTCTTGCTGCCGCGGCGAACCGAGTCAGCGCCGAGCATACCACCGCGCGAACGGGGCGTCAGAGCTGAGCGGATGTCCTTGAGGAAAGCCGGGCAGGTAGTGGTATCGATCACCTCGATGTTGGCAACATCGTCGGGAATGGGCAGAATCATGGCATTGCCGCTGCTGATTGTCGGAGCCGGCACCACGCTGGGAGCGGTCGGTGCCGGTGTGACAGCGCTCTCGAAATTCCACGATGACTTGCCCTCTGTGGGCTTTCTGCAGATGCCACGGCTGCCACGACGGACAGGTTTTTCGACGACTGCTTTGGCCACGACAGTCTTGGCGGGCGGGTTCGCCAGTTTTGCCAGGTTGGCGGCGACGTTCTGGTAGGCCAGGTAACGGCGACCGTTGGGACCTTCGAAGATTCCGACGACGGTGTCAGAGAAGCGGGCGGGATGTAGGGAAACGCACATATTGTTTATTTGCTCCGTTAAGAGACTTGAGGTGTTGTTGGGTGAGCGACAAATCAGAGATTCGTCGACCAAATTTTGTTGAACACTCGCTTGACCAGCTCGCCGCAGGCAAACAGCGGTTTGACGAGCGTGTTGACGAGCTCAGCCAGGCCATCCATGATTTCGCCAATCCAGTGCAAAAGCGGACCGACAATTGGATGCAAGAACTTGGCTTTGTCGTAGATGATGCCGCCCACAAGAATGGTGGCAATCACTGCGAACTTCTGAATTTCCGTCACTTCGATGTGATAGAAATACTCAGCGAAAATTTGCAAGCCGACATAGCCAACCAGAAGGTAGGCAAGCTTCTCCAGAATGGGGAAACGGTCGACGAGCTTGCTGAAAACGCCGGCAACGAAGAACATCGAAATCATGCCGAGGCTGACACCCAATATCACCACCCAGAGTTTGGGTGAGAGTGCAACAGCGGCGACGACATTGTCGATACTGAAGGCGATATTGGCGAGCATCAGCGAGACCACGGTGGCGGCGAGGCTGCTTGGTCTCTTTTGAATTTGCTCTTCTTGGCTGGATTCTCCAGTTTCGCCTACACCGAGATGCTCGCACATCAAATAAATCAGGTAGCCGCCGCCAACAAGTTTGAGCCATTCATGTTGAATCAAGATCGCGGCGAATGCTAGGCAGAGCAAGCGAAAACCATAGGCACCAAGCATCGACAAACGGTAGGCGCGCTTGCGATCCTTTTCATCGAGGCCCTTGATGCGAACAGCAATAACTAGCATATTGTCGATCGAGAGCAGACCTTCGATGGCAATCAATGAGGCTATAACTGGAGCAGCAGCAAGTAGCTCTGCAACAGAAGGAAGCCATGGTGGCATAGATTTTTCTCCTTAAAGCTAAAAGATTTAACTGGTCAGGAAAAAGAGTCGAGGGCGGCAATACCTAAAAGGTAATTGCCGCCCCCGACAGAAATTTAGACCGAGACCATAGTTGATCTCGGCCTACTGCTTACTTGGCGTCGGTCGGCGCCGCAGCGTCGCTGGAAGCAGGAGTGTCCATGTTGAGCTTGGCGCGCAGACGGTCACGGCCGGCGTTGGCAGCAACCTGTTCAGCGAGCTTCTCGCGAGCCTGGTCGGTGGTCGAGCCCTTGCTCATGTCGTTCTTGGCACGAGCTTCTTCCAGCGCGCGGTCGATATCGGCGGAGGCCTGGCCGGCGCCGGAGATTTCGGTCTGGATGTCCTTCAGCTCCTGCCGAGCGGCAGCAGCCATCTCGAGGGAAGCCTTGAGGTCGACCTTGTTGGCGTCCTGCTCGATGCGGCTCTTGAACTTGCCGAGGGCCTTGGTGGTTTCCTCGAGCGCCTTCAGGGCTTCATCGGCGACGGCAGCGGC
>JBBRMD010000023.1:0-73052 GCA_038231015.1 Candidatus Obscuribacterales bacterium
AGGTTATTCGGTTTTGAAATCTTTTCGGCGGGTTCCTGCATATATCTCTGTTTTTGCTTAGTGGTTTGAGGTGCTTTTGAAAGGGGCATCTAGGGGATACGAGGCTCAGAAAGTGAAAGATCACTCTGGCTACTACCGAGCTGGCCGTAGACTCTCCTACAAGAACTTAACCATGGTACTAGACTGAAAAGCCCTAGCCAGGATTATCGAGAAGTTTTTTTGATATCAAATAAATCGCTAAATATCTTCTTGGCCGGGAACAATACATTCAGAGAGATTTCCTCTGCCTGTTGAAATCAGGATTTACTAAGGTCAAATCTCGCTAGAGAGAGGTTTTGGGCACATCCTTCAGGCATCTAATAGCCGTAAAAATTAGATTGAATACTTGGCAAGTGCGCGGCCTCCGGTGGGTAATAATGTTTCGTGTCAGAAGCGGAACTCTGCCGAAAAATGAAATCGATGTTAAATTAGGAGGTTCTCGCTCTTGAAAAATTGTTCTCGGGCGTGGATAGGAATCCCAGATAGTTCGGTGAAATGATGGAAGCCAGGAAGACCAAAGTATTGTTAATTGAAGACACAGCCGGGGGCGCGTTCGCCCTTAAGGATGTGCTCAAAAAAGTTTCGGGGCCCGATGCCTCCATGGAAATTTCCATGGAATTCACAGAGAACCTAGCCAAAGGTCTCAAGCGACTTGGTGAAGGTGGGGTCGATGTTGTTCTGCTCGATTGCTCAAAAGATGAGGCAGGCAACAATGGTGCAGATAAGTTCCGTCAGTTAAGAGAGCAAGATGCAAGTGTGCCTGTGGTTGTCGTTGGTAACAGCAGTAAAGACGACATCGCTACTCAAGGTATGGGCTCTGGTGCTCGCGAGTTTTTAGTCAAAGACGAAGTTGATGCCCGCGTCTTGCTGCAATCAATTCGCCATGCTATGCAATTGAAGCAACTTGAAGACCAATTGCACGAAGCTAACAAGAAAGTTCTCGAGGCTAATCAACAATTAGATACCATTGCCAATATTGATGCCGCCACCAAAGCACTCAGTAGGGCCGGTCTTGAGAAGGCTCTCGAAGCCGAGTATGTGCGAGCCCAGCGTGGTGGCTGGAACTTGGTGACAGTCTTGATTGACTGCGATGACTTTGACCGCATTAACCAGCAGTTTGGTCACGCTGTCGGTGACGTTGTTCTCCATGAAATTGCTGATCGAGTTAGAGAAACTGTCAGACCGACAGACCATTTGGCCCGGCTTGGTGGCGATGAATTCTTGTTGATATTGCCTGATACGCGTTTTGCTGAAGGTATGTTGGTTGCCGAAAAGATTCGCTTAGCCGTAGCTGAAAGCCCACTTAGGCTGGCTTCTGAGACCGTTCGTGTAACTGCCAGTTTAGGCGTTTTGGCTTTGCCTTATGAATTCTGCTCAATTGAAGAAGTACTTTCGTTAGCTAGATTGGCTGTACGTGAGTCTAAGATGCTTGGTAAGAACCGGGTTTCGTCAGGTGAGAAGCATAAACAAGCCGGAGCTGGCCAGTCGCCTGACAAAGCTGCCTTAGAAGAATTGACCGAGAAACTTCGTCGTGGTGATTGCTTTAGAGCAGTATCCATGCCGATTTTCCATCTCAGTGATGAGACGGTCGTCGCTTACGAAATCTTGAGCCGTGGCCCGGCCGGGGCCTTTGAGATGCCCGATGATCTCTTCCGTGTATCAGTAGAACACAACCTTCTCACCATAGTTGACTTGCGTTGTTTGAAGACTTGCCTTGCTGCTTGCCCTGATCCTAAGTTTGATCAAACGGCACGCTTCCACGTCAACCTCTTCCCGTCAACGATTATGGATACTCCAATTGAGCGCTTAATGACGCTCTTCCCATCTAATAAAACAGATGGCAACTATGTCATTGAAATAAGCGAGCAGCAGTTTATTGGCGACCCTGCCTATCTGCGCGATCACGTTCAAGCGCTGAAAGAGCGTGGCTTGCTAGTAGCTGTGGATGACGTTGGTTTTGGTCGCAGTTCACTTGAAAGTTTGATTATTCTTGAGCCAGACATCGTCAAAATTGACCGTAAGTATGTCTCAGGAATTTCAGAAGAGCCATCCAAGGCTCGTCTCTTGAAGCGGCTTGTAAAGGTAGTCAATTCGTTAGGTGCCGAGCTAGTTGCTGAAGGTATTGAGTGTCGTGAAGAACTCGAATTGCTTGTTGAAATGGGCGTACCATTTGGGCAAGGTTGGCTCTGGGGCAAACCTGCTTAGGTCATAAATATGAACCCGGATACTGCCTTTAAATCTGAACATGACGATGCTATCGCCGCTGTCATTGACAGTGGTGAAACCAAGGGAAGCTCATGCGCCGCCGGAAAGTGTCCGTTTTCTAGCCCAAAGGTTATGGCCTTTTCTCTGCCATTTTTCGCTGTCTTGGCTATTGAACAATGGGCCACGAGTAGCAATACTTGCTTGACTGATACTGTTTGTCAGATGTGTGTTATGACCAAAACCTCATTGGCACTGGCGGCCGGCATGGTTGGTCTCGCTCTGCAAAAGTTATTGGCCAAGCGCTAGCAAGAACTGAATTGCAAGGCTATCTGCCGATCATATATTTGTTTGGCCAAGTGCAAATGCCTTTACTCATCCAAAGTCCCACCAGTGTATGTGAGCCAATCACGAAATCTAGTTTGTGACCGCTCTTCGAATCTAACGGCAACACTCTGCCGTTAAGCTGAGTCTGAGAAGGTTGTCCGACGTAGGCAATAATTTGCGCTGCCGTTTTTCCTTTGGCAAATTTGATGATGTCATCGGCGCGCCAAACTTGATAGTCGCGATCGAGATCATCGCTGTGACGTTTGGCGTCTACGCAGAGATCGTGGCGAAAATATAGACTGACTGGCACACATCTTTCACCAAAAGCATAAAGCCAAACATCTTCATCTGGTTTGCAAAAAGTCCAAGTGGGAATTTTGCCGCCGCGATAGCGGGGGGCGCCCACCAAGGCTTCAACTTGAGCCTTAGACATTCCTTTTGCCAATAGGCAAAATTGCAAAGCTGCTTGTTCCTCGGCATCGCGAAAATATGTGGTCCAGATGCTGCGATGATTGACATTGGCCACATGGGTGAGGGCACTCAAATCTTTGAATAACTTGCGGTCAACTTTTTTGCCTTCGAGGTCATGGCCTGCCTTTGTGTTGAGTACGGGATGCAATATTGTATCTATCGAATCAGCCTTAGATTGTTTGAAGATCGGCTTTTTCTTTGTGGTTGTATAGCCGTTAACGTTTGCTTCTTCGATGGCTTGCGCCTTTGCATCGATCTCCTTAGCCTCGGCCATTCGACCTTGCCTTTTAAGAATTCCGGAAAGTGAGTCTAGGGCATCGGCCATATTTGAGCTGTTTGTGCCGTAAATTTCTTCTGATAAGGCAACTAGTCGACGACAATATTCTTCGGCTGAGGCGTAATTGCCAATCTTGATATACAGTTCTCTGAGGCGGTAGAGATCGCCTTCTCTGTTGTAATAATGTTTCCCTTGCAACTTCTCTTCTAGCTTAAATGCACTTTCTTCAAGAGAGGCTGTGCTTCCAATATCGCCTTTGCTTTCTTTTTTTAGCGCTAACTTTCTAAGCGATTCAATCTGCTCAGCTAGGGGCGTCTGCGCGCACGCAGAGGCGTGAGAATCACTACTACCTAGGACAGGGTCGGCATAAAATAAGGTCGGAGAAATAGAGGCAACGGCTGCCAGTGAGAGCGAAAAACTCATTGTCAGTTTTGCCGAATTCCTCAATGGTGTTCCTCGAGTACATAAATAAAGCGCCGCCCTTCGCTTCTATGTACCCTGACTGCTTGCCTCTATGGTCATTGGCTGAGCAGTTTATCTCCACTCTTTCCCTTGTGGCTTTTTTCTGCTGCCGTGCTTTAGCTGAACACGCTGGGCATCAATCAATGCTGCTTCTGTTTTCTTTAAATCGAAGATACGCTCTTTAGCCATTTTTAGGTTTTGCTCATCAACTATTGGAGCTGGGTAGTCTTTGCCGATTATGCAACCATGAAATTGTTGGAACAGTGGCGGCATTAGCTCAGGTTGGTGCAAATATTCGATCGGAACATTGGCTAGTTCAGGTACATAATGTCTAATGAAACTGCCGTCAGGGTCTTGGTCACGCCCTTGCTTTGTCGCTGAATATACTCTTATATCGTTGATTCCAGTTGTGCCTGATTGCATTTGAAACTGAGGATAATGAATACCAGGTTCGAAATCTAAAAAGTGACGCGCTAGGTAAACGGCCGTGGGCTGCCAGTGTAGCCAGAGATTGTAAGACGCAAACGAAACTAACATTGCCCGCATGCGAAAGTTTATCCAGCCTGATTCTTTTAGCGCACGCATGCAAGCATCGATCATCGGATAGCCTGTCAGGCCTTCGCACCAAGCATCAAAGTAGTCTTGCCGAAAGGCATCTTCTCTCAAGCCGTCATAGATTTTGCTAATATTTTGAAACTCTACTTCTGGTTCATCTTCAAGTTTTTGCATAAAATGGCAATGCCAGATTAGGCGCTCTTCAAAAGCACTTAAACTCTTTTGCCAGCTCCCGTTGTCTGGTTTCTTTGCCAGCTGTACGCGTCTCATTACGCTCGCCTGATAGACTGTCCGTAGTGAAATTGCTCCGAATGCCAGATAAGGGCTCAATCTACTACAAGACAAGCGACTGCTTATCGGGCTTGAAATGCCAAAGCGATACTGTTTACTTCTTTCAAAAATAAACGAGGCTAGTTCTGTCTGGGCGATGGCTTCACCGCCGATTTGAGCGAGCGGTTTTGTGGATGGCGGCAAGCCGAGCTGATCAAGACCGAAGATTTTGCCGAAGCTGCTCAGCTTGTGGGCTGCGAGGTGCTCTTCAGCAAATGAATGAGGAGCCACTATATCTGGTGTGGCAATTCGCGCTGCTTTCATGCGGCTGAACCATTTTTCACTCCAGCCGTCTCGGCTTTTAAGCCTCCTGACTACACCGGTTTGGGGAAGCTCTTCGTAAGCGATGCCATTCTTCTTACACCACGATTGAACACGCAGGTCGCGGTCATAAGTGACTCTGTTGCCAATTTCTTCATGGCACCAGATTTTTTCAAATGGTATTTCTCTTCTTAGTTTTTCGAAGGCTTCGGGCAAGTTGTCATGGAGAATCAGTAGGCCATTATTGAGGTTGAGAAGCTTCTGATGAAGCTCTTCGAGGCATTGGTTTATAAATACTTGGTGGCTAGAGTCAAATTCAGCAGAGCTAAGTATTTCTGGCTCAATGACATAAACGCATACTACTGGGCCATTTTTGCATGCTTGAGTGAGCGGTGCATGATCGGCTACGCGCAAATCTTTTTTGTACCAAACTAATTGGACAGCCATTGTTTTACCTCAGCTTAGATTATTTCCTAACAATGTGAACAGAGGTGAAACGAAGGGTGATGACATAATGTGAGCATGCATCGAAAACCCACGTCCTATTTGTTTGCAAAAACTTTCTTGGTAAGCCTTTCTGTTGTGGCTTGCCTGACGCTTTGCCCGATAACCATCAGTGTTTTTGGTCAGAGTGCGCTAGCCCAGTCTATGGGCAGCCCTGCTGCCTCGGTGCCAAATTCTGAAAGCGCTGCTGTCGATAGCTATCCGCGTATTACAGCGATGGAAAGCGCCATACTCGGCAAGTCATATGCCAATGAGGCTTTGCCAGCGCGCTTGAGTCGCATGGAAGTGAAGGCCTTTGGTAAGGCGACTGACAAAGCCGACTTAAGCGACCGCACTGACAGCTTGCAAGACTATGTTGAAGGGACACTGCATAAACAGATGGTGGTTCCTGGCCCTGGTTATCAGGAATCAGATGACGACCGACCACCTGCCAGTGCTTCTGGCAACGTCGAGCATAGTGAAGGCGTCACTCCAGCTGTGGGTTCTTACCCGCGTGTGACTGCCTTAGAGCAAGCTATTTTAGAGCAGACCTACGAAAGTGATACCCTCGCCGACCGCCTTGCTCGTATGGAGACGAAGGCTTTCGCTAAGGCCATGCCTGCAGCCGCTTTAGGTGACCGTACTGACGCTCTCGAAGACTATGCTGAAAAGAAATTGCACAAGAAAATTCTTGGTCAGTCTTCCACCACGGTTGATAGTGCTGAATCTGGTGGCAACGCCGCCGCTTCTGGTGGCGGTGGTGGTGGCAGCTTTCTCTCGAAGGCAGCCAGTGCTTTACTAGGTGTTCCGCTTAATGGCATGCCTGCCGCTGGAGGCTCTTCCTTCTTCGCTCCCGGTTTTGGACCGTTTGCTGGTATGAGAGTGCGTCAGCGAACTGCAGCAGATGCCAGTCAGCAAGGAGCACAAGCAAACGCCTCATCTAATAGCCAGTCTAATGCCCCAGCAAGTCATCAGCCCAGTGCTGCCGATCTAGCAATCATTGATGCGGTGACACCGCCCGCTCCTTCTGTTCGTCTTGCTACTAAAGTAGGCTGGTGTGAGCAGCGTGTCTTCGGTCAAGTATCTTACGAGAAGCATTTAACCGATCGTTTGAGCCTACTTAATGATGCTTTGAAATACGATCCTGGCAAAAAAGGCCTAGATTTAATGGATGATATCGACAAGCTAATTAAGGCCGCCCTTTCCTCTAAATCTAAGCAGTGACCAATTATTTACTCCACCCTCTATATTATTGATACCTTCTTTATGCGCTTTGATGCATCATGTTTGTATGGGCTAATAGAAAATCGTTTGGCAGCGGTGATATGGTTGCACGCTAGCTTTGTCTAGACTTGGGGCCATTAGCCAGAGACGGTTGTCTATTGACGCAGCTGTGATCGTTTTAGAAAAAGTATTTGTTTGCTTTGCGTCAGATACTTGAGTACTCAAGTATTTCGTTTGCGAGAGAGAGAGATGGGATAAGCTTTGTGCTCTTTTGGGTCTACAGAGTGCAATTTATCTTTAGCCTAAGCTGACGATGACGGGCTTCTAGTATACAAAGAGATATATCGTGTGAAGTATTGCTTCTTGTAACGGCTCGGCTAAGGCTGTCTACGGACGGGTTTCGGCAAATGTGTACAAAACGGCTCTTCAGCTTTACTTAACATTTTCTTGCCATCGCACTGAGCATGGCTAATAATCGAATGCTCGGGGCTTACTATTGCCTGCTACCCAGCCTGCCTAAATTCGCTCAAGAGCTTAAAACTGTGACCAGCAATGGTCTGGCTTTGCATTGGAAAGACATGAACGAAGCTAATACCACCTTTGAAAAAGACGCATGTGGAGTAGGTTTCGTCTATCGTCCGCTGAGCAGCAATCTGGTGGTTCGCGATGCCTTGACGGCATTGAGTCGTATGGAGCACCGCGGGGCCTGTGGTGCCGATGGTGTTACTGGGGATGGCTCTGGAATACTAACAGCGATTCCGTGGGCTTTGTTCGCAGCAGAAGGTTTTGTCGCTACTGAAACAGTGTTTGTTTCGAGCGCTGTCGGAATGGTTTTTCTGCCAGAAGCTGGTGCTGATTTTTGTCGAGAACAGTTCGAGCGGTTTTTGCTTAGCGAAGGCTTTAGCTTGGCTGCCAAACCTTGGCGTGATGTGCCACTTGATAAAAATGTCTTGGGTCCATTGGCCCAGGCAACGTGTCCGCTTGTGCAACAGATATTTGTTTGTGGTTCGCCCCACTGGTCGCAAGAACAGTTAGAGTTAAAGCTCTTGTTCGCTCGCAAGCGCACGATGCACTATCTGCGTAGTTTCGGCGATAAGTATTCTGATTTTTATATTGTATCGCTGTCATCTAAGACAATTGTTTATAAGGGTATGGTGCGCTCTTACGAATTAGAGCTCTTCTATCCTGATTTGCTTAATCAGTCTTATGTCAGTCAGTTTGCTGTCTATCATCGCCGCTTCAGTACTAACACTTTGCCGAAGTGGCGCTTAGCACAACCGTTTCGCTTGCTTGGACACAATGGCGAAATCAATACATTGTTAGGCAACCGTAACTGGATGAAATGCCGCGAGATGGTGATTGAGCATCCTTATTGGGAGAGCGAGAACTCGGAAAATCTCTTCCCTATTGTCAGTGTTACCACTTCTGACTCGGGCAGCCTAGACAATGCTTTAGAGCTTCTGGTGCGGCTTGGACGCAAACCAGAAGCAGTGCTTATGCAACTGATTCCTGATCCTGTTCCAGTTTCTAGTTCAGGTTCTCGTTCAGGTTCTATTTTAAATTCGAACATTAACTCTGTCAGCCAGACTGCCAACGAAGTAACTGCTTTCTACAAATACTTTGCTGCCATTCAAGAGCCTTGGGATGGACCGGCTCTCATTGTTTATAGTGACGGTAAAACAGTGGGCGCCAAACTTGACCGCAATGGTATGCGGCCTGCCCGCTTTACTGTGCTTGAAGACGGCAGCGTCTTCTTAAGTTCAGAAGCCGGAGTGGTAGATCTAGATCAGTCTAAAGTATTGCAGAAGGGCCGTCTTGGGCCTGGGCAAATGCTCTCTGTCGATATTGCCAGTGGTCAACTTCACCGGGATGGCGAAGTTAAAGAGGCGATCGCTCGCGAAAATGACTATACTGCCTGGCTCGCGAATCAAAGGCTTGAGCTAGGGGCGGCGCCATTTGCGCAGCAGATAAAGTTAGCTGACAGTGACCTTATAGGCTTGCAGACAGCCTATGGCTATGGCAAAGAAGATATTGCTCAAATTCTCTTAGTGATGGCTTCTACTGCCCATGAAGCTATTTATTCAATGGGCGATGATACACCACTGGCGGTGCTGTCTAGTCAGCCTCGCTTACTGTACGATTATTTTAAACAGCGCTTTGCTCAGGTTACTAACCCACCCATTGATCACTTGCGCGAAAAGCTTGTGATGTCTCTTGACTCTTACCTGGGTCGGCAAAGCGGCTGGTTTGTTCCTGCTGAAGAGGGTGCTAAGTCTATTCACTTAGCCAGCCCCATTCTCAACGAAAAAGAACTAGAGAACCTTATTCAGGCTGGCAGCGAAGACAAAGCCTTTGCCGCAGAAGTGGTTTCGCTTTTGTTCTTGCCTAGCGAAAACAATTTAGATGTGGCTTTGAGCAACTTATGCAAGCGCGCTGTCGAAGCTGTGCGCGATCATAAGTCGATAATAGTGTTGAGCGATCGCGGCGTTAATTCTGAGCGTGTTGCCATTCCTGTATTACTGGCTGTGGCTGCCGTGCACCACGAGCTCATTCGCCTTGGTCTCAGGCTTGAGTGCTCAATTGTGCTTGAGACGGCACAGTGTTGGACAACTCACCATTTCGCATGTCTCTTTGGCTATGGTGCCCAGGCTGTCTGCCCTTATCTAGCTTTTGAAATTGTGCGGCACTCATGTGCTGATAGCGAAGTGAAGAGTTTGGTGGAGCTTTCTAACGATGCAGCGCAAGCCAACTTTAGAGCGGCCATCGAAGAAGGCTTGCAAAAAGTCTTGTCGAAGATGGGTATCTCCTCTCTGTCGAGTTATATTGGTGCTCAAATATTTGAATGTATTGGCCTAGGCGAAAATGTCGTTGAACGTTGCTTTGTTGGCACTCCGTCACGTATCGGCGGGTTAGAAATCGACGATATTGAGCGCGATGTTCTCGATTGTCACCGTCGCGCCTTTCCTTATAGTCACAAGCAGCTAATTAATTACGGCATGATGAGTTCTCGCCCTGGTGGAGAGTATCACGGTAACAATCCTAAAATCGTTAAAGCCCTGCACTCAGCTTTAGGTATAACTAGCAAAGTCGTTAGCATCCAAGAGCGCCAAGAGCAGTTTCGCGAATATTCAGCCTTAGTGCGCGAGCGGCCACCTTTGGCTTTGCGCGATATGCTCACCTTTGAGTCTGATCGCTCGGCCATAGATCTTGATCAAGTAGAGCCTGCCGCTGAGATAGTTAAACGCTTTTGTACCGGCGGTATGTCTCTTGGTGCCCTCTCGAAAGAAGCCCATGAAGTTTTGGCGATTGCCATGAATCGGCTTGGTGCCAAATCTAATTCTGGTGAGGGTGGTGAAGATCCACTGCGTTACTATGCAATCGCCGATGTTAAAGCTGATGGTACCAGTGAGAGCTTCCCTGGTTTGCGCGGCCTCTTACCTGGTGATACCGCAAGCTCGGCAGTGCGTCAGGTGGCTTCGGCCCGCTTTGGTGTTACACCTGAGTATCTGGTCACCGCCAAGCAGCTCGAAATTAAAATTGCCCAAGGGGCAAAGCCCGGAGAGGGCGGGCAATTGCCAGCTCATAAAGTCTCACAATATATTGCTAAATTGCGCCGCGCTAAAGAAGGAATGCAGCTCATTTCGCCACCGCCGCACCACGATATCTATTCTATTGAAGACCTTTCTCAATTGATCTATGACCTTAGGCAGGTGAGCGCTGAGGCGCAAATTTCAGTAAAACTTGTAGCTGAGGTAGGAATTGGTGCGGTGGCAGTCGGTGTCGCCAAAGCCAACGCCGATATTGTTCAAGTTTCTGGCAACGATGGTGGCACTGGCGCTTCCGCTCTCAGTTCGATCAAGCACGCCGGGGCGCCCTGGGAGTTAGGCCTAGTAGAAGTGCATAGAGCGCTGTTAGGAAATGATTTGCGTCATCGCGTACTGTTGCGTGTTGATGGCGGTCTGCGCTCGGGCTGGGAAGTGGTGATGGCTGCCATGCTCGGCGCCAACGAGTTCGGTTTCGGTTCAATTGCTTTGATTGCCGAAGGGTGCATCATGGCTCGTGTTTGTCATACCAATAATTGTCCAGTTGGTATCACGAGCCAGAAAGAGAAACTGCGTGAGAAGTTCACGGGTATTCCTGAGCAAATTGTAGAGTTCTTTCTATTCATTGCCGAAGAAGTGCGCATGACTTTGGCCCAGCTGGGTTATAGCTCACTGCATGATGTCTTAGGCCGGGCTGAATTATTGATGGTAAAGCCCGATGTTAAACCGCACAAAGTTGAGCAAGTTAATCTCGACTTTCTCCTTGAAAAAGCAGAGTTGCCCTTCGCCGGTCACAGTGCTCAAGCTAGCTCTAACAATTGGCGATCGCCTCAGGCTACGCCTCACCGTGATGCTACTAGCCTCAACGATCAAATATTGGCCGATGACGAAGTGCAAGCGGCCATAGCCAATCACACAGATGTCGTAAAAGCCTACGCTATCAAAAATACAGATCGAAGCGTTGGTGCTCGCATAGGTGGCAGCTTAGCTAAACTCTATGGCGATACCGGCTTTAAGGGGCGCATAGCTTTGCGTTTTAGAGGTTCGGCTGGTCAAAGCTTTGGCGCTTTTATCGTTGACAATATCAAGCTCACTCTCACTGGCGAGGCCAACGACTATGTTGGTAAGGGTATGAGTGGCGGTACAATTGTTATTAAGTTTCCTTCGGGAACACCTGTTCATGAACATTCTTGGCTCAATGTCATAGCCGGCAATACTTGTCTTTATGGCGCTACCGGTGGTGCGCTCTACTGTGCTGGCCAAGCCGGTGAGCGCTTTGCCGTGCGAAATTCGGGGGCTGTTGCTGTGGTGGAAGGCAGTGGTGATCACTGCTGTGAGTATATGACCGGAGGAGCTGTAGCAGTGCTTGGGCCTGTTGGTCACAACTTTGGAGCTGGCATGACAGGTGGCTTGGCATTTGTTCTTGCCAGCGACAGCTTTGCTGCCCATTATTGTGGTGAGGCCGACAAGAGATTAACCACAGTCACCGGCAGTGCTGCTCTCTATCTACGCCAACTAATCGAACGTCATCATCAGGCGACAGGCAGTGTTCGAGCACTAGAGATTTTACAAAACTGGGAAGTTTACTTGCCACAGTTCTTATTGATAGTACCTGTTGGAGAGGAAGACAATCAGCTATTAACCAAGGTCGATAGCCTTCTTCTGGGGATTAGCTAATTTGATAAATACTGGTGATACAGCTTGGGTACTAATGTCTTCATCACTTGTGATGCTCATGACTCCAGCTATTGGCCTTTTTTATGGTGGCATGGTTGAGCGTAAGAATTTGCTCTCTTGCATCATGCTCACTTTTGGCAGTCTCCTGATTGTCACCATGCAGTGGGTGATGCTGGGCTATTCTCTTTGCTTTGGCAAAGATGTTGCTCACATAATTGGTGATCTTTCCTGGTGCGGCTTGGGAAGCATTGGTATTAACAGTACTACTAGCTATGCCCCTAATATTCCCCATCTGGCCTTTATGCTTTTTCAAATGAAGTTTGCCATCATCACACCAGCTCTTATAGCTGGTGCCTTTGTCGAGCGTGTGCGTTTTAAGTCGTTTATGGTCTTTACTCTGCTTTGGACAACACTGATATACGATCCTGTTGCTCATTGGGTTTGGGGCGATGGTGGCTGGCTTAAAACCTTGGGCTCACTAGATTTTGCTGGTGGCACTGTTGTGCATATAACTGCTGGCGTGGCCGCTCTGGCAATTTGTATTGCCCTTAGGCGACGAAAGCGCGCCATCGACGGCCGCTTCCAGCCCGATAGTGTTCCACTAACTTTGTTTGGTGCTGTCCTTCTCTGGTTCGGTTGGTTTGGCTTTAATGGTGGTAGCGCCCTTGGTGCTAATGCTGCTGCCGCTCAGGCCTTGGTCACAACGACTGTTGCAGCTGCTGCGGCCGCCTTGACCTGGATGCTAGTTAGTAGTCGTGAAGGTAAGAACACCGCTGTCGGCGCAGCCACTGGAGCTGTTGTTGGCTTGGTTGCTATCACCCCTGCATGTGGCTATGTCGATGTCGCCTCTGCCATTTTTATCGGTGCTGTTGGCGCTATTGTTGCTTTCTTCTCAATCAAGCTTTCGGAATATCTCAAGATTCAAGACTCACTTGATGTCTGCGCTTGCCATGGCATGGCCGGCACTTGGGGCGCCCTTGCTACTGGCATTTTTGCCAGTAAAGCGATTAATCCTGGTGGAGCTGACGGCCTAATTCACGGCAATAGCCATTTGTTTTTTGCCCAGTTAACTTCAGTTGTCGCTGTCTGGGTTTTCACTTTTGTTGGCACATATATCATCGCCAAAGTTGTCGATCACTTCATGAACTTCACCGCCAGTCAATCAGAGCAAGAGCTTGGTCTTGACCTATATCACTATGGCGACGAAGCTGAGCGGCCTTTGATATTTAGCTAGATTTTCCAGTTCAACTCTTGTTGTACTTCGTAGCCATCGCTAAAGGTATGCTGCCCTAGCGAATTTTCGTTGGCTTGGATGACAACAAAATATAGATCTTCGCTGCCGCTGTTGCGCACATAGCGAGCAGCTTTGGGTGCTAATCTGATGCAGCTGCCCTCCGCTACAGAAACTATTTGACCGTCAATTGCCATTTGCCCGCTGCCCTTGACGAAGATATACATCTCTTCGTTGACCTTGTGGGCATGGCTAATGGTAGTTTCCTTTCCTGGTGGGAAGACATTTATTGATACTTCCATGCCAGTGGTGCCGATTAATTCTTGCAAAAATACTTTGCCTGGTTTGACTACACCGAAACGCGGGTGGTCCAGCTCATATTGGCTTAACTGCGCGAAGGGTCCGCAATGCACCGCTTTGAAATTGGCACCTTGATCAAATTTGTCTGGTTTGACAAGGGTTTGTTTTTCAGTTGAATTGTTGGCCATTACTTTTTCCTCAATGTTTTTCTCTCAGTGGCTGATCGCCTCACCTACTATGATAACTTGTAACTTGCAATTTGCAAGTAGGTGCAGGAAAAAGAATAATAAAAGGAACAATACAAGGAACAATACAAGGGTAAGTCCACTCACTAGTTCTAAGCGAATTAACAAAGTAGTACTATCATTTGAACTAGCAGGGGTGGAAATGTCTAAGCCGAAAACTGTTCTGATTACCGGAGCCTCAAGTGGCATCGGAGAGGCGGCGGTGCGCCTCTTCTCCCGCAAGAATTGGAATGTCTTAGCCACAATGAGAACGCCAGAAAAGGCCGGAGAGCTTGCCACTTTGCCTGGTGTATCGGTGCTGCGCCTTGATGTTACCGATATCGACTCAATTCGCCAAGCAATTATTGATGGACTGAGCCAGCATGGCTCTATCGACGCCGTTGTCAACAACGCAGGCTATGGCATGGTTGGAGCCTTTGAAGCCAGTACCCCAGAGCGAGTTGAGCGCCAATTTGCGACCAATGTTTTTGGATTAATGAATGTCACTCGCGAAATTTTGCCTTCAATGCGTGAGCGCAGTTCAGGTGTGATCATCAACATATCATCTGTTGGTGGTCACGTAACCTTTCCGCTTTATAGCGTCTACCATGCCACCAAGTTCGCCGTTGAGGGCTTTTCTGAGTCTTTGCAGTACGAGCTAAGGCAATTCAATATTCGCGTAAAACTAGTTGAGCCAGGGCCAATAAAAACACCTTTTTATGACCGCAGCCAAGATCTTGTCGTCAAAGAAGGGCTAAATGCTTACGATACTTTTGTGGCAAAAGCTCTGCCGCAAATGCAGAAAGAGGGCCATAGTGCCCCTGGTCCGGCTGTGGTGGCCCATGCAATTTATGATGCCGCTATTGATAATACTTTTCGCTTGCGCTATCCCGTTAATTCAGAGGCCTTGCTAGCCTTGCGCAAGGTGCTACCAGACCGCGCAGTGTTTAAGCTTGTTCGCACCATCTTGCTGCGTTAGCTTATAGCCTCAAGTATTCAATGCTTGCTGCGTTGCCGTGACTCTATCAGTGGTGGCAAGCCAAGGTTAGGCGCGCTTTAGGTTTTGAGTTGATTCGGCAGGCTTGTCAATAGAGTGTCGCTGATATAGTAGAGCTTGATTCTGTTGAGGAGTTTTTCGTGAGCCAGCTAAAGACTGCAATCGTTGGTACTGTCGTGGCGGCCGCCCTGTTGGCAACGGTCAATTTGACGGCCCGAGCTGGGGCCGTAGAATGGGAAAAACTTCTGAATGATGCTCAGAGCGCCGCCCAGAGCAAAGACTACGATAAGGCCGTGAAACTCTACAATAATGCCGTAGATGAGTGTTTGAGTTCTAAGCTCGAAGAAAAGTTTCTCGCCAAGACTTATAACGATTTAGCTTTGGTTTACGAAGCTCAGGGCAATTATGCCGATGCTGAAGCGAACTTGACCAAAGCCCTCGCCATTAAAGAAAAGTTAGGCGATAAAGATGATTCTGGCCTGCCCGCTAGTTTGGGAAATTTGGCCCAGTTGTATCGCCGTCAAGGTAAGTTTGATTTGGCTAAAGCTCAGTATTTGCGTGCCATTGGCATCATTGAAAAAAATTCTAGTGCCAATGATGCCAAATTGGCACCATTCCTCATTGGAATGGCATCTATGTATTCTGACTCTGGACAGTTAGCTGATGCTGAAACAACTTTGCGACGTGTTATTAAGCTTATGGAAGACATCAAGAATAAGCTTGGTCAGACCGTCGCTATGAATAATCTTGCGGTTGTGTTGCGCAAAGAAGGTAAGAACGACGAAGCTGAAGCTCTATACAAACAAGTTGCCGCACTGGCTGATACCGTAGATGCTAGCGGTCGCGACGCCAATGCGGCACATAACAAAGCAGCGGCTCTAAATAATTTGGCACGCAGTTATCGCGAGAAGCAACAGTTCGATAAAGCCGAGCCATTAATGAAGCAAGCCGTAGATGTGCTTATCGCTGATCCGACTAGCAATAAAGCTGACCTCATAATTGCTGTTGATAATTTAGCGATGGTCTACCGTGAACTAGGCGACTATAAATCAGCCGAATCACAATATCGCAAAGCATTAGAATTACAAAAGGCTATACCTGGCGCCAAGCCAATTGCGACAGCTGACCGCATGCAAAATTTGTCGATGGCTTTATTGCCTCAAGCTAAGTATGATGAAGTCGAAACTTTACTAAATGGCGCTCTTCCTATCTATGAAAAAGAAGAAGGTGAGAACGGTGCTGATGTTGCCGTTGTTCTAACCAACCTTGAAGAGCTCTACCGTGAGCAAGAGAAGTTTGATCAAGCCGAGCCACTTTTGACCCGGGCATTGGCTATTCGTAAAAGCACTCTGGGAGCTGATAGTCCGGCAGTTGCAGTAACTACAAACGATCTGGCTTTGCTCTATAAAGAGCAAGGAAAAGACGAGCAGGCTGTTGGACTTTTCCAGGAGACAGTTCGTATTCGCGACATCGGTCCAGAGTCAGAAGAGCTTGCTACCGCACTCAATAATCTTGCTCGTGTCTTGCGTGACCAAAAACGATACAGTGAAGCCGAACCTCTGTACAAGCGCGCTTTGCTTATTCGTGAAAAAGCCTTTGGGCCAAATCATGAGAGCGTTGCCGCAATTTTGCGCAACTACGCAATTTTGCTTAAAGACGATAATCGTGCTGCTGAAGCGAAAGTATTGAATGCTCGAGCACGTAAAATTGAAGACGCCAGTGCGGACGGCCCTAGTCAGTGAAACCTCTTGCTAGAGCTAGTGCAGCGGCAATGAGCGTGCTTTTGTTGCCGCTGCTGGCAGCACTTGATTGTTCTGCGGCTAGTCAATCTAGTGGCCATGATACAAAACTTGAGTCGAGGCAAAAGAATAAGACTTCTGCAAATGATAGCTATTGGCACACATTTTTTGAGCAAGGTCAGAAACAGTTGCTATCCAAATCGCTGCAAGAGGCAGAGGTTTCGTTTCGCCAGGCCTTGCGCTCTATAAAGCGAGCACCTCACAGTGTAGATGATCTGGTTATCTGTATGAAGAGTCTGGCTGATGTGCTTCAGGCTGAAGATTACAAAGAAGAATCTTGGAAGCTTTATCGCCAGTCACTGAAGCAACTAGAGCGCAAGTATGGCAAAGAAAGCGTAAAACTGCTGCCAATCTTGCTCACCATTGGTAGTGTCACCGAGGTCGAAGGCGAATACAAGAAAGCCGCCCCCTTTTATCAGCGTGCCGCAAATATTGCAAGAGCTTCTATTGGTCCTAACAGTTTTGAGCTGGCAACCTCATTGCACCATTTAGGTCATGCTCTTTGGCAAGACGGTCAATATCGAGATGCTGAGGATAATTACCGCTTATCTCTCAAGATCATGATGGCTCAGCCCGCTTTGCCTGCTCAACTTACTCTACCTGCGAGCGATACTCTTTTAGATTTGCTCAGTGACTATATTGACCTGTTGCATAAGTACACTGGGCCAAGCAAAATTTTAGCCTCCCAGTACGAAAAAGAATTACTTAAAGATCAGGTGCAAGAACTAGGTAAAACTAGGGCGGTTCCTCAATCTGCCTGGCAGCAGGAACTGGCAAGGCAGCAACAAAAACCTCAAGATTCAGCAGTCAACAACGGTCGCATTGTCATAGATAATGCTGCTATTCCGACTAGCACTGAGAGCTTTTCTACGCTGGCCCAACTACTCTCCTCGGTGTCTACACCTGCAGAGCCCACAGAACTTACACGACCTACCGAATCTACTGAGCCAGCCACTAACGCTGGTGATGACAAAGATTCTATCGACTATTATGAGCGTATGGTGGCCATCGATGTTAAGACTCTTGGCCCCAATCATCCTAGTGTAGCCCGCGATCTCAAAGGCCTGGCGGCTCTTTACGTTGCTCAGCATCGCTATTCTGAAGCTCGCCCACTGCTTGAGCGCGCCTTAGAAATTTATCAAGCGCTCTACGCAACAGATGATTTGTCTGTGCAGCGCTTGCGCATTTTGCTCTCGTTAATTGCCGAGCAAACAAAAGTCGCAACTGCTGGTGGTGGCGCTGAGGTTGTCGACTTGGTGTCAATTCCCTTGCAAGCACAAACTTTTGAAGTGGCTCAACGCTTGAACGAACTAGCTTTTCTCGACTATTCACAAGGCAAGCTTGATGACGCCCGTGATCACTATGCCTTTGCTCTTTCGAGCATTGCAAACGCTACTGGCCGCCGCAGTGTCTTTGTCGCCGCCTGCTTGCAAGACTATTTGCTTGTGATGCTTAGCAGTGGGCGCAGAGTTGAAGCCGAAAAGATGCAAACCGAAGCGCGGGGCATTTTGGCTGAGGCACTTTCAGCTCAACTATTGCGTACCTACCGCTAAGTTAGTCATTGTCATTCCAGGGACGTCCCCTCTGGATGTCAACGTGTCCATTGAGTTTAAAAGGCACCGGTGAGCCGTTGTCAGGTGCTATAGTGAATCCGCCGTTATTGATTGGGTCTAGCTTGTCAGGCACCCAGTCCCCTGTAACTTCGATAATGGGTCCTGGAAGTTTTGCCCGCTCTCTTCGTCGAGCTGGGCTTGCGTAGTCGCGGTCGTATTCATGATCGTCAACTTCGCGCGCTCGGGGAAACAGTCCTGAATTGCTGCGCATTACCTTTAGCCAGTCGTAATCATCAGGGCCAGCCAAATCTGGGTCACCGCCTTTAGCGTAGTCAAAGGTTGAGCGTTCGACTTTCGAGAATAGATCAGGCTGTAGTACTTGCTTTTCGAAGCTAAAAGTAAAGTCGTTGTCTAATATCGGTGTGGCGTAGGTGCTTGTTGCTAAAGCAGATGAGTCTTCTGTGCGATTGAACATTTGTTTGTTTTTTTCGGCTCTCTCAAGCTTATGTTTTTCTTCTATTTCATCTCTCTGCCGTCGCAGCTCTTTTTTCTCAGCACGCTCTTCGGCTCTTTTGCGTTCGAACTCAGCCAGGTCGTCCATGCTGGAGTCTTGTCTGAACTGTTGTGAGAAAAAGCTGTCGCGAAAAAGAGGTTGATTGAACATACGGTCTAGAGCGGCTTTATCATCGCCAAAAACTGGGGCGCTGCTGAGGTTAAAAGCAAGCCCAGATAAGAATAATAAGACAATCGCTCTTGATGAATAAGGCACCATAAATAGCATTATATAATCACTTTGCCTACACTTTTGCTTGCGCTGGCAGCTTCTGCCTGCCAAGCGCTTGGCGGAGGTGTTGACATGCGTGAGTGAGCCAATGTCTTTTTGCGGTTTGAAAAACACAAAGTCGATTGTGCCATTTCGCTTGGTCAATACTTGCTTGCCCTTGCTTTTTCTACTTGTCGCCCACCTGGTTTTAGTTTGCTTAAATTCCGCCACTCCTGCCTGTGCTACAGGCCGCGAGAGCGCCGTAATTGATTTTCAGTTTCAGCCCATTAGGCCAACTTCGGCAGTAACTATTCGCGAAGCGGTTGATGTTGCTTTGCGCAATTACCCGACCATTTCATCAAAGCGCTTTAAACTCAAAGCCTCGATGGCCAATGTTACTTTAGCCAAGACGCAGTACTTGCCAAACTTAAATATCGACATTCAAGAGTCGGCTATCACCGGCAACCGTGTGGCCAGTACGGTTATGAACAACGTCTCTGGCTTTGATACTGTGCCTATTGATTCGGGCCCGGTCTCGCAAAAATCGAGGTTGCGCCCACTGGTCAATAACTTGCAGGGTGTTAACTTGAACTGGCTTCTGGTTGATTTTGGCCTGCGTCATGCCAATGACAATTTCGCTTACGCTGATGCCCGCACGGCCCGCGCCGATGTAAATTTGACTCAGTTAGATGTCGCTTACGATGCCGCTGAATCTTTTCTAGAAGCGGTCGCCGCCAAGCAAATTATTACTTCGACAGAGGCTGCCTTGCAACATATGCGAGCGGCCAATGTGCGCGCTAAGACTTTGGTGGCCGAAGGCCTTAAGCCCGGAGTAGAAGCCGCTGACTGGGACTACGAAGTAGCTAAGGCGCGCATATCTTTGATTAAGGCCGAGAAGAACGCCCGCCTGGCCCTGGTTGGCCTAGCCGAGAAAATGGGCACCGCAACTACTGATATCGATATTGTTTCTGACCCCTTAGTGCGCAGCCCCTCGCAGATTCAGCCAATGCGCCCGATTGACTTAAGCTCGCATCCTTTGGCTTTGCTGAAGACAGCTGAAATTGGCCGCTGGAAAGCCAAGCAAGTGGTTTTAGACAAGGCCTACCGTCCGCACTTGTGGTTTAACTCATCGGTCTGGGGAAAAGGCAGCAGTGACGGGGTCAATCCGATTCGCCCCGTGGGTGGTGGCGCCCTGCCTCAGGTTTTCAATTACATGGTCGGTGCCTCCTTCAGTTTTCCGGTGATGGAGTACTTCCCGCTAAAAGCGCAAAAGCGCATTGCTCTCAACAACGAAATGGCAGCTAGGGCCGATTTAAATTTAGCCATGCAGGTGATCGAGAAGAAAGATGCCCGGGCAAGAGTAATGCTCGATCAAGCCAGAAAGATTGCCGATGAAACACCGGGTTTGGTTCAAGCTGCCCGTGTGCGTGAATTGAAAGTGAGCAAGCGATACAGCACTGGGCTAACTGACATGGTCAGTCTAGCGCAGGCTGAGAAAGCTTTGGCTGAGGCCGAAGTTGAAGATGCCGTAGCACAGGTCGAAGTGTGGCGCGCGATTTTGCTGCTCTCTTATGCCCAAGGAGACCTCAAGCCCTTCCTCGATATCGTCGATATTGTCGAAGGACGCGCGGGGCGCCGTTAGAGTTAAGTTCAAGGAACAGTCAGAATGTGGATCATCAGCTTTGCTCTTAGACGACCGATTTCAGTAATCGCTGCAGTTATTAGCATCGTCTGCGTAGCTTTCATGGCCGTCAGCAGCATGAAGCGCGATATTTTTCCTGATTTGAAAATTCCGGCCATCTATGTCATTCAAGGCTATGGTGGTATGTCGCCTGAACAGATGGAAGGCTACATCACTTCTACTTACGAACTTTACTTCCTCTATGTGCCCGGCATTGAGCACATAGAGTCGCGTACCATTCAGAACGTTTCTGTCATTAAGGTCTTCTTCCAGCCTGACACTGATATGGCTAGTGCCATGGCTACCATCGTCGCCATGGCTAACCGTGCCACAAGCTTGATGCCACACGGCACCTATAACCCCTTTGTCTTGCGATTTGACGCGGGCAGTTTACCCGTGGGGCAGCTGGTCTTATCATCTGATACCAAGACTGTTAAAGATCTAGAAGACTTAGCGTATACCCGTATTCGTCCTCTGCTTGCCACCGTTCCTGGTGCCGAGGCTCCCCCGCCATTTGGCGGCAACATTCGCAGTATTGTGCTCAGTGTCGATGCTGACAAGCTGCGCCAGTACAATATTTCAGGTGCTGAAATAATTGAAGCATTAGCTAGTGGCAACAAAGTATTGCCTGCCGGTAACGTGCGTACTGGCGACTATCTACGTATAGCTCCAGTGAATTCTGATTTGCCAGATATTCATCAATTAGATTATTTGCCGATTCGAACCGGCCATGGCCCCCAAATCTTTGTTAAAGATATTGGCAAAGTGGAAGACTCTTCTGATATTTTGGCCGGTTACGCTCTCTTTCAAGGGCGGCGGACAGTCTATATTCCCGCTGTAAAAAGAGGCGACGCTTCTACTGTATCGGTGGTTGACGCTCTCATGTCAGCCTTGCCGCGCATGCAATCTGTCTTGCCAGAAGACGTCAAGATCAGCTACGAATTTGACCAATCAAAGTATGTGCGTGAAGCAATCACTGACGTCTTTCATGAAGGCGTGCTCGGTACTATTTTGCCTGGTTTGATGATTTTGCTGTTCTTGCGCGATTTGCGCAGCACGGCCATTGTTGTCACCACAATTCCACTCTCATTAATGTCGTCAATTGTTGGTCTTTGGCTGTGCGGACAAACAATAAATATCCAAACTTTGAGTGGTCTGGCTCTTTCTATCGGCATTCTGGTTGACGAAGCCACTGTATGTATCGAGAACATGCACAGTCACTTGGCCAATGGCGTGGAAAAAACGCGCGCTGTTTACGAAGCCTGCGTCGAGACTATGGTGCCGCGTTTGCTCGCCATGTTGTCTGTGGTGGCTGTTTTCATACCCTCATTCTTTATGGTCGGCATTACCCGCGAACTGTTCATTCCGCTTTCTTTGGCAGTTGGCTTTGCCATGATTGCATCTACTACTTTGGCATCAACATTGGTGCCGATTATGGCCATTTGGCTTTTAAAAGATGAGCACAGTGGCGTGCCTGATGGCGAAGGCGATGAGAATGCCGAGGCTCATGCTACGGCCATAGGACGCGGCCCCAAGAAAGAGCATAAGCCTGACTTTATCGACAAGATGAAAGACGGGCTGGCTAGCTTGCTTCATGTGTTGATGCCTTTGCGCTATATCGTCATTGGTTGTTACTTGACCATTAGTATTTCGCTTGTGCTGGCGCTTTATAACAACATTGGTAAAGAGCTGTTTCCTGATTCTGGCAGCAGTCAGTTTCGCATGCGCATTTCGGCCCCAACCGGAATGCGAGTAGAAGCCCTAGAGCAGCGCGTTCTTAAGACTCTTGAGCTAATTAAAGAAGAGGCCGGGCCAGCCAATGTAGAAAAGAGCCTTGGTTATGCTGGCCAGCAACCACCCATGTTCCCAATCAGCTCAGCTTTCTTGTGGACAAGCGGACCGCACCAAGCAGTTATCGATGTACAGTTGAAAGAAGGCTCTGGCATCAATATGAGCCAGTTCAAAGACAATATGCGCAAGCGCCTAGCTAAGGCTATCCCTGATACAAAGTACTCCTTTGAGCCAGGCGACATCGTCAGCCAAATCATGAACCTCGGTTCTCCGACCCCGATTTGTGTGCAAATATCTGGACACAATCTGATTGCCAATAAAATATTTGCCGCCAAAGTCTTGACGGAGATGGCCAAGATTACTGCCCTGCGCGATTTACAGTGGGGGCAGGCTCTTGATTATCCATCATGTGAAATTGATATCGACCGCGAACTAGCGGGGCAACTCGGCCTCACTCCTGAAGAAATAGGAATGTCACTGCAACCAGCTTTCTTCTCTAGCCGTTTTGTCAATTTGAGCTTATGGCGCGATCCTGAAAGTGGATTTTCATACCAGGTGCAAGTTCAGGTACCGCAAGACCAAATCAAGTCTAAAGACGATATTGCCAGCTTCCCTGCCATGAATAGCACGCGCAAAGAGCAAATGGCGCCCCATGGTGTGGTTGAAGATCCTGATATTGCTAAGCTCTACCCTGGTAGTCAAACAAGGCGGCCACAGCACCCTCTGATTGGCGATGTCGCTAGTGTTCAGTATGGTGTCACTAATGGTGAGTACGATCGCTATAACATGATGCGTATGGTTTCTCTCACTGCCAACTATAGCGGTGGTGACTTGGGCCGCGTGGGCGAAGAGGTCAAGGCTGCCATCGCTCGAGTAGGTACGCCTCCTCATGGGGTCTTCGTTGATGTTACGGGGCAAGTGCCACTGCTCAAAGATACCTTCGCTCACTTACTAGGTGGCTTGGTTCTAGCAGTCTGTGTGATTGCTCTGATGCTCTTAGGTTACTTCCAAGCCGCTCGTATCGTCTTAGTGGTTATGTCGACTACCCCTGCCATTTTGCTTGGTGTCTTGACCATTCTTACCATCACCAATACTACCCTCAATATTCAATCGTTTATGGGGGCGATTATGTCTACTGGTGTCGGTATTGCCAACGCTATCTTGTTGGTCGTGTTCGCGGAGAAAACTAGAGAAGAAGGAAAGAGCGCTACTGAGTCGGCTATTCACGCAGCACAGATGCGTATGAGACCAATTCTAATGACCTCTATTGCCATGGTGGCCGGCATGGTGCCGATGGCAATTTCTAATGGCCAAAGTTCTTCGCTTGGTCGCGCTGTTATTGGTGGATTAGTTATGTCAACAACATCGGTACTTACTCTCTTGCCTTTGGTATTTGCAATCATTCAATCTGGTGCTCGCACCGGCACCCATTCGCTTCATCCGGAGGACCATGGATACTAGTTCGAAGAAGATTTGGTTGAGTATCCTGGCCCTTGCTGTTGTTGGTGGCGGTGGTTATTTCTTATGGCAGAAATTTGAGCCTAAAAAAGTAGAAGAGGTGCGCAAGGATACTCTTGTATCTGTACCTACAGTGACCGTGATTTCCAAAACACTGTTCCGCGAAGATCAATTGCCTGGCGAAATTGAGGCCTATCAAGATGTGTTGATGTATCCCAAAATTAGGGGCTTCGTCAAGGCTATTAATGTCGACCGTGGTTCAGTAGTAAAAAAAGGCCAGTTGATGGCCACCATGTACGCTCCCGAATATCTGGCATCACGTAACGAAGCACTGGCTCGCGTTGCTGCCGCCAAGGCGGCTGTTGCTTCAGAAGAATCTGATTTGCAAGACTTGCAAGCTGACTTGAAAAAGAGACAGGCTAACCTGCTGGCCGACCAATCAACTTACCAGCGTGTCTATGCTGCCTCTCTTGTGCCAGGAGTTGTGGCCGACAACGATGTGGTGCAGTGGTCACAGTCAGTTGAGGCTGACAAGCAAGAGGTAAACACCTTCATCAAGCGCATCAACGCCAAAGCGCATGAAGTGACAATGCGCAAAGAAGAGCTAGCGGCGCGCATCAAAGGCTTTGAAAATTATGCAGACTTTGCTTCATATTTAGAAATTACAGCGCCATTCGACGGCTATGTTACTGAGCGTAAAATGCACGTCGGCAGTTATGTTGGCCCCGATGGTAGTGGTGCCTATCCGCCAATCTGTCGCGTCAAGCAGCTAGATCTGCTGCGAGTTGTCGCTCCGGTTCCTGAAATTGATACAGCCGGTGTGGTTGTGGGCTCGCAGGTGCCTTTCTCGGTCTCATCTTTTCCTGGGCGTAAGTTTGTTGGTACTGTTGCCCGTATCAGCAATAACTTAGACAAAGATACACGGACCATGCCGGTCGAACTCAATTATTTTAATCCTGACTACAGTATCTTGCCTGGCATGTTTTGCAAAATATACTGGCCCACTAGGCGCCACCAAGAGTCGCTATTTGTGCCCATTTCAGCTGTTGTTTCTACACCGCTCAATACTTTCGTTTGTAAGGTAAAAGACGGGGTGGTGGAATGGGTAACTGTGCGCAAGGGACAAATTATGGATGGTATGGTCGAAATATTCGGCAATATCAAAGTTGGCGATATGGTGGCCGAAAAGGCCAGCGAAGAATTGCAGAATGAATCAAAGGTGAATGCTGCACCAATTAGCCAAACTGTCGATATTAAAGCCCCAGCAAGCGTTTCGCAATAAGCTTCTTGGTAATAACAGAGACTGACTAAGTCGCTTGGCTTAGTCAGTCTCTGCCGGTGGTATCACCCTCGCGCTGTTATTTAGCTGGCTTTCTGGCTGGTGCGCTCTTGATCGAAGCGACATTTCTAGTTTCGGCTTTGGCTTTTTTAGAACAGGCAGAGACTGCAGTTCCCTGTTTCTTGGCGCAATTTTTTGAATGTACTACTTTGGCTTGAACGCTGGTCGAGAAAATCATCATGCTGCCCAGGGCTAGCAATAGAGCTTTATTCATATCATTATCTCCTTCAATTATTTTTCGCAATTGCAGGTTCGTCAACTTGCTTCTATTACTTTGCTCTATCGAAGGGGAGGCTTGTGTGAGGATAAAGCAGAAACTTTTCGCCAGCGAAATTTTCTGACCTGTTCTTTACAGCGGCCGTCTTTTGTTCTTACTTGATTAAAATCTGTTTTGCTCGATCTTCAGCAGCGATCGATTCGCTTTCATTACCAAGACTACGCAACACTTGAGCATAGTCTTTCAAGCAGGCTGCCAGCAACGGATCACTCTTGCCCACGGCGCCTTCTGTGCTTGCTACGGCCCACTGATAGTAGGTTTTTGCATCGCGCAGTTTGTCTTGTGAGTAGTAGAGAAAAGCAAGATCGTTGAGAATGCGAGCAGTTTCGATACTATTAGGTCCGAGGGTTGTTTGAGCGAGAGTCAAAGCATTTTTATAGAGAACTTCGGCTGTTTGAGCCTGTCCAAGGTGCATTTTTACCGAAGCTAGGGTGGCGAGAGTGCGGATGGTCAGTATGTTGCTTGAACCATATGCTGCTTTGTAGACGCTCAACGCTTTCACCAATAGTGGGTCTGCATCTGAGTAGCGTTTCGCACTGATGTAGAAAAGGGCCAAACCACTTAGATCGTTTGCGGTGGATGGATGATTGGCACCAAGTGAGGCGATGTCAGTGGCAATTTTTCTCTGATAAAAGTCTTCACCTTTGCCATAGTGATTTTGATCGAAAATGGCTTCGTTCATGGTTTTATAGGCTGGCGATAAAGCTTGATCTGAGTAGTTCTGATTGAGCCCTCTAAGCAATATTTTTGATTCTTCATCAGATTGGGAAGTATGATCGCTATTGAGTTTGCTTGCGCTTTGGCCTTGCCAGGCTGATTGGTCTTTATTGGGAGTTATCGCACTGCTGGCAGAAATTGAGGGAATTGCAGTATCTTTTTTGAAATCTTTCAAGAGATCTTGGCTAGATTGTTCGTCGCCTTTGAGCATGTCTTTATAGTCGCCAATTAGTGATGGCATTTGATTGCTGGCATCTAAGCTTGGCTGGCTCAGTAAAATGGACATTGCTCTTTTAAAGTGCTTTTCGGCTGGCGCTCTGAACCCGGCTTTGTAAGTCGAACGGGCCAGGCGATGTAAGCTCGAAACTATCTCAGGGCTATAAGGGCCATAGTTTTTTTCGTTCAGTTCAAATGCTCTTTGATAATAGGGCATCGCTGCCGAGTGGTCACCTTCTGACTCTTGTACTGAACCGAGGGCAATCAGTGCTGGGGCAAGTTTTACGCTGTTTCTACCGTACTTGCTTTCGAGAACAGAGAGTAGTCGTTGGTAGGTGGTTTGTGCTTCAGTTGTTTTGTTGCGCAGTGCCAGAGTGTCAGCTAGGCGAGTGAGGCACTTGCTCAAGTCGTCGGTGTTATGTGGCTGTTTTTCTACTGCGGCAAGGGCGCGCTGAAAATAATCTTCTGCTTGGCTGAGGTTTTGCTCAGCTAAGGCCGTTTGACCCTGCTGATAGGGCGATTGCCATGAGGCTGCTGCCCAGCTTGGCAAGCCGGTATCAAGGGCGAGCAGAAGGCTGATTGCGACTAATAATCTCACTGTCATGATGTCACCGAAAGCATCATTATAAAGACAATCGGCGAAATTTACACTGTGTCTGTCAAGGTCGCGCTTTTCAAGTGTTGCATAGTGATCACCTAGGCGGAGTTCCTAAATTATGCACTATATGTGGTGCCCATGAAATCAAATATTACTTAATCGTCGTCGTTAACTACGGTGCACTCAACATAAGCGACACCTTTTGAAATGGTGCCAAGATTAGTGGCGGCTTGCTTAGAGAGGTCCATCACGCGCTTGCAGTGAAAAGGGCCGCGATCATTTACTCTGACAATTACGGTTTTGCCTGACTTTGGATCTTCGACCATTACTCTGGTATTAAAAGGCAGTTTGAGATGAGCAGCGCTGAGCTTGTTCATGTTGAAAATTTCACCGGAGGCAGTTTTTCGCCCATGAAAGGGAACGCCGTACCAAGAAACATTGCCTTTAAACTCTTTGCCAGCGGTTGGAGCGCTTGGCTTAGCCGCTGGAGCGCCGCTCGCTGCTGCGCTAGCGGAGCTCGCTATGAGTGGAGAAGCGAGACCAAGGGCTAGCAGTAAAGACAGACATAATTTATAAGACATACATAGACCCCTGCAAAGCATTCTCTACTACAATATGTGCCCGCACGGCTATTAATCAAACTGTTAATTGGCCACCCTTTTGAGCTTTTGCGCTAGTGACTAATAAAACTGTTAATCACTTCTTCAAAATCCTAAATCAGCCTCTAGCTGCGGGGTAGCATCGACTGATTAACCCTTCACTTTGTTCCCTTTTGACCACAGAGACCTATAATTACTTAGCGTTTAAGGTTTGCCGATGGATATCATTCACTTCTTTCTATTTCTAATTGTCTCCGCTGTCTGCGCGGGTATAGCTTCTCGGGTTGTGCCAGGCATCGGTCGTAACGGCTTCTTTGCTGGTGCTCTAGTGGGCATTGTCGGCGCTTGGATAGGCGAATCAGTGATCGGTCCAGTGGGGCCTACCGTAGAAGGCGTGGCTGTCTTGCCTGCCATTATCGGCTCGGGAATGTTCATCTTTTCGCTTTCTTTGATCTCCAGGCTCTTTAAAAAAGGCCAAAAGAAAGCCTAGATGTTTTACTTTAGCGGCTCTTCAGTCTGACCTTTTTCGTGGTCATGTTCGGTTTCTTGCAGTGGTACTTGCTTCTTTGTGTGGGCGTTGAGCCAGCCGACAATTCCTAGGGTAATGTCATCTTTGAAGGGATTGGCTTCAAAAATAAGATGCTCTCGATCACCTAGCAGTACTAGGGTTTTATCTTGGGTGCCTACCGCTTCGAACAAGTCATAGGTGCCTTCTCGTTTGACCAAGCGGTCTTGGTTGCCCTGAAAAACGATCACTGGCGACTTTGTAATTTTGCGGGCATACTCGGTATTTTGTCGCATAAACTGTTCAAAATTGAGCAATTCTTTGGCGGAGAGATTCAGTCTCGATTTCGGATCGTCGCTCCAGCGCATGCGAGCGCCTTCGTCAGAGGTTGAGCGATTGACTACACCTTTGCCAATATTTAGTTCTTTGTTTTTATTTGAAACTAGATTGAAAGCCACTTTTAGTTTGGTCCCGGTTTCACTATGGCGTTGGCCGGCTGGCACCGAGCAGACTACTCCATCGATTAATTCGGGGTGTTTCGCAGCCACTCTCAGGGCTAAAGCTCCGCCCATTGATTCACCTAGAAGAAACATTGGCAGCTCTTTGTAATCATTGCGCAGCTCACCAAGCACATTGACTATGTCATCTACGCAGCCGGCCATGTCGAGCGTTTCATTGCCTTTTGATTCAACGAAGCTGCCGAAGCCTCTGACGTCAAAGGAGACAACTGTAATTCCTTCTTTGCTAATGCGGCGACCAAATGATTCATAGGCTCTGTGGTGCAAGCCGAGACCGTGGATGCAGACAAGTATGGCCTTGCGTTCGACGCGCGGATCGACCCACACCCAACCTGGGGCTTCTTTGAAATTACTGGGCTTGAGGTTCCAAGCGCCCAACTTTTCGCTGGCAGGATGTCTTTCGCAGTGATCAAACATTGACGATTGTCCGCTCTGTTGTTGCAAATTACGATCGCCGTTACTATTGCTAGCGCTAGCTTCTGAGCCAAAGACAGCGAGAGTAAGAACCTTTGCCAAGGCCTTTCTTTTTTCTATTTCTTCGGCTGATTCGCTTAAGGCTGCTTTAGCAATCTGCTCATCGTCGATACCATATTCGGTGGCAAGTCTAGCGCGGTTATTGTGGCGGAATATGTAGATGGCTTTTTGATAAATAGGTAAGGCATCAGCCTCGCGGTGGCAAGACTTGAGAGCTTCTGAAAGAGAGAAAAGTGACCAGCCGTAGCGGATATCGGTGTCGCCAAAATAGTTTTTGTCTAGCAGTGCCATCGCTCTCAAAATTGGCTCGGCTTTGTCGTGGGCGCCTAAGTGTTGGTAGCAGCCACCAAGGTTCTCCAAAACCATTTTGTTCAAGTCGTATGAAAGATAGATTGAGTTGTCTTCAGTTAGTTGCTCTAGAGCTGCAGCAAAGACTTTTGCGGCACCACTGTAGTTGCGTTGGCGGTAAAGAGCTTCGCCTTTATAAATTTGAATGAGAGTGCTGATGCGCCGTTGGTAGGCCTTATCTAATTCTGGGCTTTTTGCTAGTTCTGCACAGTGTGGCAGCAGGCGCTCAGTCTCTTTGTAGTTGTGCTCGTGGAAAAAACAACCAGCCACAGCAAGTTCACTCTCAAGCTGTTTCTTGGCGCCGACTGCACAGCTCGGTTGCTTGTTCCAGTAGGCCTGCAACTGCTCGTAGATGTTGCGAGCACGTGTGAATTGTCGTATTTGGCAAAGGCAATCAGCCAGGTCAGAGAGTGACTTTAATTGTTCTTGACTGAAGCTTTTTGCTGTCGAATCTTTGCCTAATTTGCTCTCGCTGCAGCCCAGTTTGGCGGCAATTTGCTCATACTTTTCAGCAGCTTCTTTGAACGAACGCTTGGCATAGAGGGCATCGGCCTCTTCCTGTAAAGGGTTGGCCACGCTTTCAGTGGCTTGCTCAGCTTCACTTGTTTCACTCTTCGGACTCGGCTCGCTCTCTTGAGCGAAAGCATGCGGCCAGCTGAGGGGGGAGAACATTGAAATGACAAGGCTGGCCACTAGCGCCGATCTCGTTTGTATAACCCTGTTTGTCATATCGGATTCCTCGTTAGCCTAGTAATTTTGCTATTCTTTGTTGATTATGGCTAGACCCCGCCGCCTGCGAGCCCAAATTGATGAAGCCTTAGTTAGCGCTGAACGCTTGTGTGTTGGCTACTTGGCTCGGCACTGTCAACAATTTCCGCTGAACAGCCAGGAGTATACAGAGAGGCTCGTAGAGCTAATTGAAGCTCTGGCTACAGCAATGGTACTGCATCAAAAAGAAATGGGTTCTGAAGAACGCCTAATCTTAGAGCTAGGCGATCGGTTTGTCGGCTGTCAATTAGAAAAGCTCAAAGACCAGGGTTTTAAGTTTGCTACAGCTAAAGGTTTGCGCGCTTTCTTTCTGTTGCAGCTCTTTGAACGCTTGCGGCAAGAAGTTGACCCTAGTATCAAAGAGCCATTTGAGCGCCGGGCTAATGCTGCTTACTTCACTCCCATAAGTCTGTCTTATTACATGGTTCAGTCTGCCTTTGCTGCCTCTGGCGTTGATGTTTGCAATAGTGTGCCTGACAACTTGCGCTTGCTAGATTTGTGCGCTGGCAGCGGCGCCTTATCGATTGCTGCTCTTGACTATTTGGCGGCATCTTTTAATTGTGAACCCTTAACGCTCCTGCAGCGGCACATATTTGCTGTAGAAATTGATCCGCTCATTTTGCGCAGCTTTATTGCCTGTCTTTCAGTAGCATGCTCAAGCAAAATTTGTGACACCATGGCTGCAGCAAGTGCTAATTTTGTGGTCAGCGATTGTTTAACCGATCACATAGCACCTTGCGATGTGCTGCTTGCTAATCCACCCTGGAGTGGTACGTCGTATTTGCAGTTTGTCCGGCGTGCTGCTGAACTGCTAGCCCCAGGTGGGGTTGCGGCTCTTCTCACACCTTTCGGAATTGCTGGCGATCAGGGAGCCAGTGAAATGCGCTTTGAGCTTTTCACAAATTATCATTGGCTTAGTTTCGAAGGCTTTATCAATGAAGATCGCGCTTTTGATATACATCCTTCTTACAAGTATGGCCTTTCTGTTTTTTCTAAGTTACATAGGCTGGGCCAGGGTGAGGCTAATTTAGATGATCAGCGACAGACACGTGTGCGCTTTGGCTCGCTGGCAACGACTGTTGCAAATGTAGATTTGGCTCAGGCGGCACAGAAGGCTTGGTACAGTTTTAGCTTTAATTTGGTACGCAGCCTGAGCCCTGGTTCTTCTGCAATTGTCGAGTGCGACTGCGATAGCGACTTCGAATTGTTTAAATCAGTGGTTGAGAATAATTCTTTTCTTCATAAGTTGCACCCAGACGGGCAAATGCAGATGGATAGAGGGCGTTACTTACAAGTTCGGGCAAATTCTGAATCTAATTTAGTCACTAATTTAGCTACTAATGCAGCTATTGGTTCAGCTTCTAAATTTAGTCTACGTTTTGCTCGAAATTACGATATGAGCATTGATAAAAAACTATTTGTTCAATCTAGTGAGGCCAAGGCTAATGGCTTCAAGAGCGACTGCTACGGCCGCTTGCTGCTAGGTCGATGGCGAAAAAGATCTACAGAGCAATCGAAACAATTTGGCGAACTCTCTAATTCGTCATTGATTATTTCGCAGGACCAAACCAGCTACATTGAACGCGATCGTGTGGAAGAGTGTCTTTTGCCATTGATTGAAGGGCGCATGCTTGGCCAGTTTGAGATCACGAGCAAAGCCTACATTCGAGGCAATGGACGTCAGGCCCTCTGGCATGAAAGAGAACTGATGAATTTTGCGCAAGCGAGTCTTGCACCGGCCAGTCTTGCACCGGCCAGTCTTGCACCGGCGATTCTGTCGCCCCAATATTTCGTTAGTGAGTCTAATTTTTGTCAACGGCAGAATGGCAATGATAGCACTAGAATTGGCTTTGTCTCAGTATCGGCTGCCACTAATACGCGCTCGATGATTGCTGCTCTTTTGCCCAATTATCCCGCTGGTAATTCTGTGCCTTTTCTTGAGCTGACTGCGTTTAGCTCAAGCCAAAAGTCTTACTGGGCTATGATCATGATTGCTGTGCTTAACTTTATCAGTTTCGATTTTGTTCTCAGAACCAGATTTGGTGGCAACAATCTCAATTATTTTTTGCTTGACCACTGCTCTGTTCCCGCTTCTTTATTGCCAGGCTTGCAGCAAGAGCAGGCGGCGCCCCTTTTAAATTTGATTGCTCAGATTAGCGCTTTGCTAACGCTGACACATTTGTCGTTGGTAGGTATTGTCTCTAACTATCTTGATAATCGCTGCCAGCCAGCGGGGCTGTTTGTCTCTGAACTGGCTCAGCTTGAAGGCGAGTCTTGGGCTAGCGGCACACTTAGGTTGCCTCTAGCGTCAAGGCGTCGCCTGCGGGCCTTGCTGGACGCCTTGGTGGCCCGACTCTACGGCCTCACTAGCGGCCAATTTGCCCAAATATTGTCTGGATGTCTTGAGCCCAAGAAAACGGACCAAGGGCCTGCTAGGGTGCTTCACCGCACTGGTTTTCACCGAATCGACAAGCAATTGCCATTCGAAGAGCGATTGCCTTATCGGGCTTATCAGTTTTTACAAGATATCGAAATGAATCGTCTTGATTTGGATGGCTTGGCTCAATTTGGCTTCAGCCGTGCCGAGGGGGCAAATGGTCAGGGGGGCGTGGTTGGCACTGCTGCCGTAGAGCAAGATGAAGAACGGCTAAGCGAACACTTGGCCTGGTTAAAATTGCATCAAACTAGATTGCACCCATTTCATCAAAAATCTGGAGTAAAATAGCTGACCGCCTATAAAGTACGTAGAGTTTTAAATAGAAAGGTCTCACTATGAATTCGCCAGCTCCGGCCCCCACTCCATCAACAGCCAAACCCTCTGATTTTATTAGAGACATTATCAACGATGACCTCGAGGCGAAGCGTCATCAGAAGGTAATCACGCGCTTCCCGCCCGAGCCCAATGGCTTTCTTCATATTGGCCATGCAAAATCTATTTGCTTGAATTTTGGTCTAGCTAGTGAATATCGTGAAAAGCTGCCGACCTCTGGCACGCGCTGTCACCTGCGTTTTGATGATACCGATCCGGCCAAAGAAGACACTTTGTTTGAAGACGGTATACAAGAAGACGTACGCTGGTTGGGCTTTGAATGGGATGGCCTCTATCATGCTAGTGACTATTTTGAAAAAATGTATGAGTATGGTGAGCACTTAATCACTGCTGGTAAAGCCTATGTTTGCAGTCTGAGCGACGCCGAAATTAAAGAGTACCGCGGCAATGTCACTACCCCAGGTAAGAACAGTCCTCACCGCGAACGTACAGTTGAAGAGAATCTAGACCTCTTTCGTCGTATGCGCAAAGGCGAGTTTAAAGAAGGCGAACATGTATTGCGTGCCATCATCGATATGGCCAATCCCAACATGAAGATGCGCGACCCTCTTCTCTATCGCATTCGTCACACAGCGCACCACATGACCGGCGATAGCTGGTGCATTTATCCAATGTACGATTATGCTCACCCGATTTCTGATGCTATTGAAGGAATCACTCACAGTATCTGTACTCTTGAATTTGAGAACAATCGCGAACTGTATGATTGGGTAATTGATAACCTAATTGACTATGCCAAGTTCCCAAGCCGCCCTCATCAATATGAATTTGCCAGACTCAGTCTCAATTACACAGTGCTTAGTAAGCGCCGTTTGCTAGAGTTAGTAGAAGGCAAACACGTTAGTGGTTGGGATGATCCTCGCCTTCCTACTATTGCTGGCTTGCGTCGTCGCGGCTATACACCCGAAAGTATTCGTGCTTTTTGCGCTAGTGTTGGTATCTCAAAAGCTAATAGCACAGTCGATATGGCCCAACTCGAATTTTGCATTCGTGACGATCTTAATCAAAAAGCGCCCCGAGTGCTTGCCGTACTAAAGCCACTAAAAGTGGTGATTGAGAATTATCCAGAAGCAGATGTAGAAGAGCTTGATGCTTCTTATTGGCCTCACGATGTGCCTAAAGAAGGCAGTCGCAAAGTGCCTTTCTGCAAAGAGATCTACATCGAACAAGACGACTTCATGCTTGAGCCCACTAAAGATTACTATCGTCTGGCTCCGGGCAAAGAAGTGCGCTTGCGCTATGCCTACTGCATCACTTGTACTGATGTCGTTAAAGATGCTGCTGGTAATGTTGTTGAAGTGCGCTGCACCTATGACCCAGATGTTAAGCCAGGAGACAATCCTGTTGGTCGTAAAGTCAAAGGCACCATACATTGGGTGAGCGCCCGTCAAGCTCTTGATGCAGAAGTTAGGCTCTATGACCGCTTATTGTCTGAAGAAGCACCTCCAGCAGGAAAAGATAGTGAGTTTCTCAACTCTATCAATGCTAGTGCCTTGCAAGTATTGACTGGTTGTAAGCTTGAGCGCAGCTTGACTGATGCTAATGCTGGCGACAGCTTTCAGTTTGAGCGTCAGGGCTATTTCGTCACTGACATCAAAGATAGCAAGCCGGGCGCTCCAGTCTTTAACCGCATCGTCACTTTGAAAGACTCTTGGGCAAGGGCTAATAAAAAACCTTAGACTTCAGGTCTGGCAATTTCAAAGCGATCTTTGATAGTGCTGTAGAGGTTTCCGCTCAGTCTTCCTACTGGTTGCAAGACATCGAGGTCAATTGAAAGCTGCCCCTCGGGGCTAGTTTTGACTACTTCGTCTTTTAAATGTATGTAGCTGATTTCGCCCAGCACAAGAGCTGAACCGCCTAAGTCGTGTATATGGAAGACTTTGCATTCCATACTTATTAGTGCTTCGCCAACCCGCGGTGGCTTGACCATTGTGCAAGCGGCGGCAGTTACATTGACTGCTGAAAATTCGCTGACATCAGGCGGGTAGTCGGCGCTTGATTGGTTCATTTGGGCGGTCAAGAACTGACTGACAACATTGACCACAAACTCACCGGTTTCGCGCACATTGGTGAGGGTGTCTTTAGCGATGGCTGTTGACGAGGCTGTGGCCGGGCGCTTATAACCGGGTGAAAAGCCGAGCATTGGTGGCTTAATACTGAAGACGTTGTAAAAAGAAAATGGTGCTAAATTGTCTACTCCAGCGATACTGCGAGTCGATACCCAGGCAATAGGGCGCGGGACAACTGACCCTATCAGCAGCCTGTAGAGCTGCTCTGTCTTGGTTTCGCTACAATTGATTATCATAGTTACTGTATTTTTGCCTGACGAATTGTCTGCATAATTTCTAGCAAAGGATGATCCATTTCTGATACCACTGCGCGCACGTCATGCAGCATTGCCGAGCGAGCATCGAGTAAGTCGATACTGACGATCGGCTGCTGATGGGTACCGGTGATGTGACCAATCACTTCTTTTCTTTGTCTTTGACTGGCCTTGGTATTGATCACCTTGAGGTCTTCCCAGCGTTTCATCAAAGTTTGTTGTCGAGTTAGACCAGTGGTGCTATTTTCGGGGACGCTTGTTAAATATATCCACACCGATGGTGGATAGTCTCTTTGCGAGTGACTGGCGTTGATATCAAATAGTTTGGTGAGCATATTGGGGGTGCCTTCCACTATTTTCTTTTCGCCTGCTTGTTGCTTTAAGGCCAGTAGCGCCAAGGCTGTTTGGGTAATGCCTTCGCCGGTGTCTATGCCGTTAGCGCTTTGCTCATTGGCGCCACCAATTTTTAAGGCACCGCCAACGATACCAGTCACACCGCCTGATAGAAAGTTGGCGATAGTGTTGAGGCGAATTACTTTATCTCGGCGTTCTTCTAAGAATGCTTGTAAGTCGTCTGCTTGAGCTATTTCTGTTTCGAGATTACTTAGGCAGCTTCTTACTTCAAAACTTTCGGAAACAACTGATTCGGTCAGAGACTGTTTAAGTAGAAGGTTTTTAAGCAAGTTGTCGCTGCTTGATGAAAGTGTGGTTTGCTCGCGTCCACCAGTTGCTTTGAGTAAGCTTTCTAGGTCTTTATTTATGCCGAGTAAATGGGCTAGTCTAAGGCCTTCGGGAGTTAGACCTTCAGCGCCGACGATCGGGTCGGGTGCTGGCTGCGGCGCTCTAGCTGTTTGGCTGCCCGCTTGAATTGCTGATGGATTTGACCTGCGGTTCTGGTCGCGGCCATCTAGGTCAGGGTTTATGCGACGGCTATGCACATGCTTTGCCTGAACAACGGTGGGCTTTAGCGGCGGCAAACCGCCCGTGCTGGCATATACCGCCGAGTTAAACAGCGCTAAATAAAGTGGCAAGGCAATGCCTAAAAGTTTACTGGTCTGCAATTTCGGGCTCCCGGCGAATTGCTTGAAAAGTAGCACGATTTGCTTGCCCGGTGCAGGCGGCGGCATGCTTTGAACGCTAAGTACTATTTCACCAAAGCAATACCAAGTCTCTGAAATCCCGGCTATTGCAGGCTTGGCAGTATTTTGGAAAATAAGTTAGTATCACTAATAGTTAGCTATACTAATATTATGAGAAGTAAGAAATGACCGGAGGGCTCGTGAAAGCATCAGACACAAGGCCGGTTAATCAGGAAAGAGGCCAAGAACGAGGCCCGGACGCAAACCCAGCCAGAGATTCAGTTAGTTTGCCGCCTGACCTCAGTAGAGCAGCACATAATAGTCAGATTGCCGCCAGGGTGATGGAAACCTTCCCTTACATCATGTACTACATTCGCAGCCATGTGCTTCGCCAAGCCGAAACGCCAGCCTCCTTGCCCCAGCTTAGGGTAATGGGCTTTATCAAAAACTGTCCGGGTTCGGGGCTTAGTCGACTGGCTGAGTCTTTGGGTGTGGCCAATGCCACAGCCTCAACCATGATCGATAGATTGGTAAAAAACGGCATGGTTGTGCGAACCAATGACCCGACGAGCCGCAGAAATGTCATTCTCAGTCTTACCCCGACTGGAGAAGAGCATTTGCTTGGCACGCGCGCCGTGGCAATTGAAGAGCTTTCTCATGTCATTGCTCAGCTTCCGCCAGACAAGTTAGCGAGTGTTGAAGAGTCTTTAGCCTTGCTCAAGGCCGCCTTCACCGAGGCCAACGCCAAAATTTAGATCCTAAAATTTAGCCAAGAACAAATTGGAACCAAGAAGAAATTAGATGAAAGAAGAACTGGATACCAGCCCCAAACACGATACTCCTTACGGCAAGTCTGGAGCGGAAGTAATTACTCCAGTCGCTGTTCCAGGCGGCAAGAAATCAAATAGGTTGGTATTTGTCGCACTCACTGTTTTGCTTGTTGTTGGTAGCGCCGCCACTATTTATTCGCTGCGCCACGGAAAAGACAATAAAGATGGCGTGGCTGCTGCGGTTGATGGCCATGGCGCCCCTGGTGCCGGCAAAGACAAAGATGGCAAACTGGGCAAAGACGGACAGAACGGTCCTGGTGGAAAAGGAGGCAAGGATAAAGTAGTACCAGTATTGGTGGCAACATCAACTGAGCAATCTCTGCCAATTGAATTGCGCAGTATCGGTAACGTCGCGCCATTCTCAGTCGTAAACATCACTCCGCAGGTTGGTGGCCAACTTTTGAAAGTGCACTTTACCCAGGGTGAATTTGTCAAGAAAGGCCAGCTCTTATTCCAAATAGATCCTCGTTCTTATCAGGCATCGCTGGCGCAGGCTCTCGGTAATGTCGCCCGAGACAAAGCTCAAGTAGAAGCCGCTCAAGCAAATTTGGCCCGAGATCAAACAATGATTGGTCAGGCCTATGCCAACTTGCGAAAAGACCGAGCACAAGCTCAATACAATGATGTGCAGATGACCCGCTACGCTGAGCTTGTGCGCGAAGGTGCTGTTTCGAAAGAGCAGAGTGACCAAATAGCCACTAACGCGGCCCAAGCTGAAGCCACTATCGACGCCGATCAGAAGATGGTTGAGAACGCGAAGGCTGTCACCCGTGGTGATCGCGCTGCCATTGAAACGGCCCGCGGTACCTTGGGCGCCGATCAGGGTCTGGCTGACCAAGCCAAATTGCAACTGAGCTGGACCAAGATTTATTCTCCTTTAGATGGGCGTACCGGCAGCCTAAATGTCTATGAAGGTAATGTGGTGGCGCCTACTTCCACCCAGCCGCTAGTTACTATTGCTCAGGTCAATCCTATTTATGTAAATGTCACTGTGCCAGAGCAGTATCTCAACGATTTGCGCCGTTCGCAGGCCGACGGCACTTTGAAGATACAAGCTCTAGTTGAAGGTCGTCATGCTGAAGCTGTCAAAGGCAAGATTTCGTTTATGGAGAATACTGTCAATACCAATACCGGTACCATCTTGTTGCGTGCTAGCTTTGAGAATATTGGCCAAAAGCTTTTTCCGGGCCAGTTTGTTGACGTCATAATTTCGATGCCACCATCTGGCAAGTCGGTAGTGGTGCCTTCTCGAGCCATTCAGACCACCCAGCAAGGTAGCTCTGTTTATGTGCTCAAACCCGATAACACAGTCGACCTAATTAAGGTCAAGCTTGGTCAAAGCTCTGGCGACTTTGTTGCTGTTCAGCACGGCCTCAGTGTTGGTCAAACTGTAGTTGTTGATGGCCAGTTGCAATTGAGCCCTGGCTCGAAAGTTAAAGTACAAAGAGACACTCAGGCAGCTGACGTTTTAGGCAAATGAACCTCTTTCGCCCATTCATTATGCGTCCGGTGATGACGACCCTTTTGATGGTGGCATTGGTAGTCTTTGGTCTTATTGCCTATTTCACTTTGCCGGTTAACGATTTGCCGGCAGTCGACTTTCCTACCATAAGTGTCAGTGCCGGTCTGCCTGGTGCCAATGCTGAGACCATGGCTTCTGCTGTGGCCACCCCTTTAGAAAAACAGTTCAGTGGCATCGCTGGTTTAGATTCAATGAACTCTACATCCGCTACTGGTGTTACTTCTATCACGTTGCAGTTTGCTTTAAACCGCAGCATTGATGGTGCCGCTCAAGATGTGCAAGCGGCAATAGTTGCCTCGCGCCCCTGGCTGCCGGCTAGCATGCCCAGCCCGCCCACTTTTCGCAAAGTAAATCCGTCTGATTCGCCGATTTTATTTGTTGCTCTCAGCTCGAACACTTTACCGCTCTATACGGTTGATGAGTACGCCGAGAATGTTATTGCTCCGCGCATTTCAATGACTTCTGGTGTGGCCCAAGTGTCGGTGATGGGCTCGCAAATTTATGCTCCGCATATTCAAGTCGATCCCCGTAAATTAGCGGCCTATGGAATAGGAATAGATGAAGTTGCTTCGGCGATTCGTCAAGCAAATGTCAATTTACCCACAGGAACTTTGCACGGCCCCGATACTTCGTATAACATCAGAGTGAACGGTCAGCTCTTTGATGCAGAGGCTTTTAAGCCTCTAATTATTACCTATCGCAGTGGTGCTCCTGTTCGTATACGCGATATTGGCACAGTTATCGATAGTGTGCAAACCGATAAGGTGGCAAGTTGGTATAACGGCCACCGTGGCATCATTCTGACGGTGCAGAGGCAGCCTGGCACCAACACTATTGAGATTGTCGACAACATCAAAAAAATGATGCCTAAATTTAGAGCAATCTTGCCCGGGGCAGTTAACTTAGAGATTCTCTACGACCGCAGTACCTCAATTCGGCGATCGGTTGGAGACGTCAAGGCCACTTTGGTTATCACTGTTTTCTTGGTGGTTCTCGTCATTATTTTAGCTCTCGGTAGTTTGCCAACAACTCTGATTGCCAGTGTCACTCTGCCTATTACTCTCATGGGTACTTTTGCCGCTATCAAACTCTTCGGCTTTACCTTGAACAATATTTCGCTGATGGCACTCACTCTTTCTGTGGGCTTCATCATCGACGATGCCATTGTGGTATTAGAGAATATTGTGCGCCATATCGAGGCCGGCGAACCGCCGCTTCTGGCTGCAGTCAATGGTTCTCGCGAAATTGGTTTTACGGTTGTCTCGATGACAATTTCGCTTATTGCTGTTTTTATTCCAATTTTATTTTTGGGCGGCATCATCGGCCGCCTCTTCTTTGAGTTCGCCGTTACTATTTCTGTGGCTATTTTGATTTCTGGTTTCGTTTCGCTGAGTCTGACGCCGATGCTTTGTGCTCGCTTCTTAAAAGCCGGTACGCAGCGGGGGTGGTTGCATAAGTTTTCGGACTCGCTATTTGGTACTTTGCAATCAGCGTATGATTTTACTTTGAAGCCAGCCCTGCGTCATAAGCGTTTGGTTCTTCTTGGCTTTGTCTTGATGCTAGCTGCTACTGGCTATTTGCTTAAGGAAGTGCCAAAGGGCTTTATGCCTAGCGATGATACTGGTCAAATTTTTGGAATGACCCAGGCCATTGAAGGAATATCCTTTACTGAAATGGCGCGGCATCAGCAAATATTAGCCACTATTGTGCGTCAGAATCCGAGTATCTGCGGGTCTATGTCTAGCGTTGGCGCCAGCGGCCCCAATCAAGCTGTTAATCAAGGCCGCATCTTTATGGTGCTAAAGCCCCGAGCCGAAAGGCCGGGTGAGGCAACTGTCGACCAAGTAATTCAGCAATTGCGCAAATCAACTGCCAATGTTCCTGGCATAAATTTGTTTATGCAAAATCTTGGCGGTATTCGCATTGGCGGTCAATTGACTAAGGCCACTTATCAGGTAACCCTTTCTGGATCTGACTTGCAAAGTTTGTATAAGGCTTCTCGTGAATTTGAAACTAAGCTCAAAGCTATGCCAAATTTGCAAGATGTAAATAGCGACTTGCAGGTGAAGAACCTTCAACTTAACGTTGAAATAGACAGAGACAAATGCGCGCGCCTTGGTATTAATGTGCAGCAAGTGCAAGATGCACTGAATAACGCTTATTCAGCTAGACAAGTTTCAGTTATCTATACTCCTACAAATCAGTACTGGGTAATACTCGAAGTAGAACCGCAGTACACCGAAGACCCGTCGATGTTGCATTGGTTCTTTGTGCGCGCCGGCAATGGCCAACTTGTGCCGCTCGATACTTTATCGAAGGTTGACCGCGGCGCTGGGCCTCTTTTGGTTAACCACCTCGGCCAGTTTCCGGCTGTGACAGTGTCGTTCAACCTCAAGCCAGGTGTAGCCTTGAGTGACGCCGTCACTCCTGTAAAAGACCTAGTGGCCACCGGCTTACCTGAAGATGTTACTGGCAGCTTCCAAGGAACGGCCCAAGCATTTGATAGCTCCACCCAAAATTTGGGTGCTTTGCTGCTCATTTCTATTATCGTCATTTATATTGTGTTAGGTATTCTCTATGAGAGTTTTATCCATCCTATAACCATTTTGTCAGGTCTGCCCTCAGCCGGTTTGGGCGCGCTTCTGATTCTGATTGTCTTCAATTTGAGTTTAGATGTTTACGGGTTTTTAGGTCTCATTTTGCTAGTTGGTATCGTCAAAAAGAATGCCATCATGATGATTGACTTTGCCGTTGACGTAGAGCGCGCGCAGAATATCACGGCTGAAGCTGCTATTTACCAAGCCTGCCTTGTGCGCTTCCGCCCAATTATGATGACTACTATGGCTGCTATTCTAGGTAGCTTGCCAATCGCTATCGGCTTTGGTGAAAGTGGCGGCTCACGCCAGACTTTGGGCATGACAATTGTCGGCGGTTTGCTAGTATCGCAGCTGGTGACTTTATATATCACGCCAGTATTCTATATTTACCTAGATCGCTTCCAGCATTTTATAAAAGACAAGACTGTCTTTCGCTTTCCCCGTCGGCCTGGAAGCGGCCAAAAAGCAGACCAGTTAGATAAGTTCGAGGATGCCAAATGAATCTCAGCGCCATCTTTATTAAGCGGCCAGTAATGACCACCTTGGTGATGATTGCCATCTTGTTCTTTGGTCTGATGGGCTACCAAGCTCTGCCAATAAGCGACTTGCCTAATGTCGATTTTCCTACTTTACAGGTGACTGGTACTCTCAGTGGTGCTAGTGCCGAAACCATGGCTTCGGCTGTCTCGATGCCGCTCGAGAAGCAGTTTGCCACAATCGCTGGGCTCACGCAGATGACTTCCACGAGCACTCTTAGTCAGTCGCTCATCACTTTGCAGTTTGACCCTACTCGCGATATGGACGGTGCCTCTCTCGATGTGCAGGCGGCGATCACTGCTGCTTCTAAACAGTTGCCGCCACAAATGACTATGCCGCCCACCTTTTCTAAAGTGAACCCGGCCAGTCAGCCTGTTATTTATTTGGCCGTCAGTTCTGAAAGCTTGCCTTTGCATCAAGTCGACTATTATGCTGAAACACTCATTGCACAGCGCATGTCGCGGGTCAGTGGAGTGGCTCAAGTACAGGTCAATGGTTCGCAAGCTTATGCTGTGCGAGTGCAGGTTAATCCGCAAAGGCTAGCCACCTATGGCCTCGGTATTGATGATGTAATGAACTCAGTTATCTCAGCTAACCAGAATCAGCCGACCGGTACTCTCTGGGGCAAGCATCAAGCTTTTACCATTCAATCAAACGGCCAGCTGCTCAGTGCCGATGCCTACAAGCCGGTAATTGTGGCCTTCCAGAACAATGCGCCCATAAGACTTGAGAATTTGGGTCATGTGATCGACAGCGTGCAGAACGATAAATCGGGTGGTATTTACAACGGCAAACCGGCCATCATTTTGGCTGTGCTCAAACAGCCCGGGGCGAATACTATGCAGGTGGTCGACAGCATTAAGAAGCTCTTGCCGTCTTTCAAAACTCTAACCCCCGAGAGCGTCCATCTAGATGTACTTTACGACCAATCGCAAACGATTCGCGAGTCAGTTAAAGATGTGCAAATTACTTTGCTTTTGACCGTTGGCCTGGTCGTACTAGTTATCTTTGTCTTCTTGGGCAATCTTTCTGCAACTGTCATTCCTAGCTTAGCCTTACCAATTTCGGTGGTTGGTACCTTCGCGGCTATGAAGCTTCTTGGTTTCAGCTTAGATAATCTCTCTTTGATGGCGCTTTCCCTCTCTGTGGGCTTCGTGGTTGATGACGCCATTGTTATGCTAGAGAACATAGTGCGGCATATGGAGATGGGTGAGACGCCCATGGAAGCGGCCCTCAATGGCTCCCGCGAAATTGGCTTCACTATTTTATCGATGACTCTATCTCTGGTGGCAGTGTTTATTCCTGTTTTACTCTTGCCTGGGATCGTCGGTCGTCTTTTCAATGAATTTGCCGTCACTATTTCAGTGGCAATTCTCATTTCTGGATTTATTTCTATAAGCCTCACACCCATGCTCTGCAGCCGTTTTCTCAAGGCTGAGAATAAAGCGAAGCAGAACGTTTTTGTACGGGCTTCAGAGGGAGTTTTTAAACGTGCTCTAGAGTTATATGACTGGTCACTCTCAATAGCCCTAAGTAATAAAGGCTCGGTAATTGTTGTCTTTCTTATGATGTTCGTTGCCACTGCCTATTTCTTCACGGTCATTCCAAAAGGCTTCATGCCGACTGAAGATACTGGCCAGATTGTTTGTATGACAGAAGCTGACCAAGGTACTTCTTACGACGCCATGGTTAAATTGCACAAAAACTTGACCGATATAATTTCGCACGATCCTAATGTTAGCGGCTATATGTCGAGCTTAGGTGTCGGCAATGGCAGCCCCAACATCGCTCTCAATCAAGGTCGCATCTTAATTGTGCTCAAGCCCAAAGAAGAGCGCAAGGTTAGTATTCACGATGTGATAGGTGAACTATCAGGCAAGTTGGCCGCTGTCCCAGGCATTAATTCGTACTTGCAGAATCCACCGACCATCACCATTGGCGGCCAAGTCACTAAGTCTCTTTATCAATTTACTTTGTCGAGCCCGAACCGCGAAGAGCTATATGCTGCTGGTCATACTTTGCTCGATAAAGTCAAAGAATTGCCGGGAGTTGTTGATGTTGCCAGCGACATGCAGGTCGATAACCCAGAAGTGCATATTGAAGTTAATCGCGACAAGTGTTCGCAGCTGGGGCTGACTATGCAGCAGGTAGAAGATGCGCTTTCTAGTGCCTATGCCACTCGTCAAATTTCAACGATGTACACGCCAGCCAATCAGTACTGGGTAATAATTGAAGTAGAGCCCCGCTTTTACCGCGACCCCACTGTGCTTAAACAGCTCTTCTTGAGGGCACCTTCGGGCCGCTTGGTGCCACTCGATACCATTGCTGAAATTAAAACTGGTATTGGCCCATTGTTGGTCAATCACTTGGGCCAATTTTCGTCAGTGACAATCTCATTCAATCTTCTGCCTGGTAAATCGCTTGGTGAGGCGGTCGGCGAGATCAATCAGTTAGCCCAAGCCAATGTGCCAAAGTCTGTTAGTACGGCCTTCCAGGGCACAGCAGAGGCTTTTGAAGATTCTTTCCAGAACCTTTGGATGTTGCTCGCGGTTGCTATTTTGGTCATATATATCGTGCTGGGCATTCTCTACGAAAGTTTCATTCATCCAATCACGATTCTTTCTGGCCTGCCCTCAGCTGGCCTCGGCGCTTTGCTTGTACTGATATTGACCAAGCACGACTTAGATATTTATGGCTTCTTGGGCTTGATCATGTTAATTGGTATCGTCAAAAAGAACGCCATTATGATGATCGATTTTGCTTTAGACGCTGAGCGTGAACACGGTAAGCCGCCTGAACAGGCTATCTATGAGGCTTGCCTGACGCGCTTTAGACCAATCATGATGACCACTATGGCTGCTCTAATGGGTGCTGTACCGATTGCCATTGGCCTGGGAGCTGGATCCGAATCAAGGCAACCGCTTGGTTTGACAGTGGTTGGTGGCTTGTTGGTCTCGCAAGTGGTGACTTTGTACATCACGCCGGTGTTTTATATCTATCTTGATCGCCTGCAAACTAGGTTAATGCGCAAACAAGAGAAGCCCATGGTAGAGGTGGTGGAGCCGAGGGTTTGAGCTATTCATATTTCATCTTCATCTTATGCTCAGATTCGAGGACTATTCTAAGTAAGCAGGAACCCTAGGCAGTCACACAAATGTTTTCGAAAAAACAACCATCGCGGTCTGTTTTTACCAACCTGGCTTGCCCTAGCGCCAAGTTGAGTCGTTTTGTGCCTGCAAAAGCCTTACCTAATGGACAATCTATAATCTTAGCTGCCAGCGTTGTGGCCGGTTGCACTCTGCTCGGCATTTTGGCCAGCCGGTTTCTTGATCACGAAAATGTGATCATGATTTATTTGCTTGGAGTCACATTTATAGCAACTCGCTGCGGTGCATTGATTTCTGTTGTTTCATGCTTATTCAGTGTAGTTTGCTTCGGCTTCTTTATTGTGCCGCCTGTTTTTCGGCTTGTGCCTGAAGACCCCCATTATGTCTTTACCTTTGCGATTATGTTAGTAGTCGCTGCAATCATGAGCCGCATCATTTCGGCTCAACGCGAAGCACAAGAAATGCTCAGTCACCAAGCGGAGCTGCTCAATCTCACCTCTGATGCCATTATTGCCTGGACTATTGACGATGGAGTAGTGACGTTTTGGAACTCTGGTGCTGAAAAGATGTATGGCATTAGTATGGACGCCGCTCTTGGCGCAAATGTGCTCCAGCTTCTTCAGGGCGAGTATCCTGAACCTTTTTCATCAATGGTAGCTAAAGCTAAGAGTAACGGTAGTTGGAAAGGTGAGATTCGCTATAAAAATCTTAGCGGTGCCGTTGATGTAGCTAGCCGTTGGACGCTGAAAGAAGATGCCCCGGGCAATCTTGGTGAGATTGTTGAATTTGCCACTGATATTACCGAAAGCAAAGCCGCTGAGCTAAGGGTCAAAGAATTCTACTCAACTGTCTCTCATGAGTTGCGCACGCCATTAACTTCAATTCGTGGTGGTTTGGCATTACTTGAGCACGGTTTGGTCGAGCCAGGCTCCGACGAAGCTTTGGACGTAATCACTATTGCTAGTGGTCAGTCTGAGAAAATGAGCGCCCTCATAAACGATATGTTAGATCTGCAAAAAATTGAAGCTGGCAAGTTAGAACTGAAACTCAAACCGGTTGTGATTAGCTCTTTAATTGAAGCAGTGGTGGCAGAATTGAGCCAATTAGCGAAAGCTAGTCAAATTACTATTTCAACTGAAATCAAATACGATCCGTGTTTGCAGATTGACGAAATAAGAATAGGTCAGGTCTTCACCAATCTCGTTGCCAATGCTATAAAGTTTTCGCCAGCAGAAAGCACGGTGCAAATCAGAAGTGATTGTGTCGCAGAACAGCTGATGGACGGCCTGATCAATGAGGCTGGCCAAACACTTCGGGTCTCCATTGTCGACAACGGCCCAGGCATCAGTCCTGAAGGTCTGCCCAAGTTGTTCAATAAATTTCAGCAGCTCGATTCGTCTGACACTCGCAGCTACGGCGGTTCTGGTCTTGGCCTGGCGATATCAAAAGCGTTAATTGAGCAGCACAAAGGGAAAATTGGTGTCAACAGTGAAGTCGGAAAAGGCAGCACTTTTTGGTTTGAACTGAAAGTTTAGCTGCTCACTAAAAGTGCTTCCAACTCGCCCTGGTCCATTCCGTAAATGGCGCGAGTTCTTGCAACTTCTTCGGTCGGGCTGTTGCCGAACATGCGCTTAAATTCACGACTGAACTGTGAGAGGCTGTTATAGCCAACTTTTTCTGATGCTTCAGAAGCATTTAACTGATCTTGCATCATGAGAATTTTTGCTTTGTGCAAACGCAGTGATTTTACATATTGCAGTGGAGAGGTTGCTGTCAGCTCTTTGAAATGTTGGTGAAACATCGTTGAGCTCATGTTGAGCGAGCGAGCCAAATCATCAACACTTATTTCGCCCGCGAATTTATCGTGAATATATTCAAGCACACTATTCATATCACTCAAATGTCCATGTCTGGCGGCGAGAGAGTATAGGGCATGACCTTGTGGGCCTTTGAGAACGCCATAGTAGATTTCTCGCAGAATTTGACTTCCTAATACTTTCAGGTCGCACAGGGCCTCTTGGCTGTTTTCGCTGGCCGGTGCCAGGATTGCCATCAAGCGTTCTAATGGGTCGAGGATATCTGCTGTAAGCGGCGTGGCATAGGTGGCCTCAGTTACTCGGTCTCGCCGTGGTTTCGTATCCATTTGTAGAACCAGTTCGCGCAGCACAGGAAGTTCTATATTAATTGTGATCGCAAGAAGCGGGTCTGCTTCGCTGGCTATAGTTTCGCATTCAAATGGCATTGAAATGGCCGTCACGAAGTAATTGTCTGCATCATAGATACAGATGCGATCACCTATGTAACCGCGTTTTGTGCCCTGTAAGACGATGACAATGCTCGGTTGGTATAACACAGGGCGCCTTGTTAGGTGCTTCTCGACTCGCCCCACCTGTACATTTGCTAGGCAGGTCTTACGCACACTTGGGGTGGTCGTAATGCGCATTGTTTGGTTAATAATTGATTTCATTTGCTGTTTGCTCATAAAACGATTATACCCCCGCCCTATTGCCTTTTTCACGGCTCACCGGAGAATTAGGCAAACATTGCGTACTTTTTGACGTATTCAAAACGGATGTGCGGAGTTTTAATAAAGGAATAGAAACCAATTCGTTCGAGATGCCGGCAGTAAACTGCAAATGGCAAACCTCTTGCGTCACAAGGAGAGAGAAATGACGAACGCTATAGCGACCAAATTAGTGAATGCCTTTGCCGCCCATGATGATAAGGGTGCGCTCGCGGCAATAAAAATTCCGCGCCGAGAACTTCTGGCCGATGATGTTCAAATTGATATTTTGTTTTGTGGAGTCTGCCACTCAGATCTTCACATGGCACGCAATGAGTGGGGCATGACCCAATACCCAGTAGTACCTGGCCATGAGATGGTCGGCAAGGTGTCTGCTGTAGGCCCAGCTGTGAAGAAATTCAAAGTGGGAGATTTGGCCGCGGTGGGCACCACTGTAGATTCTTGCGGCGAATGTGCCGATTGCAAAGAAGATCTAGAGCCTTACTGTGACCAAAATATTGGTACTTACAATGGTGCGGATAAACACATTGGTGGTACTACATTCGGTGGATATTCTCATAATATTGTAGTACGCGAGAGATGTGTTTTGCGCGTTCCTGCAGGCCTTGACTTAGCTGGTACGGCCCCTCTTCTTTGTGCCGGTATCACTACCTATTCACCGCTCAAACACTGGAATGTTGGGCCTGGTAAAAAAGTAGGCATTGTCGGCTTAGGTGGATTAGGACACTTGGGCGTGAAATTTGCTAAGGCCCTCGGTGCTCATGTAGTTGTGTTCACCACATCACCATCAAAAATAGATGATGCCAAAAAGCTTGGTGCCACTGAAGTTGTCCTTTCGAAGAACGAAGATGAAATGGCTAAGCAGGCCAATTCGTTTGATTTCATTCTTGATTGTGTTTCAGCAGATCACGATATTAGCGCCTACTTTAACTTGCTAAAAAGAGATGGCACTCTCACAATGGTTGGCGCACCGCCGACGCCATTGTCGGTCAATGTTTTTGGACTACTAGTGAAGAGACGCTCGTTTGCGGGTTCTAATACTGGCGGTATCAAAGAAGCTCAAGAGATGCTTGATTTTTGCGCTAAGCACAATATCACTGCTGACGTCGAGAAAATTGAGATGGGGCAAATTAACGAAGCCTTTGAGAGATTGCTCAAACAGGATGTTAAATATCGCTTTGTGATCGACATGGAGAAGTCCAAAGAAATCAATGCTCAGTAAACCTTAAGCGTTCTGTCTACTGAGTTTGAAACAATCGAACCGAATTTTCTTATGTTTAATTCGGTTCGACTTGATTCAAGCTCTAAGGAGAAAAAATGGAAAAAAGAAAATTAGGAAATTTTGCCTTTACTTTCTGAACTAGGAATTGGTTTTGTGCCGTACAGTCCACTGGGCAAGGGCTTCCTCGCTGGTAGATTTGATAGCGAGTCAACTTTTGACAGCAGCGATTTTCGCAGCACTCTGCCGCGCTTTACTCCTGAAGCACTGAGAGCCAATCAAGCACTTGTTGATCTTCTTGAGAATGTCGCCAAGAAGAAGCATGGCACGCCAGCTCAAGTTGCTCTCGCCTGGATCTTGGCGCAGAATCCTAATTTCGTGCCTATTCCTGGCACTACAAAGTTGGCTCGTCTTGAAGAGAATCTAGCTTCTGTAAAGATTGAACTCAGCGAAGCTGACCTCAGCGAAATTGAAAGAGCAGCTGCTCGAATTGAAGTGCAAGGTGCCCGCTATCCCGAACACCTAGAAGCGATGACCTATCGCTAACAAAAGGCCTATTATTTAACTGGCGGGGGCAAGAAGAAGGGCGGTGGCACTGCTTTTTCTTGCTGCTTCTCTCGTTGGGGGAGTGGTGGAACAAACAATGGTGGCGTCAGCTTTTCGCTTACTGCATTGAATGGCGGTGGAATGAATAGTGGCGGCACTAGTTTGTCTGCCTTTGGTGGCAAAGGTGGTGCAAAAGAAGGCGGTGGCGAGAAGACTACTGCTGCAGCTGGTGCGCTCGCCTCTGGGTTCGGGGTGAAGCCTGCTATCGGGTGATTGACATAAAGCAAAGCGATGGTTGATTGGTCGCGCTTAGTGGGCAGACCGGTTTGCCTAGGAAAAGCACGAAAATACATTACATCAGAAATACAATTAGAGTGATCGAGACCAAGAGCGTGACCAATTTCGTGCATGGTCACTGATGCCATGGCACCGTTTTTAACAAACTCGCCTGCGGTGAAGGGGTCGGTGGTGCGCAAGTTCACTACTGCTTCAGTCAATTCGTTGTCGCTTTGAGCTAAACTGGTTACCCCGGCTGAAACGCGCGTTTCAGAGTTTGAATCAAGGGCATCGCTGGTCCAACGTACTTTTATATCGGCATCAGCTTTGTCTTTGACAATCACATATTTTATTTTCTTTCCAGATGCTTGGCACCATGTGTCTAGTGCCTTAACTACATAGTTGCGAAATGCTGGACGATAGCCAGAGACATTTTTTGCCGAGCTGATAAATACTTTGATTGGTAGTTTTTTGCTAGACCAGTTCCAGAGGTGGTCTTTTTCTTTCAGCAGCTCTAAGTAGTTAGCGCAATTATTATTCGCGCTTTTCAGTTTTTTGCGATCTTCTTTGAGTTCGGAGAGTAGCTGCTCGGCCTGACTGCGGCGAGTTGAATCGTTTTCTAAATCGAGATAGCGTTTTAACCAAGAGATGGCTTCATCAAAATTAGCTTGGTCTTGATAGCTAATGGCCAGATTGTAAGTGACGTTCGAATCTTTGCCGTCATATTGCAAGGCTTTCTTGCCTTCGACAATCGCCTTGTCGAGCTGGCCAATTTGACGATAGGCAAAGCACAAATTAGCGTGCACGCAAGCCGAGTTGCTCGAGGGATCTGCTGAAGCTGCCAGTTCTAAATATTTTATAGCTTCCTTTACCTGGCCTGAGCGCAACTTCATGGCCCCTTGCTTTGTGCAGTCATATGATTTGACTCGAGTAATCAGTGCTTTTGCTTGGGTTCGCCCAGCAGTGTCTGCTACGGCCGTATACTGATTGAGAGTAGCTAGGCACAATTCGATTTTTTCGGTCTGATAGTAGATCAGAGCACGCATATACAAGGCGTTAGTTTGACGTGGGTCAAAGTTGTAAGCCGCTTTAGTTTCAGCTATGGCGTCATCGTATTTTTTTAAGTTCTGGTAGCAGTCTGCCAGGCTTAGGTGGATGCGACTAGAGTAGGTGGTGGGGTCATTGCTGGCTGCTTTGAGTAATATCGGCAAGGCACTTATATAGCTGCCTCGTCTTGACAGCTCTTCGCCTGTCGCTAAGAGCTTGTAGGCTTGATTTTCAACCTCATAGTTGCTGCTTGGGCCGCGTCCTTGCACTGCAACAAGGCTACCGGCTGAGCAAACGCCAAGAAGAAGGCAAAGGGCTGCTATTGCTAGTCTGGATGAACGATTTCGGGTCATCAATGCCTTACTACTACCCTTTTTTTTGCGGTGCAATGATTTTATACCTTGCGGGATAGTATTCGAGGCAAGTGGGGGCTAAACTACATAAGATTGTAGTTTCTTGGGGGTTGGAATGGCAGATAAGCCAGCGGCGCAGGCAGTTAAAGCGAAAGGCAATGAGTTCGTCAAAGCGATGCTCGATTTGCTTATTTTGACCTTGCTAATGGGTGGCTCTGGTTTTGGTGGCTATTTCTTGGGTATTCATGAGCGTCTTGCACCAGTGCAAGATGTCCCGCCTGGTACAGCCAATGCTCTTCCTCCTGCTCTTGCGGCCCTCATGCCACCGGCCAAAGGTGCTGGCAAAGCAGCAGATGCTAAGGCTGTAACTGTAAAAGCTTCTACAGGCAAAGTAGCCGCTGAAAAAGGCGAAGATAGTGTTGCTGAAAAACCGGTAAAAAGCAAAGTGAAGTATTGGATTTCTTCATCTGGTGTTGACTACACAGGCTACTCCATTACCGTCAAAATTAACGATACTCCTGTCGATAATTTCTTTGGCCCCGGCAAAAACGTCGATATCACCCGTTTCGTTAAAGAAGGCGATAACGAAGTTACTTTTGAAGCAAAGGCATTGGGCTCAAGTTATAACAAGCACCCCGGCGATGCTCTGTCTGTATTGACTGTACAACTCGTTTCTGGGTCTCATGTACAAGATGAATATGAACCTTCTGCTGTTGTATTGAGCTATGCGCGCAATGCCGCTGAAAGCAACGATGTTAGTGACACTAAACATTTCAGTGCGAAGTAAGCATGAGAGCTAAGGGTCGATTCATTTCATTCTTGCTAGTGGTAGACACATTCTTTGTCGCCTATGCCTATGGCTTTCATAGCAGACAAGTTTTAGTGATTGACCCTAAGCTACCGCCATTAGTTCAGCAAAAAGTAGCCCCGCAAAAATTAGTAAAACAAAAAGTCGTGCCGCAAAAGGCAGTTCCGCAGAACGTTGTGCAGGTGAAAGCCGCTCAGTCGAAGGTGCTGCCAGCGCCAGCAACCCCGCACAAAAAAGCCGCACATAAAGAATTGCCAAAAAAAGAAATGGCGAAAAGAAAAATTAGAAACTAGTTGTCGCTCTGTAGTGCACAGGCCTCTAGGGCTGTAGCGTCGCCTACGAGGGGCAGAGCGGGTTCTGGCTTCGTGCTGCTCTGTGTAATCAACCAGACTGCCCCTAAAATTATTCCAGCTCCGGTGAAAGTTTGCAGCGAAATTGTTTCGCCTGCTAACCACCAACCGAGAAATATTGCCACCACCGGATTTACATACGCATAGGTAGAGACATGGGCCGGATTTACTTGCTTGAGCAGCCAAATATAGACTGAGAAGGCAAGCATAGAGCCGAAGACCATGAGGTAGAGCCAAGAGAGCCCAGATACAAGCGAGATGTGAAGCTGCGGAATTTTGCTGAACTCACCGGCGCAGGCCGAGCAAATAAACAAAACAATTCCGGCAAATAGCATTTCCATTCCGGCAGCTAATTGTTGCGAAGCTGGCAGGTGAGCTGAGCGAGAGTAGATGGCGCCAGCTGCAGAGCCGAGGCAGCCAATCAAAACAAAGCTAACACCAAGTAAATCAATACTATTGGCTCCGGCAAATTTCTGGGGCTCAATTAGAAAGACTAAGCCACTCACCCCGGTGATTAATCCCAATATTACCCGTCTGCTGGGCTTGATACCGTTGGGCTTGAGCCATTGTAGAGTAACAATAAAGACTGGCACCATAGCAACCAGTAGTGATACCATCCCTGATGGCACCGTCTTTTCTGCTAAAACCACACCCATGCTTCCTACGACTAGTAGAAGACACCCAAGTGTCAGCGTCGGAATAATATGAGAACGGTTTGGCAAAGGTGCTCCTTTTAAGAGCATCCAGCCGCACATTATTACTCCAGCCGTAAAGAAACGCGAAGCGCCCATAAGGAATGGTGGAAAACTTTCGAGGGCAAACTTAATTGCGATGTAGGTTGAGCCCCAGATCAAATAAATTGTGAGAAAAGCCAGAATGATTCTGACTTTGTTTGCCTTCAGTGCTTCCACGATGTTTCCTTGTGCCTTAAATCAAAAGCAGAGAAAAAGCTGGTTTTTCTCTGCTTTAAATTTTAGTCTAGTTTTGCAATTAAGCTAGTTACTCTTAGCTCGAGGCTGAAAGAAGCGAACTTAGTTTGTTTGAAGTTTGTGACGGATCATCTTTTTCAGTAGAATCAGCTGAACCTGGTTCTAGATCATGGCCAGACAACCAGCCATTCGCGGCCACAATTGCCGACCTTAGACCGTCTGGTTTGGCATCATCTAGAGCTACTTCTTTGTAGAGTGAAAGCAGTTGCATGGTAGTCATTAAGCAGACATTTTTCTTGGCTGCGTACTCTGCTAGTTCGATTTCTTCAGCAGATGAACCGCCAGTGCCTGGAGCTTGGTCGCTGATTTTGCTAACGATTAAGATGCCTTTTGGTTCGGTACCTTTTTCGCACCAGTAGCGAGTCTGCGAGATTGAAAGTTGACCAAGGTGTGAGCGTTCTGCTTGAGTGGTCGTCCAAATGACGCGAGCGATACAGACATGTTTGTCGTCGACTTCAAGTCTAAGTTCGTGCTTGTCATCGGCAGCAATTGTGACTTTCCAGCCTATTAAGCTGAGTACCTTACCGCAGGCTTCAACTAGTTCATCACCGGTTGTCGTGAGCAGCGTATTGCGCACCCCTTTGGTGAGAGCAACCCGGGTTTCGACATCGCGAATTTTTTGTTGCGCGAGTTTTACCTGTTCATTCAGTTCATCGAGCTCAGTGTTGAGCTTAGCGATTTCATCTGAGAAATATCGTTTTGTCCAATCCGGCACGTCAGTAGCCCCCGCTCGTAGTGTCATTGCGTCATCTAAATTGATAGAACCAAGGTCTAGGCCTGAAGATTCGCCATTTTGTTTAGCGATCGCCGAACCATTTGAACTAGATTCTCCACTGATCTCACCGTTTTCTAGCGATAGTGGCGATAAAGAAGAACTTTCGGCCACGGTGACTTCAGGCTCTGCTTGTGCCACTTCGGCTTCGGTTTCCTTATCTGCAGTCTCATCTGTTTCTGAGATTGCTTCGGTCAGGGTTGCAATAGGCTGATCAACTTCAGAGGCCGAAGATGAATCTTCCTTGCTGCTTAGTAGGTCACCGAGAGCTACTTTATCTTCAATTTCACTGGCCACGACTGCAGCAATGGAACTTTCATCGGCGTCTGGCGTAAAGTCAGTACTCGCATCTGGCAGGCTGCCCAACGATGAAGCTAAACCTGTTGGCTGTAGGGCCTCAAGAGTGACTGTATCGCTCGGTTTGTTCAGTATTTTTGGTGGAATAACGTTGCCGCTGCCATTACTATCAGAATTATTACTATCAGAACTTGCGCTATCGGAGGTCTCGTTTGTGGCCTCCGGTTCAATAGACAGTTCGCCTTTTGAATCAGATTGACTTTCAGCGCTGGCTTTAGCAGTTTCAGAAGAGAATTCAGGTTCTGAATACTTATAGCCGCCAGTGACATCTGCTGCAAATACTTCTGTGTCGCTAGAGCTTTCTGCTAATTGCTCATTGGCATTTTCGTTTGAAGACTCTAAGTCTTCTAGCAATTCTTTGTCTTTGGCGGCTAGCTTAGCTTTTACCGCATCTTCGTTACTCTGCACAACTTCGGTGGCAAGAGGCTGCAAGAGCGAAGCCAGAGATGCCTTAGGAGCATCTGGTTTTGCTGTTTCGGCCTTATGCTCAATTTGAATTGAGTTGGCTGCTTCTTCCATCTTATCGAGCATCTTGGCGTCTGGAATTGCCATTTCTTGAGTGGCAGATTTAGACGAGCCGTCGCCTACAGCTTTGAGCGAAGAGCTGGTTTCAGTCATTGGTGAAGAGTCAGCAGCAGTCTGCGGATGCCCCTTGACCGTAATACCGACACCGTCTGAACGCTCGCCACTAATAGCAGCAACTGTCGGTGGGTTGAGCGGTTCGGAGCCCGGCGCTTGTACTGCTTCAACCACGAACCAAAAGAGTGAAACGCCTACTTTTAGTACATCACCATCTTTAATATTCTCAGGGGTGGTGATTTGGTTGCCGTTTAAGAATGTGCCGTGACGGCTCTTAGCATCTTGAACAGTAAATTCGTCGTTTTCATAACTTATGATGAAATGAAATCGAGAAATCGACTGATCGCCACTAATAACGATGTCGTTCAAGTCGTCGCGGCCGACTCGACATCTAGGGGTAGCGACTGGGATCTTCCGGTTGGAGACCAGGTCGACTAGAAATGCAGTTGGTGTATTGTTTCCTTCTTCGTTGCCCATTTTCTGCTTTCTTCTGGAGTTGATTTGATACCTAAGTATGTTTTTTGCACAGGTGCGCGTGGCCTGAAATGTTAAAGGTCATGCTACGGCAATTGCGTCAAAAGCGACCACATTAAATCTGCGGTCTCTATGAATGTTCCACACACAAGAGAATATTAACGCCCAACTCGCATCTGCTTATACACTTGCGACAATTTAGTTTGATTATCAGCCTCACTCTTAATATTATTTCTACTCATCACAACTGACGATATGGGTAAATTAGTTACACCTATCAACCGGAGCATCTCTTGAAATGACCGATTTTGCTGACTCGCAAGCCGCTTATGTGGGCACTGAGTTCGTTCAATATCTGAAAACATTGCCGTGGTGTCGCCAAGAGAGCGGTCACCTTGTCGCAGTTCACAAACTTACTTCTGAGATTATCGAAGTTGTGCGCGAGAGTGAAGTGAAACTTTATCCGGGCGGAATGGTAGTCAAGCTACCGCGCTCTGTATTAATGGGATTGCAAAAGAGTAGTGACGATGGCCAACCGCTTCCAGCTGTTTTGGTTTGGAAGGCTGAAGGTGTAGAAATTTGGTTCCGCCGACAGAAAAGTAGCGATTTCCCATATGACACTTGGACCGACCCTGCTGCTCTGACGATTGAAAGAGAGCGTGCCATGGTCTTAGCTGAGAAACTTGGTAGCGAAGCGGCTGCAGCCTTAACTGAGATGTCTGAGAAGTCGAAAGAATGCCCGGCCATGATCCCGGCATATTAGTGCCGTATATTAGCGCCGGCATATTAGTGCCGGTATATTAGTGCCGGTATATTAGCGCCAGAAATAGTGCCAGCTGTAGTCGACATGAGCGCTTTTGCCAGGCTGAATGGTCTCTGTGAAAGTGAATTTGCCGATACCGTTCATATAAGACCACCAACCGGGCCAGCTAAAATAGCCCCACCATGGTGGCAGATCACTGCTTTTCATTTCGTCAATAGTATTAGTCATGGTCATGGTGCCTCCCTTCGATGCGCTATCGAGACGACCTAAAACCTTTCGTGTAATTTCAACGGTGACCGCTTTGGAGCCATAGTTGGTAAGAGTAACTGTGCCAGCTAGATTGACTTTTGCATATTTATTGTCTTGCCAGATTATGGCATCAGGTGTTCTGCTTGTTTCTTTTTCTTCTTTTTTCGCTTTTATATCCACAGCATTGGTCAGTGTTAAGTCGGAATTACTGCCAGGAGATGCATAGGTCATCATGCCTTGCGCCAATACCTCACCGTCGTTTGCTCGCTCTGCTGCACTGCCATTGGTGGCGCGGTCAGAATTAGCAGATGCCACCACAATTAGTGCCGGAGCTGTAGTGAATGGTTGTTTGGTTGTATTGCATAAGCGAATCTTGTGTACGACCTTGTTGCTCTCAGCTAGCTTTAACTCATCGCTCTGAGATGGGCTAATCTGACCACTGTGGCTTTGCACCTCTGCCGGTGGCGTAACAGCAAGGTCAAGCGTGTAGAGATCTTTATATTCGACATTGTATTCTTGCACTGGCACGACGACACGCTCGCCTTTCTTTAGGCTAAAGTGTTTTAGGTTGAAAACAAAGAGGTCTTCGTTCTTTGTTGATTCAGTGCTGCTTGTACCACTAGCACTTGCTCTACTGTCATCGCTTGTCGCTCCAAAATCGGCTGACTGCGACATAATTGAGTTCTTAAAGCTATTGAGCATGCGCGAATCTTGGCCGGCATATTGAGAGACGCGAGCGAGAGTTTCAGAAAGAGATATTGGATCGACTTCACCTTTGAAGGCAAAGGATGGAACACCAACAACAAGGTTGCAATTGACGTCATTTAAATCTGTTAGATCATTAATTAGAGTAGCCTGCAGTTTCACTTTAGCGTGACCCTGACCGTCAATTGTTACTTTGTAGTTTGGAATCCAGCGAATTCCTTTTTCTAGATACATCATGCCAACTTTTGCCTTTGCAGAGCTAGGCCTGTCAGCCTTTTCCCAATCGAGACCCATGGTTAAGGTGTTGCGTATGTACTCGTCTTTTAACTGGCCCTCGGGCTCAGATTTAAAAGATAATGTCTGGATGCGGGCAATAGGCACATAACTGATGCCAGTCTCGGTCTTGAGCTTCACTAGATCGCTTCTTTGCGGCAAAATCAGAGATGGGTCAGTGCGCTCTTGCGTTGTCTTTGCGAGTTCTTCGGCTGAACGCGTAGGAATTTCGATGATTCTTGCATCGTAAGAAACGATCTTGGCACTGTCGCCAACGCCAATCAACTCATCGATGTGCACTAAGGCGCCACTATTGGCGGCGATTAGGTCATGAAGGGTGAGTGCAGTTTGGCCGTTGATAATCTTTCTTTTGCCAGCTGTGACTGAGCGGAGCTTGGCTTGTGGCTCAAGGCTATAGGGAAAGAATGTGCCGAGAACTGGTCTGGGCAAGTCTTCGAGTACAACATCACCTCTGGCCGTCAAAGGCATTTGCCCTTCGTGTATAAGCAGGGCGTGGCCGTCTTTGAATACTGTTACTTCTTTGACTGGCATGTGGCCGAGGCTGTGCACAGCACCACTATCGCTTGCCGCTGGGCTGCTATTTGAAGCTGAGCTGCTCTTTGAGTCTGGCGCACTGCTTGAGCCTGGACCGCTAATCGAGTGCTCAACTGAACTCTTAAGCTCTGCAGCTTGAACTGCCGCTGACTGAGCGCTGCAGGCTATAGTTAGACTGGTCGCTGCCAAGAGCTTTGAAAGTTCAGATTTGGTCATTTCGGGCCTCGTTTGCTGCTTTCCCGATTAAATCATTACCTCCTTGATTACACCTCAGTAATAACCCTGAACTTGACCTGTAACTTCCCAGGACCTTCCCGTAAAATCGGAAGTGACTTTATGAATAATCAGAGCCGCAAATTTGAAGACCTTTCTCTCAGAGCCCAAGGCGGCGATCTGGCCGCAAAAACTCAGCTTGGTTTGATGTTTGTGAAGGGTGAAGGCGTAGAGCGCGATTTGTGTTTGGCTCGGCAATATTATTCTGAGGCTGCTGAAGCTGGCTACAGTGTGGCTCAGTACAATCTTGGCTCGCTTTACCTCAATGGTCTTGGAGTGGAGCGCGATTATGCTGTCGCTCTAAATTGGTTTCTCAAAGCAGCAGAACAAGGTGATTGTGATGGGCAGTTTAACGTTGGTTATATGTACGATCGCGGCTGGGGCGCTGCTCAAAGTGATGCCGATGCATTTAGATGGTATGAGGCGGCGGCAAAGAACGGCTCTGGCCGTGGTCAGTTTGACTTGGCCGCCTGCTATCAACATGGCAAGCACGTAGCAATTGATTGCCAGCAAGCTATTTATTGGTATCGCCAAGCCTTGGCCTCAGGAGTGGCGCGCGCTGCGGCTAACTTGCAAGAGCTGTTAGTCGATGCTTAGTCAGCTTATCTCTAGTCATCGTAGCAATACTAGAGTTAGATTTTTGAGTCTAATAGCTTGCCTGCTTTTGCAATGCAGCTTATTTCAGCTAGTTTTTCAACTAGTTTTGTCAATAATTTTGATACTACCGGCGAAGGCTGCTGTTGATGAAATTGAAGAAATTAATCGGCAGATTCTCATGCGAGAAGTTGAGCTAGAGCGCTTCAGTATCAACTTTCGCAAGTACAACAACGTGCAAGGGCGCTGGCGCGGCTGGCGCTATTTTCTCTTTCAAGAGAGTAATTCGGGATTGGTAGCTGCTGGATTGACCAAACAAATAGTTGATCGCGAAAGGGTGATACGTAATGCCAATGTCTTTAGAGTTAGTAGCGCTGGCAAAGTCAGTTATGAGCCGAATGCTACTAGTCGTGTCAGCCAAGAAAAAGGTTTAGTCTTACAAGGTCTCGGTCAAACTATCGGTGCCATGGGCTCTGGGCTTGAGCTCGGCATAAACTATTACCACGGGCACCAGGCTCATAAAAGAGGCTATGGATCTAAAGAGAGTATTGCCAAGGTGCTGGGAATACGCAACGATTTAAGCGACTTGTTTTCTAAGCGCGATAGAGCAATCTCGGTGGCTAATTTAAGTGCTGATGAACTAGCGATTGCCGCAGCTGAAGAGCGAGTCTTGCGTGATATTACCGATATGGGTGTACAAGAGTATGCCGACTATCATGTTGCCGCTAAGCGTTTTAGAGGCTTCCAAGATTCGCTCTATATCTTCGACATTGCCAAGAATACCACTGGTGCCGTTGGCAACCTGGTCAATTTAGTGCAAACCCATGAACGCCGGCCTCATCTCTCTGGTGGTGCCGGTGTGCTCACCACCATATCTGGTGCCTTTATTATGACTACTCCTTTGCTGGCTCAAGGTGTAGGTAAGCTCGTCGCGCGCTCTCATAAACGAGCACTTCGGCCCGTTGTCGCCGGTATTTTGCCGCATACGGTAGAAGATTTAGAGCAGCATCGTCGTGAGTTAAGTGACTTAGTGAAAAATCTTAGACCTGAATTTGGTCAAGCTTCGTGCTCTAGTAAATCTGTCGCCCTGTTGGCTGCTTATGATCTTGAGGCTTCTCAGCGCCGTAAGCAGTTTGCTCTTTCGACCCGTGAAATTCGGGCTGGCACGCGCTCTGCTACAGAAAATGTTAGAGCCGGCCTGCTGGTTGGCAGCACTAAAGTGGCTTTGGGTACGACTAATATGATTGGTGGTTGGCACTATCCTCACGCCGCTCACAAATCTAATTCGGTTATCGAGGGTGGAACAATTGCCTATGCCGCAGGGTCATATTTTGCAGTTGGGGAAAACTTGCGTTTGCGCGTTGTCGACGAACTTAATCGCAAGCGCCTAGGTAGTCGAGGTGAGCTTCCGGCGCAGGTTCTGGCCGAAAAGTTTAAGGCTCTTGATCAATTAGAGACGCAATTGCAAACTTGCTCAGTTAAACCCTAAAGAGGTTCATTATGTCTGATTTCAAAATTATCCATTCTGATTTCAAAATAATCCATAAGATTGAAGACTTGCCTCTGCCAGTGCAGATTGAGCTTAAGCCTTATCCGATGGCCGACGCTGACGGCTCCTACCAGGTCGGTTGTGTAACTTCGGGCCCTGAACCCAAGCCGCTATCGCGTTTGATTTTTGGCGCTCTCGCCGCCGATGGAAAAGATTGTTTTGTGCATTTCGAAAGTGGCGGCTTCGCGCACACCTACTCAGTCAGGCACTATTCAATGACCTCGCCAACTGCTAATAAAGCGACTTTAGTTGAAGGAAGTTATGTGCCAAAACGTTGCGCTACTATCGACGAGCTGCAGGCGCTCCTCGCATCAGTGCGCGATTCTTAAAAACGGCCTGTTGCTATAAGACAAAATAGTTGAGTACTCAACAATCCTCGGCCTCTGAAGTTAGGCAGGACGGCCTATTGCTAAAAGGGAAAATAGTTGAGTACTCAACTATTTTGAAAATGCGCAATGCTGCTTCGAAAAAGTGATTAGTCTGTTTTGGCTGGAGCTGACACCGGAGCTGACACTGGGGCTGACACCAGTCCTGACACCGGAGCTGGAGCTAAGTGCTCTTTGCCCATGGCCAGAAGCATGCCGTGCACGATGCTCCACGGATGGGGCGGACAGCCTGGAATATAGACATTAACTGGAAGAATGTTCTCTACACCATTTGCTTCAGCGTAGCCACCTTTATGTACGCCTCCAGAAATAGCGCAGGTGCCTAAAGCGATCACTACTCGTGGGCTCGACATGGCGCCATAGCAACTCACTAAGGCTTCTTGCATACTCTTAGAGACTGGTCCGGTAATAACCAGCGCGTCGGCAAAGCGTGGCGAGGCGACCACATGAACGCCAAATCTTTCGATGTCAAAAATTGGATTGCCAGCAGCTCCTAGCTCCATGTCACAAGCAGAACAACCTGTAGACACCACACGTGCGGCCACCGACCGTCCGAACCATTTGGCTTTAGCCAGAGAGTCGGCTGGCGGAATCTTAGCGGCAAAACTGCCTGCCACGCTTGCTGCAGCACGGCGAGAAGCTGTCACTATCTCTTTGTTGGCGGCTTGGGCGGCTACACCAGCAGTGGTCAGGATAAGTTCTTCGCGAGTGCGCACAGCCACGCGGGTGGTTGGATTGTTTTTAATAGTGCCAGTGGGGCAAGCATCAACGCAATAGCCGCAGCCTATGCAAGCACCAAGATCGAGGCGCACATGATTGTTGTCTTCTATCTTAAATACCGAAATGGCATCTGTTGGACAAGCATCGATGCAGGCTGTACAGCCGTTTTGGCACGGTGAATCTGTTAGCATCGGCAAACCGCGCACCCCTTCGGCCAAGTCAGGGCAGATGTTTTTGACGGTGGCGACGCCTTGCTGAAGTAGGTAGGTAATTAGTCTAATCATTAGATATTTCGTTTTGCATTAGAGATTCCGTTTTGCATTAGAGATCATTGCCACTGTAAGAGAGGGCCATACTTTTGTTGCAGAGAGGGAAGTCGGCAATTAGATTGTCGCGAATAGCAATTGAAATTGCCGTCCAGTTGTCGAAGCTCGGATCTTTTATGGCATAGCGACAGATCTTTCCTTCTTCATCTGTAAATATCAAGTGAATCAATTCACCCCTGGTGGCTTCAACAATGCCAAGGCCGGTGGCATTTGCTTTGAGCTTATCCGGCAAAGCTATTTTTTCTTCGCCGTGGGGACAGGCATCAACAAGTTTTACTATGGTGTCGATGGATGACCAGATTTCGCCAACTCTTATGGCTGTGCGAGCTAAGATGTCACCGCCGCTGGCAAGGGTTGGCTCTGGTGCCAATTCTGGATATTTGCCTTGACTAAACTGTTGTCTGGTATCACAGCTGATACCGCAGGCTTTACCGATTATACCGACCATGCCAAACTCATGAGCTAGAGACTTCGAGAGTTTACCGATGTCTTTCATACGCTCAGTTGCCATTTGATTGTCTGAAAGTATTTGGATAACCGGTACCAAATCTTTTTTTAGAGCTAGAGCGCCAGCCTTTATCTCCGAAAGTTTGCGCTCATTTACCGGACGCACACCGCCAGGAAAAATAAAGCCGCGCAGGAAGCGTGAACCGCTCAGTAAATCAGCTAATCCAAGTGCTTTACCACGCAGTCTACCCATCGCACTAGAAATACCAAGGAGGCCGATATCGGTGCCAATACCACCGACATCTATTATGTGAACAGCTAGTCGTTCTATCTCTAAGGCGATGGTACGCAGATACTGAGCCCGTTCTGGGATTTCTACTTCAAGAATTGACTCGATGGCAATGGCGTGAGCGAAGGCGTTTGCTAGTGCGGTATCGCTGGCTGCCGCTTCGGCGACAAAGTGAGCTTTCTGCCACGGCACTTCAGTCAGTCTTTTTTCAACACCGCGATGCACCCAGCCCAAGCGAATCTCAAGATTGACGATAGTTTCGCCAAAGCAACTAAAGCGGAAGTGTCCAGGCTCAATAACTCCAGCGTGGATTGGCCCGACGGGCAGTTCGTAGACGCCCTCGCCTTTAACTTCTAAATATTCATAGCGGCGCGCTAAAACATTTTTGAAACCTTCTGGCAAATCGATTTTTCGCAGAGGGAAGAAGTCTTGTGGATATTCGTCATGCAAGAGTAGGTGTTTGAAGCGCGGATGTCCTTCGGGAATGATGCCGAAGAAATCAAAGATCGCTCTTTCGAACCAGTGGAACTGCGCATGGTGAGTCGAGAACGATTGATATGAGTTGTTTTCTACTGGTGTCACCATTAGCTCTGCCGTGCCATCTTTTGGTGACAGTATTAGTGTGGCAAGTTCGCCGCCAGTAATAGAAGTGAGCAGCCCAACTCTCTTCTCGGAAGTTTTCTCGAGAGCTTGATTAAGCTTATCGTGCAGCTGATGAAATGTAGTTTGATTGCGCTCTAGTTTCATTTGATCATGCTCCATGGCCCGGACCAAGCTTCAGTATTAACGACTAGCCCTAAAACAAAGGTGCAGAAGACTAAGACTGCTGGAATAATCGAGGCTCTAAGTGGCTGGAATTTCTTGAATCCCTGCTTGGCGGGACCCAGAATTACTTTGCCAACATGGGCACAGATGGCAACAAAGCTGATGGCAATCGCCACAGTCATGATCAGGGCCAAGACCCACCGCTCATCTGACATGCTTAGACTTAGCATCGATATTTCGGCAACGAAGGCACCAAATGGTGGCGCACCAGTTACGGCAAAGGCTGCCAAGGTTACCAGGAGCGCCCAGATTGGGCAGTCTTCGATCACTCCGTGCATCTTGTTTAGCTTTTTCGTGCCACTTGCCTGAATGATGTTTCCGGTGAGCAAGAAGAGTGCAACTTTCGCAAGGCTGTGGTTGAGTGCCTGCAAGAAGAATAGAGGGCCTGAACCGAGGCCAATTGCGAAGACCATCAGGCCAACGTTTTCAATGCTTGAATAGGCCCACAGTCGTTTAAAATTGTGTTGTCGCAGTAGCAGTAGACTTGCCGCCACGACTGTTACTGTGCCTAAGATTGCCACTAATTGGTGAACGTGTGAATGAGGTTGAGCGGCATTGATTATGCTAGATACTTTCCAAATGCCAAATAGAGCGCAGTTTAGAAGCGAACCTGACAACATTGCTGATGCTGGCGCTGGAGACTCAGCGTGAGCGTCAGGTAGCCAGGTGTGTAAGGGGAAGATACCAGCTTTGGTGCCGTAGCCAATCAAGCAGAAGATGAAACCGAGGCGAAGCAGTGGAAAATTGAGTGCATGTGCTTGGCTAATTAGCTCTGAGATGTTCAGTGTAGGTACCGAAAGGGTTCCCCGTTGGCTGGCTGCGAAAATGAAGACTGTACCAAGTAAGGCGAAGGCAATACCGACTGAGCAAACAATCAAATATTTCCAGGTAGCTTCTAGGGCAAATTTATTTCTCTCAAAATAGACAAGAGGAGCTGATGAAAGTGTTGTTGCTTCTATCGCTATCCAGAGATAGCCGAGGTTGTCGCAAAGGAAAACTGAAGTCATCGCTAGCAGAAACAAATTGACCGAGGCGTAGAAGAGTCGCAGTTGCTGGTCTCCGTAGCCGTCGCCATGGGCTTCTGCCGCAGCAAAGAAATAGTCGGCGTGGGTGATGCAGCACGAGACTACAAAAGTGGCTAGCAAGATGAAATAGGTACCCATCTTGTCTACGGCTAAGCCGCTGATGAACTCCATGCGGTCTGCACCTAGTAAGCAAGGATGCAGAACTAAGGCGACAATACCGAGCTGCCACCAGATTAAAACCGGTACGAGCTTTCGTGTTAGTTTGACATCTTTGATAAAGAGACTTAATAGAGCCAGTGTGGCCGGCAGTGCGATTAAATAGAGCAGGTCGTTCATCAGTCTTTCAGATCCGTTAACTGACTTACGTCAATATGCTCGAAGCTCTTCTTGATATTGAACAGCAATAGGCCTGCCACCATGACGGCCACCAATACTTCGAGTAGGAGGCCCATTTCTATCATCAGCGGCATGCCGTGGGTCTGGGTGACAGCAAATAGATAGATGCCATTTTCAATCACAAGAAAGCCGACAATTTGGCTAATGGCCGCTCTTCTCGTGAGCATTAAAAGAACACCAGAGAACAGGATTGACATCGCTGCCGTTGAGCCCACGTGTGAATCAGGGGCGCCAATTAGACCCGGTATTTGCTGGCTAATCACAAATGATAGTCCGAGCATCAAAGCACCAAGGTGCATAGAGAGTGGTGCGGCGATAAAAGCGCCGCCATCGGTACCTATATTGATCTTTCTAATGACGTGATTGAGGTACCAAGGAATACTGAAAGATTTGATGAAAAGTACGCCGAGCGCAACCAGATAAAGATGATCTTCATGGGTGATATTGGCAATCCAGGCTGTCACTGCTGCGATGGCCATAGTATGCAAAGAATAGAATGAGAGATTGGTACGCAAATGGGTTGTGCCAAGTATAAGAATGGCGAAAATGGCTGCCACCATGGCCAGTGCTTCAAATGTGTCGAGAATCATTTTAGTTTTGCTCCTCTTTCACTGATTGAGATTTTTGCTGAGGGCAATGAAGACACAGAAAATGCTCATGGCTACTGCGTAGGCAATGAATTCAGGAAGCTTTGTCCAGCGCAATTTAACAGCAACACTTTCAATCACGGCAATACTGGCTGCCAGAATCATGATGTTGACCACTGAGGCAATTGCAAGAATCAATCTGCTAGTGTGCCAAAAGAAAGGAATAGCGTGCAAGAAACACTGGCTTGCAATGCCAAGCAAAATCAATATCTTCAAAAAGTGTGAATATTCGACTAGAGCCAGATTGGCAGCCGAATTTTCTAAGATCATAGCCTCGTGCACCATAGTCAGCTCAAGGTGGGTGGTCGGGTCGTCAGCTGGCATGCGTGATAGCTCTACCAGGCTGGCTAAATAGAGCCCGCAGCTGGCAATAAACCATAGACCCGGTTGGTTGCTCAAGGCTACATTGTTGAAAGCAAAGGCAATACCGAGGTCGCTAGTTTGACTGACCGATCCAATTGCTGCTAGGCAAAGTATGACCGCCGGTTCTACCAGCAGTGCCAGTGTCACTTCGCGACTAGCGCCAAAGCCGCCAAAGGCCGACCCGGCATCAAGGGCCGAAAGAACTGTAAAGAAGCGTGTTAGTGCTAACAAGTAGATTACTAAGAATAAGTCGGCGCCTAAATTGAATGGTCGCAGTGATGTCCATGGCGCTAAGAAGGCAAGAATAATTAGAATCGAAACGTTGATTGCTGCCGTGCTGCGAAAAATCCAGCTGGTGTGTTTGCTGATAGTTTCGCTTTTGCTCATCATTTTAACTAGATCAAAATATGGCTGTAAAAGCGGGGCACCAATGCGGTTTTGGAAGCGCGCTTTGGTTTTTCGAATAATTCCTACTAAGAGTGGAGGCAACATCAAAAAGGTGGCAATGAAAGCAAAGGTTTCTAGCACTGATTCAGTGTTAACTGCGGTCATATGTTCGTACCTAAGAATACGAGCAATACCATGGTCAAGAATACATAGAGTAAGTGGATGTGAATGCTGCCTGTTTGCAGTCGTACAAGAGAAGAGGAGAGCCAATCAAATATTCCCATAACCGGGCGATAGAGCTTAGTCTCAAGAATTGGGGTCATGAAGGTTTCAACTCTCACTGAATCAGGAAAATGTCGCCGGTCTTTGCCAGATATTTCAGTGGTCACTTTCAGTTGCAAAATTTGCGAGAAAATTCTTCCAATCGGGTGAGAGAAGCTTGATCCAGTTTCTTCAGCTCTGGTTGAAAGAGGTCCGAAGCCGCAGTCCCAGGTGATGTAGCTCTTCACTTCGGCAGAGCGTCTACCGAGAACAAACAAATAGATGCTAGAAACCAAAATACCACCCACCAGGGCTAGTTGGCCTTGAGGAATGGGGAAGAGCGTTGAGCCAACTACAAATTGATTATGGGTTAGCACGCGGATAGCCGGTGCCAAACCATCTAAGGCAATAGGTACCGACATGCCAATCATGACGCAGGCAATGGCTAGCATAAGCTGGGCGATTATCAGGCCATCAGGCCCATTGGTGGTTGATTCTTTGGCTTTGGCTGCGGCATTTGAACGTGGTCTACCCAAAAAGGCAATGCCAACAGCTTTAGTGAAACAAGCGAGGGAAAGGGCACCAACGAAGGCGAGCACACCGACCATAGCTAGAGACATTGCTCTCTCCAAAATTGGAGCATTGGCAAAAGAGAGTTGGAAGAATGTTTGGTAAACAAGCCATTTGCTAGCGAAACAGTTCATCGGCGGCATGGCGCAAATCGAGACCGATCCTATAAAGAAGCAAAGCATAGTCCACGGCATGCTTTTGGCTAAACCACCAAGAGAAGATAACTCTCGTGTATGAACGGCCCGCTCTACTGAGGCGGCACCGAGAAAGAGAAGTGCTTTTACTAAGCCATGATTAAGTGTGTGAAAGAGAGCTGCAGCCGTTGCCAATGTTGCAATGGCGGTGAGGTTGTGACAGTGGGCGAGAATTGCCACACCAATGGCGGTGAGGATAATACCCATATTTTCCACAGTACTATAGGCGAGCAGCTTTTTAAGATCGCGTTCCATTAAGGCGAAGAGCACACCCCACAACGATGAAATAGTTCCTAAGCCAATGGCGGCGTAAGCAACACTGATCTGGCTGCATTCTCCACCGAGAAGAAGACGCATCAACAGTAAGATTGCCATGTTACCAACGAGACCGCTGAACAGTGCAATGGTTGGTGCCGGTGGTTCTGGATAGGCTAGAGGCAGCCAGACGTGCATGGGCCAGACGCCCGCCTTTGTGCAAACAGCTATTAGAAGGAAGAAGGAGGCTACCAGGCTTTGTTCTGTGCCGAAGTGCCAAGAGCTCATTATCCAAGTGCCAGTGTTTTGGTGCATCCATAAAAACGCTGCTGTTATAAATGCTGTAGAAATGCGAGTGGCTGTTAAATAGGCGAAGGCGGCTCGTTGGGCGCGGTGCCGTATGTGATCAGCGGCAACAAGAGCTGCTGATGATAGTGCCATCATTTCCCAAAACACTAAAAATGCAATGGCGTTAGCTGCTAGTAAAGCTTGTTGGGCGCCAATTAAAAAAATGAATGATAGTGTCCAATATTGGCCTTTTTTTGCTTGACTGCTTAGTGTGGCAACGTGACAGGGGCTAGAGATGGCCGTGGCTGAACCCAAAAGACCAAGTAAAGCAAGAAATGGAACACTAAGTGGATCAACAACTGAATCAGCGGGCGCCAGTCCAAAGCAAAGAAATTGCAGTTGATTGTATTGAATCGTTTGGTTCCACGAAATGCCAGCGCCAGCGAGGGTTAGAAGGGTTCCGGCGAGCATGAGGTAGGCCAGAAAATTGCCCTTGATGCGCTCTCTGCCAATGACCGTAATAAAGAGCCCGACCAGCCATACGGCGCTAGCGCTCGTGAACAAGTGGGCGGCCGATAATGCTGTAGGGTCGTTTGTCATGGTTTTCTGCAGGTTACCTGTATAACGCTAACAGCTGATTGTGATCGAATTGTGTTTGGCTTAAAACAATTTTTTTGTCCGTTTTATCGACATATACAAGGCAATTGCTTGTTTTCAGCGAAAAGTTGATCACATCCTCATCACTTTTGCCTGTTAACCTTCTGTGAAAGGCCTGTTCTTTAAATATTTGTCGGTTTGGCGAGGCTCGCTTGAGCAGAGCTCGGGCGTCTTATATCCCTGGGGCATAAGACAGTGGAGACAGCGATGTCAGAAAAGAGTATTGCAATTTTGCCAGCCGACCGTCTTGCTGGGCTGAAGCAGAATTGGAAGACTGACATAGTTTCTGGCTTCATCCTCTTCCTTATCGCATTACCGCTTTCGCTTGGTATTGCAATGGCATCGGGTCTGCCACCGATGGCGGGAATTATTTCAGCCATGATCGGCGGTTTAATGGTATCGCAAATTAGCGGTTCATTCGTGACTATTAACGGCCCTGCAGCCGGATTAATCGTTGTCATATTGTCTTCTGTTGACCGGCTCGGCGGGGGCAGTCAGGGCTATCACGCCACTTTGGCAGCCATTGTGATTTCTGGTGTTTTCCTCTTTGTCATGGGGCTGGTTAAGGCTGGTGAACTGGGCAAGCTCTTCCCTGCATCGGTCGTGCACGGCATGTTGGCATCAATTGGCATTGTTATTATGCTCAAGCAGTTCCCTGTCATGTTAGGTGTTGCTCCACCATCCAAAGAGCCAATCGAACTGTTCCTCAAATTACCATTTACTATCTCGCACGCTAATCCTGAAATTGCTGCCATCGGCCTCATGAGCATGCTCATATTGGTCAGCCTGACCTTTGTCAAAGGCGGTATTTTGCGTAAAATTCCTGCTCCTATTATTGTTGTTTTGGCGGCGTGCGGATTGGGTTTTGTTTTCAATGTCACAGTCAAGCATTCTTATGCATTTGCCGGTCAGAGCTTTGATATTAACCCGCTCAAGTGTTTGGTTCAGGTGCCAACCAACATGGCAACAGCTTTTACTGGCCCTGATTTTGCCGCAGTTGCGATGAACGGATTTTGGCTCTCGGTGCTATCCATAACTCTGGTTCAAGGGATAGAAACGATCTTGAGTTGCTCTGCTGTCGATAAACTCGACCCCTACAAGCGCCATGCAAACTTAAGCAAAGACCTTTCAGCTGTTGGTCTTGGTAGCGCTATTTCAGGCATGATTGGCGGCTTGCCAATGATTGCAGAAATTGTTCGTAGTACGGCCAATATCGCCAATGGTGCTAAAACCCGATGGTCTAATTTCTTTCACGGCTTGTTCATATTTAGTTTCGTCTTATTAGCCGCTTCGATGATTAACTCCATTCCCCTTTCATCGCTTGCTGCTTTGCTCGTCTTTACAGGCTTTCGCCTCGCTTCACCAAAAGTTTTCAAAGATACAAATGCGATCGGCTGGGAGCAGACTTTGCTCTTTGTCACTACTATTGTCGTAACACTTGCCACCGATTTACTGGTCGGTGTGGCTGCTGGAGTTGCAGTTAAATTCTTGGTGCACATCTTGCGTGGCGTGCGCATCAACCAACTGTTCAAGGCCAATGTCTCATTAGAAGAGCAGGGCACTGATGCAGTTATCTTGCAAATAAATGATGCTGCAATTTTCTCCAACTTTCTTTCGTTGAAAAAATTCCTCGATAAGATTGGCCCAGATAAGAAAGTGGTGATTGATTTGAGCCGTGCCACCTTTATTGATCATACTGTTATGGAGCACTTACATGATTTCGCCAGAGATCAGGCCAACCGTGGCGGCTCAGTTGAGTATCGAGGCCTGGAGGTGCATCAGAGCGTTTCTAAGCACCCAACCTCTTCGCGTAAACAGGCTATCGTTCGCTAGTGAGAAAGTAGCAGCTGTCGGTGTATCATTGCTTCTATGGCAAAAATTCTAATAGTCGAAGATGAAGCCGATTTGGCCGAGCTTGTAAAGAACTGGCTTGCAAAAGACCACCACTTAGTCGAGATTGCCGATGATGGCCTTGAGGCACTCATCCGCATGGAAACTAACAACTATGATGTTGTCATCCTCGACATTATGCTGCCCTCGGTCAATGGCATGGAGATTTGCAAGCGCTACCGCAAGTCGGGTGGTTCTGCTGGAATAATCATGGTCACAGCTAAGGGTCATGTCGATGACAAAGAAACGGGCTTAGATTCAGGCGCCGATGACTACATGACTAAGCCATTTCAGTTGAAAGAACTGGCTGCCCGTGTTCGCGCCGTTCTGCGGCGAAATCACGGACAATCTCAAGAAATAATGAGCTTCCGTGATTTAGAAATTGACGTCAACGAATTTAAGATACTCAAAGGTGGTCACGAGGTGCATCTCTTACCAAAAGAGTTTCGCCTATTTGAATTCTTTCTGCGCCATCCGCACCAGGTTTTTTCTGCTGAAGATCTTTTGTCGAGCGTTTGGGAGTCAGACACCGAAGCACTTCTTGATACCGTTCGTGGCCACATTACTAGGGTGAGAAAGAAGCTAGATACTGCTGGCTCACCATCAATAATTGCCACTGTATATGGTGTTGGCTATAAGCTTGGTGATGTTTAAGTGAAGCGCGATTTGCGACGCAAGCTTACAATAGAGTTTGTTCTGCTCTTTGTACTGCTCTATTTTCTTGGCGGTGCTGTCGCTATTTTTATGTTCGCCACCCAGCTCGATCGTTCTATCGATAATGAGCTACAAGGCCTAGCTGTTGAGGTTTTGCCATCAGTTGACATGACCGCTCGTGGCCCTTCATTAAGTCGGTGGGGCCTGCGGGCGCAATCAAGGCCTGAAGAAGTGCCATTTAGCATTCAAGTATTTGACTCAAAGCGGCATTTATTAGAAGAGTTTGGACCAGTTGGTCACCGCGAGTTAAGCTCTGGCTTTGTTCGAGTTGACGGATCGAATCCCTCGGCGTTCGACGATATCAATTTACGTTCGTTCTTTACTGAAATTCGAGATGATACTAGGCTTAGTGGCTACCTGCAGGTGCAGGTCTCGGTTCGACAACGAGACGATGCCCTCAAGCAAATTGTTTTGACGATGATTTCTCTCTCTCCCTTCTTGGCTTTGGCTGTAGCTGTATGCGGCTCCTGGTTCGCCGGCAATGCTGTCAAACCGGTGGAAGAGACAATGGAATTGTTGCGGCAGTTTGTCGCTGATGCCGCCCATGAAATCAATACTCCGATTAGCGTAATCGAAGCTTCTGTGCAGACTTTAGAGGCAACATTTGAAGACAGTCAATTAGGGTCAAACGTTCTGGCAATTATTAACCGGGCCAGTGGCCGCATGAAATCACTGGGGCAGAGCTTAGTTGTTCTGTCGCGTATGGAGTCACCAGACTATCCTGCTCCTATTGACCATATTCGCCTTGAAAGTATTGCTTCACCAGTTTTGGCCGAGTGTGAACAGTTGGCTCGGGCGCGGCGTATTAAGCTATGCTGTGACACTATGCCTGAGGTAACTTTGCTAGGTAATAGCGAGTCGCTAGAGCGCCTTTTACTCAATTTGGTCGCCAATGCCATTCGCTATACTGACGAAGATGGAGTCGTTAACGTTAAGTATCAAATTGACGGAGATTGGCTAAGAATCTCAATTGAAGATAATGGTATTGGTATTCCTGAAGATAGTATGCCACATATTTTTCAGCGCTTTTATCGCGTCGATAAGTCGCGCTCGCGGGATATTGGTGGTTTCGGCTTGGGACTGGCAATCGTCAAGGCTATTATTGATAGACACAAGGGCGAGATTCAGGTCGAAAGCGAAGTTGGCAAAGGCAGCCGCTTTACTGTTAGTCTAAAGCGCTTGCCCTAGGCCTGAGGGGCTGATGCTTTTTTATACGAGCGCTTGGGCACCCTGGGCAAAGCAGTAGTTTGCTTGTTTGCTCTATTCTGATTGTTCGGTAAACCCGAGCCATATCTAAAGTTTGTTTTTGGCACTACTGGTGGTGAGTCATTGATCGCTGGGGGTTTTCTCGCAACACCTTGGCTAAGTAACAGTCCTGTTAGCGCGCCTACTCCTAGCACAGTCCAGAAGCCGGCTGAGCCAAGCAGGGTGGCGGGAGCCATTGCCGGATTAATGGCGAAAATTGAGCTAAGAGCCGTAATCGGGAAGAATATTGCGGCGAGGACGTTCAGTCTATGAGCGCTGATTGCCATTTCGTATGATTGCTGCGATTGCAATTCGCTCTTTTTGGCTACTGTATAATCTAGGCCATTTTTGGCATCGAGATGCAGTAGCTCGAAAGCTCTTTCAATCTCTCCCGCTGAGTCGCGAGCGACAATAAGGTCGCGATCTTCTGCGAGGAGTTCTCTTGCTTGCTGCAACGTCGTGTGGAGGTTGCGACTACTGCGGTGTAGCGGCGCAATCGCCTGCAGCAAGTAGAAGTAGTCGTCGGCGCAAGAGGCGGTTTGCACAAGGCTCTCTAGCTGGTCTACCTGGACGCTATAGCAAGCCAGGTGTTTCTTCAGCAAGTCAGTTTCGCTGCCGTCTGTGTTGCATGCCCAAGCACCATTTGCGGCCCGCCACAGTAGTTTGGCTTGGCGTTCTCGCTCACTAGGACTTGGGGGATTATGGAGCACTAGAAGCAGGTGCCCTTCGGCAAACATCGCTCTTTGTTTTCCGGCACTGTCACCGAAGCGAGCGATAAGTTGTGTCGGGATTTTCCACGTATCAGGTACTATTGAATTCATTTGTTTTTCTTTTCCTTTTCATTTTTTACTCTCTTTTATTTGATATTTTCATTGTCATCTAAGCATGGTTAAGGACGGCTTAAGATAATTGCGATTTTGGTCATTAATCTGCATGAGCACTAGTAATTCACTTCACTAAATGTCATATCTTCTTAAGAAAATATGACATTTGTATTGCGTGAAAAGAGCCAGAGCTTCGAAAAGAGCTAGAGCTTCGAAAAGAGCTAGAGCTTCGAAAAGAGCTAGAGCTTCGAAAAGAG
>JBBRMD010000024.1:0-69320 GCA_038231015.1 Candidatus Obscuribacterales bacterium
CAAAGCGAACCGGCATAGCCTTATTGAGGTTTGGACCTTTCAATATTTTATCGATTCTAAATCGGGCAACAGGCGGATGATAGTAGGTAATACCGTCTGTTTTGTCGTAGCCCTGATAGGTGCAAATACCGATGAACTCAGAGTATTTGTAAGCGTTCTCGTAAGTAAGGGCTTTAGTTGACTTGGTATATTTTAAGCCCTCTGGATCAACATACGGAATTGGTTCTGGCCTAAAAACTTTTACCTCATTTTCTATCTTCGTCAACTCCTCGGCCGTAAGTGGACGAGAAACTGGCTTCACCACTGTTTCTGCCTTTGCAGTATGTGCACGCAATTTGCCTGGCAAAAAAGCTACATCTCTATCTGCAGTTGCTAGGGCTTTCTTCAACACCGGTACAGCTTCTTCTAAGCGACCGGTAGAAGCGAGGCACTGACCGTATTCAGCCAACAAATGTGGTTTTGCCTCTGGTTCAATCTGAAAAATATCTTCAAGAGACCTAGTAGCTTGCAGCCAATCATTGCTGTTCACCGCTGCATTGTATAAACCATAATTGAGATCGCCGGCCTTACTATCTAGGTTTATAGCGTTTTTATAGGCAGCCTCAGCGGCCGACCATTGGCCTTGCTTTGCCGCTTTAACTGCTTCTCGCACCTGGCGAGTAACGGTAATTGAGCCGTAAGGGCCAACATCATCAACAACATCAACGGCCTGGGCCGGTGTGTTACTGCATATTAGACAGAGTGCAAGTAGACGCACAGAACTGAGCGCTGGCATAAATCTGCCAGCAAAAACTTTGCTGTTTATAGGCACAACTATTACACCCCTGGTCGGAAGTTCTATTTTCATTGTCCACTTATTGAAAATCTTGTAAAGGCAAAAGGCGATACTGCTCAAAATATCGATAGTTTTTGTTCACAAGAAAAAAAGAGAGCGGGAAAATTTCCGCTCTCTCTCAATTTGTTTAATTCAAGAATTTAGATCATCAATCGTCATCATCATCGTCAGCGACCCGTTTTTTCGGACCGGAAGCAGTTGATTTAGCCGGAGCATTTTGCTGCTGCAGTAGACGGTTCTGTTGAATCTGTTGCATTTGCTTGACCGCTGATTCGTAGGCACCTTTGTAGCGATCACCGCCCGGTAATTGCATAGCAATACCAAGAGCGCGAGAAGCACCTGTGAAATCACCGGCGTTGTACAACATTTGACCTAGCTGGCCCTGAAAGTCAGCATTGCCTGGGTTGCTTTGGGCAGCTTTGCGATAGTGAGCAAGAGCTGGCCCTTTCTTATTATCGGCAACCAGCATGCGAGCATAGTTAAAATGCAGCACTCCATCGTTGGGCTTCATCGCCAGGAGAATATTATATTCACCTTCTGCCTCGGCGTTGCGACCGAGGTCGGTGTAGCACTTGAGCAGACTCATGTGAATCATTTCTTTGCGACCCATAGTCACCTGCGCACTAGCACCCTCAATGTTGAGCGAACTTGCCAGCAAAAGCAGCGCTATAGCGAAAGCAAATCTCTTCGTAACCTTAACCATCATTTTCAATTTCCTTTTTCGACGTCGGCTTACTGCTGTCCGCGGTGAAGTTCAATAATTTTGTAGATCTTATCGAGATTGGCATCAGTAGCTTCTAAGCGGCCGAAATTGCCATGATAAGTCTCAAAGGCACCATTAGTTGGAATTGCCATTTCGGTGAAGAGAAGCCATTTAGAATCTTTCTTAGGCATTTTATCGTCAGAGAATTTCCAATCTTTAGGCGGCTCAGCACCTGTCTTATCGTGAAACTCGAAACGAACAGGCATTTCTCTATTGAGTTTCGGCCCGCGCAAGATAGTGTCAATATGAAAGCGAGCTACTGGTGGATGGTAGAAAGTAACAATGTCAGCCTTGTTATAACCTTCATAAGTACAGATACCAATAAATTCACAAGCAGTATATGCATTTTCTAGAGTTAGAGCGAAACGCGATTTGTCACCACGTACATCTTCACCATGTACCATTTCTCGAGTAGGTGGTACGTATTTGGTAACTTCTGCCACCATACGATCTTTCTCAGCCTGAGTTAACTCACGCTTTGGTGCTTCAACGACAGTGTCAGTTTTCACCATCAAAGCTCGAAGCTTATCTGGCATGAAGTTTGCATCGGCGTCTACAGTTAGCAGAGCTTTCTTCAAAACAGGAACGGCTTCTTCTAGCCGCCCTGAGGAAGCTAGGCATTGACCGTACTCAGCGAGCAGGTGAGCTTTAGCAGAGGGGTCTGCCTGAAAAATTTGTTCTAGCGCCAACGATACTTGCTGCCAATCGCCAACGTGGGCGGCAGCATTATAGAGACCGTAGTAAAGGTCAGTTGACTTCGGATCTAGATTAATTGCTCTTTGGTAGCTTTGCATAGCAGCCGTCCACTGGTTCTGCTTGACTGCTCTGCCGGCATCTCGGGCCTGCCGCGTCACAGTAATTGAACCAAACAAGCCAACATCATCTAAGTTCTCGATGGCTAGGGCTGGGCTAAAAAGACTTAGACCGGCTGAGGCCATCAGCAGAGACAGACTGGAGGCAATCAGCGCCTTCTTTTTCAACATTGAGATCCTTTGCTTCATTTGCTTCTCGATCCTTGAGTTAGAGACCCGGACAATGGGTTATCAGACGAAGTTTTAATTGAGCAGACTTTCAATCACATCTTCCTATTAGCCAATTTTCCACATTCTTTCGCTTTTATGCCACTTGACAGTGAAAATTTTGGCAGATTTTATTACAAGCGTGAGTAGAGCGCCAAGCTTGGAGTCTCAAACAGCCGATCCTGAGCTATTTTAGACAAACAAGTCGTTTCAAACCCACAAGAAACATAGACCACCACTTCGGGCAAAATGTTTCCGATTGCAACCGTCTTATAAAAAGTACCTAGGCGAATGGCTAGCAAAAGTCGCTGTTAGTTCGCTGTAAAGTCTGCCTCTGGCATCGGTAGATTAGGGCTGCCCCCCACAAAGATATAGGTTGACCATACAATCGCGCCACTAGACTTCAGGCAAGATGTAACTGGCGAGGTCTTTTTGAGCCGCCCCAAAACTGGACACAACTATCTTCTTTAGACTGGAATCACAACATATGACTGCAAGCATCGACAACCGAGCCATGCTGGGCGAACTCTATTACAAGGCCGGCCTGATCAATATAGCTCAACTATGTCAGGCCCTCTGTATTGCCCACAAGAACAATCTACCTGTCGGCAGAGTGTTGACCATGATCGGGCTGAGCAAGCACAAAACTGTTGAAGACGCACTGAAACTGCAAAACCTAGTTAGACAAAATGTTTTAGCCTACGACTTAGCAATCACCGCTTTACGCCAGCTGGCTAGCAGTAAAACTACCCTCGTAAGTGTTTTACAAGAACTAGGCTGGCAAGGAAATTGCGAGCGCGATGAAGAAAACCTTGGCTCGCTATTAGTCGAAGCCGGTATTCTCACACAAAAAAGTATTGAAGATTCATTGGGATTGAGCAGACATATCGGCTTGCCGATAGCACGAGTGTTAGTGCTGCAAGGGCTGGTGACATCCAGTTTGTTGGGCACCGCACTTAGTGCCCAGTCGCTAATTCGCTCAGGTCGAGCAGCACGCAGCCAGGCAATCAAAGCGCTCAGTTCAGCTAATGGCTTAGCTCAAAGCACAGGTGCCAACTGCGATATCGCCTTAATCACATCGCGAGCACCTTATATTCGCCTTGACGAATTACTCCTATTAGCTGGGCTGCTCTCAGATAGAGACGTCCAGAAATTTGAAAAGCTAGACGACCGCGATTGCCAGAGAGCCTTGGGAGAGCAAATTGTCGAAAGTGGCATGTTTAGCTCAAGTCTTATAGCTGCGGCAGTGCGCTTACAAAGCATCATGGCCAAACATCAAGTAACTCCTGACCGAGCTGCTCGCGCGCTCAAACTTGTCTTCAGTAAAAATATTTCTCTGACAAAGGCTTTAAAAGAAATATTGCGCGAATGTGACCCCTATGATGGCAACATCACGCTCTACCATCTCTTGCGCCTCTCGGGCCTTGTCACCGCCTACGATATCAGGCGACTTGGTCATCTACCAGTTCATCCAGAAGGTGGCATGGGATCGCTCGAAGAAAGACTAATCAAAACAGGCATAGTCAACCGCTCGGCCCTAGATGCTAGCAAGCGCTGCTTGCTACTGACCCAAGAGGGCTTTCTCACGGCTGAGCAAGCAATGATTGTCTTGCATCACTGGTCTTGGAGTGGTGAAGGGTTAACTAGAGTGCTCGAGAGGCTACAGTGGGCTGATGGCGCTCGTTCGCCGTCACTCAAAGCATTGGCATTTGTCGGCTAATTATCACTAATACCAATAAAACTAACTGATTACCCAAGCAAGAGCTAACAGCTTGACCGTAATGTTTGCCTTCTTGGGGGCCAAAGAGATAGGCTCTAAGACTTCTTTTAAAGGGTCAAATTTGGCAGCCACAATTTGGGCTTCACTTTGAAATTCACTTGTTAGCAATTGCAACTTGCTATTGAGAGTCTCAAGATTATCCTCAGCACGACCAACGTCTTCTCTTTGCTTAGCTATCTTGTTCACTCCACGAGCGGCAGTGGTAGCCCTACCAATAGTAGATGAGCTGACACCTTTACGGCTCATGAAGGCACCAAGAACTGTAGCACCGATTGAAATTGCCGAATTCAATTCGTGCTGACGCGCTTCTGCCTGCTCAACTTGTACTTTTTGTTCAGCCAAACGAATGCGATCTTGCAGGCTGCTTATGCGAGCAGAATATTTGTCACGTAATTTTGCCACCATCAAATCGCGTTGCTCAAAAGCCATTTGCTGCAAGCGAATACGAAAATCCCGCTCAAATTCTCCCGGCTGACTAATAGCGCTTGTTGAAGGGCTGCGCCAGAGCTTACAGGGTAAATTCTCAGCCATCCATGTCGAGAACTCTTTATTCCAATTTTTGTAGTTGCTCACTTGCAACAGAGCCTGGGCCGGCTCGGCAAAGCTGAAATTTTTATCAAAGGCGCCATCAAGCTTGGCCAAATCGACTTTAATAGATTTAGCTTTGCTCCAGTCGGCCGGCACCACAGAGTCATTGCAAGGCACCAAAAAGCATTTATTGATCGCATGATCAACACCAAGTTTGCTATCAAGGTAGCGTATAGAAGCAGCGGCCAGAAGAAACGGGCGATAGATGCCTTGAGGTTTATCAGAAAACGATGCCACCTCAACTGGTATGACCAACTGCATAATTTCAGGAGCAACCACTGGCTTCTTTCCGGCAGAAGCAGACGAACTAGAGGGTTTCTCTGTAGTGTTTCGAAGGAGATTTTTTTCTAAAATATCTTTATCTGAAATAGTTTCGGTCGTTTTTGCTACAGCCTCTCCATCACTTTGTTTTTGTTTGCGCGGCTCCATCAAATCTTTGATCTGGCGACGATTAAGAGGGCCGCGCAAATAAGACATCGTAAATCTTGTTTTGAAAATAACCGGGGCATCTTCATGCACGTTATTCATCAAAAAGACTCGGTCACCAAGACGGCTAAGAGTATCTGAGAGAGAAGCATTAGAGCGCTGCGCGCCGCTATTGTTTTCTTGCGCCGATTGCAGGCCTTCGAGCACACGCATTTTGTCGCGCTCAGTTTGCAGGCGCCCAATAAACCAGGTGCCGGCATTAGACAAACCTTTGTAATCAATATCTACCGGATTCTGTGTTGCCAGTACGATACCAAGACCAAATGCACGAGCCTGCTTTAGCAGTGTCAACAAAGGGGTTTTGCAAGGCGGATTAGCAACAGGCGGGAAATAACCGAAAATCTCGTCCATGTATAGAACAGCTCGCAGACTAGTTGTACCTGACTGACTGCGCATCCATGAGAGTACTTGATTGAGCAAGAGAGTGACAAAGAACATTCGTTCAGTATCACCCAAGTGGGCAATAGAGAAAATTGAGCAGCGCGGCTTGCCGCTCTTACTCCACAGAAATCTATCTATATCTAAGGGTTCACCAGTAAGCCAGGCCTCAAAACCAGGAGCGGCAAGAATATTGTTGATGTTGATTGATAGTTCGAAGCGCTCTTTGGCCGGATAGAACGACTCTAAGTCAAGAGCACCGACCCTGGTCATTGGAGGCTTTTGAATCAACTGAATTAATTCAGTCAAGTCAACGTCTTTAGTATTCTTCCAGCAGTCGGCAATAATTGTAGAAATTAGAATATGGTCACGGTTGCGCAAAGAATCTGACGCAGAGTTTGAAGAAGAGCCCGAAGAGCTACCGCCGCCCAACAGCGCCAGTATACAAGTGGCTGCAGACTGCACCCGCTCACGTAAGAGATCGCCATCATTCATGGTTTCGTCGTCTGGCTTTTGTAGCGAATTCAATATCGAAACCGACAAGCCAGAACTGGCACCAGGTGTGTAAATATTGAATTCACAGCTATCTTTCAAGCGGCGAATACGATCGCCGTCTTGTCCTGATTGCGCTAGGCCCTCTTTCCATACCTGAGCTTGTTTCTGAGCAAATTCTTCACTACTAAGCCCTTGGCGACGAGCATCATCAAGATTTATCCAAGGCTCGAAGTCTTTGCCACTGAGGTCGGGGAAGGTTAACAAGAGATTGGCAAGGTCACCTTTGGGGTCAATGGCGATAATAGGAATACCGTCTATGGCAGCTTCTTCTAAAAGCCCCAAACATAGGCCAGTTTTACCGCTACCAGTCATGCCGATGCAGACAGCGTGGGTCACTAAGTCTTTTGACTCGTACAATACCGGCTCAGAATTGAGTTGACTACCCTTGTCTAAATCGTGCCTATGACCAAGGTAAAACACTCCCAGTTTTTCGAAATCAGTCATAACACTCCGCTTGTTAATATCAATCTGATTTAAGTTTAGGCCTAAAAACAAATTAGAACCAGTAATAATAGCCAGGGAGTATTTGGCGCTAGCGCTGGAGCAGGCTATACTTACCACTTCGGTAGAGCAATTTTAAACACAGAAGTAATGGCGCGGGTTTAAGCAGTGAAAAATTCTTCGCAAGAAACAACCAGAAGGCTCTCTGCAGCAGGCAGAGCTAATGCTCTAATGATTGTTATGTCAGCCCTGTTTATCGCCCTGGCCTTCTGGTATCCACACTTTTCAGTCGGCGGCCAGAACTACAGTCAGCCGCCGACGCCCACACCGCCACCACCAATTATTATCATGCCTCCTCCCGTGCAACCATTCCGGCCACCCATTGTTGTGCCTACCGATGTCACGTCTCCGCAGCTCATAAATGGGCCAACTTCGTTTAGCATTGATGCGTCAACAGCTTTTGCACTTAACGGTGTGCAACTAATTGCCGACAGCCAGTTTCCTAAAGGCGAAGGCCTCAACCAAAGTTACGACTGGATTACAGTACTGGCGAGAGATGGCGCTCAGTACAGCAAAACCAACAATTACACCGTTGATCTCAAGTCTGGCGATATATTGGTCTCGGTGAAGAGTCCATCCAAATTAGCTTTTGTCATCACCCCACTAGGCACAATCGCGATTGGCGCCAATGGGGACGTTATGGTCTGCTACAACGACGGTGTCTTGCGAGTGCTCAACTTCGATGGAGAAGGTAAAGCGATCAAAGTAAAACTCGACAAAGGTCCCTTTGCCGGTGATGCTGACCCGACAGTTGTGTTAGCTTGCGGCTATGAGCTTGTTGCCGGTCAAGAAAAGATGACCCGCTCTACATTACGCCCGAAAGACGGCATCGCTCGCCGCTACCAGAAAGTTCTAGAAAATGGCCATCTAGCTGTCTCAGAATTTTCAGTCGAAAGTGCTATCAACAGCTGCGATATGTTAGTTGATTTACAGCAAAAGACTACCGGTGTAAAAGAACGCCGCATTCTTTCAGATATGTCAAAAATGGCTGCTGTGTTGAACTACAAAAATGGCGCAACAGGCTACACGGCTGAGAAGTAATCTCTTAATACTGTTTCTACTAGCACTTCTTGTCTTTGCTTGCTTTGGCAGCACATTAGAGGGCTACTTTAACTGTGATGACTACCTACATTTGCCCTATCTGGCTCGACTGTTCAACGGCGAACCAGAGCTGTTTCTCGCTAACTTTACTGGGCCCTGGGTAGGCGAGCGCACTCTCTATCTATTCTTCAGACCGCTCACCGAAGTGAGCTTGATGATTGACTATTTTTTCAATCAAACAAACCCTTTTGGCTACCATCTAAGCAATCTACTTTGGCACACCGCCAATACTTTTCTGCTTTTTCTTTTCACCAAAGCCTTGCTCAAGAAGCAAGCAATTGGAAGTTCGCAAGACCAGCTAACCATGGCCCTTACATGCTCAGCATTATTTGCTGTCTTTCCTACTCATAGCGAAGCAGTTGCCTGGATTTTAGCTAGAGCCGATCTAGTTAGCACCTTCTTCTTTATTCTCAGCCTCTATTTCTTTGTCACAAACTGCAAAAATAAAGCCCTATCCCTCTTAGCCTTTTTTGCTTGCCTACTCTCTAAAGAAACTGCTATCAGTCTGCCTCTAGTTATCTTCGCTCTATCACTTTATCTATCAAAAGCAAGCAGCAAAAAAGACAAACTAATTGAAGCAAGTAAAGACTTTGCACCATATCTAGTGACACTTATCGTTTACTTGATTTGGCGTTTTCTCGCCATTGGCAAGCTTGTAGGCGGCTACGTAGGCTCTATTGGCCAGCGACTCTATGAAAACTATTTTGAACGCTGGATTACTTCAGGGTCTTTGTGGCAGCTCCTCCATCCTTTCAAGAAAGCGATTTTCGCAGAGAACCACGTACTTCGATTGGTTTTGAGAGCACTGTATGCAATAGCTGGCTTACTGCTGGTCATTAGCATTTTCATTGATGAGAAAGTGGCTACTAGACAAAGGCTCGCTTATTTTGCGCTGGCTTTCTTTGCAGCCACCATGTTGCCAAACTTTCAAGTATGGGGGCTATCTAGTTCAATGTCTGGCGGCCGCATAGCTTATCTACCTTGCGCGGCTCTCGCTCTTCTTATTGTAGCCAGCATCTACATTTTGGCTATAAGATCTAACTTCGCGAAATGGAGCAAAGCTTTAAAAGCCTTCAGTGCCTCTATGTTGATTGCCCTCGTCTTAACATGCACCTGCATTACACGAGGAAACAATAGCGCTTGGCTAAGCGCTGGCGCAATGGTCAAGCAACTGAAAAACCAAGTTGCCAGTGAGCTAAAAGTGCTTCCGCCGGAGAAGAAATTAGTTCTCATCAATCTGCCATCACGTGTTGATGGTGCCTACACTTTCACCATGCGTTCGATGCTGGCTGGACTCTTCAGCAAGCAAGACGGCGAGCGCATAATTGCCTTAGATTATCACCCAAACTGGAGTATTTTTGTTAATCGCAATGACTTCGAGGTGGTCCAAAAGCAGCCGCAGAAGTACAAACTAGAGGCCTTTGACGGCAGCCTTGGCAAACTGGTCGAACCCGATTTCTCACAACCTACGGCTACTCCTCTTTTGTCAACGGCTGTAGCAAATGGCCCCAAAAGCAGCTCCTATTACTTGAAGCCAGAGGGAGAAACTAAATTTATAAATCCACTAAATGTAGAATTTCTAGAGCTTGATGTAAAAGCGACTAAGAAAGCTAATCAACTGATAGAACCAAAAGATAAGGCCACACTTTTTGCTATTTGGAACAATCGTCCTGCCGATCAAGAAGATCAATCAGAACCGCATTGGATGGCAGTAAAGGCCGATGGACGAGAACATAAAGTATGGTTTGAATTAGGAGCGCAAAGACGTTGGCTATTGAGCAAAAATGTCGACCTGATTAGGCTTGATGTAGCCACCGACGAATATGATTGGCAAATTAGCAATGCCAAACTTATAGATTGCGAACAAGCAAAAACAATCATGCCAATCCTCACCGTGAACAACAATGACAACTTTGCACTAGCACCGCTTTCAGCTGATTTGAAAAACAAAAATTTGATTGGCGAAAGAGAGCGAGAAACGGCAAAAGCATTTACTTTCAACTTTGACGCCAGCAAAATTAAAACTGACAAAATCAAAGCTTGCAAGGTATTGGTAGAGGTCTCAAAAGCCTACGCATCTTTTGAACACTATAACAATGTCATGCGAGAACTTTCACCTAGCAAGTATGCCTTACTGAATAGCACTTTAGGCAGTACCAGCGGCAGCTTTGCACTAGATACGGCAGCAACGAGTACAGAAAAAGCAGCGGTCTACCAAGTTCACATAGCGGCTTTAGACGATAACGGACAAGTTGTAGGAACATTTAGCGACTCAATCACATTCAAGTCAGGTTTGCCAGTTGCTGTAACCGGCCTGCCTAAAGCGATAAAGTGATTCTCTTCAACAATGTCTAGTTGTCGTCGGTCAGCCAAGCAACCAAGCTCTGAACGCAAGTGACAGACTTCACGGTGAAGAGATGTCGTTAGCCGCTTAGAAGCTCCGGCCGGGTTAATTTGCAAATCAGCGGCATAGTCGTCAATTGAAATTGCCGGACCAAAGTTGTAGTGAGCGATACCACTTTCGTATGTGATACCAACCGGAACAATTGGTACTTCAATGTTGTTTTGATGAGCAGCAAAAGCAATGCGTGCTATGCCTTTTTTAAATGGATGAGTGTGACCATCGTAAAATACATTGCCCTCAGGAAAGATCACGAATGGTTCGCCCTTTTTGAACTGCTGCATGACGTGACCAACAAAGTCGAGCTTAGGATGGGCCGGAAAGGCGCCCACTCGGCTCAGGAGAAAACCTTGCAGGCCTTTAAGTTCATTAGGAGAGACCATAAAATTTGCTGGTCTATCGAGAATGCGACCGAGTGTCGGTCCATCCCACCGTGAAGAGTGATTGGCTATACAAATAAAAGGACCAATCGCTGGCAAATATTCTTTACCGCGTATATCAACCTTTTTAAAATGCAGAGCGATTACTAATTTTGCCAACAAAGATAAGAGGAAAAATGAGATTGGATCTTTGCAATCTCTCATTGAAGCTTTCAGACGGGCCATTTCTATTTGTTTAGACGACATAAATCCTCCTGGGCAAGTGCACAGGCTTAAATTGGTAAAAAACAAAACTTACTCTCTTAGATTAGCCTTTCGCTAACCAAGTCGTTGGTAACAACGAACAGTTCAAATATTGTTTTTGCCGACTTAGTTAGCTGCTTCTTTTTTACTAGCTCTTTTTGATAGCAAGAGTAAGGCCCACATAGACTGCCAAAGAGACGAAGAAGCCAACAAACCAGCCATAGTCGTAAAGGGGTTTTAGAGCAGGCACAAAGGCACCGACCCAGGCTAAGGCGCAGCCGGCGATAGTGGCTAACACTGCCGAGATATTCCAACCCGCACTATATTTATACGAACCATCTGGCAAATAAAGATCTGCCAAATCTAATTTGGTCTTGCGCAAAATCCAATAGTCGGCAATCAGTACACCAGCAATCGATCCCAAGCCACCAGAATAGCCTTGCAACCAAACAAATATATAACCATGAGGGTCGGCAATTAAACGCCATGGCTGCATTAAAACGCCTACCAGACCAGTAATTAGACCACCAATTTTAAACGTAATAAACCGTGGAAAAGCATTGGCAAAATCGTTCGCTGGTGAGACCACATTGGCGGCAACGTTAACTGAAAGTGTGGCTAAAGCCACTGTAAACATAGCGACGGCGACCACAGCTGGTTGGTCTTGACCGAGACGACCGAGTAATTTAACCGGGTCCCAGAGCTGATCCATGCCAACGGTTGGATAAATTACTACAGCAGCCGAAGTAATCATTACACCCATGGCAGAAAATATTGCCATAGCAGTCGGCAAAGCAATCACCTGACCAATTGTTTGTTCTTTTTGTGAACGGCCAAAGCGAGTGAAGTCAGGCATATTAAGCGAAAGAGTAGCCCAGAAGCCAATCATTCCTGTCAAAGAAGGAATAAAGACAGCCCAAAATTCGCCAAAAGTAGCAAACTTACTTTTCTCGTGCAGCAAATCACCAACACCATGAGCCAGGTTGACTGTCCAAATGAGAAGCACAAAAGTCATAATCAATACGAATGGTGCAGCAAGGCTTTCGACCTTTTTCAAACTATCCATGCCGCGAAAAACAATCAGAATGTTCAAGGCCCAAAAGAGTGCGAAAGACAACCATTCTGTTCCCATATAGTCAAAATAAGGACCGCCTAGAAGAGTGCGCCAAGTGTCATTGCCAAGCAGGGCACCAAACATCGTATTGAAGGCCTGGCCACCAATCCAAGCTTGAATGCCAAACCAACCACAGGCAACAATTGCGCGCATGAGAGCTGGCAAATTAGACCCCATAGTGCCGTAAGCAGCTCGAGCGAAAACAGGGAAGGGGATACCATATTTGGTGCCGGGATGAGAATTGAGTAAAATCGGCAAAAGCACAATGGTGTTGCCGAGCAGAATCGTAAAAATGGACTGCCAGGCATTCATGCCATTGGCGATTAAACCAGACGACATCATATAAGTAGGTATGCAAGCCGACATGGCAAACCAAAGAGCGATATAGCTATAAGTCGACCAGTTGCGGTCAATTACCTTAACTGGGGCCAAGTCGTGGTTATAAAACGGACTCGATTTAATCTCAGTATCATCTGCCAATTCAACCCGGCCATCGCTGTGTTCGATAAGTCTGTGGCCTTCTGACTGAAATTGACTCATAAATAGCCTCGACTAAAGGGGCGAATTTGGGGCACTAGGGGGCTACAATCTTAGCTCATAAGTGGTAGAACAGTAATTGGGAGCCACGCCCACTGCCACTGGTTATGAGAGGCAACACCATGAAAGAAGCGACTAGTATTGGGGCTAATTCAGCACCTAAGACAAAGTCTAAGGCTAAGACGCAGAGCAAAAGCGCCTCCACGAGCAAGAAAAAGCAAGCCGATCCCCTCGCCATGTGCCCCGTTGATGGCGCCGGTTGGTGCCCCTATCCCTTTTCTGTAGCCCAACTGAAGAAAAGACTGAAAGCCAAGGCTCTGCAATCTTAAAGGAAGAATCCAAAATTATCAGACGCTCACTTAGGCCGACCCAAGGCTTACTCTTTACCATTGTCGCCATTGCAATTTCTCTCTGGCATCAACCGACCCAGGCCTACACAATTGAAGGCAAAATTGAGCACCAAGAAGCTCTACCATCAGTAGATAGCTCAATACGCAAAGGGGCGCGCTTCAGTGCCGGAGCCGAGGCTGAAGCCAACAACAATTGGGTCAAAGTGCCACCATGGCTGGCCGGTACCTGGACCGTTCGCGAAGAGACCGCGGTGCTCAGACACGACTTTAAAACTGGTCGCATCGACCGCAACCCGTCAATTTTCATGGCCAAGCAAGAGTTCACCTATGGCAGCCAGAAAGACCGCCAAGGAGGAATTTGGCACTATATCGGGGCGCCATATACTTCAAAAACTAAACTAACCGCCTACCAAGAATTGCACCAGGTCAAAGAAAAGCAGTTTTTAGTAGCCAACGATGCCCAAGTTCAATTTCGCACTCTCATGACTGTGGTTCGGGTCAGCAACATGAGCGGCCGTGTGGCTGACTCATTTCAGCAAGAAAGCATAACTAGTTATCGCCCCGTAGAAGACGGCATTATTTCGCTAGCGGCTTCAAACAAAACCTTCGATGCCAATGGCCGAGCGCTTTTTCAACAAGACAACGAAGCACGCATCAGACGCTACAAACACTTCTACGAAACTGACAAAAAGGACGGCAAGAACCTCAGAGAGCTATTCTTGCAATATCTTGAAGCCAATGGCTTGTCAAATTTGATACCCTAACTAGGGCTTTTTGTAAGGCATGAAAGAGAGAAAGGGCTTGCCTTCCCAGGCTCCGACACTGACTGTGATCGGTCCGACAGTATCGAACTTCAAGACGATTGTCTTGCCACGAGGCCCGCTCAGAGCGTTAACAGATAACAACTTGGCGCCATATATCCAACTCCAATCGACAGAACAGACAGCTTCAGCCAGCTTGGGCATTTCGCTCTCAGGTCTTATTTCACTATCGATTGTCAACTCATCGGCGATACTGAGCGCCTTATCGCCTTCCTCAACTGCTGCAGTAAGCAGGAGGCCACGGCCATTGCTGAAATTGAGACCAAAGCTATGAAGCGAGCTGGCAGCCTCTGCTAGAGTTGCCCCGGCTAACTCTTTGCTAATATCACTGACGCTGCTCAAATTGGCGTTACTACTCATTGATTGAAGCCTTGAAAAAAGTCATATATCCAAGCTATAAATGATACCCTCTAGTTTTGCAGAACTAAACTAAAGTAAATTGAAGCATTTTGACGTAATTATTATAGGCGCCGGCGGAGCTGGCATGATGTGCGGCAGCGTAGCTGGCCAACTCGGCCGCTCAGTGCTGCTAATTGACCATAATCAAAAAATCGGTCGCAAAATTTTGATATCGGGTGGTGGACGGTGTAACTTCACCAACACTGGCACAAGACCAGAGTCGTTTGTAAGCAATAACCCTCACTTTGCCAAATCGGCACTCTCACGCTTTACGCCAGCAGACTTTATCAAGCTAGTTGAGAAGCACCGCATTCGCTATCACGAGAAAAAGCTCGGTCAATTATTTTGCGATCATTCAGCTGAACAAATAGTCGACATGCTCATCGATGAGTGTACTCAAGGCGATTGCAAATTTTCGACCGATACAGCAATTAAATCAATTACAAAAAGTGGAAACCTGTTTGCAGTTGACACATCAGCTGGCGGCTTCACCTGTGATTCACTAGTTATAGCTAGCGGCGGTCTGTCAATTCCACAAATAGGTGCCAGCGGATTCGGTTACGAAATCGCCAAACAATTTGGTTTGAAAATCGTACAAACAGCCGCAGCTCTAGATGGTTTTAGTTGGGGAGATTCTGACTTAGCACGCTTCAGTGACCTAGCGGGATTGTCACTGGACACAGCTGTTTCATGCAGAAAAGCTAGTTTCAGAGAAAATATTCTCTTCACCCACAACGGCCTCAGCGGTCCAGCAAGTTTGCAGATTTCGCTCTATTGGTCGCCAGGAGATGCACTGAGCATCGACCTCATGCCAGACTCTAATGCTCTAGAAATATTGCAAGGAAGAAAGAAAGCCGGTAGCAGACAGGAAATCAAAAACGTACTTGGTGAACTTTTACCAAAACGCTTTGCCGAGTATTTCACTCACTACCTAGATATTAACGGGCCAATGAACACCTTGTCAGAAAAGAAGCTCACCCAACTGGCAGATTCGTTGAATGGCTGGCAGGTAGCTCCAGCCCGCACAGTGGGTTACCGCAAGGCGGAGGTAACGAGAGGCGGTGTTGATACCAGCGAGCTGTCATCAAAAACTATGGAAGCAAAAAAAGTACCAGGTCTCTATTTTATCGGTGAAGTAGTAGACGTAACCGGCATGCTCGGTGGCTACAATTTTCAGTGGGCTTGGGCATCAGGCTTTGCTGCTGGCCAGGCCGTTTAGAGAAGCGAGAGAGGAAGAGACTTGCCAACTAGACTCTTCCAACTAGCACTGATAGCTATAGTGACACTGATACCACCATTTCGCCTGGCCTACTTTTTGTTTACCAACGGTGAAAACTGTGGCACCAATGATGACATTTATTACCTTGAGCAGTTTGCGCGCATGTCTAGCTCAGGCTATAACTGGCTCAACTATTTTAGCGATACCTTTCTCTTCGGCCACTGTACAGCCTTTAACCAGTTAGTTTTTAATTTATTTGTAGTGCTCGGTCACTTAAATCAAAATCTTGGTGCGGCCATTGGCTTAGTTTTAATTGCAATTCGCCTTGCGCTCATTTTCGATATGATTTTCAGCACCACAAATAAAATACGATGGTACTGTCTTCCGCTTCTCAGTGCCCTTATTTTTGCCCCTACTGGTGCCTCAATATTGACACAGGGCACCTTTGCTATAACCTGGCAGTTAGCTCTTACACTCGCTGCGGCTGCCCTTTGGGCTATTTTTAGAAGTACTGGTACTGCGGCAATAATAATGGCTAGTATTTGCATTGTGCTGGGCTCGTGGACAATTGCCACCGCTCTAATGACTATTCCCATTGTCTGGCTTTGTGCATGGCGCCTCAAGCTCCTGAATAAATTAAACCTGCTCTTACTTGGCACAGCCACGGCCTTAGCAATCTTTCCTGATTTACTTTATCTAGAGCACGGAGCTAGTACCTTTGGGCCTATAACAGAGGTTCTCAAATCTCCAGATTTTTCTATGTTTCTTAGTTCATTGGGCCGCAACTTTGCCCCCGGCACAGCCTGGTATTTGGGACGAATGGCTCCGGCAGAAGTTTTCAGTGCCTTTGGTTTAGTGCTCTTCACAGCAGCCGTGGCCTTAGCTCGCCAAGCAAAAAAAAGAAATAATCTAGCTCAACTACCTATACAATTTTATGCCGCCATGGCGGTCGCCTCTTTTGCCATCGGAAACTTGCTGCTGACGACCATGGTGCGAAACTTGATTGCGCCTTGGTATGGTCAAATTAGTATCTGGTTTTGGCTTGGCTTAGTAGGCATGGCCGCAAGCTTGCTTGATCTAGCCAATGAAAAGTATAAGTCTGCAGCCAAGATTTTTGCTGCCACCACATGTATAAGCATCGCCAGTTTCACTCTCTTTTCTCCTAGCTTAGAAGACAAAGAGTTCTGCTTGGACAACCGTTCACCAGCCTATCTCTCGGCCTTGCGCAACTACACGACGCCATCGCAGCCAGGGCTGTTGCCACCATACAAGTACGCAGACTTCACTGTACCGAGACTGGCAAAGCTTCTCGAAAGATATCATTTGCCACCATTTGCAAATGAAGACACTGTCTTGTTTCAAGGTGATTGCGTCATACCTGAACTAGTACAATTCCAAAACGATGGCACAGATGCTTGTCAACTATTCTTTTGTGATGATCAAAATAAGATGCTCAATGTCACTGACTACAAACGATTGAATCTCGTTTTGGAAGGTGCCATGACCGTTACGTGGCACGTCAAAATACCGTCCGACGCAACATTTGCTGAGTTAACCACAGCTTTAAGTCAGCTAAATTACGGCAGTGAAAAAGCAGCGATGTCGAAAGCAAATACAGTTTCATTACGCGTTAATGGCAACCAGCCTCAAGTCTATGAGGTAGAACCTACTGCTAAAAAAGTGAAAGTTGACCTGCTTTTATATCGCGGCCAAACAGCGGATATTGTCTTTTCGCAAAAGCAAAATAATTTGAGCACAACTCTTCTGGAGGCACCGAAAGTTGAAATTAGGCGCCAATAAAACGCAGAATCTATCTCATATCAATAGTGATCCTCATGAATTTTAAATACTCTAAGTTTTTATTCTTTATCGCCTACCTTTCTGGCGTCAATGCCGCTTTAGCTCAAAATACTGATTGGGATATGTATATAAATGCTAGCGCAAATGCATACAGACAAGGCGACTATGCAACAGCAGAAACTTTACTCAACTCAGCTCAGAATGAGGCTCTCAAATTTGGTCCAGACGACATTCGAGTGGCTACAACCTTGAATAATCTAGGTCAGCTATACAATACTGAAGGCAAATACGCAGAAGCTGAACCGTTATTCAAGCGTTCATTAGCGATGGCTGAAAAGGCACTTGGTCCTGATCACAAAATTGTAGCGACAAGCTTAAATAGCTTGGCTCGCCTATACAAAATACAAGGCAAATACAAAGAAGCGGAGCCACTATACGAACGGTCATTAGCGATGGCGCAAAAGGCACTTGGCCCAGACAACCACATTGTCGCCACAAGCATGAATCACCTCGCACTTGTGTATCAAGCAGAAGGCAAATACACAGCAGCTGAACTCCTCTTCAATCGTTCACTAAAAATACGGGAAACAGCCCTTGGACCCAACCATCCCGATGTAGCGCAAAGCTTGAACAACCTAGCTGAGCTGTATGTTGTTAGGGGAAAATACACAGAAGCAGGGCCATTATTTAAGCGGGCATTGGCAATAGTAGAAAAAGCTCCCTCTTCTGAAAACCAACATATTGCGACATGCTTAAATAACTTGGCTGGACTATACCTTAATCAAGGCAAATACAACGAAGCGGAGCCACTATTTAAGCGCTCATTGGCGATTAGAGAGACGTCCCTCGATCCTGAAGATGCTGACCTTGCGCAAAGTTTAAATAACCTCGCTGAACTCTACCTAATTCGAGGAAAATGTGCAGAAGCTGAGACATTGAGCACAAGGTCACTTGTGATCGCGGAAAAAACTCTTGGTCCTAACCATCCCACAATAGCTCAAAGTTTCAATAACTTGGCTGCCACTTATATTAGTCAAGGCAAATACTCACTAGCGGAGCCACTTTGTCGACGCTCTCTGGCGATTGAGGAGAAGGCACTTGGTCCTGACCATCCGGATGTAGCAATAGGCTTGAATAACTTGGCTACTCTTTGCACAAAGCAAAGCAAATACATAGAAGCTGAGCCACTCTTTAAGCGTTCTATAGCAATTCAGGAAAAGTCTCTTGGTCTTGATCATCCAAATCTAGCGAAAGTCCTAACAAATTATGCTGTTCTGCTAGACAAAACAAAGCGAACGAAAGAGGCAAAAAAGCTACTAGATAGGGCTGCTTCAATAAATCTCAAAGCATTTGGTAAAACGAATTTTCATCATTCGCCAAGCCCGAAGAAAAAATCTGCCATCCCATAAATGCCAGTTGTAGCAGAAGGAGAAAATCACCCCAGTTGAAGATATGGTGTTTCTGTAATTTTCGGTTCCAAGAATAGGTTAGTCGCGGCACGAGGCTCCATAGCGCAGCAGAGCAAAATCGCCTTCTTTGTCGACAATCTTGATTCCGGCAATGTCTTTAAACAAAGGCATGTTCTTTACTTTAACAAGTATGTACGCGCTCGGCACTTGGTTCAAGCGAAGAGTGAGCAGGTCAAAATTAGTGATGTTCTCCACTTGCTTTAGTGCATAGAATGGCACACCAGGCTTGCGCATATCAAAGACAATATACGGGTCTTTCGACTGACCGGCGAAGTGCGAAAAGCGCGGTATCGGCCCTTCCCATTTAGTCGAAAGGAGAGGCAAAATATGACCTGTGTGAACAACTAGAAGAAGAGCAGTTCCTACAGTCATTATGCTCAAACCGATTAATTTCCGACTAAGCTTAAAAGCAAGAATGCTCAGCAAGACAACCACCGCCTGGGCAGCGCCGTAAGCGGAAATCATGGAGATTAACCCCTCGGGTGCGTCACGCAAACGAGCTGCCACTATTGGCGCAACCAAACTAGCTGTAGCATAAACTAGCATCACTGCCACCAGGGGTAAGGCCAATCTTTTGAAAGCAGCCTGCCGGTTGAAGCAACGTTCAAATTCGCAGCCAACAAGTATGGCTAAAGCGGGGAAGGCCGGCAACGTATAAGGCAATAGCTTCGATACTGAAGCGCTGAAGAACACCAGAGTGATAGTGGCCCACAAAATAGAATAGAGAGCCAATCGACCGCTGCCATCAAGAGCTTCTATATAGTCTCGCGAACGAGTGAGAATGCTGCGCAAAAAAGCTGGTAGAAATGCGATTCCGGGGCCTGCGATTTCTCCGGCACTACTTGCCTTGCCGCTGCGCAAAGCACCTAAATATCCAGCTAATGCGACTACCATTGCTTGAGGCAGATAGGTTGTCCAAGGGAAGAAGCCACCAAGCATGGCTAGCAAATGGTAATAAACCGGCTGCTTGTGGGCGTCGACAACAGTGGTGAAGCGCTGGAAGTTCTCGCGGATAATAAATTCCTGAAAATAAGCGCCCTTGGTAATGTAGATTTCGGTAACAAACCAAGGCAAGGCTATGATGGCCACAATCAAGGCACCGACAAGAGGTTGATAAGACTTGAAAGCAGACCAAAGGTCGCCTTTGACACTGTGCCAGGCAAGTAGAATCGCCACCGGTAAAACAAGACCTACTGGGCCCTTGGTCATAACGGCCAAGCCGATCAAGATATAGCCTAGATATAGAGCTCCGCGTCTCTTGAAGTTTGATTGGCTGGCATGAAAGAAAGCCAGCTGAGTACCAGCGCCAAATAATGACAAAGGCATGTCGGTAATGGCTTCGCGGGCGGTAAAGACAAACAATGGCGCGCTCGCCAAAGTAAGAGAGCCGAAGACAGCCGCTCTCAGTGAGACGTAGCGCACCATCGTCAGATAGGTAATAGCCACAAGCACGACACCACAAGAGGCGCCGAAGAAACGAGCGGCAAACTCATTGACGCCAAAAATTTGATAGCAGCCGGCCATGGCCCATATGCATAAAGGTGGCTTAGTAAAGCGCACAACATAGTTGAGCAAAGTAGTTATGTATTCGCCTGTAACAATCATCTCGCGGGCCGGTTCGGCATAGAGCGCTTCATCAGGATTGAAGAGAGGCAAGTTGCCTAAACCATTGAAGAAGACAAAAGCCGCCAGGCCAGCAACAGCAAGAAGACCTAGCAAGACGCGAGGGCTTAGCCCAGGCTGGGTCTGATTTTTAGATAAGGTTATTTCGACTGGAATATCGGCTGCCATATATCACTTTGATTCAAAGCAGCATTATAGTTACAGGTTGCGCTTGACAATTTAAAGCGTAAAGAGAAATCGCCCCGGAAAGCCGCTGGGGCACGCTCATATTAAGAAGAACGTTAACTATGCTTACTAATCAAACAGCAGCCCCAAGAATATGTGAAGCTATGGTAATGTCTGATGCTTGTTCCCTTACGGGCTCTGGCATTCAGATCGAAAAATTATCCGAAAACCAACGATTAAAAGAAGGTCAAATCAATGGAAGTTTCTCACCGGCTCAAATCTATTCCTCCTTACGTCTTCGCTGAAATGGACAAGAAGCGTCTTGCTGCCATTGCCTCGGGTGTTGACGTTATCAATTTGGGAATTGGTGATCCGGACCAACCAACGCCACGTCACATCGTCGACGCCATGCACGAAGCCCTAGAAAAGCCAATCAACCATCACTATCCACCCTTTGGCGGCACTAAAGAATACAAAACTGCTGCTTGCGCTTGGATGAAAAAGCGTTTCGGAGTTGACGTTGATCCTGCTACTGAAATCACTTCGATGATCGGCACTAAAGAAGGCCTGCACAACACAATTATGGCTTTCGTCGATAAGGGCGATATCAATATCATTCCCGATCCAGCCTATCCTGTTTACCGCACATCAACCATTCTTGCTGGCGGCGAGCCTTACTTCATGCCGCTTACACCAGAGAACAATTTCATTCCTGATTTAGAAGCGATACCAGAAGCGGTGCTCAAGAAAGCCAAGCTTTTGATGTTCAACTATCCAAACAACCCTACTGGTGCAGTGGCAGACTTAGCTTTCTTCGAGAAAGCTGTGGCCTTCTGCAAGAAGCACGATATCTTGCTTTGCCATGACCAAGCTTATTCAGAAATGACCTATGACGGCTTCAAAGCTCCGTCAATCTTGCAAGTCAAAGGCGCCAAAGATATCGCCATCGAATTGCACTCTCTTTCGAAGAGCTACAACATGACTGGCTGGAGAATTGGATTTGCTGTCGGGAACGCTGAAGCGATCGCGGCCATTGCCAAAATCAAATCAAATATCGACACCGATATCTTCAGAGCAATTCAGTTTGCCGCTATTGCCGGTATGGAAGGTCCAACTGATCATATTCAATTCTGCAACAGTCTCTACATCGAAAGACGCGATTTGGCCGTAGAACGGCTCAATCACCTCGGTTGGAACCTCAAGCCAATCAAAGGAACCTTCTACATCTGGCTACCTACGCCAGCTGGAATGTCTGCTGCTGATTTCAGTACTGTTATGCTAGAGAAAGCGGGAATCGTTGTTCCGCCTGGTACTGCATATGGACCTCATGGAGAAGGTTTCGTGCGTATCGCTCTTAGTGTTGAAAAGGCTCGCCTTGCAGAAGCATTCGATAGAATGGCCAAGCACTCAATCACTTATGACATGGCTAAATCAACAGTCTAATAGTTCGGTGGATGCGTCCTTCATTAATGCACAAAGAAAAGCACTACGCAGCGAAATCAATTCAGATATTGCCTGGCAACCCAACTGCCACGGCGATTCACCAGATCCTTACGTGGGCTCTAGAGAATCTCGATAAGCAAGTTGAAGTGATTTGGCCGTCGGCTACCAAAGGTTCGGAATACAAACTCACCGCCCATGCTGATCCCATGGGCGGTGATCCACAATGGAAACTTATCGCTTCGAACGCTGGTCAAGGCTCTCTCTTGTGGGAATTTACTAGTTGCGATTCACTTTTAGTATTTAACCGCATCGAAGCTTCGCTCAACGATCGCGAAGGTAGTCAGCATGCAACCACTCAAACTGTTACCCAAGAAGAGCAGGCTGAAGAGAAAGCTTTCTTCTACATACCTGAAGCTCTGACCAAACAAAGAGCAACTATTCCGATACCGCTCGTCGGTGGTGACAACTCCTTAAACCGTTCTGGCACTGTACTGAACGGTGACTTAGCTTTCGTCCAAATTGGCGCTTTACTGCAATCTATTGCTCTTGCAAAAATGACAGGCCGCCTCGAAATTCAAAGCGACCTTGGTGCGGCCGAAGTATTTTTCATCGATGGTCAGCCCATTCACGCCACCAGCCCAGCTGCTAAGGGCTCTGAATGTATTTATGAGCTGATCACATGGAAGGACGGCCGTTTCTTCTTCCAGCCGAAAGTAATGACCAAGCACAAGACTATTAGCGAACCGCTCGATTCGCTGATTATTCAAGGTGCGCAAATCTTTGACAAACAGAACTTCCTCAAAAACAGTGGCTTCAAAATCGATGCGGTAATGGTAAAAACCCAGCGCATTGTTGACGAAGCCGACCTGCGCAAACTACTAAAACCGGCTATACCAGTCGATTTCGTAGCGCAAAGGCGTTTTTATGATGCCATCGACGATCGTTTAAGTACTGAAGAGATTGTAGAAAAGCTGGGCTATGCCAGAAGTCTCTGGGTGCCGATTGTCTGCAACATGCTCAGTTGTGGCCTTGCTGCCTTTACCAAACCAGCTAAGAAAGGCAACTCCAGCCTGCCTGCCCTTGAACCGAAGACAGTTGACAGTGCTGCCATCCAATCAGTAATTATGCAATTGCGCCGGGGCGATACCGGCATGTTTAACTTCCCTGCTTTTCTCTATTTTTTAGAGCAAGAATATTTCAGAGGGCACCGTTCAGGCAGTCCAATATCGGTAATAGTTTTTGAAATGCGCGTCAAAAGCGGCCCCAATGGCTCAATACGCGAGCCATTGCCAATAGGCGCCTTGCGCGAAGCAGTGCTGCGCATCTCGCAAGCGAAGCGTCACAACGACTTGCTCGCTCACTATGAAGCTTTCGACTACGCTCTTCTTTGCCCCGATACCAAAGGTGAGGGAGCTAGAGTGTTTGCTAAGCGCCTGATGACTTCACTGATGAAATCGCCGCTATCGACTGGCGTTGACGAGCGCACCTTATCGCTGTCGTTTGGAGCGGCTTGCGTGCCCGAAGATTTTCTTGAACTCGGACTGCTACTATCGGCAGCTGAAGCGGCGAAAGGCCATTCACTGAACACTGATGAGCCTGTAGTGCTCTACCGCGACCTCTTACCAAAAACAACTTAAAGTGCCGGTCGCCACCGCCACAAGAAAGCTCACACATAAGTTAGCGCTGAGACGCGCCCGTGCCACGCTAGGCAAATGGCTGAAGAAATCAAATGTAGTTCAAGGCGATAAGCTACTAGCTCTGATTATGGTAGCTGGCGCCCAACAAGTGCTCAATCAAGATCAACTAAATAGTGAACTCAATTCTCTCACAAGCCAATACCTACTGAATCAACTGAGAAGCGATTTAGGCCTCGCAGAAAGCGCCACTGCCGCTTTAAATTTGGATTCGAATTTAGATTTAAATTTGACTTCAGCAGCCGCTCTCTCACTATCAAAGCTATTTGAGGGTCCAGAATATCTTCTCTTGTTCTCTCAAGTTCATGGCTTGAGCGATTTGTTTGAAGTCTATAGCATTAACCAACGCAAGCTGGCTACGGCCAAAGTGCAGACAGCAGATAAGAACACATCGACCAATGATCAAGCGCTATTTTCGCAAATTTATACACCACCACAAGTGGTGCAGGCCATGGTTGATTATCTGGTGGTTCCCCTTCTAGACAAAGCCAATACAGTTGAAGCTATTAAAGGGCTGTCTATGCTTGACCCTTGCTGCGGCAGTGGCAATTTTCTGATTGCCTCAACAGCACAATTCTACAAGGCCTATCAGCGTTTTCATTTGCCCGATCAGGAGATTTGTCGCCTTATTATTGAGCACAATATTGTTGGCGTAGACATTGATGACAAAGCACTTAGCATCGCTCGTTTTGCCATCACCGTCCAGTTGCTCAACTGCATGAAAAGCAAAGATGTTGTAGCAAATCAAATTAGCTGCCTACATAACGCTTCTGATGTCAGTGAAGCGGCTCTAGGGTCGCTTTCTCCTCGCTGGAAGAGAACCACCAACCATCCGCTCAATCGAAAATATTCAGTGGTGCTCACTAACCCACCCTATCTTGGCCGCAAACTTATTGACCGCACCCTCAAGCTTAAACTGAAGAAATACTTTCCTGATTGTGCCAGCGATCTCAGTCAAATCTTTTTGTGGAAAGCTTTAGAGCTTGTGCCCGATGGGGGTGCAGTTGGCTTCCTCACTCAATCTTCGTTCATGCATCTTCCCAGTGCCATAGACCTTCGAAAGCGCATCTTAGAGCAAGCGAAAATCGACCTAGTAATCGAACTGGGTGACGGTGTCTTTCCTCTTTTAGCTGGCTCAAAAGCAGACAGCAGCATTATATTTTTAAGCAAAAGCAAAGCGAGTGCTGATGAGCCAGCCTACTATCTTGACCTCCGTATACCTCTAGAGCGGAAGAACAAAGAAAGTAAGTTAGAGCACCTAAACAAATTGAGCCAGATTGGCCGGTTAACCAAGACTAGTAAAACTCACGGCGAGCTATCTACTAGTCATGACCTAGCATTTAACTTCAAGCGACCTGGCGCCTTGTTTCTAGTGCAAGCAAAAAGTAATCAGTCACTAGCGAGCACAGCTGATTTCAAACAGGGTTTGGCCACATCAGACAACGAAAAGTTTTTACGCTTTGCTTGGGAAATTGAAGAAAGCGATAAGACCTATGTGCCCTACGCTAAGGGCGGTGGCTCAGAGCGCTGGTGGCGCACAATTACCAGCAAAGTACGCTGGGGTGAAGACGGTTCAGAAATCAAAGCAGCTGTTGCTCAGGCCTATCCTTATTTAAAGGGCCAAATACATTGGGTCGTCAAAAATGAGAATTACTATTTCAGACCTGGTCTCACTTTTTCATTCGTCAACAGACACAGACTAAGTGTAAGAAGACTGCCTCCTGGTGCCATATTTGATGTTGGCGGTTCAGCTATTTTCAGCCACGAAGCAGACCAAGAGAATCTACTCTTAGCCTACCTCAACTCAAGTTTGGTTAGTGCGCTCGCGCACGATCTAAACCCAACTATCAACTTTCAAATTGGTGATTTAAAGCGCTTACCACTGATTCAATTTAGCGACCAAGTGAAGCAACAATTGACCAGATTGGCTCATACCGCTGTTGACACAAAGCAGCAGCTGGAGCCACTATTGTCACCTGCGGCTCATTTATTAAATAGCAGTGGTTCTAAACTAGCCAGTCTTTCGCACAGAGGTTTTGCTGAGCATTTGACTGCCATCGAAAGCTACCAGAGACAGTTAATTGCGATAGAAGAAGAAATTGATAGATTAGTGCTAAGTGCTGCAGGCAGCCACTTTAGCCTCGATCAAAAAGATCAACTCGAACTCTCTCAATGGGTAGAAGAAAGAGCAAAAGCTGACACTTCAGCAGGAGCGGTCGTAAAGTTAACTAGCAAGATTTTCTTCGAGAATCAATTAGCCCAAGCTTTTGCTAAGCGGCTTGGGGGCGGCAACGAGCAGTTTGCCTTAGAGCGGCCGATTGCTTTTAATGACGTAGCAGTTTTCCTCAACAATAAAATAGAGATAGAAGCAGGCTTTGCCGATCAGTTTGTAGAGGGCAATCTTTATAAATATTTCGCAAGTCGCTTCAATCAGGTTTTGCATGAACAGTATGGCGGTCAGCCACCAGCTCTTGCCATAGAAGGGGCGATACAAGCAACTCTGCCTCTAACTAGAAAGAGCGGCCAAAGGCCATCAGATCTCTATCGCCTACTCGACTAAGCAAGTACTATTGCTGCACAGTCTCGTAATCATTTTTAGTCCAGCTGTAGCCACCTTTTACGTTGGTGTCGGCAATATAGTCAGCTTCAAATGACACCTGCGGCCGTTGCGAACCAGCAGGGAATGACAGGCCAGCATTGTTATCGAGACTATTGACCACATCGAGCAAGGTGCTATCGAAGCGACGATTACCAGATGGCGAGGTCAGTTGAGCAATAACATGGTGGTCGCGGGTTACGGTGACACGCATGGTGGCGCGGCCTCTAATCAAAGCCACTTCTTGCCAGCGAGCATAAATTTCAGAAGACAACTGTTTGTGCCAAGCTTCCCAGGCTAAAGTCATTTGCTTAGAGCTGCGCTCGGCTCCGATATCGAAGCTGTTGTTTTGCGATTGAGCTGCGGCGCTAAGGGGTCCAGCAGGCAGAGAAGCAAAAGCGGTGCGGTCAATCAGACCACTACCAGAAGCTCCACCAGCCAATGTGCTCTTCCGTGGAGGAGCAACAGGAATTGCATCTGCTGTAGAAAGAGTTGGGGCGGCATTACCACCAGGTCTAGTCAATCTTGTAGTGCCGTTTTCTAGGCGAACACCACCCTGCAATACCGGCCCTGAGCCAGCCGCCTGTGCCTGCAAGTTGAGAGACAACATCAGAGAAAATATTACGGCTGCGCTTACGCTTACTAACTTACTTTTCATTGGCCTAATCTCTTTTGTCTCGGTCGCATATGCTCTGTGATTTATGACTTGTATCTACTTACTTTTGTTTCTCGTTTTTGTTTCTTGACTTGCTTTAGTTTCTTACTTGCCGCTGGCAAAACCGAAGACAGCTCCTAGCACAGCCCCACGTAGGGCTGAACTCTTGGCACTACTCATTCTTGAACCATTATTCGACGAACTAAATAGAGCACCCGATAGAGCGCCAGCGGCAGCACCAGCTAGACCATAAGTAGCGGCTCTTTTCAATCTGCTGCTATTTGAACGCGCAGTGTAAGCAACACCATTGAGAGAATTACTACCATCAACGTTACCGGCCTTACTTCCAGAAAATGGTGTTATCTGACCCTCTGGCTGACTAGCTGTTTGCGAATTAGAAGACGAAGAGGCAAAGCTATCAGCAGGTGCTGTGTTTTTAGCAGCAATGGCCCTGTCTATATCAGCTAAGGCGCTGCCGAAACTAGTACTAGCCGGATTGAGAGATGATGCGCGTGCCATGTGGCTACGAGCATTTGATAAATCGCCTTTTGCTCTATAGGCTTGAGCCAAAGCAAACTGCACATCTCCATCATCAGGAACTTGCGAAGCAACCGAGTTCAACTTGGTTACAGCAGAGTCGTAATTGCCAGCTTTATAGTCATTTGAAGCAGAGGCAACTGCACTTTTAAGCTGAGTCTTGCGTGCTTCATCAGAACCTCTACTCGGTGCTGAAGCTGGTTTCGGACCAGAACCTGACGAAGTTGAAGAATGAGAAGGAGTCGAGTGCGAAGCGATCTGGCTAGCAGAGTTATTATTAGCCTGTGCCAACTTGTTTTGCACACTAACAACAGCGGCTTGCAAATCTGAATCTTGTGGATTCAAATTCAAGGCACTGCGGTAATAGGAAAGGGCACCATTTAAATCGTTTTTGCCTTCGGCAATTACAGCCAAATTATAGTAGGCATCACCGTTGCTTGGATCTTTAGCAATGATGCCATGAAAAGCACTTTCGGCTTGTGGGATTTTGCCATCTTGATAGAGTTGCATAGCATCAGCTAGTGCACCAGATGAGTCAACGGCGTAAGGCTCGTCATTGTCGTAACTAGAACTAGAACCTGAACCAGAGCTAGCACTAGCGCTCGATGGAGCGCTGGAAGATGTGGACGGTGTATCGAGAGTCGGTGCAAGAGGTGGCAAAAGTGCACCGCTAGACGCAGCGCCACTGCCATACGCAAGAGTCTTCTCGATAGCAGCAAGGCGCTCAGTAGTGGTTCCTTTGCGAGTAATACCAAACAACTTGAGTTCAAGATCTTTCAAACGAGTGTCAAGATTGGCACTCGTTTTAGGCGCACCGTATATGACTTCTTCAATATTATCGAGTTTGGCTACTTCAGGCGATGGTTTTGAGGTCGCAGCAATTGCAAGCGGTGCATATGAACTCAGCAAAACAGCCTGAATGATGGCTAACGTTTTGATTGTCTTTAACTTCATGACCGAACCTCAGAAACGCCCGAACTTATAACCAAAAACCACTATTGTAAGCGAAGACAGCTTTTAGAAAGAGTCTTTGACAATTTTCGCATCCACTGCTCTCGATGGAAACTTTGACGATACCCGCTCTATTGTTGTTCCCAGCTCAACTTCTTTCACAGCGCTCAGACAGCCAAATGATATGAAAGTATGTTAGGGTAGTATCGTGAAGACCGGCTGAAGAAGCTATTCTCAGTGAATCACCATACTAAATCGGCAAGGCCGAATATGTAGATTGCGTGAAGATCAACATTAGATCAAAATTGGCTACAGATTAAATGGGATAGCGAGAAGATTGATACCGTGCCAAAAAGCATTAACCAAGCCAGATACAAAACAATCTTACCAATAATTTGCGGCGCGCTAACCAGTGGGTTAATTCTTTGCAGCTGCTCACAGACTGCCGAGACCGTCAAAGACAAGGCCCTCGGCCTTCTTGCCACTAGCAAAGTAGGCGCCGGTGGCCTTAATATGGTGACTTTGACCCCAGAGACTGAAACTGCCCTCAATTTAGGCTGTGAAAAGGTCTCGATGAAAGACGTCGATTTTGCGGTCAAAAGCACTGGTGAAGTGCAAGCTAACTCTAATTTGACAACCAAAGTGAGCACACCAGTTTCTGGTCGAATTATTGCTGTTTTGGTCAATATTGGCGACCATGTCAAAGAGGGTCAAACCCTGGCCAGTATTCGCAGCCAAGACATAGAACAGACCGAAGCTGACCTTCTACAAAATGCCTCGCAAGTGCGCTCTGACCTTAAGCGCGAGCTTCTACAGATAGATTCAGACATCACCCAAAACAAAGCACAACTTGGCCTCTCGCAGAGTACGTATATGCGTGTTAAAGGCCTGCTCGACGAGAAAATTGCCTCCAAAGCCGATTTTGAATCAGCCAAAACTCAGTACGACAAAGATCGCATTACTATTGATGCTCTCAATAACAAAAGACAAGCAACAATTTCTCTTTCAAGCGAGCGTTTGACGCTCATGACCGAGCCGTTAAAGCAAAAGCTACATTTACTTGGCGTCTCTGAAAAGCAAATTGCTGATGTCTTCCGCACAGGTCAATTAAATCCGGTCATACCGGTTGTCTCGCCAGAGTCTGGAGTGGTCACTGAAAGATTAGTAAACACCGGTGAATTGGCCGATCCTAGCAAGGGCTTATTTACTATCGCTGACTTTGATAGCGTCTGGCTCAAAGCAGACGTTTACGAAAAGGACATCTCTAAAGTCAAAGTTGGCCAGCCTATTGAACTTGAAGTTGACAGCTTTCCTGGCCAAAAATTCTTAGGCAAATTAAACTATGTGGCCGATTCTATCAACCCAGAGACACGCACCCTAACCGTCCGGGCTGAAGTGCTAAATCCTGGCTGCAAGCTCAAGCCAAAAATGTTTGCGCGCATGAAAATTTTAGTAGGCAAGGCCCGGGTATTGACCTTACCTAAGCTTGCAGTGCAAGACGCCGAAGATTGCAAAGTAGTCTATGTACCAATCGGAAAAGGTCGCTACCGCGAACAACCCATCAAGTTAGGTGGTGAGTCTGGTGACTTAGAAGAAGTTATTGGGGGCCTCAAAGACGGCGAGCCAGTAGTCGTAAAAGGTAGCTTTGAGCTGCGTTCTGAGTCACTCAAGCAGTCAGATTAGCCTTTCTAGAATTAAGTTCTTAATATTTTTCGCCGCCTTTTCTTAACCTCATCATAGGCACAAAACTGCCAGCATGAAGTCATGGTTGATAGTTCGTCGGCAAAAAAACAGTAAAAGACTAAAGGTCTCAAATCATGGAATATGCAATCGGCCTCACCTTCACCGCAGTAAGCGCCTTCTTGGCCATCTGGGTAAACGACAACTTTGACGTTGGCGGCGAACTTTCCGAATAGAACGTTAGTCTTTATTTGACTTAGCTTTGCCAGAGAACCAACGGTATAAAGCTGGCAAGAACAGCAGCGTCAGAGCCGTAGCTGGCAACAAGCCACCAACAATTACGATGGCAAATGGTCTTTGACTTTGCGACCCAATACCGTCTGAAAGAGCAGCTGGCAGCAAACCAGCAAAAGCAACAATGGCAGCGATAGCCACTGGTGGCATCCGCACAATAGCCCCTTCTAAAGCGGCATCGTCAGGCTCCATACCACTTTGCTCTAAGTCGCGAATTTTTGAAGTGAGAATTACACCGTTCTGAATAGCCACACCAAATAAAGCAATGAAGCCCACACCGGCCGAAATGCTGAAGTGTGTGTGGGTAAGCACAAGAGCTAATATGCCCCCTGAAGCTGCCAGCGGAACAGTGAGCATAATCAAAGCAGCTAAACTGGCTGAGCCAAAAGCACTGTAAAGCAAGAGAAAGACGAGCCCTAGAGTGACTGGCACCACAATTGAGAGCTGGCCCATGGCATGCTTGGCTCGCTCAAATTGGCCAGCCCAGACTATATGGTAGCCTTCAGGCAACTTTATTTTGCTAGCAACATCGCGCTGTGCTTGCTCAACCACCGAGCCCAAGTCGCGTCCGCGGATGTTAGCTTTAACAGCAATGCGCCTTTCATTACGCTCGCGCAAAATAGTACTGGCGCCATGAGCTTGCGAAATTTTTGTCAGTTGCACAAGCGGAATGCGTTGGCCGGACGGGCTAGGCACAAGAATATTATTCAGATCAGATTCTTCATTGCGGTAATCAGTTGAATAGCGCAATGTAACATCAAAGCGCTTTTCACCGTCTAACAGGTGAGTGATTGATTTACCACCGATTGAAGTTTCGACAATATCTAAAATGTCATTAGAGTTGATGCCGTAGCGTGATGCCTTGAGCCTATCAATGTCTATCTGTAATTGTGGCTGACCCAAAAGTTGGTCTACCGATACATCAACCATGCCTGGCACGGCAGAAACTACCTGTTTAACTTCGCTCCCTAATTTTGTCAAAACAGCTAAATCAGAGCCATAGATTTTAACGCCGAGTTCACCTTTGACACCGCCAATTGATTCATCCATATTGTCTTTGATGTACTGCGAAAAGTTAAAGAGCAAGCCCGGCAAATGGGTTACTAACTCTTTTTCCATGCTCTCTACTAACGCGTCTTTATTAGGAAATCTTTTGCGCCATTCATCTTGCCCCTTAAGGTCAACCAAGACTTCAATGTTGGAATATGGATTAGGATCGGTACCATCATCGGGCGATCCTATTTGAGTAACCACAGTAGTTACTTCGGGATACGACTTGATGATGCGCCTAAGCTCGTGCGCTAGCTCGACGGCCTTATCAAGAGAGACGCTAGTCGGCAAAATTGTCGTGCGGATCCAGATATTGCCTTCTTCTAACTCTGGCAAGAATTCAGTACCCATAAGAGGCGTCAATAACAAACTGCCACCAAAAATGACGACACAGCACAGAGCTACCAATGGGCGGAACTTTAAGCAACGTCGAACAGTAGGAAGATAGACAAACTTGGCAAAGCGCATCAGCGGCGAGGTACGCTCTTTTGGTAATTTCCAAGCGTAGATGATGGCACAGAGAACTGGTACTAGGGTCATAGTCACTAACACCGCACCAATCAGATTGAAGTTCATGGTGATGGCCAGAGGTCTAAATAACTTTCCTTCAACTCTTTCAAAACAGAGAATCGGCAAGAAAGTTAGGCAGATAATGGCGGTGGAAAATAAAATCGGTTTGGCCACTTCTTGGGCGCCAGCAGCAACTGTCTTAATTACTTCGGCCAGATCGGGCCGCCCAGTTAGGCCAGCAGCTATACGCCGGTGATTTACTTCAGCTAGCTTGCTGACAATATTCTCGACCATAATTACAGCACCATCGACAATGATGCCGAAATCAATCGCACCAATAGAAAGCAAATTGGCTGGTACCTTAAATAGGTTGAGCAGAATAAAAGCAGTGAGAAGCGCTAGCGGAATTACAGCGGCACAAATAATGGCACTGCGCACCTGAAAGAGAAAGAGCATGAGCAAAGCAACTACAAGAAAAACACCTTCAGCGACGTTATGGCCAATGGTGTTTACTGTTTTAGTTACCAAGGCAGTGCGGTCATAAAGGGGCACAATATGCATGCCGCTAGGTAAGGCTGCTTGCAACTCAGGCCACACGGCGCGCAGATTTGCAATAGCAGTACTGGGGTTTTCACCCCGGCGCATCAAGACAATGCCTTGCACCACATCATCGCGATCATCGCAACCAACCTGGCCCTTGCGCACAGCCGGGCCAATAGAAACAGATGCTACATCATGTACATGCAGAGGGACGCCATCGCGGCCAGCGGCGACAACCACGTCGCGAATATCTTCTGTGGTCTTTAACAAGCCGAGGCCACGCACCATAAAATTTTGGTCGTTCTGAATGATGAAAGATCCGCCAGTGGAACCATTTGAGCGAGCTATGGCATTGGCTACTTGATCTTGAGTAATGCCTAATGCTTGCAGTCGACCCGGATCTAGTTCGACTTGATAGGTTTTTGTTGGGCCACCAAATCCGGTGCATTCGACAATACCAGGTACACTTCTTATTTTGCGGTTGAGGAGCCAGTCTTGCTCTTCTTTACGCCGCATTGTTGTGTATCGTTTACCTTCAACTGTATAGCGAAAAATCTCACCGACAGGGCTGGCATTGGGGTCTAATTCGGGCTTTACTCCGGCTGGCACTTCGGCCAAAGTTAGGCGCTCTAGAACCTGCTGCCTAGCTGAATAAGGGTCGACACCATCTTCGAAAACTACTGTAATTACAGAAAGACCAAATATTGAAATAGAGCGCGGTGGCTCAGAACGAGGTACGCCATTTAGCTCTTTTTCAATTGGTATGGTGACCAGCCGCTCTACTTCTTCAGCTGCTTTACCAGGCACTTGAGTAATCACGCGCACTTGCATGTTTGCAACGTCTGGATAGGCTTCAAGAGGCAGCTTCTCAAAAGCATTGACTCCGAAAAGCACCAATACCAGTGCTAAGCAAACCACTAGGGCTCGCCGCTTCAAAATCTGGGCAATCACCATATACGAAACTTGCGTGAAACTTTCATATGCTGAGTATACCCTCTAGGCGGCGGCCACACCCAGCTACTTACAACTACTAAAATACTTAGAGAAGCAACTAAAGAACTGATGAGCGACCGGCCCAGACAAAACGCTTCAGCAGAGGAGCTGGACGAAAACGCTCACCTCCTCCCGCTGCTTCAGATTTAAAAGCTGCCTCAAGCATAGAGAGGCACTCTTGAAGTCCAATTTCAGAGGCCAGGGTGAGTGGCCCACGTCGCATACCTAAACCGGCCATTAGGGCGGCATCTAAATCTTCAGGCTGGCAGATACGCTCTTGCATCACCAAGAAAGCTTCATTGATCATCGGCAAGAAGAGACGCTCAGCAGCAAAATCAGTTTTGCTTGCCGCTTTAGATTTCGCTTTATTTAGTAGCTTGTGCAGGTCTGGGTTAACCCCAGCGCGCTTGCGCGTCTCTTTGTCATAGCTGTAGAACCCTGCCATGGTTTTCTGGCCCAGTAAATTGGCCTCAACCATACGACCAAGCAAGCTTGGCACGGCGAAACGCTCGCCATATTCTTGGAAATTGAAGTTGGCCACAGCTAAGCCAATATCAGCTCCGTTCATATCACGCAGAGCCAAAGGACCAATGGGCATGACATAGTCGCAAACGGCCTTATCAATCTCTTCGACGCTGGCCGCACCGCTCTCAAGAGTAAAGAGCGATTCATTCATGTAGCGACCAAGCAGACGATTCACCAAGAAGGAGGCACATTCTTCTACGCGGATGGCGAGCTTACCCATCGACTGCGCTAATTCGAGAGCACGAGCCACAGTATCGTGCGAGGTCTCAAGACCGGGAATGACCTCAACGAGCTTCATGATATGAGCTGGGTTGAAGAAGTGAAGACCAACAACCTTATCGGCGCGGCGGGCAAAATTCGCAATTTGAGTGATCGACAAACTAGAAGTATTGGTGGCGAGAATGGCATCGACGTTGCACCACTGATCGAGCTGCTCAAAAATGCTCTTCTTTATTTCTATGTTTTCAGGAGCGGCCTCGATGACAAAATCAACCTCTGCGAATCTTTCAAAATCGAGCACACACTCGATGCGACTGCGCTGGAGCTGAGCCTCTTCTTGACTAAGGCCTTTCTTTACGCGTCCAGCCAAGAGGCGATCGACATTGGCTAAACCCTTATCGAGAAAGGCCTGGTCTGTTTCTTTCAACAGAACTGAGTAGCCGGCACCAAGCAGTGCCACCACAATTGAAGACCCCATTGTGCCCGCGCCGACCACTGCGATCATGGCTGACTTTGGAGTTTCTCCTGGCTCTGTCGACTGCATTTTCTCTCCACTATTTTGTTCACATTGCTACAGTAGCCGCTTGGCAGGCTGACCAACAGAAGTGCTCGATTGTGCCACCATTTTCGCGTGAAACGTGCTTGCATTAAGGTTATACAGACTCACAATTAATCACTTGACATCTGGAGAATTCTTAAAAAGCTGTAGCTTTTCTTCAAAGTTTCGTTAGAATATTTGAACAATAAAGCTTGCTAACAAGAACTTTATTGCTCGACATACGGTGGCTATCAAACCACCTGTCTCTTTTGAGCAAAGTGACGTTCTAAAAGATATCTTCTAGGGTCGATCACCTTTTTCAAAAAAGACATTCGCTTTTTGGGTACCCAGCTCAAGGCCTGCTTAGGCCGGGAGTAGACTATGTTCGCCTATGCAATCATCGCTTTTGAACTCCTAATCTTATATACAGTCTTTTGGTATGTATTTTTGCGGGAGCCTCAGCCATATCGCATTCAGGGCAACCCCTGGGGCGGATATCAGCAAGGTGAGCAAGAACAAAGACTGCTCGATAGTTTCGCTCGCGCCTCTCAGGCTAACGATCCGGTCACCCAGACCAATAACGAAAGAGCTATATATGAAGAGTGGAATCTTGATTCTCCAGTGACGCCGAGCCAACTTATGCGTTCGCGCACCAAAGGCGTTCACACAAGCAATCTGCTGGTTGAGACAAAACAGTCCACATTTGCCGGTGAGTTTCTGGCAAAATTGGGAGAGCGTTTGAACCGCATCAATGTCAAGATCCCATAAGCAATAAATGACCGAAAAAACTCTCGTCCAAATCAAAAATCTGACAAAGCACTTTCCAATTCGCAAGGGCTTTTTCAACAAACAAGTTGGCGCTGTCAGGGCTCTTGACGGTATCAATCTAGATATCATCGAAGGCGAGACTCTAGGGCTTGTGGGCGAGTCAGGTTGCGGCAAGTCTACCCTTGGCCGCGTCATGCTTCGCCTCATGCCAGCCAGCCAAGGTTCTGTCACCTTTGACGGCAAAGAAATCATGGCACTAGATTCTAAGGCCATGAAGCCATTGCGCAAGCAAATGCAAATCGTTTTTCAAAATCCATACGCTAGCCTTGACCCGCGCATGACCATTGCCCAGATTTTAGCCGAACCCTTAGAAGTGCACGGCATGTCAAAGGGCAACAGTGCTGAAGGGTCAAATCTCAAAAAAGAAGTGACACGACTAATCGAACTAGTCGGTCTACCCAAAGAAATGCTCGACCGCTATCCCCACGAATTTTCTGGAGGACAACGTCAACGCATCGGCATAGCCCGAGCCCTCGCCTTGAAGCCTCGCTTAATTGTTGCTGATGAACCAGTATCGGCATTAGATGTAAGCGTTCAAGCACAAATTCTCAATTTGCTTTTAGACCTCAAAAAAGAATTCAACCTCACCTATCTTTTTATCGCCCATAACCTTGATGTGGTGCGTTATATATCAGACCGCATTGCCGTGATGTATCTCGGTCGAATCGTTGAAATTGGCCCGTGCAAAGACGTCTACGAAAGACCCCTGCACCCATACGCTAAAGCCCTCATTTCAGCAGCTCCAGTGCCAGATCCAAGTTACGATAGAAGCAAGCGCGTGCTCTTGCAGGGCGATTTACCTAGCCCGGCCAATCCACCTTCAGGTTGCGCCTTCCATACCCGTTGCCCGATGGCGAAAGACATTTGCAAACAAGACACACCCGCTTTGCGCGAAATTGCACCAGGTCACAAATCAGCCTGTCATTTCGCTGAAGAGCTACTGTAATTTTTGTCGAAAGTATTTGCCGCGAATTTTAGCGAATTCAAGAAGCAATTATTTAGAGCTTTACTGGTCGCAAATCGGTAAAGGAGCCATCGGTGCGCTGCCACTGGGCCCCGTAAATACCCTTCTCAACTATTTCGGTATAGACAGCAAAGACACACTTGCCTGGTCCTACTTCAGCCTCTTCTAAAAGCGGCTGGGTCCATTTGCGCAGAGTAAGAATGCGCGGGCTACTACCGGTGACAACCCAAATAGGATAGCCAGTGCGCAAAAAGGCCCTGATTTTTGGCTCCCAATGGCGGGTTTGACGAAAGTTACCGGTATCGATTTCAAGCAAAACTCTCACCGGTTCCATGCCTGCGTAAGCAAACGAAATTGTAGCGTCAGCCTGTTCTTCCGCTTCGGTTAAGTCAGAAGCTAATTCTTTCCAGAATTCGCGTCCAGTCGTAAATTCTAAACCGGTAATCACACCGGCCAACTCAGCATCTTCCATGGCTAAGCGCACATCTACTAAACGCAAGAAATGTTCTTTGTGATAAGTGTGCGGTGGGCCGGTCGGAATAGTCTCCCAAGAAATACCACGAGTCTGCTCTAGGGCTCGCGCCCCAGAGGCTGTAAGAAAATATATCAATTCAGGACGGCCGCGGCCTTCCATTCGACCTGAAGAAGATGCACCGGTAAAGCCAGCTTGCTGAAGCCTGCGCAGGCGTTTTCTAGCAGTCTCGTAACTAATATCAGGGAAGCAGAGACGAGCTAACTGACTCGACGAAATTGTGCGGTGCAAATACAACTCAAGCAAGGCATTGATGTCGCGTTCCATTAGGACAACGCTCTTCTTCTTGCCTTTCAGTTTGCCGTTTTTGTCTACGGTCTTGTCCAAACCTAACTTATCTAAAGCGATTTTGTCTAAACCGACTTTATCAAGTCGATTATTGTCAAATCTGCCACTTAGAAAAGCGCTCGAGTCGCCGTCCACCACAACTTCCTTTTTAGTACCCCTTAAATAGATTCTAGATCACTCTCAGCAGTTCGGCACAACTTACTAATAGAAAGATTGCAACAGCCCGACTGCCAAGGGTATCGAGACAAGCGCTTGTCATTTACGGCGAGCAGCAATGGTTGACACTCTTGCTGAAATAGCGGGCAAAGCGAAATGGAGTTGAAGACTTCTCTGAATTTCGTATCATCTAAAAAAAACAGAGCGCCAGCTTATATTGCACTAATTAAACAGGCCGCCGAGCCAGTCTCGATAGCTAAAAAGACGCCAGGTAGAGCCATAGCACCACCGGCGATGCTTCGATTAGAGCCAGTTCATGCCCGTAACATAATTCGAAAAACCGATGCGCATTGCCAACTTTGCACTTAAGATGGCTCTCAAGCGATGCGAATCGTTCTCAATAAGCCCCAGGGCGAAAACAGCCCATCACTGCCGCGATATCGATGCTTACCTTGACAGAACCAGAAGTAAAGACCTATTGAGACTGAGTAACGATTCGCATTTAAGCCATCTCATAAAGAGAAAATAGAAACCATTTTCAGATACTATTTTGGAAAATTCAGCACATAGATAGATCAAGAAAAGCAGAACAAAAAAGGGGTCGGAAAAATTCTTTCGTATATTGCTCAATTAAAAAAAATCGATACCGCAGTGCTCAACAGCATCGTCGAACAAGTCAGCGCACCAGAGATGCAACTTGACTCTATCTGGAGTGAGCCCTACCCAGAGTACGGTTCTGATGGTCTAAAAATAGCGACATTGCTGAACCACACAGGTGAGCAGCAAAATTTCGACTATCATGACTGCGCCAAACCCAGTGCCACTCCGTTATTGCAAAAGCTTACTGAACTGCACAAGTTTCTCAACGAGACCGGCTTCCATATCATGGGCTCCCGCCTCCTGCGCCTAGACCCAGGCACCTTCTTGCATGAGCATCGCGACTTTGTTTATTTAGAGAACGTGCCGCGCTACCGCCTGCACATGCCCCTCATAACTAACGACCAGGCCTTTATAACCAGCCCTGGCTTGAACGTACATTTCAAAAAAGGCTATCTCTGGAAGCTTGACCCCAAGCAAACAATTCACAGCGCCTGTAACTTTGGTGACAAACCGCGCATTCATTTGATGCTTGATTGCTACGTCGAAGAGAAGCTTCAAGCTCTTCTCGATCAACAGTTTCTTGACCAAGATGCTTTGCACAAACTTCCAGCCTTGAACAAAGACACACGCGAGCAACTTCTCGGACAAGCCCAAGTTGCATTTAACTATGGCGATCTCAAAGGTGCCGAAGAAATTCTTCTTGCCTCATTCTGCAAGTACGACCTCTTCGCTTTAGAAAACGGGCTGACCACCTACGATTTGCTCACACAATTCTTTGAGCGCCAAAGCCGTTCAAAAGCACTTGAAGAAAGACAAAATTATTGGCAAGAGCGCCTAGTTGAAGTCTACCCAGAGCGCAAAGTCCAGCAACTAGCCTCAGTTTAAGCCCTAGTTTCAATCGAGTAAAACAATGGATAACCTCAAATTTTCAATCAATACATCGGCACAAGCGGCCCTGAGCTGCTCAGCTCCGAATTTGGGTGTCTATCAAGAGCAAAAGAAAATTCAGGTTGTCACCACCAGTCAGCTCAATTTCGGCAATGAAATTGCCACCATCAAAGCCAGTGTGCAATCGGCAACCTTGTTTTATCAACTGCGTTTAGAAGCAGCGCTCGCCAATTGTGAATCTGAAGTTATCCCACCATCATATTTTCCAGGACCAATCATTCCCGGACCAGGAGGCCCTCATTGTCACGAAGTAAATCGTGGCAATTTGCTCTTTGACCAATTCAAACACTTGCTTTCATTCGACAAAAAAGCTAGTGCTCGCATAATTGGTCAAAACAGCCAAGAAAAAGTTATAGCCACTGGTTTGTTTGCCACTCCCGCACCGGCTCCAGAGCCTTGGGCTTGGACAAATATTACTGAACCAGAATTGCTGTTTTTACATCAGGCCCTCGAAGTCGAAGAAGAGCAGCCATCGCTAGAATCACAAAATGAAGCCCTCAAAGCTTTGCAAGAGCACGCGCAAAATCTCTACAAAGAAGCTCAGGCCAATAATTTCGATCTAGCAAATGTGCAAGCCTTGTTGAACCACATTCGCAGAGCCTGGCACCAATCGATTTTAACTAGTGCCACCAAGTCTGATGCCGTCAACCAAAAACCGCTCGCAGAAGCAGCTCAGTGGCTCAGCCAAAACCAAGAAAAAATTGGTGACAATCTCCTATATGTGTTATTCGAATTAGACGCCATGATTGCCTATCAATCAATTAGCGCTGGCCTGCAGACTTTTGCTGCTGGAGTATTCGCTGGCAACTTTGTCGAAGTAGCCCTCTTCCCTCTCGTTAAGCTTGGCGCCACTGAATTTTGCGTGAGAGAAAGACTATTCGATGAAGTAATTAACTTGGTCGGTCGCGGCTTTGCCCCAGTTGTGATCAACGAACTTGGTCTCATTGCTGATGGTAACCACCGCGTTACAGCTTCATGGATTTGGAACATTCTCAAATACACAGCTGAGCAAAATCTTGATTGGTCACTGGACAGCGAAGAGTTCCAAAAAGCTACAGCGAAGTACTTTGCTCAATCACAAGAAAGTGCGGTATCGCGCCACGAGGCCTTAAGTCACCTAGCTTATTTCTTATCAAGCCCTGAATATCGCTCAAAACTAAACACCTATATTCGACCACTGTTGGCTGACTACGATTACATCAAAGAATTGCCAGTAGTGTTCTTGCCTGAGTATCTTTCACAAGCCGTAGTCAAATCTTACTATGACGACGGCAGCAGAATTGAAAGAGCGTGCCCATCGGTTTACGAAACACTGGCCCTCAATGACAGCCTGGTTCTGCCACCAAGAGCTTCGTACCACTTTACCGATTCGGCATTACTGCCCTGGTTTACCGTTCTGGTAATGCTAAAACAAAATCAAGAAGAAGAGAAAAATCAAACGCGCTTCCGTCACAACGGCAAGCGCAACCGCCTGCGAGCAAGAAGCATTCCAACGGTATGCCGCGAGCAAAAAAACAAAGCAAGCAAGAAAGTTTAAAAATAAGGAACACTCTCGAAAAAGAGTTGCAGGAGAAAAAGTAGATGAGAATTGCATTTTTAGGAAAAGGCGGAGCGGGTAAAACCACCACATCAGCTGGTTTCATTCGTTACGTAGCCAAGAAAAGACCATACGTTTTAGCCATCGATGCCGATGTCAATGCGCACTTGCGCGGTGCTCTGCACCTATCTGATCTCAAAGGCGAAGCCCATGAACTAGGCGACGTCAAAGACGAAATTATCACTTATTTGAAAGGTGAGAGAGAAGATTTAGGCGACCTTACCATGGTAGGCACCACACCTCCATCACTCAAGTCAAACTTCATTGAAGTCAGTGCCGAAGACGCTCTAATCAAGAAATACGCTCAAAACAGTGGCAACATTTCGCTACTGACAGTTGGCACTTACAAAGAAAGCGATGTCGGTGGGGCCTGCTATCACGTCAAACTGACTGGCCTGCAGTCATTCTTCCACCACCTGCTCGACAAAGATAGCGATGTAGTTGTAGCTGACACTACCGCTGGCACTGATAACGTTGCCACTTCACTTTCGTTTGCTTATGACATGAACGTCTTTGTGGTTGAGCCAACCAAAAAATCGGTGCAAGTCTATCTCGACTATCTAGCAGTAGCACCGCACCTAGCTGACCGCACTTATGTTATTGCCAACAAAGTCGATAGCCCAGAAGACGAGCTGTTCATCATCAAGCATGTCGGCCAAGATCGCTTGCTTGGAGCCGTACCGCAATCTCGTCACCTGAAGCGTTTTGAACAAGGTAAGAGAGAAGCACTCGATGACTTCATGGCTGAGCAAGAGGTTGTCTTCGAGAAAGTACTAACTACTCTCGAAAGCAAAAAACGTAATTGGCAAGATTATCTAACCAGACTGAGAGCGACCCACACCAAAGTTTGTCGCGACTGGCTCGATGATTACTTTGGTCAAAAGCTTGATCAAGGCCTAGACCAAGAGTTTACCTACGAAAAAGTAGTGGCTAATAAAAAATCTTTGACCACTGTTTAAGAACTCAAAATAAAGAAGTAAAGCAATGTCGATGACAACAAAAACAGCAGAAGCTCCAAGCGAAATCAAAGCCACTAAAATTGGTGAAAATCTCACCCTTACACCCAAGATTCACCCACTGGTTAAACAGTTCTTGGCTGAACGGGAGACATTGTTTGAATTAGCGCGGGCGCTCGGTAGCCCACTCAATATTCTCTTTCCTGAAATAGTAGGCGAAAATGTTGAAGGCTTCCAAAAGACCTTCCGCGACCTTAATGTCATCGGCAAAGTTTTCTTCGCTCATAAGTGCAATCAATCAGATTCATTAGTGCGCAGGCTCGCTGTAGAAAATGCCAATCTTGATGTTAGCTCAGCCAACGAATTACGCCATGCCTTGGGCTCTGGATTTGATGCCACACGCATTGAAGCAACCGGTCCGAAGAATGCCGAATTTGTAGGTTTAGCAGTACAGCAAGGAATCACCATTGCAGTCGACAGCATCTCAGAACTTGAGCTAATTTTGAAACTGCGCAAAGTACTGAGAGTGAAGAAAGCGACAAAAATCTTGTTGCGACTATCGGGATTCGAAGCCAACCACAGCAAATTTCTCAATAAAGGCAGCCGCTTCGGTGTGCCTATTAAAGAAGTTGGCGTTGCCTTTGACCTGCTTGAGGCCAACCGCAAAGAAGTTGAATTACTTGGTTTCTCCTTCCACTTAGATACAGTAAGTGTTTTAGAACGGGCGATTGCTATCGAGAACTGCTTAGAGCTATTTGAAGAAGCACTTAGCCGTGACTTTGAGCCAAGAGTATTGAACATAGGGGGTGGCTACAAAGTTAACTACCTAGAAAACGAAGATGAATGGAATGCTTATGTCAGTGCTTTAAAAGAGTCTGTACTGGGCACCAGACCAACCATGACCTGGCACAATAATGCCTTTGGTATGTCATCAGATAAAGGCAAGCTCAAAGGCAATTTCAACAGCTACAGCTACTTTGATACCGAAACCGGTGGAGATTTCTTAGACGAATTATTGAGTCAACGCTTCGCCAATTTAGGCGACGCTACAGCTGCCAGTATCATTCGCGACAATATGATTGAACTCTGGATTGAGCCAGGTAGATCATTAGTTGAACAAACCGGTATCACCGTAGCTCGAGTTAATTCAGTGCGCACCTCAAGCCGCAACGAACCAATCATCTGCTTGAACATGAAACGCCAAGATATTTCGTTCTTAGACCAAGAAATATTTGTCGACCCAGTGGTTGTCGAAAAAGACCTAACACCAGACAACCCTGACGCTGCGCCAATTGGTGTTTATTTTGCCGGCAACCTCTGCCTCGAATCAGACCTTATTTACCGCCACTTGACCTATGTCAAAAAGCTGCCTAAACCAGGTGACCTAGTTGTCTTCGTCAACAGTGCTGGCTACTTCATGGATTTTTCAGCCTCAACTTCAATCATGCATCCTGTAGCGAAAAAAGTTGCTGTGGTAGAGAGAAACAACAAATTTACTTGGATGCTCGACAGCGAGTACGTACCGTATTGGGAAGAGCTTCCATAACATAAAGCCTTCTAACGATTCAATTTATTCACTCGGAGAAAAGAAATGCTAGTCAAACATGTTAATGAGCTAATCGGCAATACACCATTGTTCGAAATACCGCCTCAAGTACATGGCCTGAAAAATATCAATCTCTTTGCCAAGCTAGAGTTACTCAATCCTTTCGGCTCAGTCAAAGACAAGAGCGCCTGGAATGTGCTCAAAGACGATATCGAACAAATTGCCGCTGAAGGCAAAACAGTAATCGAATCATCAAGCGGCAACATGGCCAAAGCGATGCAATTAGTTTGCTCGGTATACGGCGTGCCTTTCAAAATTGTCACTAACCGCATCAAGGTGCGCGAAGTCAAACAAATCTTGCAACTACTGGGTGCTGACGTTGATGAACTTCCTGGTTTGTCTGAATGTCCAGACCCCACTGACCCTAACGATCCAATTACTTTCATCGAACAAATCATGTCTGCCAACCCCGGCAAATACTTCCACACATCGCAATACACCAACGAAAAGAACATCGAAGCTCACTACAATTCAACTGGCAGAGAAATCTGGGAAGACTTGCAAGCAGCAGAAGCAGGCGAAGTCGACTACTTCATCGGCGGTCTCGGCACCACAGGTTCAACTCGCGGCTCTGGTACTTTCCTCAAAGAGAAGAACGAAGCCATGAAAAATGTTGGCGTAATTGCCAGCAAAGGCCATTTGCTCCCTGGTATTAGAAACGTAGACGAGATGTACGAAGTTGGCTTGTTCAGAAAAGATTTTTACGACGATATCATCGAAGTATCGATGGACGAATCGATTGATGCCATGCTTATGCTCATTCGCAAATGCGGCATTCTAGCGGGCCCAACTGGCGGCGGCAGCTTGGCTGCAGCCCTCAAATATTTCAAAGATATTGACGGCACTCTCACCCGCAAACACAACGCAGTCTTCATCTGCTGCGACAGAGTTGAGTGGTATCTCTCTTACCTACAAAAATATCGTCCAGAATTGTTTGGCTTGGCTGTCAAAAAAGACTCTCTCAAAGCAATCACCAAAGAGCAAGCCGACGCTGCGCCTGAAGTTGACTGCGACAAGCTAGAGGCCATGCTCAACGCTAGTGCCAAACCATTAATTGTCGACATGCGCGGCAGCTTAGCTTTCAAAGCTTCGAGAATTCCAGGCTCACTGAATATACCTACTGATGGTTTAGAAGACATCGCTGATATGGGTGTGCCTTTCGCCAACGATCAAAAAGTTGTCTTGGTCTGCCCAACCGGAGAAGTATCGAAGCGCTTTGCCGCTTACTTCAAAACTAAAGGTGTCGATATCGTCAGCCTAGAAGGCGGCTTTGTCGGTTGGCGCGATGCTGGCAAAACCACAGAGCGTGCCAAAAATGACGGCGCTAGAAAGAGTTTGGTTGGTACTAGCCGATGACTAATATATGCCAACTAAACCCAACTGGGTTTGCCGAGAAAGAAAGAGAACTATTGGATGTAAAGGCTTTTAGAGCCAATTTTCCGATATTTTCCAATCATCCTGATCTGATCTATTTTGACAGCGCTAGCACCACCCAGAAGCCACAGTCGGTAGTCGACAGCCTGCTCGACTACTACACTAATAACTGTGCCAATGCTGGCCGCGCCTCATACTCTTGGGCAACTCAATTGAGCCGCTCAATTGAAGAGACTAGAGCTAAAGTTGCTCAATTCATCAACGGTGACCAAAAAAATCTAGTCTTCACCAGTGGTGCCACCGACAGTCTCAATCTAGTAGCCCTCACTTATGGCCTCACCAACCTAGAAGACGGCGATGAGGTTATGCTCTGCCCGCAAGACCACAAATCGGCTGTACTCCCTTGGTACAACGTGCAGTCGATGCTCGCTGCCCAAGGCAAGAAAATCACAATCAAGCACTTTGCTATTCACGAAGTGGGCGACTATGATTTGCGCAGTATCAAAGAATTTCTTTCACCGCGCACAAAAGTATTGGCCATGGCTCACATTCACCATGTCTTTGGCTTAGACATGGAAGTGGCCAAAATCAGAGAAATTGTGGGCGACGATGTAATTATCTCGCTTGATTGCAGCCAAAGCGTTGGTCATACAAAAGTAGACGCTCAAGCACTGCCAGTCGATTTCATTTCTTTTTCTGGTCACAAAATGTTTGCTGCTCCTGGCACCGGTGGGCTTTATGTCAACCCTAGGGTGGCCGATAAAATCAAACCGATTCGCCTCGGTGGCCAGAGCCCATTTGAAATTAAAGACCACAGCCTAGAATTTTCAGCTAGCCCGTCGCTTTCACTGCACCAATTAATTGAATGCGGCACGGTGAATATTCCGGCCATCTTGTCTTTGGGTAAAGCCGTAGACTTCATAAACTCTGTTGGCATAGAAAAAATCGAAGCGCAAATGAGCGATTTGACTGTCTATCTCTGGCAAAAGCTGAAAGCCCTACCGGGTGTAGTTTTCGCTCCAGGCATTGGCATCTGTCGCTGCGACAATGGCTTCGGCATAATTTCATTCCGCTTTGAACAACTTAGCTCACTAGATTTGACCTTCATGCTCGACGCCGAACAAATCTTTGTTAGAGCCGGCGACCACTGCACGCAAAAGAACAATGAAGAAGACGACTATTTGAGAGTGAGCATGCACGCTTACAACACCCGTGAAGAAGTAGACCAACTAGTAGAGATACTAGAAAGTAACCTAGGCTAAAAAATGGCTCAGCCAGCAGCAAAGACAATTGCCATAGTAGGAGGCGGCCACAACGGTCTAACTGCTGCCGCTTATTTAGCGGCACAAGGCTTTGTGGTGGAAGTTTTTGAAAAACGCGATGTCGCAGGCGGTTTGTGTGTCAGCGAAACCCCCTTCAGCAAATCGGCAAGCTCTAGCAATGTCAAAGTTTCTTCGGTTGCATCTTATTTTGGCATGATGCGCAAAGAAATCATGGCCGATCTCCATTTAGAAGAACACGGTCTCAAGCCTTATTTGACTAATCCGATTGAAGTGGTGCTGCTCGATTCAAAGAATGGCCAAGATCAATTTTCATTTACACCAAGAGAAGGCGGCGAAGCTAAAGCAGAGATAGGCACCATGACAGCAGCCGATCAAGCTGGTTGGCAGGCATTTTGGGGCGACATTCAAAAAGCGGCAGCGCTAATTTACCCGCGCTATCTCTCACCAGATTTAACTCAACGTGAAGTAGTTGACCTACTGAGAAAAAACGACTTAACTAAAGTTGCAGACCATATCTTTGCTGGCAGCCTAGTTGAGCTGCTCAAGCAGTATTTGCAAAGCGAAGACTTAATGGCAGTAGCTGCCACATGCACACCTGGTTTTGCCAATCTTGTGGGTTCGGTATTTGGCTGCATTCACCACGGCACCGCTGAAACCAAAGGTGAATTTGGCGCTTGGGGTCAAGTTTTCGGTGGCATGGGTGCCATTACCGAAGCTCTCAGTAGCGCTGCTAAAGCGAATGGTGCCACTATTCAACTTGGTCAGGCAGTTAAGCGGCTGCTTACAAGCACTGTCGACGGTGTTGAAAGAGTCTCGGCGATCGAGCTAGCGGATGGCACGACCAAGCATTTTGATTTAGTTGTTGTCAATGCTGACTCTTACGTTCTATTTGAACAATTGCTTGCCCCAAGTGCTAGCACTGAAACCATTCGGCAATATCTAAAAGACAATAGACCAAAAGTTTCAGCAGCCAAACTGCACTTCCTCCTCAAAGAACTACCAACACTAAAGACCCTCAAAACAATTGATCACAACCACAAAGGTGTGATCGTGATGGCGCCACCGCTTAGTGCTGTTGAAGCTGCCTCTAGTGCAGTTCCTGGCGGCGCCATGCCAAAAAGACTAATGCTCACCATGGCTTTTCCGACTCTTGAAGATCCCTCGATGCTCGACAGCACCAAGCCAAATCAACACGTTCTTACAGTTGACGTGCACTATGTGCCAGCGCAAATTGCCGGGAAGCCGTGGAGTGAAGCCGACGACAAAAATCTACTTGAAGGCACTATTGCTGCCATCGAAGTGCAGTGCCCGGAAATTCGTTCACTGATTTTAGAAAGCTATGTGGTCTCACCTCGCGCTCTAGCCAATAGTTTCAACTTAGCCTCGCTGTCATGCTGGCACCTGCCCATGACTCCACAATATCTATTTGAAAAGCGCACACTCCCTAATTGTGCCCCTTACGAAACACCTTTTGCCAATCTCTTCATTTGCGGCGCTGGCACCTATCCGGGTGGCAATGTCACCGCTGCTAATGGTCATAATCTAGCTAAGCATCTCATCAAAAAATATGCCGATATCCCTGTATGCACAACAGGAGGCCGATAAGATGACACTAAGTGCACCAGAATACATAGCTAGTGAAGCGATTCAAAAAGTGTCTGTATCGGCTGCTACCAAAGAGCAAGCGAGCGACCTCAGCAAAGATATAGCAGCCATGTATGTAGCGGCCTTAGGCCAAGGCGGGGTCGGCAAGAGCGGCTGCGAAGCTTATCCAGACCCAGATCTTTTTACTGAAGTAGGAGTGCAGAGCACTCTTTTAGCCGAAGAACGTCTTATTGCTGTGGCAAAGTACAACGATGAAGTTTGTGGCGCCATGGTGGCAGATCGATTGAGCCCTTACCATGTTGAATTTAATAGCATGGCTGTGCGTCTAGACAAGCGTGGTCTAGGAATAGGTTCGGCCATTGTCTCGGGTTTAAAAGAGATGATGGATGCCAGCGATCTAACTATCAATACAACTGAACTGGTAACTCATAGCTTGGCTAGCCAAGCAGCTCACTTCCAGGCCGGTTACCGCTCAATTGTTGGCTTTGCATTCTGCCATTATCCAAGAGTCTTTTTTGCCAACCATCCAGAATCGGTATTATGGGTCTCGCGTTTTCAGGGCAAACTAGTCAGTGCCGTCAAACAAATCAGAAGCGCCCTGGGCCGCAAACTTGGCACAGTTACAAGCGATTTAGTTCAGACAGTGGTGTCAGCCCAGGCCCAAGGTAAATTTGCCACAGCTCAGCGCCTTTCAGAAAAGCAATTGCAACTAGCAGCCGAGCTGCTTCTTGAACGCACAGCCTATGTGCCTCTTGCTTATAGCAACATCGTGCAATCGATTCTGTTTCAATTTGAAGATATTCTCGACCGTACAGTGGTATCACAGACTGAGCAAACAGAAAAAGCAGAAACAACTGAATTAGTTGTGGAAGAAAAAGACGGCTTTGGTCATGCATACATCATCTACAAGCCTGGCTTTAGTTTAGATACAGAAGCAATAGACAAGGCCCTTGCCTCGCTAGAAAAGCTTGAGAAGCGCTACATCTTAGTGCGCATTCCCGCTAATCAGCCTGAAGCAATTGGCTTGGCAGACTATCTGCGCCAACAAAAAGATTTTGTCTTCCACAGTTATTTGCCGCTCTATGGTTACAGCCTCAATCAAGTGCAAGAGCTAGTGCAAGAGCAACTGCATGACATTCTTACTCTGCAGTGGATAGCACCAGAGATATTGGCCAATAATGCTCTGCCAGGGCAAACCGATAGTGTGGTCAAAATTTATGGCTATCCCGAAAACTTATCTGGATCAATCGTCAAACTAATTGCTTCCGAGCTAAAGAAAAACGAGCAAAAATTGAAAAATAAAAATGATTAGAAGCAAACTTGAAAGCAAACTAGTAGGAGCAAGGAAGAGCCTGCCGAAAGGTGCCAAGGCCGTTCTTTCTGCACTCAAACAAGCCCCAGAAATGCTCAGTGCCCGCGATTTGAGCTTCAGAATGAAGCTCTCACATCAAGCCCAAGGTGACAGTGATAACGAGAAGAGCAAGAGCCCCGGCTTGACCACCATTTATCGTTCACTTGAACTTTTGACACGCCATGGTTTAGTACAAGCGGTCAGCTTTGGCGATCAAGAAAAGCGTTATGAAGCAGTTGAACCCGGTCAACACAATCACCATTTGGTTTGCAAAAGCTGTGGCAACAATATCAAACTCAAAAGTTGCCTCCTTGAAAGTCTAGAAGAAACAATTTTGCAAGATTATGGTTTTTCAGTATCAGAACACCTACTCGAACTGTTTGGCACCTGTCAAGCATGCCGGTTGGCGACAAATTTAAACAATACAGATAGGAGATAAAAGATGAGGATTGCATTTCTTGGTAAAGGTGGAGCTGGTAAAACTACGACCTCGTCTGGTTTTATTCAATATTTAGCCAAGCGCTTTCCCTTTGTGGTAGCAGTTGACGCCGATTTAAATGCGCACTTGCAGAGTGCTCTTAATTTAAAAGGTGAGACCAAGCAATTGGGCCTTCACTTTGACGAAGTAACTGACTATCTCAAAGGTAGCAGAACCGATGTTGGCGACAGACCAATGATTGGCACCACTCCACCAGGAGTCGGTTCTAATTTCATCACGGCTAAAGCCAACGACCCCTTTATCGAAAAGTACGCTCTTAGAGATGGCAACATCGCTCTTCTAACTGTCGGTACTTATCAGCAAGAAGACGTTGGTGGCTCTTGCTATCACGAAAAACTCAAAAGTCTTGCCGGTATCTTCCACCATATGCTCGACACCCAATCTGACTTAGTTGTAGCTGATACCACAGCTGGCACCGATAACGTGGCCACCTCACTTTCATTCGCTTACGATATCAATGTCTTCGTCTTAGAGCCTACTGAAAAATCGACTCAGGTATTCTTAGACTTCGAAGAAATCGCCCCGCAATTTGCTGACCGCACCTATGTTGTGGGCAACAAAGTTGACGGCGAAGAAGACGCTGAATACATCAAAGAGCGCGTCGGTGCTGACAAGTATTTGGGCTCAATTCCTTTCTCACGCAACCTCAAGCGCTTTGAGCAAGGTGAAGAAGAAGCTATCCTCGACTTCCAAAAAGAACAAGAGACTACCTTCGACAGCATTCTTGCCCTCTGGACCGAAAAAGCAAGCAAGCGTGATTGGACAACATACCTTGAGCGTCTAAGAAAAGCCTTTGCCTGGGATTGTGAGCGTTGGTATTCAGACTATTACAAGGCTGACCTAGTCAGTGGCATGGATAAGTCATTTACTTACGAGAAGGCTTTGAAAGAAAAAGGCTTAGATTTTAAAGAAGTCACACAAGCTAAAGAAGCCAAAGAAGCAGCTCTAGTCTAATTAAAGCGAAAATAGATAAGAACAGCATGTCGCAAATCTCAAAAATATCACGCCGGAAAAGCTCAGATTATTTGCAGTCGATGAGACTGTGGAGTAACTTCTTTGCTGTTTCCGGCGCCGAGATTGCTGCCATTGAAAAACAAACTTCTTTAGAAGGCAAGAATATTCTTGAGCTAGGCTGTGGCAACGGTCGCCTGTGCTACCAACTGGCACCGCTTGCCAAAAGAGTGACCGGAGTAGACCCAGACGGCCGCCTTGTGCAGTTTGCCGCCGAGTATGCAGCGCGCAACAGCATCGAAAATTTGACGTTTATGGAGATGGGGGCAGAAACTTTAGCTTTTGACGACCAATGCTTTGATATTGTGATCATGCCTTGGATGTTCCATTTAGTAAAAGATAGAGAAGCCGCCCTCAAAGAAGTCAAACGTGTTTTAAAACCAAACGGCCATCTATTTATCTTTGGCCTCTATGGTGACTGTGACTACGATCGCATAGCCAGGCGCTTTGTGCCTTCACGAGAACGCGAACTCGATGCAGCCGAAATCTACGAAGCACCACTAGCTCGTAATTTCGTTCGCTATCAAAAAGACGAAATACCGTATGAAGAAACTGACTATTCTTTTGTCTTTCCTGATTGCGGCGTCACAGCAGAGGCCTTTATATTCGCCTTCAGCAACTGGTACGAAACTGAGCTAAACGAAAAAGACAAAGCTAGACTACGTCACGTTATCCAGCACTACCGCAAAGGCAATCACATTCAGTTGCGCACGCGTGGTGCCATTTACTCCACTCAAAATTACACGAACTAGAGATTTATCACCGCAGAGATTTACCAACAATGTCAATCGACTTCACACGCGCAAGAGAAGAGACCTTGGAATACCACAAGGCTTACTACAGTCGCTTCAAATTGTTCGAGAAAGACTCTTGGCTCGAAAATCCAGATCAGCCTCTCATGCGTCTGCTTGACTATCTCGAAGGCCAAATCAATATACTAGATTTAGGCTGCGGAGTGGGCCGCAATGCCATTCCTATGGCTCAGGCCCTCCAAGCAAGCAAAAAGAGCGCGACCATTACCTGTGTCGATGTATTAGCCGAGTCTATCGACCTGCTCAAAGAATACGCTAACACCTACAAAGTAGAAGAAATTATTGACCCCGTGCTTTCTGACAATGACCAATTTGTTATTGAGCCAAACAAATACGATTTAATTGCTGGCATTTCTACTTTAGAGCACTGCCAAGGCAAGAACAAAGTAGCAGCACTGATGGCAGCGATTGCCAAAGGCACCAAAAGTGGTGGCTTTGTTCGTATCGAAATGACCACCAATCGCCGAGTGACCGACACCTCAACAAACGAGGCTGTGCCAACATTTGTTGAGACACCACTAGACGGTGAAGAAGTACAAGAGATGCTGCAAGCTGCAGACACTTTTGCTAACTGGAATATCATATCTTTGACGATAGACCCTTATGAAGAAGAGCTAGCCAAAGAAGATCGCACCGTACACTGGTGTTCAACTCAAATCAATTTCACAGCGCAAAAGCCATAAAGCTTTGGCAGCTCTAAAATTAGTTATGGGGCCAATACGGCACCAGAAAACAACACTTGACCAGTACCGCTGTCGGCAATGGCCATTAAGAAGGGCCGATTGACAGTCATGTCAATTGGTTGCGCGGCCGTACCTGGTGCGGCCCCCCAGCTCATGCCAGCCAATGTCACTGCAGCAACTTCAGTACCACTCTCATCAACAGTTAGTTTGGCAGCATGCTTGATGAATGACACCATCAAACCTGGTGTAATCAAAGATAAATCGCAGCTTTGGCTAAAAAGATCGTTCATACCCAACTGCGTAAAAGCAGTATTGAGCCTACAGTCAAAGGCAATTTCCATGCGGGGCAACTTCAAATTGACACTTCGATTGTCATAGGTAATGGCATCCGAATTGGGATTTTTTATATACTCAATACAGTGCCCAAATGAACGACCAACTTTTGGCAAAACAATTTGCATAAAGTACGGCGATTGTTTATACGGAAGTTTGATGATCTGAGCGTTCTCATCTTCTTTGTAGCTAAAGCTCTCTGTAGTGTTCATCATCATGACACCCTTAGAGCCTGAGCCCACCAGATAAAACGGCTCTTCTTTAGTGAGTTCGGCTTTGAACTTAGTCTGCCATTGAGCAAAGAAATAAATAGCATTCGAAATAGCAAACATAGAATCGGCCGAAAACTCACCGAAATCTACAATCTTCGAGATCTTGCCATTGGTGGCATTCTCGGCCCAAAAATTGATTTGCTCAACTGATTCGGGCGAACTAAAATCAACTCCATACAAAGAAGCTGAATAAGATTCAACAGCGCTGTTGACGAAATTTTCATGGCAGCGCACGCCCTGGCCAAACCAAAGGGCTGAGGCAATCGAAACTTCGTGGTCAGGCTTGCTCATGACCAAATAATTGAGCAGCTGTCTATTCCATGGATTGATTTCGCTGGGCTTTGGCAGCTGTAACGTATTGGCGAAATCAGAATAAGTATTGCCACCAGCTCCGTTGTAGAGCATGCAGGCAGTCAAAAAAATGCTCGTGGGCGAAATCACCACATTAGAACTCGGGCTAGCCATAGCCAAATTCTTGAGCACGTTGAGACCAAATTGATTATTGGAAGTAACTATGTGCTTCCAATAATCTTTGTCGCTGGGAAGTAAAGTCGTATGCATAGACTGATAATGCAATTGCCTTTCATAGCAATGGGAGAGAGGGACACTATCAGATTTACCCGCTAAATCAAATATATGAACACTTTCAAGAGCAATTTAGAACTCAACGCCTGGCTTTTTACCGTTATCAAGCCCTAGATGTGAGACATCAGGATTGAGGCTGGTCATAGGCCGTCTAGTTTGATTGAGATTGGGCTCAGCTGGAAGATTTGGATTTAGCACTTGCTGGGCTGTATTGGCAATTTCTGAAGCACTCTCAAAGAGACCACGCTTACCGGGCATAGCATCGCGAGTTTGCGGTCTCAAGCCACCATAACGTGGTGTTGCTTGTTGACCAGGAACTGCAGACAAACCACTGTTTGCAGCTTCAGCACTACTATCTACAGCATTGCCGAACGAATCTACTGCTACATTGGCTTCAGCATAGCTCGGGATAATACCGTTGCCGTTACCCTGTGGAGCTACTACCTGAGCCGAAGTGGAAAGCTCAACAGCCTGAGGAAGGCCGATAAACTGTCCGCATTCAATACAGAACTTGCCTTTACCAGCAAGTTTTGTGCAATTAGGACAGAGCCTTGAAGCACCATTGTTTGTACTGTTTGGATTAGCAGAGCCAGAAGCTGAACCAGATGGGTTCACCTGCGGAGAACCGTTACCGTTTCCAGTTCCAGTACCATATGTGTAGGCACCAGTCACACCGGTCTGGTCATAGCCGCTAGCAGCAGCTTGCGACGTCATAGCGGCAATGTCAGCAAAGTCATTGCCCATGTTTCCGTTATTGTTGCCATTACCATTGCTGCTAGGGCGCGATGGGAAAGGCAAGCTGCCAGCAGGTGTGGCGAACGACGGAGCTGGTGCTCCAGGTTCAGGCGAACCTTCTGGATAATCTGGACTCTTTTGGTTTCGGGCACTGACGTTGTGCAATAGGTGCAGTTTGGCGATCTCTTCAATACCGCGCAGGTCGCACATGAAAGGCTTGGTTTCACCAAACTCAGGGTCACCTGCTGGTGAGAGATAAACTAAGGCATGGTGTTTTTCCATACGCTTAATAGAGTCTGTATCTACCCGAGCAACAACCTGTTGGCTGTGAATCTTGTTCCAGCTGTTAGGGAAGATACCAAAACCGTTGGCAGCATAGTGGTCGGCAATACCGGGGACAACCACAGCATGCTTACCAATTTCTTCAGAGAAGAACTTAGCGGTTGTTTCATCAGCGTTGTGAAGACAGACGCGCACCGCGCTGTTCGAGAAAATAGTCTTCAGTTCAGGGGCAACACCCGAGCCACCACCACTGGTGATCTGCGAAATGTTCTGCAAGATGATCGTCAGACCGCCATTGGCACCACGAACAATAGCTGACAGTCGGCCTGCCAAATCTATATTCAAAGTCTGGTATTCATCGAAGAAAGCAAACAACGGCAAGACTGATTTTGTACCATATCTAGTGTGCAAGGCTTGTTGCAATTGGTGCACAAAGCAAGCAGCTAGTGATTCTGCGTCAGGCCCCAAAGAAGCAGGAGCACCAAAGATCAACACAGTTGGCTCGTGCATACTGGTCTTGAGGTCAACGTTCGACCGTTCTGTGCATTTGAGAATGGCAGCGTTCTTGAACATGCGCAGACGACCGCGCACACCTTGAATGTTTTTATCCCAGTCACTATCGGTACGAATAATCGATGATAGACGCTGAGTCAATTCACCTAGCTCACCAGCATTGATATTTGGATCAGCTTTCAACTTACGCAACGATTCAACGATATTGCGACGGTTGTTGACCAGTTTCATCAAGCCATATGGATTGCAGGGCAGAGGATCAAGCTGAGATGGTTGGCCATTCTCGTCTTCACCCATAACCTGCACGCCGCCCCATTTGAGCAGCTGTGTCAAACCTTCGATGTAACCCAAGTCGCGCTCAGCCCAGTGCTGCTCTTCTGGTGGAAGAGAGTTGATGTCTTGCACAATAGATGTAGCGAAAGTGACAGCATCTTGATCAAGAGGATTCCAGCAAATCGATTCACTATCTAATGGGTTGAAATACAAGGTGCGGAAACCAGCATGCTGCGCTTCAGGCAATACAGTGTATTTGAAGCCTTCTCTGCGTTCATCTAAGTTAGGGTCATTGGCTTTTGCTTCTAAAGCAATAATGACGCAGGGCTTAGCTAACAATGCTTTGATTACAGCCCGCATCAAGGTGGTTTTACCTGAACCTGACGGAGCTACAATGAACATGTTTTTGTTTGGCAGGCGACCCAGCGGAATTGTCACCGGTAGGTGAGTGCGAGCAAGGAAGCCAAAGGGAATAACCACCCCATCAACTTCAGACCAAGTTAGATTTGGATTTTTCTTGCCGAGGCGACCATGTCGTCTTCCATTGGGCGGGCAGACATACGAGCGCTCGTAGTCGCGTGGTGTCATCAAGCCTGATGGTGGGTTAAAGGTACGAATTGTCTGCCATGGGAATAGTCTCTTCTTGTGGGCAGCAGCAATAATGAGTGCCAACAAAACAAGAGTAGGCATCAAAATTGCTATAGAAGTTGCATCAAGGAAGCCTTTGCCTTTTCTTGGAGCCGGCGAAAGAGCAGCTCCGTCAACGTGACCAGGCAGGCCCTCTAAGCGGAAATTTTTCTTCTGAACTTCCTGACCCATGGTCGGCACTTTGCCAGTAGCGGGTATTGGAATACCAGATGGTTGAGCAGCAAATTGCGAGCCCACAGGTACTGCACCAGACTGAACTAATGGGCTTGAACCAGGCGAAGCAACTTGAGGATAACCAGGTTGCATGGGCTGCATGGGCTGCTGATAATTGGCAGCAGGCGCTTGTTGATAAGCCGCTGGAGCACCACTGGTATATGTCTGTGCCGGTTGTGCCTGATAGGGCTGCGCGCCGCCATATTGTTGCGGGGCAGTCTGAGGATATGATGGTTGCATCTGCAAATTGCCATCAGGACCGCCCAAAGATCCCTGCATTTGCATGCGGCGTTCGAATTCAGTAGAAGAGATCTGCTCGCCCGTATCGGTATTCCGAAACGAAGAGACAACTCCCCTCTCATTCATCTGAGGTTTCCAACTCATAGTGGCGCCTTCCGGGTCATCTAAGACTCCTGCTATTTACCTACATCCATACTTACTTATTTATACCTTTTAAACAAGTAGTTGCGCAACAAAACCCGCTCCAGTTCTGGGAAGACTACGAAGAATCAGTGTCTTTTGGACTAAACCTTCGTATTTCTACCCCTCAGAAATGCCAGCAATCTTCAAGTTTCCGTCGCTAGCTTTTTTCACCAAATAAACGAACTTCACAGCTCTAGGTTTTGGTGGCTCACCAGGAAGCTCTAATACTTGCTCCCCTTCAACCACTATCTCTATTGAACCATCTGCTTGGTTCGGGCGGGCCGAAACCGTGCGTTGATTCCATCTACTCTTCATGCCCGAACTAGCGATAGTTGTAGCCATTTCGGGGCTCCAAATATTTGTAATGTAACTCTGAGCACAATCAGGGGTCATCAAACTCATGGCGCTCTGTTGTGAATTAGCCGATGAAGAGGCATTAAAATCCCATGCCAAAGGCAAGAAGCCTTCGACCAAAGCCTGAGCCTTAAAATTGTCTACATTGTCGACTGGCGGGGCTTGCTGTCCGGCCGCTCCATTTTGCTGAGCATAACGCTCTTGAGGTCCCCGCGGAATACCGGTGACATCAGGGTTCATATCAGCCTTTGAACGCTGTCTCTTGCTGGGAGGAACGGGCGTAGGCGAAAGAATGAGAGTAATGAAAATACCAGCCATGGCTCCAGCTACAGCGACCATAATCAAGGTCATTTTGTATTTTTCGCCAGCCTGATAGTCAAACATATATTTGCATCAACCTGCGTTGAGCAAATCGGGAGTGAAGGTATCAGGTGTGTAGCCCTGACCAAGCAAGTGGCAAGCCCAGCGAGCATCACCAGCACACAACTCAATCATTTTTGAACGCATCGGTTGGTCAGTGTTTGGTTCAGTAGTGGCAACCCAATACATAAAGCGCGGCACAACCAATTTGACCACACCGCGAGAGAGCTTGTGATAGATCAAAAAGGCATCAGAATACTCTCTGTTCTTTCTGGTCAAGTGAGCGATGGCACCCATTTCTTGAGGGGTCAAACCGCAGGCTTCGCGAATGAGATCGAAGTTAGAAGGGTCATTACCAAGAATGATTTTGATAGCACTGTTGGTGGCAAGATTTCGCGCACGATCGTCGCGCAAAAGGTCACCCAGCTCTTGGGAGATGCCGATGAACAGTAGACCTAAGTGTCGGCTGGTACGGGAGGCGTCTTCAACCAGCGTCTTTCCGCCCTCATAGCGCAGCAGTCTCCACAATTCGTCTATGCAAAAGACGAAACGTGATGGCTTACCTAAAGCGACTTGTTCAGCCTTATGCTGAGCCGCTCTGCGCAGAACATAGTCAGAGACGAACAAGGTTACAACCGCTTCAAGAGTCTTGTCGTGGGCCAAATCTGATGTGTCAAAGACCATCAATTGAGTATCGAGCGGAATAGATGTCGGGCCATCAAAGAGCTTACCAAAAATGGCACCTTTACAGTAGAGACTAAGGCGGTTAGCCAAGTCTTCGCAGGTGTCACCGCGCTTACTTTTAGCATGCTTAGTGGCCTCGTCTTGCAACCAAGCAACTAAATCAGACTCAACCGGAATACGCCCCAACTCTGCGCAATATTTATAAACCCCTTGTATGCCTTGCATCAAGATCGGCTTCTCATCTTTATTTAAAGCCTGCTCACCGCGCTCTCCCAACATTACTGAATGGAAATTCAAAATCTTGATGATATGCGATTCTGGCGGACTAGCAGGGTCAACAGGCTTACCATCAGGACCTTGATAGGGTAAGTCGTATAAATTGATACAGACAGAGCCATCGGGGCCGAGTTTAATATAGGCACAATCGTCATAAACTTCGGTGAGCATCCGGTAAGAGCCGGATCGGTCAATAATTACCGTTTTAGCCCCAGACAAAGTCTTCATCTGAATTATTTGCTGAGCGACCATAGACTTACCTTCACCCGGTTGACCGAAAACGATACAAAGGGCGTTTGGTAGTTTTTCATCATACGGATTAAGGAAAACCGGCTCTAATGTCTCTTTTGAGAACCCTAGCCAGTCGCCATATTCAGAACCAAGCTTGGCATGAACGAAAGGAAACGAATTGCGCAATGTCGGTGTTCTCACTGCTTTACCGCGGCGCGCCACGTCAATTCCAAGACCGGGCAAACTACCGATAAAGAGCGAGCGTTGTTCATGGTGACCAATGACAAAACGAGCACCACGACACTGTGAAGCAGCAGAGCGAACAAATTCTGTAGAACGGTTCAACTCTTCAAGGCTGTCAGCAAAGAGTGTGAAATAAATGGCGTAGTTAAACACTTCCATGTTGGTTGTGTACAACTCAGAACCAATGGTAGCCGCTTCTTGGGCCTTCTCAGCTTCTTCTTGGTTAGGGGCAGAGCGCTGGCCCATCACACCTTGGTAGGTGTTGGCAGAAGCTTGTGCTTGCTTCTTCTGCAAGTTTTTGCGGAAGAGTTCTTTATCTAACTTATGCGCGTAAATATTTAGTCGCCATTCGCAGTTAAGCCGAAGCAGCGGCTGCAACCAAAGCGGCCCTGTCCGCTCTGGCAGACGGTTCATGTAGAGAGTGCGAATATAGCGCCCAGCCACCTCTTTTTCGGTGGGCTCAGCATTAGGGTCTGCAGCTTCAACATAGTCAGTCATGTCTGATATCTTGCAAAAATCAGGTGCGCTAAAGTCGTAGCAAGACTCGACTAATTGTTGACGAACGGTAGCCGGTTCCATATCAGGAAAGACGCGACGAACAGCCGGAGGTAGTGACTGAGTTTGCGGTCTAATTGGCGAAGGTAAATGCTCTTCAGCCATTTCGGCCTGCTTAGGATTTAGCTCGCGGTAAAGCATGCGGAAATATTCTACGGCCGAAACAGGCCGACCAGACATACCGCAAGCACCAAGTTGGCTAACATAGCCATTGGCGCGCTGCACCAAAGTGGTGACGTTCTTAAAGTGGCTGCCCACTGATTGTCTAGCAGCTTGGCTCGTGAGGGCGTCCATCACCGATTTTACGGCAGTGTCGATCATACTCTGCTTCGGAGGCTTCTCTTTGGGAGGGCGATAGCAGAAGGTCACATAGAACTTAAGCTCAGGCACAAAGTTGCGAGACAAAAGCGAAGCTTGGTCGTTTTCAACAACCTTAGCGACATAACGCAAAAACGGATCTTCGTTAACTTCAACAGGATGGCGCTGGAAATACTCGCGCTTAGAAATATTGTGGCAGACCACAGTAAGCTGAGCTGAGGTGTCGATACCGTTGAGAAAACCGGTAAAGTGATTCATCAGCGAAACCAAGCGCATTTCATCAAAGCCAGAGACGTGCACGCCATCGAGTTCGAAAACGCAGCGATAAGTTCCATCTTTTAAGACGAGAATACCCTGACCGGAAGCATCATCGTGGAAGAGATCCCAAAGAGGCAAAATGCCCGCAGCTGAGCCATGGGGTCTAGGCACGGCTAAACCAGGAATGCGACCAAGAATCTCGGCAGAAATCGGCGCTTCCTTCTCTTTGCCGCGCTTCTTCATAAAGCCCAGCAAACTATTTTCTTTAGAGTAGGAACGATTTACCGATGTGACCATTAACGATCGAGAGCTCCTTTAGTCAATAAATTCGGGTAGCTTTTCATCTACCAAAAATCTAGTGGTGTTTGGGTCTGGTCCTGGAATTAAGACTTTAGACCCGGTGTAAAAATTTAGTAGATTATCCCAGTATGAGGCTGAGTGATTATTAGTGACGAGGGCATAAAAAGGTCCTATTAGTGCCACAAATAGACAAATCCACATTTTGATATCTTGCCCGGCAAGATTTATCGGCATCATCCACGAATAGAGCTGAGTTGAAACGACAAAACTGATCAAAATTGGAATCAGTTGGTCAAACCGCATGCCAAAAAGCTTGGGTGAGTCTTCTAAATTTAGAGGAGTGATGTCGTCCATGATTTCATTCTACTTGTAGAGAGCGGCGCTTGCAGCGTTACATTAATGCCAACTTTAGCGATTACTTTTTTTCTGGGCGGACAAGCCTGATTTATCAGATGCTCAAAGGCTGTGAGCAGTTAAAAATGATACCTACGATATGAGGTGGAAGCCTTACTGTACTTTTATTCCCATAAAGCGCAAATTCCTTCATCTTGGCTACGAGCTCAGTGGGTAAACCCGCTGTTGAATCTACTTTTTCGTAGCATTTGCTGGCTCCATCGTACTCACCAGACAGCCTTAGAATCTCGCCCATAACATAATTGTAGCGGCTGCGATTACCGGCCCAATTTGGGTCAGCCAGTGCTGTAGCCAATTCGCTCTTGGCTAGGGCGAGAAACTTGCTACCATCTACACCTTCTTCCATGGCACACCAGTAACCATTCAAGGCTAATACCGAGCGATCTAGAGTATGGACATTATGCTTACGGCCTGAGGCCACGGCATGAGCAAATTTTTTGGATGGCTCAGTGGGTGGCGAATCTGGCACAACCTGTGGCAGATAGAAATGCTCTTTGAAAGAAGAGAGCCACCAGGTGTAAATGCAATTGGGACACATGGCAAGTAAACTCGATCGCAATTCAGGATCGGGCAAAATGCGGTGCAAATCGCTTTCTATTGGCGTTGTCAAATCAATAGCCGGCAATCTCGCCACCTCATGGGTAGCGAAAATAGTTTGACATTCAGGACAGGTCACTGTCAGGTGGCGTAGTTTGAAGAACTTCATGGCTTTCTATTCTAGCTTAGCCGTTGCCGTTGTTGTAGCCGTCTTGACCCATCATCCGCTCCATTATGCGTTTGACCAAACGGTCTTTCGGCACAGGTGATTGATCATATCTAGCCACTTGTCCACCAGCGTTACGGACAGGTACTGGTCTAGGCACGAAGCGCGGATCTTGACGAACTGAGTCGACATAATCTTTGGTCAGGTAAGCCTCACCGTACTGTTGTGGATCTTGTCTGTGCGCTTCAACAATTGCTCTAGCTGTGTAGACCGAGCCGTAGTCTACATTGTTAGCTTGCCATCTAGGGTCAGAATCAAACATCGATTGAACAACTTGCACATCGCTCATCGAAACATTCGAAGCACCAACAGCACTAGCAGCAACTGCCACAGCTGGCATCGAGCTAGGGTTCTGTGAATAGGCTTGCACGGCAGTTTCTAACATCTGGTACTTACCAGGATCAGAATCATCTTTGCCTGGATCGTAAATTTGCTTCCAATCCATACCACTTGCTCTAAGGTCGGCAACAACTTGTTTGACCAAATTCTGCGAACCACCAAACTGACTGACAGCGCTAGCTACAGCCGATTGCGCAGCGCCACCTGAGTTGAGAACATGGCCTGAAACAGACTGCTCAACGTCAATAGATACGTTCTCAGATTGCAAGCTGCCACCACCACCACTGTTGCCACCATCAACACGGCCGATTTGAATCTGGCCATCTGTAGAGCCAACAGAGCCGCCAGGAAGCTTGACCGAGCCAAGGTTTCCTACATTACCAAGACTTTGATTGCTTGGAGGCTGTATACGAGAATTGACAGTGATTGGGCCGCTCTGCATGTTCGGCAGATTGGTAGGCAAAGGAATAGCATTAGGATTGATACTGCCAGCGCTAGCCGATGGACCATCAAGGAAGAGGTCGACGTCAGCCGTTCCACCACCACTGTAGCCACCACCGCCGCCACCAGACATCGTCACCCCACCCAGCACAGGAGGTGCCATGCCGCCACCACCGCCGCCGCCTCCGCCACCACCACCGACGTTGAGACCGCCGAGGTTGACGTTGCCGCCACCACCACCGCCGCCGCCGCCTCCACCCATAGACCGCTGCAAGTTAGCCATCACAACGTTACCGCCTTTCAGCGAGTTGTAAGCGCCAACATAATCTTCTGGTCTGGCGTTAGCGCCAACCATTGAAGCAACTTGGTCAACAGTATTGAAGTCACGACAGACCGATACACCATTATCATCAGAGATACCGGCTTGGGCCAAAGCACCAAGTGTTTGCACAACTTCAGCAGGCATAGCTTGTGCGCGGTTACCGTACCAAGCATCTTGAACAAGACCATTTGTACCTTCAGGAATTTCAGCAGCAGCTCTAGCCTGCATGTACTCACCGCCACCACGAATGGTAGCACCACGCAACCATGGCTGAGCCTTAAGAACGCTTTGGTTAGCGGCTACAGCTCTGTTGCAAGGAGTGATTGGCAGACCGCTCTGGATCAATGCTTCAGTAGCAGGGCCCATTCTCCAACTCCATCCTGATTCTGGTGAATCAGTGCTGGTCATGATGTGAGCAGCCCAAGCTTGCTGGTCTTCACTCATAGGGCCATATCTATTGACCAAGTGCTCGGTGTAGGCATTGCCTTCTTCACCGTTGATATAAGCTTGTGAACCAAGTGCAGCGTGTTTAGACATTGAACGAGCGAAGCTCTGTTTGGCAGCAGCAGTCTGTGTCCATGAACTACCATTATAGGCCAAGATACCAGCAGCAGCTCTTTGAGCCATGCCTTTAGGCTTGTGCTCACCAGCATCAATAGATGATTGTCTGGCTGCGTCATAAGCTTCTGCATCAGTGCTCATCAATTCGCCATAAGCACCAGCCATGATTTGCATACCTTTCTGCTCATCAGTAGCGCCTTCGCCTGTACGGATGTGCATCAAGTGGCCTTGGTTATCATAAACGTTCTCTGGTTTACCGCTACGCGATACACCCAAAGTAGCGCCTTGAGCCAATCTGATTGCAGCGGCAGCAACCCGGTAAGGGACGTGTCTGTAACCAGCTTGCATATAACCATCGAACATAGAGGATTTCTGACCAGGTGCGCCAGGCTGAGTAGGTTGAGCAGCTGGACCACCCTGAGGTGTTCCACCACCGCCGCCGCCACCACTTCCATCATCACCATCGCCGCCATCACCACCAGCGAAGTTGGCTGTTTGAGCGCCATTGACAGGAGGTGCACCGCCAGTTCCACCAGCGGTAGTTGTAAATTGTGTTGGAGTAGCAACTGGAGGAACGGTGCCGGAAGAACCGACTACTCTGCCAGTAACATTAGTTGCTGTTGGTGGCACAGCGCCGGCATTCTTAAGAGCAGCGGCTGCAGCCACTGTTGCTACACCACCAGCAACGGCAGCAACGGTTCCCGCTAAATTCGGTTTGCTAGTGAATGTTCCTTCTTTGACACTGGTGACAACTGGTGCGCCAGGGTCGGCACCGAGTTCTTCAGCACCGTTCGCTATAACTGTAGTTGGATCAACAGCCTTTCCGGTGGCCACACTGCCAGCAACAGAAGCTAGCTGCGAAGAATTAATAGGTGGAATAACAGACTTATCACCAGCAGCGGTGACAGGTGCTGCACCTGGTTTTGGTGTGACTGTGGTATCGCCTTTAGCAGTGTCGAGCGGCTTAGCTGCTCCAGTTTTACCAGCATCAACAGTGGTTTTGACAGAGCCGTCAGCATTTAGAGTCGAACCTGGCGCACCAGGGGCAACATTGCCGGCCATCTTCAATCCAGGAACAACTGATGAAGCCACGGCCTTAGAAGCATCATCGCCTTGACCAGTTACTTCAACTTCGTCTCCAGCAGCCTTTAAGGCAGCACCAGCAGCGGTCGCAGCAAGTGCGCCCTTAGCTAGATCACCAGCATTGATGCCAGCGGCCAAGTCTTTTCCCTTACCTGTAGCATCGACACCCTTAGTGGCATCGGCTTTAGGGTCGACAACTTTGCCAGTGACAGTAGCTTGATCTTTAACGACTTCGCCACCCTTGCCCTTGTCTGCAGCAGCAGGTGGTGTGGCAACAGCGGCTTTGATAGGTTGGCCTTTAGCGTCAACTAATTCTTTGCCGTTCTTGTCAGTCAAATTGCCAGCAGCATTAACAAGAGCGCCAGCTGCAGCGGCTGCTTTAGCAGCTTCGGCAGCACTAAGTTCTTTACTCGCTGGTTCACCAGTGCCGGTGTTAGCGTTAGCAGCAGCGGCATCTTTGTTAGCAGTATTGAGAGCGCTACTCGTTCCCATGGCGGCCATCCCAGCGCCAACCAAAGCAGCACCAGCAGCTACTCCAGCACCAGTTTTGGCAGCACTAGCCAAAGCATCGGCTGTGCCAGAAGCAGGAGTGACAGGCTTAGTTCCGGGCGGTACAACACCAGCTCCAGCTCCAGTACCAGGAGCGCTCTTATCGGAGGCATCACCAGTCTTACCAACAGGTGTAATTGGTTTTCCGTCAGGACCAAGAGGAACTCCAGTGCCATCTTTAGGGCCCTTGGGAGTACCTGGTGGGGTAATTGGTTTGCCATCAGGACCGATACCGCCGGCGCCAGGACCCTTGCCTTTACCGCCACCAGGTCCATCAACTTTACCGGTTGCAGCAGCGCTACGAATATCTTTCAGTAATCCAGGATTGGCAACATCGTTAGACAAGCCATTCAGTTCAACACCTTGCGATTTAGGTGCACCCTTAGCTCCGGCATAACCAAAGTTACCAACGGCATTGGCAAAGTGCTTAGCGCGATCGCCGAGCATTCCACCCAGAGCCTTACCACCAGAGAGAAGTCCACCGGTAATCAAACCAGCAGAAATGAAGTCTGACATCGGCGAAATTTGCGCCCGTGCCAAGAACGACGGCACCTGAATCATCAGCTGCAATACGCCCACGGCCATGACAATTTTGCCCCATGGGTTGAAGTCAGATAAGACCACAATCACCATAATTTTGAGCATGCCCACCCAAACGAAGGTCCACAAGCTCACTTCAACAAATGAGCGGACAAAGCCTGAGCAGACGTTCTCGGTATCAGGAAGAGCAAAGAAGACCAAGAACAATGGAGCAAACATATATTGAGCAGTGAGCAAAGCAGTCTGAATTGCTTTGAGCACGAGAATGTAAATTAGCTCGGCAATAAGAATGCCGCCCAACACTAAGTAGATAATCAATCCAACGAAAGCAACTAAAGTACCGACGGTTCCCAAAACAATACCGCCAGCTCCACCAGCGAGAATACCGCCCAATACCTGACCAGCGACAGGAGCGGTAGCGTTAGCGAGCAAACCAGCACCAGCAACCAATCCGCCTTTGACAGCTGCTGCCATGGCAGCATCAAGCATGGCCACTTGGTCGGCCGAATTGAAGTAGAGGGCCTTGATCATTTCATTCGTGATTTGAATTTCAAAAGCATAGATAGTCGGCCAAGCCAGCAAGAGGCCAGCGGTGAAGATCAAACGACCAACCGCACCCATCATGTTGCCGCTACCACGAATGGCTGCATCGGCCCAATATTTCCATATACAAAGAATGAAGAGCAAGAGCAATAGGTCGACTGCAATGCCGTACATGATGTCGGCACCTTGACGAACATAAGGCGAAATATCATCGACAGCAGCACCAGGAGCACCAGGTGTAGTGCTGAGGCCGTTCACTGCGATGTTAGGGTTAAGCACAAAGATGCGCAAGAAGCCAGTCAAGAACTGCACGGCATCGGCTACCCAGCCATTGATAAATTCACTTAACCACTTACCGATCAGCTGACCGATGTTAGCGAAGAAGTTGGAGATGATGTCATCTCCCCAGAAGGCACTCAAGCCTTGGTAGGTGTCGTTATAAGCACCAAAATCAGGCCACAACTGTTGCTCGACGTTTTGGGCGACGGCCTCTGTGTTTTGCTCGGCCTGTTGGGTCACCAAATTGGTTTGGCCAGGAGCGTCATAAATATTTTTCGCAGTCGCTTGGGTCTGACTAGCACCTTGGCTAGGGTCACCAGCATTAGGGCTGACAAAGTCATCGCCAGGCGAAGGAACCGAAGTTTGTGCCACCGCAGCAACTGAAAATGCGATAGGCGCCACTAGCATGAAGACTGCTACCAGCGCTATTAGTTGCTTGTGAAAGCTTTTATATTTGAAGTTAGTTAAGGTGTTTCCGTTATCCACTGTTGACTGCTTGCAGAAGAAAGAAAGGTAATTCAGACCAAATACACTCTGGCGAGCGTATCTCTTAAGCAACACTGTAGTGCCAATATAAAATCCTGTCAGTGTGGTTATTCCCATTCTGCGGGCAAAACAGCCATCTTTTAATGTGCTGTTAAGCCTTTTGGCAACATTTGTAATGCGCTCAGAGTCGAACATAATTCACCACCAACAAAAGAAAAAAGGAATAAAAAATTTCCTGACAATACTTTAAGCTTGCAGAGACGCTTTTGGGAGCACGGTCTTTCCCATCCTAGAGGGAAAATCTTTCACTATTTAAGAGCGATTCGAGACTATTTAATGTAGTGCTCGTTGCTTCAGTTTGATTTTCCACTCGGCAAAGCGCTGTTGCTTGCCGGAAATTTGCAAAATTGGCGCAGTGGTCACCGGCCTCACGCCTGGCTTGCCTGCTGAGAACAAGTGCAAAATCGGTGCGAGAGAAACATAACGCAAAAATGGAATAGCACTAACAATATATTGGCTGAATTGACGCAAACTCTGTTTGATATTGGCGCGCTCGCCACTTACTTTGGCCTGGCGCGCCGAACGGAAGAGCAGGAGCATTAACATCAGTGGAATCATTAAGCGCCACTCGGTGAAAATTGCCCAGAGAATGGCAGCAACATGGAGAAAGACGCGCGTCCAATTAACGTGTGCAGCCTGGGCGGCAGCCGAGGCTCTTCCGTACGGCGAGGCTTGCCAATCAGCCCAATAATCACGGCCTTTTGATTGACTGATTCTCAAATTGAGCCAGCTTGGCAAAGCTTGCGACTGTTCTATGGTTGCCGATTGCAGCGGTTGAACCGGTTGGCTGAGACAGAAAATAGTAGCAACTGGGGCAATCATTATCAAACAAAGGGCTATGTGCACTAATTGCTGATCAAAGAAGTGTTTGGTCAAATATGATATTTGGCCTTTCCGTCTATTGCGGAAAGCGGTCGAGCCCCCGCGGGAGGTTAAGCCAAGTTGAAAGGCTATGCGGCGACGGATAAATCTTAGCGACTGCTGCACTTTGGATATTTGCAATAGGCTGAAAATCGCAAAAGGGAAAGTGAATATGGCTATTGCGAGAAATATAGAAAGCGGTATAGGCACGCAGTCGTCACAACCAAAGAAGGTTAGGCCTTGGTAGGTTTCGTTGTAAGGACCAAAGTCTGGCCATAACTGTTGCTCGACATGCTGAGCGACAGCTTGGCAATTCTGTTCCGCCTGTTCTTGCACCAGACTGGTTTGGTTCGGAACGTTAGAAAAAATCGGCTCCGCTGCCACACTGTTAATGGCAGCTACTTCGACATGGGAGACCGCGCGCTGTTCAAATTCAGAACTTACTGAACGTGACTCGAATTGAGGAGGAAGCAGCCAAAGAAAACCGCTGACAGCAAGTGCTAAGAATGGAACGGCAATTCCACAAACCGCCCATAGAAAGAGCTTCAAGATCAGTTCAGTTTTCTGATTCGCTGGTAGTTGGGCAGAGCGGGCAGAAAGGGCAGAACGGGCAGAGCGAGCGACAAGAAATTTAGCGCGTTTAGACATACTGCCACCACCATTGAAAAAGAAAAATGAGGATTACAAAAGCACCAAAGCTAGTTGAAACTGAGCAAAGAGCTGTCCTCGACTATAATCTACTGCGCCAGGCAGCTTTTGACAGCACGGTCTTCCCCATCCTTGACGCTTAAAGTTTGGATTTTAAATGTCATACTTTCTGCATAAAATATGACATTTAAAAAAAAGAAAAAAGAGAACCGAAGAAACGGCGTGCTTTGCAGATGTAGGCAGAAATAATTGAGCTAATCTGTCCACTTTTCCTCTGCGAAAAATGTCCGATTTCCGGCCCGAAATCGGACAAATAAATACCTCTCCGCCAAAGAGTTAAATTGCTTTGGTAGGCGAGTTGAAGGAGACAAGCGACAGAGTGAAAAGTCGAAAAGATTACGAATGGAACACTTAGCCAATTTCGGCACTGCTTCGGAACTAAATACACCAACGGCAGAACAAAACTAACAATGGGATTGTATAAGTCAGAAAGCTCAGGTAAATGGTAATGCACAAACACTAATTGCGTTTTAGCATCACCTGGCTTAAAACAGTTTGCACCTAGACAATTGTCTAAGTCTTGAGCCATACCTTCAATGTTTTGCTCGGCCTGTTCAACAACCAGATTAGTCCAACCTTCTAATTCTGCCAATTGCACATCTGTAGCACCCGGCCTTTCGCCGAAAAATTCAGCTAGTACTATTTTGCTGTTATCGACAACATACGGTACTGACAATTCACCCGCCGAACCGTTTGATAGTGTATCTACAGAATTTAGACTGGTGTACGCATAAATAGTCCAAGCATAGCTCAGGCACCAATAGCCAATCCGAGGCACTCTGCTAGTTCTAAAAATCATGGCACAGTCTCAGCTTTGCCATGCGCAGCCGTTTTTACTGGCACAAAGCCTTTTCTTATCCAGCGAGTAAGAATTCCGGGTGTTGCTGAAAAAATTTCTCCAATGACATCGTCGCTAGGAAAAGAGAACTCACTTTCACTAGACGCCAAGCCTGGCCAAACCCAAGCGCCGCCTTCAAAGTACTGATCGGGTGGATTGGTCGTGCTATCCACTGTGCTGAGTAGAACTTTGTAACTCACAATTGAGAAAAAACAAACAATGGAAAGCCAAACTGCAATAGCTGCCGACAAACCGAAAACATTGAGCATAAACTTAGGTGTGTTGCATTGCTCCAGCGGCTGATCGATCTTCAAAAGATAGCCTAATCGCACACAGGCAGTTAAAAGTAATCTCGATAGATATTTCATGACGCACCGCCTGGGCAAAAGAAAAATGGAAATGCTGAAAACATTCCAATTTCTACTTTAAGCCCCTAAAGCCAATCTAGGACCACGGTATCCCCTAACCTTGGCGCCTTCATTCATAGATTTACGAAAAAACACTCCCTAAAATCACTTGCTTTCCTATGGTTTCCATTGATTTCTTTTGATCTCTGCTAATTTCAGCCTCGATGTCTCATTTCAAATAGTTTTCCGTAATTGGCATAGGGGAAGTCCTCGCGGACTTCTCCCTGCCACACCACCGTACGTGCGGGTCCGCATACGGCGATTCGGTGGATTAAGCGGTTCCAGTGCATCGGAGTTCTGGTAGACCAAGAGACCTGAAGTAGGCATTGGAGAGAGCAATTTGCATTGGTGGGCTTGCACCCATTCGCCAAGGCCCGCGGGAGCCATTTCCGGCCCCTAGCTGAGCTTGTCGCTCGCTTAGGCCC
>JBBRMD010000025.1:0-66474 GCA_038231015.1 Candidatus Obscuribacterales bacterium
AACTTTTTCGATTTTTTTGTTTTTCGGATTTTTACTATACGTTTTAGTTAAAACAGAACCAAAAAAAAGAACCCAAATTTGCCTGTTTTGAACAATTCATAAACTTTGCCCCCAAAAACTACACTAGGGCGGAGTCAGTGGGACGATACCTTAGAACTAACTGCGCCGAGCCGAGCGCCCAGCAATTTTCTTGCCAGCCACCATTCCTGGTGCAGTCAAATTGTTATTTTGGTTGAAATTATTAGGGCTAAATTTACTTGGTGCGGGCGCTACCACACCAAAGAAAGCGAGAGCATTATAAGCCTCATTTTCAACGCTGGTGACACCATAAGTACGAGCTAAATTGAGAGCATTTTTATACTCGTCAATTGCACCATTAACATCACCATAATGCTTCATAGTTTTGGCCAAAATTAAGTGCGCACCTGCATCAAGCGGATTATCTTTGAGGTGTTCGTTAAGCAACTCAGCGCAGCGAATTGTATTGCCAGATGCTAAATGCTGCCGAGCAACAGTTAAGCGATACTGATTCGCAACCGCATAATCTTGCTGTGAGGGAGGCGCAGTAGGCGGTCCATTGTAGACAACAGCCATCTGTGTCACGTCAAAACAATTAACTGGCTCAGTGAAGGTCAACACTGCGTTTGGAGAAAGTTGATAACACTCAACTGGTTGAGCATTATTGTCGTAGTACTGCCTAGTTGGCTCCCCCAGCTGCTTTTTAACATGCTTCAACTGCAATCCAGAATGCGGAAACAGAGCAACTAAAGTTTTAGAAGTAGCTGAAGGATGAGCCACTGGAATGGTTTGCTTGTTAGCAAAATTGGCAGTTCCGTTCTGCAAAGCAAAACTTGGCGCACCAATTTGTTGCGCTCGCCAATTTAAGCTACTCATGCCAAAAGCGGATGAACCCTTATTATCAGGAGTTCCAAGAATCGCACGCAAATATCTCACTTCGATTAACTCTGGACGCATGGCCATGTGTACCATCATCGGCAGAACTGCATCACCGTGACATTGTGGTCGCGTGGTTTTAGCCTGATAACGACTAGCTGAACCCTTAACAGGCTTAATCGCCTTAGTCGAAGTTGCGTAAGCGTCTCCGTTCGACGGGCTAATTGTGCCGTTCGTGGCATACGAAGCTGTGGGCGCAGTAGTGACAGACTGCAAACTAGATAAAGGCAAATTAGTCGGCCGTAGAGTAGCAGCACCAGCCGGGGGAGCCACTCTCGCTGTCGATGTCTGGCCGTAAGAACCAAGAGCATGGGCAGCAGGGGCTCTGACAGCGGAGCTCCCAGTATGAGTAGAACCAGCAACGACAGCAGCATGCTCGGTAAAAGGGTCAAAGTCGGCAGAGTGTTGCGAATAGCCAGTATCGGCTGAAGCACTAGCCGCAAAAAGCAGTTGGCAAAACATTGCAAAAGCCACAGAGCCTTTCATAGCTTTGCTAAGCGGTCTTCGAGTTGAACCGTTAAACAGCATTGGAACCCGGTATAGCTGCGACTTTCAACCAGCAATTATATAGCACTGAAGCCGAATCTCAAACAAATCTAATTTACAAAATTGCAAAACAGCCAAACATCTCATCTCCGGCCAAAACGAAAGCAAGAGACGCAGGGTTGCCAAGAGGTTCGCCAGCTATGGCATTGACAAAGAACTGTGTTGACAACCTAAAAGACCTCTCACATATAGCTCTCTGACTCAATAACTACTTTCTTTGTCTATTACTAATCCATTAGACAGAAGTGTAACTACCAATTCCATTTCTTATAAACAAAACCAACAATCCGCTCGAAGACTCAAAGCAAATCATCACTACCTCGTCAAAAAGCTGGCCCCAAGCCTGCTTAGGAAGTGCTGTTTTCCACTCAGCTTCATAGCGAAATCACATTTAACCGCAACCAGCGCCGAAGCTCCTGATGACTTCCGCTGACCAACCTAGGAGGTATCTTATGACCGCTAATTCAAGCTCCAACTGCATCGTCGGTGAGCGCAACCTTTGCACTCCGAACGGCAAGATCGCAGCACTTCTGATCGACATGGACGGCACAACCGTCGTATGTCAGCCCTACTTTGACGAAGCCGTCGAAGAATTTTCCACTTTCATGAGCTTCATCGGTGTCTCCAAAGACGTCGCTCGTGAAACCCTGCGCAAGGTCTACAGTGGCAGCATGCCGCACCGTGGCTTCGAGCGTGAACGCTTTCCCGAAGCCCTGATGGAGACCTACGAACTGCTGGCCGGCAATCACGCCGTCACTGTTCCACCCGAAGACATCGAGAATGTTCGCTCGATTCTCAAGGGCATCGGCAGTGCGCCGTACTTCCGCAAGCCCAAACTCTTCCCGCATTGCATGGAAGTGCTCAACCGTGCCCACGATCGCTTCATGCTCATCGTTGTCACCGTCGGTGACCACGAAGTGCAGGAATACAAGATCCGCCAGGCCGGCCTCGACAAGCTCTTCGACTACCGCATCATCACGCTGCAAGAAGCGAAGGACGAACTCGTTGAAGAGGCCATGGCTGACCTCAACATCGACCCGCAGTACTCGGCTTTCATCGGCAACTCGGTTCGCTCGGATGGCGTCTGCCTGAAGAAGACCAACCTCATCTACCTGCCGCTCGAAGCTTCGCTGCCCAAGGCCTCTGACAAGTTTCCCGAGAACACCGGTTTCACTCACTACAACGTGAACAACTGGCGGGAAGCTGAACAGCGTGCCATCAACCGCCTGATTCGCCAACGCGACCAGGACATCCGCGCCCTTCCTGCGGCTTCCGACTGTGCCCCCTGCAAGACCAAGCGGGGCAGTCGGACCAAGAAGTAACCCAAGGGCCAACGTCCATGAAACTTATGCTTCAAATGTTCTTCATGCAGATGCAACATCTCTGGAAGATGTTCTTCTACTTCTTCGCTGCTGCGGCCGTCACCTGCGTCTTCGGACTAGGTGTCACCGCAGGCGGCCTTCTCCCCACCGCTCTGGCAGTGACACTTGTTTCGGCAGGTGCACTGGTAGGCGGTGTGGGTTCGACCATTGCCTTGCGTTCGCTGTTCGGCCTCATGCAGGTCGGACGGCTGATGCAGTACACGGCCTTCTGGCTGTCGGCGGCTCTTTCGCTCAAGCTCATCGGCATCATCGGCGGTCTTATCTTTACCGCCAGCGCCACCAGTCTCACCGTCAACAGTGCACTACTTGCGGGCTTCGCAGTCTTCGCAATAGCATTTTCAGCTGCCACCATCACCGGTGAAGTTCCGACCAAGGGTCGCACCTGGCTCCCAGTGAAGATGAAGACCCCGCCGAAGAAGTAGCAAGACTTCTTCTCGGGCCCTGAAATCGTCAAACCAGAAAGGTGCTTTCAAATGCACATCGAAATCAACCCAAAGGAGCCGATGCGGCTTCGCGTTCGCTACAACGGCAACGAGGTCTTCGACCAGACGCTGCAGCCGGGGCCGCACGACATCGACGTCGCGCACCCCAAGACCTGCGGCAAAGCCGAGCTATTCATCGTCGAAGACGATGGCAGCGAATTCCCGCTGGGCTCGGCAGACTACGGCGATTGCCAGTGCACTCCAGCCTGCCCTCCGGCCTGCTAGGCAGAAGCACAGCACGCTTTCTCAGTACCAAACAAAATCTGAACAAAGAGGTAACACACATATGGGCACCACAACCGTTGACATGAGCAAGTCGGGACTCTTCTCCAAGGTCTCGCTTCTGCTCTCTCTCAGCTTCGTCATTTCCGCTCTCGGCACCTACGCCGGCGCGGGCATCACCTCGATTGCAGCCATCATCGGCCTGGCCGTTCTCTTCATCATCGGCGCCATCGCAGTACCGTTTGCAGCGAAGGCCTCCACCACCGCTGGTATCGTCGCCCTGACGATCTGGACCTTCATTTCGGGTCTCTTCATTGGGCCGACCATCAACCACTACGCCCACGTTCTCGGCTGGGAAACGGTCTTCTTGGCCTATCTCGGCACCGGCGGCGTCATGGCTACCTGCGGCGCTATCGCCATCTTCAGCGGCCTCAATTTCAGTGGCCTCGGCCGCTGGTTGATGTTTACATTGCTGGGCCTTATCGTCGCTGGCATCGTCGGCATCTTCGTGCCCTTCAGTCAGGGAGTGAACATTGTTTACTCACTGATCGGCATGGCGGTGTTTGCGGGCTTCTTCTTGTTCGACTTCTTCCGCGCGAAGGATGCACCGAACACGTGGGAAAGCGCCATCATGGTGACAATGAGCAGCTACCTCAACTTCATCAACTTCCTGCTCTACCTGCTGCGCTTCCTCGAAGCGGTTACCGGCAAGCGGCGCTAAGCTGACTGTTGAAGCCGAAGCTAATTAGCTGAGGTCAAAAAAAACAAGGAGCCACTTGGTGCGTAAAAACATCAAGTGGTCTCCTTAGTTTTTTTATGCATTTACCAAAATGCTTTTTTCTGCGCCTCTACGACATTCCGTAGTACGATGTAGTTTCAGACCAAAAGATGATTCAACATTTGTATCGCCGCTGCGGCGGATTGATTCTCCAATTGCTCAAGCTGGGCATAATTAAATTTAGAAGCACTGGTTACATGGAGCCGACGGGCATGCAACAACGGCGGCGCAAAGGCGTACCTTCACTTTTGCAATACCAACAGCTCAAGGCTGCAGCTGGTGGTTCTGGCGCGGGCAGCGGCGGTCGTGGTGGGCCCGGCTTAAGACAACTGCGCGAAAGAAATGAGATTGCCGTTCATATTGTTGCCGCCATACCCGGCGGATACTTAATCAAAGTCGCCAACTTTACTATGCCGACCTATTTAGTAAGCGATGCCCACATCGAACCCGGTCAGGAAATATTGGCCCAATTTCTCTGCATTCGCAGTAACAGTTTAATCTTTTGCCCAATAGCTGGCCTCTAGCCGGTAGGCTACGCTGGCATCGCTGGCCGCTATCAACAATAGGTATTTCATGGAACTACCATTTTCGTTGGCTCCCAACTCAAGAGTTCTCGTAGCCGGAGCCGGCGGAGGCTTTGATGTTTTCTGCGCACTGCCAGTGGCACTTCAACTAAAAGAAAACGGACACGAGGTTCATTTAGCCAACTACAGCTTTACCAATCTAGAAGCCGTGCGCGGGGCAGCAACAGACAAAACAGGCTTGTATTGCATCACAAGAGATTCCGTGCTCGCCAAAGGTGACTACTTTCCGGAGCTTCAACTTAGCCGTTGGTGGGAAAAGACATTTGCCGAAAAGAAAGCGGTGTGGTGCTACAGTCGCATCGGAGTACGCCCACTTTCGCAGATTTTCCAACACCTCCAGACCAACCTAAAGCTTGATGCCATTGTTATTCTGGATGGCGGAATAGATGGCCTATTCAAAGGCAACGAATATGATTTAGCAACCCCTTCGATGGATGCCATTTCAATCATCGCCGCATCAACACTAACAAATTGCAGCAAAATATACGCTTTCACAGCCTTTGGCACAGAGGGTGCCGAAAGCCAAGTTCGCCATGCCGACGCCCTCCTGCGCATCTCTGAACTAACCGCCAATGACGCTTTCTACGGTGTCACCGCTCTGACTAAAAAATCTACCATAGGAAGACAATTTATTGAGGCCGTAGACAATGCTCACAATCATCTTCCAGCAGCGCAAAATAGCGTCATTGCAAGCTCAATCATCGAGTCGCTCAAAGGCAAATTCGGCAACTGTCGCTATAACGCCAAGACACAAGTAACACCAGTCTGGATTTCAGCCCTGACCTCACTCTATTGGTTTTTTGATTTAGATGCAGTAGCCAAGGCCAAACCCTATCTTAGTGAAGTGCTTGAAACAGACAACGTCACAGATGTTTCAGATGCCATCGAAAAAACACGCGCCAGAATGGGCGTTTTACGGAAAACTGATATTCCGATTTAGTGTTCAGCAAGAACTTTTCCACAGATAGGCATACCCATGATGTGTTTTCCACCTAAAGCTCAAAATATGATGTGTTTTCCACCTCGGGGCGTTATAATATATTCATTTCCACCAGTGAAATGGATTTTCCACCATGAAGGTAGAACTCAACGAACCAAAACTGTTTCAGGAGAAAGTAATTCCACTTGGTGCATCGCTGATTGGAACTGCAGCGCTGGTGCAGGCACTTAGCATAGAAGTACCAATCTCCAAGCCGACTTGCGTATCAGACAAACGCATCAAGGCAGTAACCAAGGAGACAACTGATTGGTCTGTCTTCGACAGCAAATACGCAGTAGATGCCACCGTGCAAGCGCACTTAGTTTTCGCGCTCCGGCACGAAAATCTCGATCTCTTGGTGCTCAAGCAAATATTTCGCGCCCTACCAAAGAAAGAAATAACATCTTACGTTGAGGCGGCACCAACAGGTAGCGAAGTAAGGCGCATGTGGTTTCTCTATGAGTTTCTCACAGAAGAACAGCTAGATGTACCAGACGCAATAAACTTAGCGAATGTTGATCTGCTCGACAGCAAGAAGTATTTTACAGCTACTGGAGCGATTTCAAAGCGACATAGAGTTCGCAACAACCTGCTCGGTACGGTCGATTTTTGCCCAGTCGTCCGTCGCACAAAACTACTAGAAGACTATGCTTCGAAAGATCTATCAAAAAAAATTCAAAAGGTTCTAGACAAAGCAAGCTCTTCCCTCGTAGCCCGTGCGGCCAGTTTTATACTCTTAGCCGATACACAGGCAAGCTTCGCCATCGAAGGCGAGCGACTACAAATCAATTCAAAGCAGCGCTGGCTCAAAGCGGTGCAAGAGGTAGGTCAAAAGCCACTATCAATCAATGAACTAAACAGATTGCAAGACACCCTCTTGGGCGAAACAAGATTCGCGACATCTGGACTACGCAAAGACCATGTATTCATAGGCAAGAGAACATCTCACAATGAGCCATTACCAGAGTTCATCGGAGCGAAACCAGAAGATTTATCACCGTTACTGAACGGCCTGCTAGAAGCCAATGCAAAAATGAACAGTTCCGCCATCGATGCCGTCGTGCAAGCGGCAGCCACCGCATTTGGTTTTATTTTCATTCACCCCTACGAAGACGGCAATGGCAGATTGCACAGATGCTTGATTCATCACGTCTTAGCAGATCGCGGATTCAGCCCCATAGGCTTTGTATTTCCGGTATCCTCAGTAATGTTGAAGTGGATAGACTCGTACAAAACCGTTCTGGAAAAACATTCGCAGTCGCTCATGCCCTATATTCAATGGCAGCCAACACCACGCGGAAACGTTACCGTAACCAACGACACCGCCGATCTTTATCGCTATTTTGACGCCACAGAAGCGGCAGAATTTCTCTATCGCTGCGTGGAAGAAACAATCATCGTCGATGTACCGCGTGAATTAGACTATCTGAAACGCCATGACCGGGCACTTAGCGCTATGACCAACGCTAACGACATGCCGAGCCGCGCAGCAGAAGACTTCATTATATTTATGCAACAGAACAATTGGAAACTACCAAAGAAAAGGCGCAATGACGAGTTTAAGAAGCTTTCTGATGCTGAAGTAGCTAAGCTAGAATCGTTGGTGCAGAGTGAGTTTGCTGATTTTGACAAACAGTTTCGGGGCTAGTAGTAAGAGACAATGCTCTCAGAGTGAACATTGGAGATCAAGGTGGCATCGCAACTAGCCGTTATCAACGAACTGATGGAAATATATAAGACTTACAGACCGGCGCTGGAAGTCGCTACTCGGCGCAATGAGATTTTGAAATCACTTGATGCCCAGCAGTTTGAAGCGCTTCAAAGAGAATTGATCGCCCGCAGTAAATGCGGCGAAGAAACACAGCTTGCCATTGTTGAAGACGTCATGTCCGACCTTATTTTGTACACCAATTTTTCCATCGACACTTTGCTAAAAGCGCAGTTAGATGCAGGTTGGACACCATTAGATTATCTCTTTCGCGCAGCTGGTGAGCAAGCAGAAGGCGAATTATGGGCACGCCTAGAATCTAATCCAACACTCTGCCTAAGCGCCTTAGCGTGGATCGACAAACTACATATACTGTCCAAATTTGCTGAGTGGAACAATAATCCACCAGATTGGCAGCCGCAATTTTCAGCAGAGACATACTCACACCAAGCCGGTTGGGAACTCAATTCAGATAACGAAAAACGTTGGCTCTTCTCTAAGACATGCTATGGTGTTAAAGCCAAGAAGACTGTGGAAACACCTCCACGACTTCAATCACCCTTTCTAAATGCACCGGCAACCAAAGCCTGCCGGTACTGCAACCTGCCGACATTTGCTATTTCCAATCCACCAGGCAAATACCTTGATGACCTTTTTGATATTCCACTCATCGCTAGTGAAGTCGACATTCCTTTTTGCATCAAATGCACCAATGCATGTGCGGTTCATTTAACAATTTCCAGTACCGGCGCTGTGGACTTCAGCCCTCATGATGGCATCAATCGGCAAAGCAATGAACCGATCTTCCCGCTCAAAACTGAGGGCGGAATTCTGCATGTGGAAGTCGACTCAGCAACGCGAAATCCTTACAGCGCAGTCGACAGTGGGCGCACATATAACCTTTCACAAATCGGTGGATTTCCGACATGGCCTCAGTCTGCGCAGTATCCAAAATGCGTGGAATGCACGAAGACAATGCTATTTTTAACACAAGTCGAATCGATGGATTTTCCGATTCTAAATTACGAGGGCATCTACCACATCTTCGTCTGCGAATTTTGTTATGGCGAATTTGCTGTGCAGCAGGAGCGATGACACAAGCAAAAGGCAGACTTAGTCAATGTATAGCTTGTCTTTCACGACCACTCCGTTCTTCAGGTACACAGTATACTGCGCAACAATTGGGCCTCGACCACCGATAAAAAATATCAGCAATTTGCAGCCTTCAGCCTGCGCCTCGACACAATGTTTATCTTGATCGAAGGCCAATAAAGTTCTTACTCTACTTTCATCCAAACCGACCAATGTTTGGTTTTTGGTCAAGTACCTTGCCATAGGCAGACGAAGGCACTGTTTGCCACCATGCAAATCACTAGCCCAACCGACTTGAGAGAATGGCACTACTTCCATGACCCATTCACTGTATTTGTTTACTGAATAAACTGCGCCAGACAAACAAAGCACAATGATTGTGAAGGTGATGATTCGAAGCGATCTACTACTCAAACGTTGCATCATGTATTCTGCCGTCCCTTTAGCAACACTAGGCTAGCCATGTGCTTTTCGATTGCTCGCTGAGTCTTGACTGGCAGTCCTAAATTGAATCTATCCTCTCGCCAAGTGTCTTGAATTCGTTCAACCGTTTCTTCTACGACTGTGGTTGCTAATCTCTCAGAGGCTTTAGCGAGTCTTGCTAATTTCTTGAATTTATCAACATTGACTTCACTGAAGCGCTTGGTGCCACCCAAATTAAGGGCCAGCGCATCATTGCCTATGTACGCGATGGTCGGCACAAAATCATAGGCAGGAGAAAGAACAGGCTTGCAGGGGTCTATATAGAGCAAACTCCAGTTCTTCAAATGCATATCACCATTACCAATGGCAACAGTAAAAACGAGTCTTTTTATAAATTCGCAAAAACTTGCTTCGCCATCCTCCATCCACAATACCTTTGCAATGTGTGCGTAGCCAGCCTTTTCATACTTATCTTTCGCCTCAACATTAAAGACTTGAGCGAAATCCTCCATATGAACTCTGCCACCAGCATTAGTACGATCAAAACGCTTAACAGCCAAACTATTTGCGGCATAAGTCCGAAATTCACTAGGTAATCCCTCGATCGAAGTGGTTGGCACAAGCTTAAACTCAGGAACATCAATACCGACTTTAGAAGCAAAAGTCAGCATTGAAAATTCTGTTTCTGGCACACGCAGGTGGGTTGTGCTTGGTAGTTTTACGATCCACGACCCCCCAGCACCACCGGCCGGAATAGTGAATCCACCTTTAGACTCTAGTATCGCCGAGAACTTGAGCTGCACACCAGCCAACGAAAAGCGCAAAGCCGGTGACTGCCTATCAGCATCAGTCGAAAACTCAGACTTCATAGCCTTCGAAAATTCACCCAATGGTTCAACAACCACAGCACCTGGAAGATCAGTGCCTAGACCAGCGAGCAGATAAAATTCACGCTGTGAACTACCGTCCAACTTGCGTGCCAAGTATTCTCTCAAGTGGCCTTCGGGCAAGAGATTAGAAAAAAATGGAGACAACCATGTATGAGTTCTACTACGCGCATTATAGAGGGCCCCACCTTCACCTTTAAATGACAAGCTCAGAATGGGCCGTTGTGAATTGCTCTCATAACTGGGATCAAAAGCAAAAATTATTGTTTCGTCGCTCAGGCGATTCAAAGTACCGACCAAGCAATCGCCCAGCCTAACAGTCAGAGTATCGGGTTGTGTTGCCTGATTTCTTGCCATTATGTGCTCGTCGAGCCATTATCTTTGAGATCATTCTCAAGATCATCTAGCGTGTACAAAGGCCTCACTGCGGACCGTGTTGGGCCTTCATTTGCAAGCAATGAACTAACTGTCGGCGCCATCGTATTCGGCACCAACATGACTTCGAAACCTAGATAGCGAGCTATTTCAACAGTGGTGCTCAAGCGAATATCAAGGCCACCACTTTCAAGCCGAGAAACATAACTCTGAGGCAGACCTAGTCTTCTTCCTAACTCTGTTTGCGTCAGCGATTTCGCCTTGCGTGCATTCGCAATCGAGGAAATAGTAGGTTGAATGGTCTCAATATGCTTCATTTGATATACCTCAATTTAAATATAGCATATAAGGCATATTTCAAGAGGTAGAAATTTCGCTCTTTACTGGCCGCTGGTGAAACTTGGTCACGCTGGCCATGCCAACCTAAAGCTCAGCGGCGATTCACTTATAGCGACAAGCCAGGGCAGCCAGCGTACAGACATAAAGGTCGTTCCATTTAGCGCAATTCCGTAGTGTTAGTAGTGTACGAACACTTGCCACTTGCAAAATGCCTAAGAGACTCTTTTTCCGATTCAGTCATTCGCTCAGGCGGAATTGAATCTATCCAAAATCCACTGACTGTCACGTCAACGTCTCGTCTAAATTTTACGGAGATAGCCCTATACTGAGGCTCTGAGTTTTTAGCGCCACAAAAAGGAGCCGCACGCTTAACCAGCTCAACAAACTTATTGTCCATCTCCACAGAACCAGAAGTGCGAATAACTTCAATGTGAGTAATATTGCCACGGTCATCAATACTGAAAGCCAGAGTCAATGATTTCTCCAACAAAGGAGTAAGTTCGCGCAGACCAGCTCGCCTAACCTTTTGCTCCACTTCACCAAACCAAGGTACTAATTGCTTATACTCTGTTGTAGACCTTATCAAGAAAAGTCGAAATCCATAAAAATATGGCGTGTCTTGACTCAAAGCTGGCACCGGCGATATCGATAGAGCTATCAGCACAAGTAGCTTTGTTAGCGATTTATCCAGCATCATAGACACACCTGCACATGGTCAGCAGCAGCCTCACTCCATTGCCCCGTAAGCCAAAGTATAGAAATCACTAAAGACTGGGGGTCGCAGCGAATCCATCCCGCGTTGAGTGAGAAGAATGCCAATCATATTCTCAGCAGGATCGCTATATGCAGTGGTGCCTAATCCACCATCCCAGCCAAAACGGCCTGGAGTGTGGTAAATCTCGTTAAACTTGGTATTTACCGCCATACCAAAACCCCAACTACTGAAGTCACCGAAGAATACCTCTGAGCCCTCACGCTGAGACGGAGTCAGCTGATCTGCAGTCATAAGTTCAACAGATGCTCGTGAAATAATTTGCTCGCGACCGCAACGACCCTTGTTCAGCATCATGCGACAGAAAGAAAAATAGTCGTCGATGGTGCCAACCAAACCGCCGCCACCTGATTCAAAATTCGGCTCAGGCAGCCAAAAGCTATTAGCCGCAGAGTCATACAATTCTAGTTTGTCGCTCTCACGACTATAGAGATAACTGTCAGGTAGACGATCCAACTTGTCTTGAGGAACTTTAAAACCAGTGTCTTTCATTTGCAGTGGTGCAAAAATACGCTCTTGTAAAAAGGCGCCAAGAGACTTTCCAGCCACACGCGCGATTAAAACACCGAGTACGTCTGAACTAACGTGATACATCCACTTTTCGCCAGGCTGTGCCATTAACGGCAACTCAGCCAGCTTGGCCAGCCATTCTTCCGCAGGCAAAGCAAGACTTGGATTAGGCGGTCCGTCGCCTCCAATTTTGTATTCGCGAATTTTAGCTTGAATTGGATAAGTATCTGGCGCGGCCATAACGCTGCCGAAACCCATAGTGAACGTCAGCAAATCGCGCAAAGTAATTGCTCGATTGGCAGGTACGGTTTCATCCAACGATGACGAAAGTGAGTTAAGAACTCGGCGATTAGCCAATTCCGGCAGCCATTTTTCAATCGAATCGTCAAGACGAATTTTGCATTCTTCTACCAAAATCATGGCAGCAGCGGCTGTGATCGGCTTAGCCATTGAGGCAATCCTGAAAATAGCATCACGCTTCATTGGCATAGCATCGTCAAACCGCATAGTGCCAAGTGCTTTGACATAAACATCATCGTTGTGAGCCACAAGATAAAGCATGCCAGGCAGGTCTTGGCGCTCGACATAACCCGACAAGACCTTGCGCATATTTTTCAATCGCGATTTCGACAGACCTGCAGCCATACATCATGAACCCCCGCACTATTCCGCCTACCCAAGAGAATTTCAAGGCTATAATAACAACCCATTCACTCACCGCCTGGAGCAAAGTCAGCTCCAAAAACATTAAAGCTGGTCTCGCTGCCAAACTCAATTGCAGGCTTAAGTGTGAATGCACCAGTTTCACGCATTACGTATGGCACAAGAATGCTCTGCACCATACCATCACGATGCTCCAACACACAATGAAGCGCATCAAACGGCATCGTCAGCTCATTTGAAACCGTAGTAGCTATACACACTCCAGCAGCACTGCACCTCTCTTTATTTACAACCGATCGTAAGCTGTTTATTGTTGCTTGAAGATAAACATTAATATCTTCAACTGGATTATCATCCTCTAGCATCATGTATCCAAGCTCTCCAGAAGCCATGGCCACAGAAGCAAACGGCAGAAATTCACCCTGATCATCAAGCAAATATTTCGCCATATGCGAGAGATCTTCGACTAGCAAATCAAAGCTTTCAGCGCGATACTCGACAGACTGCGAGCGAGTAAATCGAACAACACTTTTATGTTTTATGCTCAGGCGCGCGGCTTCAAAAAGCGAGAGCCATACAAACTTTTCCGCTGCAAATGGATCGGTATCAATATCAACCTCGTTGATTAAATGAGCCTGCTCATCACTAAGGGTGCCATCCTCTAAAGCTATGGCTAAAGCCGGTCCTACTGCAACAAGATCACGCATGAGTGCGTAACTAGAACAGAGCAATCCACCTGAAATATCGGGTACTTCGGTTGAAATGACTTCTGTAAAATCAATTGGCAAACAATAACCATCGCTTGGTGGGTGACAAAGCAAGTGACTCTCGAACAATAATGATTGTTCTATGACAGCATTATCGTAGTCAGGGTCTTCGCCTTCAGGCAACGGTGTGGGATTCCATTCAGGGTCTTCAGCTATGTTTGCGGCAAAACGCTGCAAGGCTTTCAAAGAATCAAAGGGATAACCAAATCGAACGCTACGCGATTCAGGGGCACTGAGTTCAGTTGGCTCATCATGAGACGGAAGGCCGCGCAACGATAATTCCTTATTGATTTGGCCGAGTTCATATTGCAAGCTCTCAGCATCTCGCGGTTTTTCCTGGAGTAGCTGAGACAGCAAACCGACTTTAGCACTGAGAGTCAAAACAATTACCTACGCGACACACCTGCAACTGGACTTGACCCATGGAAAACCACAAGCAAGAATCAACCAAGAACGACTTTTATAATAGTCGTAGTTAGCACTCCGATACAATAAAGTATGTTCAATTCGCTGCAAGATCACGGGAAATGGATTGATGAAACGAGAGGGGTGATGTAACCTTAATTCAGCTTCGAGGGCACCTATTATGAGCAGTTCTGTTACTGGCAGCACTCCAAATCACAATGTTGAATTGCTGACTGACCAGCAAGCGCTGACTTTTTTCGACAAACAGACTCAAGCATTACTAAGTATTTCGGGCGAAGAGTTTATAAAACGTGCCAAAAAAGGCGAGTACAAAGTAGCTTGCGATGACTCCAAGATTCTCAAGCTTTTGATGATGATCCCAAAATCAGCAAATTATCGTGAGCAAGAATAAGGCTCACGAAGCAATCACAAATGAGTAAACGAGATCATGGAACAGATAGGCAGACCTAGCCAGCGCAACTGGTGCAACGGTTTTACTTGGAATTTTCGAACGCGCCTGCAGCATTTTCCCCAATAGTGAAGTACCAACTGACTCGTTAGAACGACGCATTCTTCTAGATAGTTTGCGCCCCGAGCATGAAGACTTTCTCTTAAGCCTTGGTGTCGAATTCAATGCCCAATTAAAATCTGTTCAAGAGCTAACAAATACTCCAGAAAACCCGTGGTATCTAGCGCTAACTTACATGCAGAAGCACAAAGATTGCTTGGTAGCTTCCACAGCAGAATAATTCTTAGCGGTCTTTCCATCAAAATCTAATTCTGGGTATTTAGAAGAGAGCGGCATTGCAGCAATGGAACCAGACGAACAGACTGAACTAGCAGAATTTCAGGCCACCGACTTAGATGTCCACAGTGGTTATGGCACCAGAATCGATAGGGTCGACGAACCACTTATTCTCTATCCAGGCAGAAGCAATTCAGTTGAAGCTTTGAATAAAAGAGGCGTAGTAATCTTACCGCTGTATCTGCTGCTGTCTGTGCCGTTCATTTTCTTGGTACCGTCTTATTCTTGGTTTATTATCGGCTCACTCATTGCCCTAGTATTTTTATATTTCCAACCGAGACGTAAGTATTTGCGAGCAACTGTATGATATTAAATCAACGCTTGCTACAGCGAGTTTGTACAACAAAATATGGATCGGCCTAAACAACATTGCCACAACCTTGTATGCAACCGCGGGCATTAAGACCGCTCCACTGTTCCTCTTAGAGTCAGAGCTGCAACTAAGCGCCGAAGATGTGGTCGAGCTGATGAACCGTCGCCAGGCTCATGCACTCGGTCTAGACCAAACAGGTCACTCCATTGCCCAGTAAGCCAATGTCCAGAAGTCATTAAAAACTGGCGGAGGTTGCGGCGAATCCATCATGCGTTGAGTGAGAAGAATGCCAATCATATTCTCAGCAGGATCGCTGCCGCATTTCGGGCAGATAGATTCCCCGTCCTCATGCAGCACATGCGTAAAAGCGCTCTGCAGGGCCCGTGAGTAAATGACTGCTCGCAGAACACGGAAGCGCTTGGGCATTGATTGTCGGGTGAGAGTGCAAACCTACAGTAGCGAAAAAGGGTATATGAAAGGCTACAAGCCCGGAGCTACCACAATGAGTGATGAAGTAGACAAGCTAAAGGAAGTAGCCAAACCTGAGGCCGCATCAGAACCCGTATTGCGAGGCGGCGTGATCAAGAATCAGACATTGCAAGAAAACTGGCGCGAGACCCAACAATATCACCTACTGGGGCAGGAAGAATCAGCCACAGACATGTTCTATAAACCAGGCACAAAGAAAGAAATATCGCAAAAATTTGAACTCTTTGACAGTCACCAGGAACCAACTCTGTTAGCGTCTAATATAATACCGGGTGCCGCTTCAGTAGAGGCTATTCCTCAATTACAGACGACGCACCCTGAAGCAGATGCCATAATAGCTCGCGATTTCATACAGGATTATCAGGGACTGCGCAATTTGGGACTTGGTAGCGATGTTTTACGGGTGGCCTCTCCTGGCTCAGATCGGCTTGTATTTCCGTATCGCGGAAGTGAAGACAGCCATTTGGCTGAATGTACAAAGGGCAACCCAGCGGCCTGGAGCGATGCCTTTCATGCCTTTCCAGAGTTGGGAAAATACTTGTCAGCAGAAATAGCCAGCAAATTAATGAAAGCGTTAGTTCGAAATGAGCTGCACAGCTACGATGTTAAAGACCGTATTGGAGACGACAAATCCAATCATGGATATGTTAATCCCGGTGAGACTCTTGGGTATGCACAAATAGCCCCAATAGGAGTTAGAAAATTTTGCGCCAAGTATCCACAGCTCAAAGAATTTTTAAATCAACATGGTCATAGTGGTCCAAATGCTGAAGGTTCAGCCCTTTTAGATCCCGCATGCGTACCGATGATCATGACAGCTAAATTGCAGTCAGAAGTTGATGATTTCCAACACACATCTGACAAAATGCGTCCTGGCAAAGAAGTTGAAATCAACGCACGATCACTGGCATATGGCTACAATGCTGATGTTTACTATAATCCAAAGACACCAGAGAATCCTGATTTACATGCCAATGTCATACCAAAAGCCAAAGAATTAGAGCATTTGCGAGGCTACGAAAAAGCTTACCCAACAAGCGATGAGCGCGTCTTAAGCAAGTCAGAACATCTAAAAAATGTGGAAGGACAGCTAAGATTTTTGCGCTGAACTATCATTCTGTTTGGACCTACCGAATACGGCAAAGCCGCAGCCCAAGCCTATCAGTCCAGCCGGAATAGCAAAGACAAAAGAGTCCCTAAATGAACTAAGAAAGATTTGCTGGTGTGTAATAGTTGGTTGTGGGCCACCGCGTCCTTTTTCAAGGCCATCTGAAATATCGCAGTAATCCCAAATAGTCCAAACAGACCCGGCTAAGACAAACGGTACGACAAAAGACAGAATCAAATTTTTTCTCTTGATTTTGAATTGCTCTTGCTCTTTCTCAGTCATGTTACGCGGCCTTCAAGGGAATAATACAGACCGATTCCCAAAAATAGAAAACCGACAGACCGACCAAGACCTCGCCAAAGATTCATTTTTTATTCTCGCTCTCTCACCACACAACCGGTGAGCAAATCTGGCACGGTTTGTCTTTTCTTGGCGTTGCCTATCATGATGTGTAAGGCAGCGAAAGTGGCTAGACATCCAAGCGCCGTCATCGCCAACACAGAAGCCGTAGCAGCATCAAGATGCATACCGTACTTCAGCTTAGAACTGTAAAAATAACTGTAAACAATGCCCAGAGCCAATATTGGCAAAAGCGATAGTATGGTTTTAAAAACCACTTGCTCGGCCCGCACGTTTTCACCATCGACATTGGTGACGTACAAATTGAGCCAAAACTTACCTAAAGTGGCCTGTACAGGCGAGGCTTCGAAAGCAGCCTGATAGCCAAGCACAGTCAGCACTGCAATGATCGGCATACCGATATTGAAAAACTGCAACATCATGAATGCCGCACCAGGAATAGGTAAGAAGCTCTTCACCAGGGCGAAGAAGGTGAAGAATTCTAATCCAAGCATTGAACAAACTATGGTGAGATCAACAGCTTTAGCGGCGATACGCTTAGCCATATAAGCGCGCAGAGCCACCTTCTCTTGATCATGCACATTGGTCGAATCGAGCCTAGAAGAAAGTCCGCCAGAAGTTAGTGCACCTATTTTTGCCAGCGGGTTATCCCAAACACTTTTTTCGACGCCCGTTTCGAAATACTGGCCACAGCTACCGCAAGCCAAGCGACGTTCTGTTGCTTTGGCGCCGCATTTAGAGCAGGTCAAATTAGTTTGATTCTCGGCCTCAGTCTTTTCAATAGCGGCAATGCGAGCAGCCAAATCTGAAGCACTGGTTACAGACGCTGCGTTCATAGATGGAATATCTTTGGTGGTCTTGCGCGACAAATCTATTGTGCCGCCGGGAGCTTTTATCCTCTTGGGATTCTCCTCGGTGATGCGGCCGATAGTTTTAGCCAAAGAATGATTTACGGTAGTGCTTTCTTGTTTTGCTCCGCCGTTATAAGATTGGTTATATGAAGCGGAGCTGGCTGCCGCTTTCGTTTGATTTGTATTGTTGTTGATATCATTATTCACTGCATTCACAGCCTATTTTCTGAATCTTTGAAACCTTCCGATCGCTAGCTTTGAGCCAATTACCCAAGTACATAATTTGTACTTCTTGCTTTCAAATTTTGCTTTCTGGAATGCCAAGATATTAACGCAATCCCATAATTGGACCCGGTAAATTTAACATCCTTTAATATTAGGATCAAATCGCAGATCCCATCAGCCTTTTAGACCGTATAATCCCAAAACTGCAATTTCCTGGAGCGCTTTTCAATATGGCTGACGTTCTTTGTCTTGGTGAAATTCTTGTCGATTGGGTCTGCACCACAGTAGGGGCCGAGCTAGACAAAGCTCAGAACTTTACTAAGGCAGCCGGCGGCGCACCGGCTAATACGGCGGTGGGGCTAGCGAGGCAGGGAATTGCCACAGCCTTTATCGGACGCACCTCTGACGATGCCTTCGGCCGCTGGTTGCGCTCGATACTTGAAGAGGAAGGCATAAACGTCGATGCTGCCATCCTTGACCCTACTGCGCAGACGAGAATGGCCTATGTGGTCACCACTGCCACCGGTGATAGAAAGTTGGCCGAATTCTCCCGTATAGCCTGCGCTGACACTAAATTACAGCCCAACGATTTGAAACAACACCTCTTTTCTCAAGCCAGCGTCTTGCACTTTGGCTCAATTTCACTAATTGAAAGCCCCGCTCAAGAAGCAACTAAGCGCGCTGTAGAACTGGCACGGGCGAGTAAGATGTTAGTGTCATACGACCCCAATGTGCGCATCAGTTTGTGGCCATCTAAAGAGACTTGCAAACAGACTATTCTCAACACTCTGGCCTGGGCTGACGTTGTCAAAATCAACGAAGACGAACTAGAGTTTCTCACTGGTTCGCGCGACTTCGCTACTGCCGACGCCCTGCGCGCCGAACATAATCTTCCTATGTTGATTATCACCCTCGATTCACGCGGCTGCTACTTCGTCACTAAAGAAGGCGGCAAGCAAGTACCTGGCTTCCAAGTCGAGCTAGTTGAAGCAACTGGTGCTGGTGACGGTTTCAACTCTGGCGTTATTGCTGGACTACTGCCTTACGTTAAGAGCGCTCCAGACCGCAGAGAAGCACTTCTTGCACTCGATCATGCCAAGCTTTCCGAAATAGTTCGCTCAGCTAACGCCATCGGCGCTATTACTTGTACAAAAGCTGGCGCTATTCCTGCTTTGCCGCACACAGAAGAGATTTCGACCTTTTTGCAGAAAATGTCTGTCAAGAACTAAGCGCTAACCTCAAGGCAAATGCTCGAACTTTCGAAAGACTAACTGAGCTCTTAGACTAGTACTTAAAGATCCCGAAAAGCCGACGCCAGCAGCAATGCCCGTCGGCTTTCTCTTTTGCACATTAACAAACAATCAATTGCGTATGGCCTGGGCCAAAACGTAGGTTGTCATTATCCTCAACTTCTTCTTCACCCATAAAGCCTTTCGAAAAACCCATCCAGTTCTGCTCAATCAGCCTTGAACTTTTGAAGTCTTGCTTCATCGACTGAGCCCATCATTTTTTGATGTACTCGGCTTTCGATAGACGCAGCGTCTGTTTATGAATGTTTTTTGGTGCGCATTAACTCGATTGGAATTCTCGTCATGTCACCCCCGGGAAGGGTTCCATGCCTTGATTTCAACCAATTCTTCCGCCACCAACTTGTCTCAGCACAGGCACGTTTGCCTGTGTCTCCCATTAACGGGCGCGGGAGCGAGACAAGAAAACATTGCCCAAAACATACATCAAAAGGAGCACTACCATGCGTATGGATCAGTACATCGGCCTCAACAAGTGGGCCCAAGAAGCAGTTTCGCAGTCACAGATTGTCCGCGAGGTCGGCGTTCGCATTCTTTCCAATGGAAAGGTCGAGCAGTTTGATCGTACCGGCCCTGTGGCCCTCGTCGTCAAAGAAGTGATTGGTCACCTCCCCGGAGTTTGGAAGGACCACGTCGCCGACCTGCATCGTTACACGATGCCCAATGGGTCGGTGTTCGAGGAGTTCGTCCAGGCCGAACCGTGGAGTGGCGGACCGTGCTATCACATCGCCCTGAAAAACAAAAAGGGTGCGGTAGTACGGCAATCACTTTGGACCGATGAGGAGTTGGGGAACGCCTAACTAGGCAGGGGGAGGGAATTGGGAGCTTTTGCTTCCTCTAATCCCTCCCTTTTTTTTCACAAAATACTGCCTTCTATAGTAATTGCACTATTGTAATCGCCGTCAAGAGCCTATAATGACAAAGATGTGTCAGCAATTGGAGCGGAAATAGTGATGTCTAAAGTCAATTCGGCCAAAACTACCATGGCATTGGGCTTAGCCTTAGGCCTATGTGGCAGTGGTTCTCTCGCTCTGGCTGAAACAGTGAACTATCCTCAGACAGGCAAAACAACCAGCTCGACCACAGTAGTTACCAGCAAAAGCAGCCCTGTAACTACAAAAACTACCACTACAACTACTACAAAGGCCACCACTGCCGGTACTACAAGTGGCGCCGACCTAGTAGCTTTGCAAGGCCCTAGCCAAATTGTTCACTCTGGCGCTGGCTGGAAAGAAAATCCTTGCTACATCAATATTAAGCAAGGTCAAGAGGTTCTTCCTTTGACCATGACAGTGAGCAATGGTGTCAACGGCAGCGCCAAAGTTACCGGCCTACGTATCACTCTAAACGGTCGCAAATTGGCTAACGAAACCTATTTCAGAGGCAGTGACAAGTTCTCTATCGATCTCTCTGGTTTGCTTTCTACTGGCGACACCCAAATGGTTATTCAAACTTTTGGACCAAATGGAGCAGCAATCAGCTGGGTGCTCACCACTGGCAAAATCAAAGTATCTGACATCAAGCCAGAATCTGGTGGTGTGGGCGACAAGATGACCATTACCGGTAAGAATTTGCCTAAGCAAATCAGTGCTTATAAAGTCTTCGTTGGCTCCTTACCGGCCACTGTAAAGTCAGTCACCGACAAACAAATTGAGTTCATTGTGCCTGCCGGTATCACTGGCGATAAGCAGACTGTAACTCTCTACATTGCTGGTGTTAAGTGCGATCCTCTTACATTCAAGTCTAAGTCTGCTCCTGTAATCATAGGCGTCGACATGCTTGAATCCCCGCCTTCCAGCCCAATCGTAATCACTGGCAAAGGCTTCTCAGTCAAAGCCTCTGAAAATGTAGTGCAAGTGGGTGGCGCTACCTGCCAAATCACTTCCTGCACCGCCACTCAAATTAGCGCTGTTATCCCTGAGTCAATTCAGTGCCCTCAAAGAGACATTGCTGTAACTGTCAAAACCAATGGTGTAGACGCTAAGGGAACAGTGACAATGTCTGTCACCATGCGAACAATCAAAGGCGGCGAAGGTTTCGGGATTCCCCAGTAGTTTTTCAATGAACCACTAGCTGCCCACCGGCAAACAATAGTTCTGGCAAATCGGTCCTTGGCTTTCGGGTTAGGGGCCGATTTCAAATTCACCAGTCATGCGCGCGGTGGCAATCTTATTGTGGGTTGCTGTCACCTTTGACTTACCGCTAGGCTGAGCATTATGTTTGCCAGCGAGCTTGGCAGCAACAGAAAGGTTGGCAACCGGTCGGGCCACATCGAAGTAGCCAACCGGCTCACTATCTAAGACAACAGCTAGCACACGCTCCGCTAGCGTCATGCTGTATCCAAGCCCATGGCCATTGCAGCCAACGGCGAAATGCACAGCGGGTAAATGAGGAAGAGCCCCGATCAAAGGCAGGCCATCGTGGGTAAAGGCCATAGGACCCGACCAGCGATACTCAATTGCAATACCTGCTAGTTCAGGAAAATGGTCTTTGAGATAGTGCTCTAAGGCAGCCTGAACCGGCTTGGTTACTAAATCGGCGTAACCTGTCTCTTCTTCTAAAAACGACTGTCTACAGCCGCCCACTACCAACCTGCGGTCGGGCAGCTGGCGAAAGTATTCCCAACCATAATTGGCATAGCAAAGACTGTTCAATATTTTCTTCTTAAGTGGCGCTGTGGCCAGCATTTGACCACGGGCAGGTTGAATTTTATCGAGAAAAAACGGGTCAAAACCTGGTGAGTATGCGTTTGTAGCGACAATTACCCGGTCGCAGATAACCGCTTGGCTGCTGGCTGTAACGGTAATGTGGGAGCCGCTAGTTTCAATCAATCTTACGCTTTCTTGCTCTAGCACTTGCGCTCCACTGGCGGCAAGAAGAGCGCGCACAAATTTAACCGGATTGATTCCAAAGTCGCAAGCATTATAGAGTGCACCATAAAAGCCTCGACCAAGGGGATCTTGGCCAATTAAATCAACCTTGAAACCATCTTCCCGCATGAGTTGACAGCTGCGCGTTAGCTCTTCAAGCTCTTCTAGCGAACAGGCTAGCAAGTGCGAACCAGATGGATCGTAGTCGATATCAGCATTGCGACTCTCAACAAACTCTTTGATCAGTGCTTGATTGCGCTCACCCAAGCCGTAAACATAGCGCGAGATCTCGCGCCCATACTGGCTTACGCATGAATTATAGTGAGTATGAATGCCGCGCAGAACAAAGCCGCCATTTCGGCCAGAGGCACCGCTGGCTACAGCACCTGCCTCGATCACTACAACTTTAAGATGGCGCTTGGCCGCCAAATAAGCGCAGGCAGCGCCGACCACGCCACCACCAATGATGGCAATATCAGCTTTAATTGCTGGCTTGCTCAAGTCATCTGACTGAGAGCGGTTATCAAGCCATACCGGTACTGTCATGTAAGTTTCATTGTTTGAAGCTTGCTCATGTGATTTGCAGCTTACTCATGTTAATCAAAAAGCCAACTATAATGAGGTGTTCAATTTGATGATTCCATCAATTAAATGCCCAAATCTGCAAAAGAAAAACCATGACCCTACCTGAACTCAAACGTGAAATTGAAGCTATCGAAGAGCGCCTGACGAAAGTCGGCGAGTATCTTTGACCTAGACGATTTAAGACAAGAATTAAAATCGCTAGAAGAAGAAACCCTCAGACCAGACTTTTGGAACGATCAAAAAGCATCGCAAAAAGTCTCACAGCGAATGAGTCGGTTAAAGAACCAAATTGAGCAGCAAGAAAACTGGCAACGTCAGCTTTCAGATTTACAGGTACTGCTTGAGCTAGGGCAAGAAGAAGACGACGAATCAGTAGTCGAAGAAATCTCGAACACCCTTTCAAAACTCGATAAAGAGCTTACAAGTTTCGAATTGACCCGCCTTTTAGGCGGTGAGTATGATGATAGCTCCGCTATTGTCACGATCAATGCTGGAGCTGGCGGTACTGATGCCCAAGACTGGACCGAGATGATGCTGCGCATGTATTTGCGCTGGAGCGAAAAGCGTGACTTCAAAGTTGAAATGCTCGACCAGTCGGCCGGTGAAGAAGCTGGCCTTAAGAGTGTCACTTTTAAAGCTGAAGGCCCATATGCCTACGGTTATTTCAGTTGCGAAAAAGGAGTGCACCGCCTTGTGCGCAAATCGCCTTTTAAGCAAGGCAATGATTCTAGGCAAACATCGTTTGCAGCCGTAGAAGTTTCGCCTCTAATGAATGACATCGATTCGGTCATCGAAATACGTGACGAAGACATCGAAGTTGGCACGATGCGATCAGGAGGTGCGGGCGGTCAAAACGTCAACAAAGTTGAGTCAGCCGTGCGAATCGTTCACAAAGCCACCGGCATAGCAGTGAAGTGCCAACAAGAGCGCAGCCAACTACAAAATAAGGCTTTGGCCATGGAGCTTTTGCGCTCGAAGTTGTTAGCGATCAAGCAAGCCGAAAGAGAAGAAGAACTTGCCCGCGTTAAAGGCGTGAATGTACCGGCTACTTTTGGCAATGCCATTCGCTCGTATGTACTAGATGATCGTCTGGTTAAAGACCACCGCACAAAATGTGAGACCCCTCAAGTTGAAGATGTTTTGAATGGCGACTTAGATCAATTCGTCGAGTCATTTTTGCGTTACAAGGCAGTCGAGAGAGACTAAAACTGCCTAAGACGTTAAGCCAAAAGCGAAAACCTCCGCTTCTTGCGCTAATTCTTTCAAGGAAAGAAAAAACCTGGTTTTTAATAATTCTCGGCTCGATAAATATCTTTCAGACTCTTGATCAACCCTGTTTAGCCTTGTCTATTCAGGGTCTGCGAGATTATTCAGAAATGCTTAACGGCGCATAATGTCAAGCATCGAAAAATCGCCCACCACGGCCCATTGTTGAAATCTTGACAAGTTAGTGCGCAACCCGCGCTAGTTATTTCGCCTACTCATTAACGAAACACAATCCCTCGAAACCTTGTTATGAGCGCGTTTTCAGGGATCAATTAGGCCCTCGGAACTACCCCAAAAATATGACACTTATAGGGTTTCCCGTAGACCCCTTGATAACTATCGCAATAGTCGATTATTTGGGCTTTTTGACCCACTTGATAAGGGTTCATTTACGAGCTGTTTACAAGAGCGATTAGCCTTTTCTTTAGAGTCTCCCGACAACCGCTATATGAGGGCCCCGTAATGTTTTGCCGGGCCCCTGCCTTCTGATACGTTCAGGATATTCATCGTCATTCCAAAACAAACCCCAAGGACCCATCACTCAACCCGCGAACCCCAAGCATCGAACTCCCAGCTCTCCAGGCAACCCATCCTCGCAAGGTTTCACCTAGCACAGCCCTGGATACGACCTAGAAAGACCTCCTAGCCATACCCCCAAGGTAGAACTCGGAGAGATTATCTAGGTGCTCATCATTTGAATGACGATGACCGGAGTACCGACTGCATAAACCAGACCTTCGTTCCCTGTTGAGTGATTCCTTACTAGTACCGTCGCTAACCTCGTTGAACCTCTAACCAGTAATTCAGCAAGGCGCTTTGACCAAGGCAGCAGATTTGCAACGACATCCTTATAGGAAGTCGCTGCGTTTTTGCTGCCCATTTCTGTAATTCCCGGCAGACCTCTTTATTGCGGATTGCTGGACCAAACTTCTTAAGAAGGAGGCATCATGGCTTATCACGAGCAAGAACTTCAAAAGTTGCTCGGGCTTGCGCCGGTGGTGGTGGAAAAGATCAAGTTCGGAGAGTTCCTCAGTCGCCTGAAGGACAATCCGCAGATCGCAGACACCGCCGCCGCCACACTCGTCCGTGCAATCGAGTCAAAGGGACAAGTGGACATCAAGTCCGCCCCCGCGACCCTGCGCCCCTACTTGACCATGCTCAAGAAGATGGGCGTACCGACATGGAAAGCGTTTAGAAAGGTTCGGGGTTCGCAGCGCACCGTCGCTCGCATCCTCAACCACCTTCGCGCTGCCGCCGCTAATGGTTACCAGTTGCGGCTGGCTCTCATCCTCAAAGGTGGACCTGGTTCCGGCAAGAGCTTTCTTGCTGACGCCCTCAAGGAATGCCTGGAAGGTGAAATCGTCTACACCGTCAAGGACTGCCCGGTTCACGAGAACCCGGTCAACCTGCTCAATCTGCTCCCCCCGGAGCGCATTGACGAAATCGCTGAAATGCTGGAGCTGACCAAGGCCCACCGCGCCAAGCAGTGTGTCCCTGGCCAAAAGCCCCTGCCCTCGCTGCACGACCTGCTCGCCATCTCGGGCGACCCGTGTCAGGTCTGCTGGTCGAAGGTCATGGAAAACCTGGCCGACGGCACTGAACCCAACCTGCTCGACATCGAGATCACCGCCGAACGGCTCTCCAGCCGCAAGTTTGGTGTTTCGACCTGGTCGAAAGACTGCACCCTGGCCCAAGCCCTGCGCAAGGGAAGCCGCGGTGTGACCGACATGCCCGAGCTCTTCGGCTCGACGGCAGCCACCGGTCAGCAGTCCGAATCGGTCGACGAGATCGATTTGCTGTTGGAGGCAACCAACGACCGCCGCATTCCTGCCAACTGCAATGTCGAGGCAGACTCGTGCGGCAAGACCCGCTCACGCAACGGCTTCGAGCCCATCGACAGCGTGATGATCGGCCAGACCAATGATGGAGCCTTCGAACGCTTCCTCAAAGACCAGGCCGACCCCAACAAGTTCACGCGGCGCTTCGCCCCCATCAACGTGCCTTACATCACGTCGGTGTCGGAAGAAGAAGCAGCGTACTGGGAGCAGGTCTCGAACATGCGGGACAAGCCGCACTTCGACCCGATGACGTTGAAAATCGCAGCCCTTCTGGCGGTCACAAGCCGTATGAAGAAGGAACACGATGTCGACATCGTCAGTCGCGCTCGTATGTACGATGGCGAGCAGCTGACCATCGAGATGAAGAATCCGACCACGGTTCAGTCGCAAGCTAGCGGCGGGTTTGGTCGTCCTCTGAGCACCGGCGGCACCGCCGAGGTTCGCAAGGAAGTGGTTCTTTGGTCGGTCGGTCAGTTCTGGGCAGAAGCCGGGGAAGACGAAGGCATGTACGGGCTGAATATGCCCACCATGCTCAAGCTCATCTCGGAAGCTGTCGAGCTGGCTCTCCGCGCTCCCACCGCCCCCGGTGAAGAGCACAAGTGCATCAGCACCTTCGAGATGCTGCAGTTCCTGCGTGCACGCATTGTGCAGATGCAGAAGACTCCTGGCCTGACGAAGAAGGAACTGGAAGTTCTCGGGAACTGCCAGGAATATCTCAAGGGTCCTACCTCTATGGACGGCAAGGCCGGCCTGATCGAGGAGGAGTATCGTCGTGTCCTTCGCCGCCAGTTCCTGGAGGTGATGGCACCTGACTTCGACCGCCGCGCCACGGAAATCTTCGAACGCTACCGCATCCACGCTCGCGCTATCTCGTCTGGTGACAAGAAGTGCTTCGAGATGGTTGATGTTGGTGGTCGCCAGGAGAAGCGTGAAAAGGATGTCGACGTTTCTTTCTTGAATGACATCGAAACGTGGATGAAGCTGCCCACCACTGGTGGTGAGCGCGACGTCTACCGCCGTTCCGTCGAAGGCCAGATCACGCCCTATCTCATTGCCGAAGCCGAAAGGCTCGAAGCTGAAAAGCAGGATGGCATCGAGACCCCCGAAAAGGTCGAACTGACCTGGCGCAGTCTGCCGAGACTCGCAGCGGGCATCTCAGCGAAGCTGAATGATGAAACCGCCAAGAAGCTCGGTCGCCTTCTCAAGTCCGAGATCGAACTGAACGACGAAGAGAAAACTCAACGTCGCGAAGCTCTCGAACGCTTCTCCAAGCTCGGGTACTGTGAGCATTGCCGCGACGTGGCACTCACGTACTTCAACGACTATCAACTGTGGAAGCTCTAAAGAGCTTCATCCTTAACACTTAAGTGAGGTACAAAATCATGGAAACGAACAACAACACTTCCTTCAAGGGTTCCTTCAAGGCCTGGCTGCACGCCAAGGCAAAGGATCCCCGTCAGACTGAATCGTCCAAGACCCGTCTGCTTCGCCTGATCAAACAGGGTGGCGAAAACGAGGCGAATACGATTCGCACCCGCCGCATCTACGGCGACGACACCATCACCGCCTTCAACACCTTCGGGATGTTCTACGGCGTCGAGCGCTCGATCTACCAGGTCGCCAGCTCCTACCTCACCCCCGCCACCATGGGCGGTGAGACCGACAAGCAGGCTGTCGTTCTGATTGGCCCTCCCGGAGCCGGCAAGTCCGACTTCGTGACCCGCATCAAGAACCTCTATCGCACCGCGGATCCGATTCCCTTCCTCAAGGGCAGCCGCGTCCACGACAACCCGCTGAACCTGTTCTTCATGGTGCAGCTGGTCGCTGAAAAGCAGGCTGACGCCGAGCTGGACGCTGCGATCAACGCAAACACGTCCATCGACTTCTCTGCTCGCGTTCTCGCCATCAAGGTCGAGATCCTCGAGTCGCTGGAGCTGGGCTCGCTGATCGAGTTCAACAACTCGGTCAAGGAAATCCTGTCCGCCAACGGTCAGGCCAACACCATCGCCGGCATCGCCGCCCTGGAACCCAACGAACTGGTTTCGGCCATCGTCGCTGGTCTGGGTCTGCCGCGCAGCACGCGCAACGCTGTCGGTACCCCTGAGCCGCTGGTTCAGGATTTGCTGCTCGGCGTCTACCAGCGCCCCGGCAAGCCGGTCGCCATCTGCGACTTCCCCATCGACTCGATGCGCTTCACCGACGACTTCTCTGGTTCGCAGGGCATCGTCGACGTCGCCGAAGTTCAGCCCCTGAACTTCGACATCGCCAAGTGGGTCGGCTCCGAGAACCTGGCCAACATGGGCCGCTTCGCTGACGGTGACCCGCGTCTCGTCAACCTGAACGGTGCCTTCAACAAGGGCAACCGTGGCCTGGTCATTCTGACCGAAGGTCTGAAGAACCCGCCGGAAGCACACCGCGTGCTGCTGGAAGCTCTGCAGGGCCGTCGCGTTCAGCTGCCGGCGCCGCTCGAAGGCTCGAACTTCTTCGACGGCCTCATCATCATTCACTCGAACGAAGGTGAGTACGACAAGTTCATGAAGGTGCGCGAAAACGAGCCGTACGCGGACCGTTTCTTCCGCATCTGGTTCCCCTACCCGCTCGAAATGAGCCAGGGCGAGAAGGTCATCCGCAAGTTCTGGAACTCTTCCGAGTTCGCCAAGAAGGACAGCTCTGAATTCGTTTCGGTCGACCCGGACGTGTTCAGCTGGCTCGCTCGCATGGAGGTGCTCACCCGCATCGACAAGGCCAGCGGTCAGGTTCCGCTGAACATCAAGGTCGACGCCTACAACGGCCAGAACATGCGCGCTCAGGGTATGGGGATGAAGATCTCTGTGTCCGACCTGCGTGCTCGCGCTTCGCAGCGTGAGGGCCTCGAAGGTCAGTCTCCTCGTGAGACCAACAAGGTGATGCAGCTGGTCGCAGCTCGCGTTCAGGGTCGTGGTAACACCGTTACCACCGCACTGCTGCGTGAGGCCTTCCGCGACTGGTACAAGACCACCGAGACCGACGAGAAGAAGCTCGAGTTCAAGATGGGCATCATCAAGAACGAGCTGGACGAGGTGCGTCGCAAGTACCTGCAGAAGCTGGTCCTGTCTTCGCTCGTCGAAGGCTTCCAGGACGAAGCGCAGCAGACCTGGGCGAAGTACCTGGACAACGTCCGTGCCTGGGCTCTGAACGCCAGCGTCAAGTCTTCGGCTGGTTACGCCAAGGGCAACGTCGGCGGTGACGAGTCGTTCATGCGCGAAATCGAAAGCGATCCGGACTGGGGCGTGACCTCGGCCGAAGCGCCGAAGTTCCGTGCGGAAATCCAGGCTGCGGTGAACCAGTACATCGTCGAGCACGGTGCCAAGGACATCCCGTACACCTGCCACAACGCCGTGCAGAAGTGCATCGAGCGCTTCGTTCTCAAGAACGTGCGCAACGCTGCTCGTCTGTTCGCCTCGTCGTCGGCACGCAGCGATGAAGATCGCCGCAAGCTGTCGGCTGCGAAGCAGCGCCTGGTCTCCCTCGGCTTCACCGAGTGGTCGGCCGAGGAACTGCTGCGCGAAGCGGAAGAGAACGCGGACTTCCTGGTCGAGCGTTAAGCCCTGAGCTGAGCGCGTAGAGCCAGCAGCAAATTCCCCTTAGAAGGAACGAGCTGCTGGTTTCTTGCACTGCAAGTAGAGCGGACCGTCAATCGTTAATTGAGAAGCAGGCAGGTAGCCACTTTGTGGAGGATTCAGCAATGAGTCTTTCACACGGTGGCGCCTGCCTTGCTTCTTCTTTTTTTTCAAACCTTGACAAGCTCACGCTTGTAGGTCGTTCAAATTTCGGAGTAAACCTCCAGGAGGTATGTCATGACAAAGCGTAAAACCAAAGACAAAGAAGGTACGGAGGCTCCACGGGGTTCTTCGTTCACCTTCGTCGCCCCCGGCGACAATTCTCTCGTACCTATTCTGGCAGCCGGTTCCGGCAAGAGCTCCATCACCCCGCCGAGCCGTGGTGGTGACAAGACCAGTCGCGACCGCGACCGGTACAAGGAGCGCCAGAAAGGAAAGCTCAAGGGCAAGATCGGTGACATCATCGGTGACAACCCGATCATCACTCGCCCCGGCAAGATCAACGTCCCCGTTCCCCCCGAGAAGGAGCCGATTTGGCGCCCTGGTCGCGACCAGTCGGGCAAGGGTGGCGGCGGCAAGAAGGCCGGTCAGGGCGCAGGCGATTACGTGGAAATGGACTTCGAGGAATTCCTCGAAATGTTCTTCGAGTCGATCGGCCTGCCGAACATGCTCAAGAAGATGTTCGCCCAGACTCTGGTCAAGACGCACAAGCGTCGCGGCCTGACCAACAACGGTCCGATGTCGCGCATGGACAAGCGTGCTACTGCAATCGCCCGCCTCAAGCGTGCTTCTGCCCTCAAGAACGCCCGTCCGGAAGACTACGTCGACGGCTTCGCCGAGAAGTGCCAGTCGGCTTTCGAGGCCTACACGTTCTGGGCTTACAGCAAGGCTGGAAGCGGCGTGATGTTCCCCGAACCGGTCATGGTGCTGATGGACAACGAGGTGAGCAATTACCTCGCGGCTGTCGAAAACGGTGACGAAGCGGATCCGCTGGCTGCTGAACTCGTCGACGACTTCCGCAAGGAAGTTCTGGAGACGCTGACGCAGTTCTTGGAGTCGCATGCCGACCTGACCTCTGCACCGTATACGGTGCACGCCGGTCTGCAACGTCGCATCGAAGCGTACGTGTTCAACGCGGAACGCAACGGTGACATCATCCCGTCGACGATGGAAGTGCCGTTCCACAAGACCGACCTGCGTTTCAACCGCATCGAGGAGAAGGATGATCCCGACTCCAAGGCGATGGTTGAGCTCATCCTCGACCGCTCCGGCTCGATGGACGGTGATCCCATGATCATCGCCAAGGCCTACTTCTTCATCTGCGTCATGTTCCTCAAGACGAAGTACAAGGAAGTGGCAATCATCATGATCTCTCATGATGGGCAGGAGTACCTCTGGAAAACGGAGGAAGAATTCTTCAAAATCGGCGCGTCCGGCGGCACTGTGGCTGTTCCCGCTTGGGAGCTGGCTTACAACATTGCCGAGTTCGGTGCCAAGTCCAAGACCACCGGCAATTCTGCTGGTCCGTATCCCGCCGCTGTCTGGAACCGCTACATGTTCCACGCCACTGACGGTGACCTGTTCGACGGCGAAGACGCGATTCGTGGATGGTTTACCAAAATCATCATGGCGCCCTTCAACTATGTTGGCTACCTGGAGTGCGGAACTTCGTGGGGCGGACGTGGCGGCGGATGGTCACTCGGTGGAGAAGCCCTCAAGGGCCTCCCGCCGCAAGTCAAGGCGCACCTCGGCATGGCACGGGCCAATTCCCTGCAGGATGTTCCTGAGGCCTTCAAACAGATCCTGGATAAGGATCGTCAAAAAGGAGCCTAATGTATGTCTAACGATCACTTCGAATACGCTCGCGAGTTGCAAGCGATCATGATGTGGGACAAGCGGATGCACGCAGCCGGAAAACGGCTGGGGCTCTCGCCTTATCCCATCGACTATCGCCTCACAACCGACGAAGGCGTCACGCAGACCCTGCCGTACGTTGGCATGCCCAACGACTACGTGCACTGGTCCAAAGGTAAGGAAGCAGAAGCCAACCGGCGTCAGGGTTACGGCGGCCACATCTATGAGATGGTGCTGAACACGAACCCCAGCATCTGCTACCTCTCAACCACCAACACGCTCCCCATGCAGCTGCACGTAATGGCGCACGCTGTCTGGGGGCACGTCGACTTCTTCGCGAACAACAAGACCTTCGCGGAGACAATGCCAGAATCGATCATCGCGCGGCTGACCCAGTACCGCAACAAGATCGATGCCCTGATCAACAACCCGGACTGGGGCTGGGAAGGCGTCGAGCACTTCATGGACGCCTGCCATGCCATCTCCAACCACGTCGGCTGGGGTGCCACCAACAAGGAGAAGCTTTCGGACAAGGAGTTGCGTGAGCAGCTTCGTGAGGAAGTTTCGGACTTGCGCCGTCGCATTCTCAACGAAGGCGAAATCTCGGCCTCCAAGAAGACTCAGCTGGAACGCCAGGTGGCAGTGATCGAGTCGTCGCTTCGGCGCTACCCGATTCAGCCGGCCTACGACCTGCTGCACTTCCTCATGCAGGAAGAGAACACGCCGAACCTGCCCGATGAAGTTCGCATGATGATGTCCATCGTGCACGACCGTTCGCGCTACTTCCAGCCGCAAGGCCGGACGAAGTTCATGAACGAAGGCTGGGCGTCGTACTGGCAGCGGGAGCTTCTCCTGCAGCCGGAAGTCGACCTGCCGCTCGAGTATCGCTTCGACCTTGCTCAGTCGTGGCACATGCACTACCAGGTGGCGGTGAACAGCTACTTCGACCCCTACGCTCTCGGCCAGAACATCTGGCGCTTCGTCGACGAAAAGTTCGGCTTCGATGAGGGCATGGACAAGGTCAAGGTCAAGCGCATCGTCAAGGACGCCGACGGCGAGTATGTCGAAGGCAAGAAGACGCAGACCATGGAAGTCGTCCGTCGCAACCGCGACAAGATGATGGAAGTGCGTCGTCACTACGACGACAACCGTTTCGTCAACGAGTTCATGGGCGAAGAGCTCTTCGAGAAGATCAACCTCGAGAATCTCGAGTGGGTGCGTCGCATCATCAAGATCATCAACAAGACGCTCAAGAAGAACGGCTGGAACCGCAAGTTCGTCTTCGAGAATCCCGATCCGATGACCCTGAACGACCTGTTTCAGGTCGTTCAGATCTGGTCGCAGGTGCAGGAGACCTCAGAGTCGTACCACGAAGAGCTGGGCCAGCCCCTGTTCCCGGTACCGGCACAGACGCTTGAGCACATGGGCACGGTCATCCAGATCGTCGCCGCTTTCGACCAGAACAAGCACAAGGCTCGCCGCATGATCGCCATGCGCACGGCCTACCACAGCCTGCCGAACATCACCATCCAGGACACTGGCAAACTCGGTGATGGCAGCTGGACGCTTAAGCACGAGTTCGACGAAACCTTCGGGCCGCTTCTGCAGTCCGAGTGCCGCGACACGTTGAAGTTCTTCCGCCGTCTCTGCGGAATGCCGGTGCGCCTCCTCACCATGGAACAGCGTACCGACGCCCGCGGGAACCCCATCGGCAAGCCCACACCGTTCGAGTATTTCACGGAAGACGGCGAGGTCGTGAAGGAGCGTTGGCTGTAAGGCTAATGCACTGCAAATAGAAACGTTGGCTCCCCGCCAGCGTTTCTAGCGCTTCGCCCGAGACCCTTCTAAAAGAGGGGGAGAGAGCAATCTCTCCTCCTCTACTTTTGAACTCAAAATCTCATAAGGAGTAACCATGAAAATCACAGACAACACGGGACGGACGGTGGACCTCGCGCTCGTTTCCAAACCGGCAGCCAATGCCTTGTTTGGTGCCGACGTCGACTGGCTTCGTCCGACCTTCCACGCTCTGGTCAACAGCAGCAAGCTGTTCGTGCGCATGCCGGAGGGCCCTTTCGCCATCCGCGTCATGTCCAAGCACGCCACCGAGTTGCTCGTGCACGTCAGCGGCAAGCTCGTCTTGCGCACTGAAGTGCCCTCTGGTCTGCAGTACATCAAGAAGGACAGCACTGGCGCCAACCTCGTATTCGGCGCCAACAGCGACGAAAATGCGAACAGCGCCGCTGCTTCCCTGACCGATGAGCAGCAGATCGCAGCCCTCTCGGCACCGGCCTCCCAGGCCAACAGCGACGAAGAAGTTCAGCCGTCATTGCTGGACAACCTCGGCGCCTCCGATGCGTCCGACACCACGGATGGTGCAGCCGGCTTCGTCCAGTTGCCCCTCCTGCCCGACGCTTCGCCTGACTCGGTGTTCATCGTCGTTCGCTTCGTCGACGACGAGACCCTGGGCCTGAAACCGCCGGCGCAAGAATTCGAAGTCTGTTTCCAGATGAACAATCCGGTCGATCATGACGAGCTGGTTGCCACCCGCAACCTGCTGCACATGGTCAAGCCGGCGCTGCTCATCGACGAGCAAGACGAAACGAGTTTCGAGCCCCCACAAACCCATCGTCCGACCTTCCACTGCACGTGCACTGGATGCGTTCGCGGCGCCAACTAAGGAGGAGCAACTATGTCACTATGCCAAACGTGCTCCACCAAGAGCAGCCTGAATGTCCCTGGCAGTTGCCAGAAATGCAGTGGTATCACTTCGCACTTCGCCTTCGGCCTGTGCGACCCCTGCAGCGACTTGCTGGACGAATGCGAGTGGTGCCGTGCGCCATTGCAGGCCGGAACCTCTTCGCCCATCGCCAGCGCCGCCGGCATCTTCTACACGACTTGTCGTGACAAAGATAAGGGCACGACCTTCAAGAACCTCAGTCGCGGTGAGCAGATCCACGTGATCTTGCCCGAGGACCAGTACAACTGGACCGAGTGGAACGTCAAACGTCCGCTCGCCAACAACTTCAAGCTGCTCAGCCGCGGTCAGTTCACTCCTGACACCGGCAACCCGCAGTATGGCACTCGCGAATTCATCTTCGAGATTGTCAACACAGGTAAGGCTTCCATCGAATTCGAGGAATGCCAGCGCACCTGGTCTTGGGGTTACGGCAGCAGCGGCAGTTCCATCGGCGCAGCTGTTCCGGGCGGCCAGACCTGGGATGCGACCTTCGACGTCAAGTAACGCCGAAGCGCTTACCAGCATCTCTCTTCAAGAAACCAGGGGGCTCACCCCCTCTGGTTTCTTTTTTGCCGCATTATACTACTGCTTATAATATATATAAATTCGCAGTGATATTCAAGGAATATTTGGGGACAATTCACTTACAAAAAACACCCGAAATTGGTATGGCAAATCTACATGCCACTTGGTATGCCAAGGCAAATTAACACTCAATTTCATAGTCAAATTCATACTTAATTTGGGCCTGCAAAAAATGTCACATTTTCTGCAGAAAATATGACATTTTCGAGAGAGCAAATTGCCAAGTCTTGCGCCAGAGTAAACCACAAACATTAGCGCTCGAGAGCTGTAATTTCCAGCTGTAATTTCTAGTAGTAATTTCTAGTAGTAATCTCCAGCAGTAATTCGCAGCTATAGTTTCCATCTGAAATTTCTACTTTCGGACACTCACTCGACCAGTAAAGACATCCACACCTTGGATCTCTAAGCACTTTCGAGAGGCCTTAAAGCCACTCAGCAGTTGCTTTACAAGGCGTTCGCCACATACTCTAGGCCGAACCAACACAACTGCAATAATCTAAAAAAACGAAAACTAAGCTGAAGCAGAGAACAATCTAAATTGATGCAAAAAGGCTGCCAAAACTTCAGTTAGACAAAGCATCACAAAGCACTGTTACAACCAGTCAAACAAATCACAAGAAGCAACAGCAAATTTAGCAGTAAATTTAGCAGCAAATTCAGCAGCAGACACGATGGCAAACGTGGTAGCAAAAATGGTGGCAAATATGGTGCCAAAATATCGTTAAAACTATGGCAAATCTACCCGTCAGAAACCGGGACAAAGAAATCCTGTTTTTGAAGGGCATGAAAATTTACGGTGGCTCTATTAGTGGCAATAAAATTGAACAATCAGAGTAAAAAGAGGCCATCAAAAGTACAAAAGCACTGCAAAAAATAAAGTAGAAAACCTGCAGAGCCAATGACTGCACGATTAATGGCGCAAAAAGGCATTTGTAAAAAAGACGTGAATATTCCCGCTTGCGATTTAAGGCCTGCAAAATAGCTCCGCAGACAATCAATCACCTCTACTTTTTCAGAGGGCTTCCTGAGCCTTTAAGTAAGCTTTCAAAAGGACTGCCCATGCAATTGTAGGGCCATACAAATTGCAAAAAAACGCAGCGACAATGCATACAAGAGAAGCTTAAGGGGCGCTCACAATCAAAGCCTCTAGTCGATCTAGGCGAGCCGCGCTAAGTATCAATTGCCAACAATCCCCGAAAAGACCAGCCCAGAAAGACTAAGCGGTTCTCATAATGACCTGTTTGTTGCGCTGCCAATGGGGCCAATTAGCTTCGAGCATCTTGCTGTAAAGAAGCTAAAAGGCAGAAACGAAAGGCTTCTTGAAGATCGTTACTAAGTTGGCAGAGCTATGGCATCGCGCGCGGAGATACTCTAGCCAGTCACGCGCGCACGCACGGAGAAATACTTATTAAAGCTTTTATGGTTTCTTCTGGATTCGTCGTTCTTATAGTCTAAAAGCCTAACAACTTCTCTCCACCCAAAGAAACGCACAAGAACCAGAAACTCTACTCCAAAGCAAAAGACATCCCGCTGACCCAATCGTTCCCGAACGACGTATCAGGCCGCAGCGAGGTTTTTGTCTTGGAAGTATGAAAAACAGTCATGCACCGCTCGTTTACAACACGCGTGAGTTCACGATGGTTCAGCATTTTTAGCGTAGATGAGAGCAGTTTTTCTTTTTACTTCGGACAACTGAGGGATGCGCACAACAGTGCTGGCGCATTACCTGAGACCTAGATCTAGGCCACGCGCAGAGTATGCATGAGCCCTTTGGGCCGTTAGCAACTCGCCCCTGGATCTAGATTTCTCCAGCACTCGGCATCCAACCCATCAGTGGGAGGTTTAACATGATGAATTTTGCAAATCCCTACCTACTCTTGCTCATCCCCTTGGCACTAGCACTTCTGGTGTTCGCCATGCGGCGTCGCAGAGCATTCGGTCATTCGCAAATCAATACCCAAAAAGATTTGCGCACTTTCTCTGTCACTGGTTACATCCCGGCTGTGCTGCTCGGTACCTTCTTGGTGCTGCTCGGCCTCGCCGTCTCGCGCCCTGTCGTTCCCGAATTTCACGACATCAGTGTCGTCCAGACTCGCGATTTCTGCCTTGCAGTAGACATCTCGGGCTCGATGACCGGCGTAATCACTGACCCCGAACAAGCTGCCATCGCCCAGGCAGCCGCTGACGCAGCCAAAGCAAACGGCACTGCCGCTACTTCAGCTGATACCAAACCGACACCCTTGACCCGTTTGATCGTTGCCCAATCGGCAGTCGATACATTCGTCAAGGCTCGCGAAGGCGACCGCGTTTGCCTGATGTACTTCGACGACGACACCTACTATTCCTGGCCCCTCACCTCCGATCTCAACACCATTCTCAAGCGCAACAAGCGCACGAGTGGTTACAACGGTGGTGGCACAAACTTTGAAGGCCCGACCGAAAACGACCGCAAGAATGGTCCGATTCAGGCCGGTCTCAACCACTTCAAAGAATTCGGCCAGGCGAAAAGCAAGGTGATCATCATCGTCAGCGACGGTGAGTCGAGCATCAGTGAAAAGCGCTACAACGAGCTGTTCAACCAGCTCAAGAATGGCAACGTCAAGCTCTACGTCCTCGGCATCGCCGAAGGATGGGTGAACGGCAGCGACCAGACCAAAGACTTGCGCAGACTGGCTGAAGAGTCGGGAGGCGCAGTGATGGTCGTCGGCAACGCCGCAGACATGCGCAAAGGCATTGCTCAGATCGATGCTCTCGAGAAATCGAAAGTCGAGATCGAGAAGTCGGTCAGCTTCAAGGATGTCTACGACATCTTCTTGGGCCTCGCTCTTCTCGCAGGCCTGCTCTACCTTGTGGCCGCCAGCATCGTCCGTGAGGACGTCTAACCAACGCAACCTATGAAATGAGAAACAATATGGAAAAGAAAACTTCATTGCGGAAGCGTCTCATGGCTGGACTGACGATCCTCGCCGGCGCCGCTTCCCTGACCTACGGCCTTTATCTCTTCTCTTGGACCGATTCGCAGAACGAGCTCTACAACCAGGGCCTCGTCGCTTATCAGACCGGAGACGTGCAGAAGGCGATCAAATACTTCGACCAGAGCCTTGGCGTGTACAAGACTCGTCAATCCGAGACTTGGGTGGAACGCTTCGTTTACCCCAAGCCCAGCAAAGAAGTGGCCGCCCAGGCTGCTTTCCACAAGGCCAAAGCGCTGATTCGCGCTAAGCAGGGCAAGCCTGCTGTGGAGGCCTTCCAGGAGTCGTTGCAGCTCAACAGCGGCAACCTCTATCAAGGTCGCGGGCTCAACCCTCGCGAAGTGCAAGAAGCAGAAGAGAACGCCAAGGTCGTCAAATACGACCTCGAACTGCTCTTCAAGAACAACCCCTCGTTGGCTGAAGGTCAGGGCAAAGGTAAGCCCAAACCCGGCGACGGCAAGGGCGATCAACAAGTTCCTGGAGACCAGCCCGGCAAAATGCCTGGCAAGGGTAACAAGGACGCAATTTAAAGGAGAAACGCTATGAACACATTGCATTTCCTGCGTCCTGAATACATGCTCGCCCTGCTGCTGGTACTCCCAGTGGTGGCAGCATTACTCTGGGCGTCGGCTCATCAGCGCCTCAAAGCGAGACGCGATTGGGCCGAGGATAACCAACTCACAGAGCGCTTTTCTCGACCTTTCAGCAAAGTGCTGGAAGTGTTCAAGGGAGCGCTCTGGCTCTTCGCAGCATCTGCCATCGTGGTAGCTGCTGCCGGTCCGGTTATGGAAGACGCGCCCCTCAAGGTGCGCGAAGGTAGCATGGAGCTGGTCTCAGTTGTGGATGTATCCACCAGTATGGCCGCCGAAGACTACCGCACCGCCATGCCGCCCAAAGCTATCTACGACGAGAACGGCAAGAAAGTGATTGGTCACTTGCCGCAAGACCAAGTGCCTGGCGCCTATGGATCTCGTCTCGACATGACCAAATACATGATCGAAACTCAGATCATGCCGACCCTTGAGCGCAACAAGCTCGGTCTCGTCAACTATTCGGGTGAAGGTTTCATCCAGGCTGACTTGACCGACGACTATGCCGCGCTGACCTGGGTGATGGACCATTGGATGCGCATCGGCCAGGCTCCTGGCGGTGGTTCCGATTACGCCATCGGCCTGGAAACAGCCTACAAGATGTTCATGGAGGAACCGCCCACAGCAAAGCAGCGCATCATCCTGTTATTCACCGACGGCGGCTTCACGGGAGAACCTGACAAGCTGCAAGAAGTACTCGGCAAGATCAAAGAAGCCGGCATTCGCATCATCGTTGTCGGCCTTGGCTCAAGCACACCGGTAACCATTCCCCTTTACTCGAGCGAAGGACAGCTGACCGGCTACGTGCAAAAAGACAATGAGGTGGTTACTACCGGCATTGACGAGGCTGCTTGTCAGACTCTCGTCTCGCTCACCGGTGGTGAATACATCCGCCTCGACCCGGAAAATCCGAAACTCTCGGTCAAATGGTCTGCTGCTCTTGGTGGCACCAAATACGAGAAGCACGAGGATCAAGTCTTCCAGTATCCGCTGGGAGCAGCTCTGGCAATCTTGCTTGGGCTCCTCATCGTCGGCATTCTCCGGCGTGAACGGACAGTTTGAATTGAACGCACACGTTTAACAGCGAGTGAAGAAGCAAACCGTACTTCCGGGTACGGTTCACTTTTTCAAGTTCTTCGAACTGACCTTATTTCTTTCAATCGTCCCAATGGGCTAGTGCTGCGCTAATGCAGGCTGGCCCACCTCTCTCTGTAGTGATCGGCATTCCCGCTGGGTCACATCACAATCCTGAACTGGAGTTTTAAAATGAACGACATGCACAACATCAAGCTCCCGCGCTACGCGGCGATGTCTGACGAAATCGGCAAGGTGGTTATCGGTTATCCCGAAATCTCGGCTCTCTGCATCCGCGCGATGCTCGGCGACGGCCACATCCTGCTCACCTCTCTGCCGGGTCTGGCCAAGACCACCCTGGCGAACACCCTGGCCTCGGTCATCGAAGGCGCCGTCTACGGCCGCTTCCAGATGCTGCCGGACAGCCAGGCCTCCGACATCACCGGCAAGATGGTCTACAACCAGAAGACCGGTGAATACGTTGCCGTCCCCGGCCCGATCGTCGGCAAGAACATCTTCTTGGTCGACGAAGCGAACCGCACCGGTCCCAAGACCAACGCGGCAGTGCTGCAGCCGATGCAGGAAAAGAAAGTCACCATCGATGGTGGCCCGACCTTCCCCTGCCCGGAGCTGTTCTTCGTGATCGCCACGCGCAACCCGATCGAGCAGGAAGGTACCTATGACCTTCCGGAAGCGATGATCGACCGCTTCATGGCCGAAGCGAACATGAGCTACGTCTCGGAAGATGCCGAGATGGCGATCGTGCGCAACACCGCTCTGCGCAAGGGCGACGCCAGCAAGATGGTGAAGAACGTCATCACCATGCAGCAGATCCTCGACGACCGCATCAAGATCAACGAGATGGTCCAGGCCATGCCCGATGAGCTGGTGCGCTACATCGTCCGCCTCGTTCGCGCCACTCGCCCGCAGCTGAAGGCTGACTTCGGCAAGGTGAAGAGCAAGAACAGCGGCGTCGATTTCAGCCAGCTGGTTGCCACCGGCGCTTCGGTTCGTGCGCAGCAGAACATCGCTGTCTGCGCCGCTGCCGTGGCCTTCCTCAACGACCGCACCAACGTCACCCCGGACGACGTCAAGTTTGTCGCTCGCGACATCCTGCGCGCTCGTATCGGCAAGTCGGAGAAGGGCTTCAACCGCTTCAACGCGGAAGAGTTCATCTCTGCTCTCCTCGACTCCGTCGAGATCGTCGGCAAGTAAGGTGCTGGCTACTCAACTTGCATAGCGTAGACACCGGGCTGTTCAATCAGCCTGGTGTCTTGCTTGCACGAACGAGCGCCACACTCTCACTGCTGACTATCTTGCATAACCATTGAATGGAGGTTTTTTATGAGCCAAACATCTAGCAAGGAATCTAAGGTCGAAGAGCTGGTCGCCGCCGTTGAAGAACGAGCCATCACCTGCCCCATCCCTATTCGCTGGCGCGCCAATCAGTCTATGGTTGGTGGCGGAGAGCGCAATAGCCGAAGCAAAGGTCTTCATGGTACCGATTTCTACGGCCTCAAGCCGTACGAATTCGGCGACGACGTGAGAAAGATTGACTGGGCTGCCACTGCAAAGTCTGGCGGCCAGGAGATCTTTGTCAAACAGTTCTACGAACCCCGTGACGTCAAAGTCTGGATCCTCATCGACAGCAAGTTGACGATGGATTTCGGCACCGTCCGCACCACCAAGCGCATGCTCGCCGCTGAACTGGCATGCTCAATCATCAAATCGGTGAAGAAGACCAACGACTTGGTCGGCTTCATCACCTACGACGAGAAGGGCTTGCAAGCGATCACACCCAAGGCCAAGCCGGCCAGCGTGGTCAAGCTGCAGTGCCTGCGCGCTATCATCGAGCCCGGCGTTCGTCACCTCTTCCCCGGCGAAAAGTCGGAGAACGTCTCGATCGCAGTGAACGACGGCGGCAAAGCGGTCAGCGGACTGGCTTCTGCCCTTGAGTACGTGCGCTCCAAGCCGCGTGCTCTCGTCTTCGTCATCTCCGACTTCCTCGACCTGAACGACAACGACAAAGAAGAGCTGGAGCTCACCGCTGCCCGCCACGCCGCTGTCGCCATGTATGTTCAGGACCGCCGCGAACGCGAGCTGCCCAACACCTGGGGTATCATCCCGATGGAAGATATCCGCACCGGGCAGCGCAAGTCAGTCTGGCTGCCGCCCAAGTGGTGGCCATTCCAGGGCAAGGGTTTGGGAGTGCGCGATCAGTATGCGCAGAACTTCCAGAAAACTCGCTCTGCTGCGATCGATTTCTTCAGAGACAACGGCATCCTTTGGGAGGAATTTTCCACCGAAGAGGGTGCAGCAGCTGAGCCCAAAATCCGGAAACTTCTTTCTGGCCACTAACGGTCAGCCTAACCTAAAAAGGAAACTCTACATGTATAAAACTTATATGCGGACTGCCCTATTGGCGGTGGCGCTGACCATGGTGTCAGCCGCTTCCCTCAACGCTCAGTCCCTCACTCCGGCAGCCCCGACGGCAGCTCCGGCTGTTGTCACCAAGGCTCAGGCCACCCCGTTGGTGCCCGACACTGATCCTTGCAGCAAAATCACCGGTACCGTCGATGGTGCCAATCAGAGCTCGAACACGAGCTCGTACAACTACGGCGGTTACTACTCGCAGCCGCCTGCTGACCCGAAGCCGCAGAATCCGATTTCGGCAACCTGCGGCCAGGGTCGACTCAACATCATCGTTGGCACCACCCCCAGCGACCAGGCGGGCTTCACTCAGTCGCACCGTCACTTCGGCCACTTCATCATGGACAAGATTCCCTTGACCGTGGTGCTCAACGTCGATGAGTCGGTGGAGATCGACTTCAATTCGCTGATCAAGCAGAAAGTTCTGGGCTTCAACGGCTCCGACTTCATGCTTGCGAAGCAGGGTCCTGACGAAACGCCGGCCATTCAGATTGCGGGACCGCAGCTGCGCGTCCGCGAAATCAAGGGCCCGGATGGTTCGGTGATCGGCAAGCAGACGCGTAAGGTCTACGTGATCAACTTGATCGTGCAGAGCATGGTCTACAAGCCGGTCATCCCCTTTCAGCTCGACCTGCGCTACGCCTACGACGCTACTCCGGATGGCAAGCCCAACTGGAAGACGCTGACCACGCCTGACTTCATCGTCACTCGCCCGAACATCGGCGACAACGGTGAGGAATTGCTCGAGGGCAACCTTGACGAACAGGGCACTCGCATCTCGTTCATGACGGTGGCAGCGCTCGCGCTCGGCACCTTCCTCTTGCTGCTCATCCCGGGCACCGCCGTGGTCAAGTACATCAACCGTGTACGTCCGCGCAAGGTGATTCCGGCGAACCGCGCAGCTTGGAACGTCTTCGAAGGTCAGTACAAAGACGCCAAGGCAAACGGCGGCTACAAGCGCAAGCACATCCGCGCCATCGTGCATGCACTGCGGCGTTACCTCGGCACTATGCCGCAGTTCCCACAGCTCGAAGCACTGACTGTCATGGAAATCGTCGCTCGCTTCTCTGAAGAAGAGAAGACCGAGATGGCTGCTTCTGTGATCACCATGTGCGAGGGCGATCTGTTCGACGCCGAAACCAACGATGACCACACCACCGCGACCACGCTGACGGGCGAGCAGATCAAGAGTCTGTTCGAAGACCTGCAGGTGTTGGTGCCGCGGCCCTGGGACTCAAAGTAACGGCAAGAAGCCAGCCTCAAATGGGCCACGCAGAGTATCGAAGGTGTCTGTCTCTCCTACCCTACAAAGGAGTGGCAAACACCATAGATCTCTGCGTGGCTCAGGGCTTCATTTTCTAATCACCGGGAGATTCTGTGCTCTCAAATTTCGATAACAGAGAAGACGGTTTGAGAGGGTTTTCCCCTGCGCATTGAGCCATAGAGCCAGTGTTCAGCGGTGAACCCTTTCTTATTGCCTTCTCAAACTAACGTTTCAGAAGGAAACATAGACATGAATAAGAACTCGCTTTTCAGCGGCGTTCTCGGCTCGCTGCGCGCTAGCGCAACGGCCCTGCTACTCGCCGCCTCCGTAATCACGGTGGGGATGTCGACGGTCAACGCGCAAACTGCGCCGGCCGCCGCGACTTCGACCACTCTCACCACCACCGCAGCCCCGGTTGCCGCCGTCAAGTTCGATGGCCAGGCAATCTACAACGCCGCCTTCGAAGCTCTTCGCGACTATCACAAGGATCTGCAAGATCCCGTGGTGCGCGCCAAATTCGTCGCCGATTGGCAGAATCGCCACGCCACCGATGGCGTCCTCAACACCGAAGTAGGCACCGACAAGGCTGTCTACGAGATGATGTGGAGCCTCGGTCAGCGCTTCGACTACTACAACCTTCCCGATGCCAACAAGGAAGAGAAGGGTCGTGTCGATCCTTCGATGGCTGGCATCGGCGCCACTCTCTACGAAAAGGGGTTGATCTCAGCAATTCGCGCCCTCGGTAAAGAGCCAAAGAAAGAAGCCGTGTTGCCGCTCTTCAAGCTCAGCAATGACCGCCCCATTGTGGTCGCCGAAAACCCTGATTCGGATACTCCGTCAGGCAAGGGCGGCTTGAAAAAGGGCGATCGGATCACCGCTGTCGACGGCGTTGACGTCAACGGCAAAACTCTCGACGAAGTGGTCAGCACCATCCGTGGCCCCGCTGGCACCACCGTCAAGCTCAGCATCATTCGCTCTGGCGATGCTGCCGACCAGAAGATCGAGCTGTCGATCGTGCGCGCCAAGTTCATTGTTCATGTGGTCAAGTCGGAAGACCTGGGCAACGGCGTCACCCTCATCAAGCTCACGCACTTCGAATCGAAGTACGGCACTGAAGAGATGTACAACGCACTCACCGCAGCAGCCAAAGGCAAGGCAGTGATACTCGACCTGCGCGGCAACCCCGGCGGTGAACTTGGTCAAGCGATCAACATCGCTGGCATGTTCCTCGAAAAGGGCATCATCGTTCAGCTGCTCCAGCGCAGCGGCGACGACAAAGTGACCATAACCCATGCGGTCACTCCGACCAACTACACCGGCACCATCGTCGTCAACGGCAAGCCCCAGGCCACCAAAACCGGTCAGCGCATGGACATGCTCCTGCCGAAGGACATGCCCGTCATCGTCTTGATCGACGGTGGTTCGTACTCGGCATCGGAGATCCTCTCTGGTGCTCTGCAGGCCAATCATCGTGCTTTGCTCATCGGTCAGCCGACCGGTGGCAAGGGCGTCGGCCAGAACGTCATCCCGCTGCCCAGTGACCGCAACATGCATGTCACCTCCTTCGAGTTCCGCCCGGCGGCACTCCCGATGGACTGGATTGGTGTCGTTCCCGACATCGAAGTGGTCATGCCCGAGGATGCCAATCCTCAGGAAGACCCAGCCAGCGACGTGCAGCTCGCACGCGCCAAGGTAGAAGCAATCGCAGCCATCGCTGGCAAAGCTTCGCCGGCTCGTGACGCGTCTGAAATCGCTGCCCGCAAAGCCGAGCTGAAGAAGTTGCACGAAGACAACTTCGCCAAGGAAGTGGAAGCCCGTAGCAAGGCTATCGCCGAAACGCCGGCCGACAAGGCGGCTGCCGATGGCACCACCACGGCGCCCAAGACTGACGACAAGAGCGACAAGTAAACCGGGAGGTTACACCGCCTATGGTGCGCACCCATGCATCCGCGATTCTCTCGCGAGCTGGGTGCGCACTCGTTTCTCTAGATTTCGAAGTCAACTCGACTCTATACATAAACCTGAATCAGAAAGGAAATCTCGTATGTCAATCAATCTCAAACACTACATGCGTAGTCGTATGGCGATGGTGGCAATGGTGGCGCTCTCGGCAATCGTGTCAGCTGCCTCTCTCGCCCCGTCTGCCTACGCGCAAGACCCGACCAAGTCGGTTTCTGTCACGGGCACGGCCGACTCACTGAGTGAATCGGACCTGCGCGGCGCTCCGGTCGACACCAAGAGTGTCATCGACAAGGCCAAGCTCTTCCGCCAGCTGCCCAACGGCACGCCGGTGGAAAGTTCGCCGATGGACCTGACGCAGCCCGCTACCCCGGTCGACCCCAAAGTCGCACCGGCCGTCGACCCGAAGGCAGCACCGGCGGTCACACCAAACGCCGTACCCGCCACCACGCCCGGTACCACGCAGACCGTTCCCGCTCCTGGCGTCAAGCCCGGTGCCGGCCCTGCCACGTCACCGGCCACGACGACCACGCCCACCCAGACGGCTCCCTCTCCTGGCGTTCTCACTCCCAGTGGCATGCCCACCGCGGAAGACATCCAGAAGTTGATCAAGATGCGTCAAGAATTTCTGCGCGACCCGGCCAAACAGCCGAGCCCGGAAGTTCTGGAAAACATCTACCGTCAGGTCTGGACCAAGATCGGCGCCAAGTACTACAACCAGGACAAGCTGAAGGACTGGCACCTCTGGGCCGACAAGTACAAGGGCAAGCTCAAGACCGGCGAAGACCTGCAGAATGCCCTCAAGGAAATGGTCGCCAGCGTCGGTGACCGTTGGACCAAGTTCACCACGATGGACGAAATGTTCACCTCGATGGAACGCAGCGCAAGCGGCATCGTCCATCTGGGCGTCGGACTGGCTCGCAATGCTGATGGCACCTACAAGATCGAAATGATTCTCTACGGCACTCCGGCATGGGCAGGCAACCGCCTCCGCACCGGCGACGTGGTCAAATCGATCGTCATCAACAGCACCGGCAGTGATGGCAAGGCAACTTCCACCACGACGGAACTGGCCGGCCTGACGAAAGACAAGGCGGACGCGTTGACCTTCGCCAAGAAGGGCAGCGAGGCTGTTCTCACCATCGTTCACGATGGTATCGAAGAGCAGGTCAAAGTGGCATTCGGTGAAGCACCAGAAGCTCAGATCGAAGTGCGCATGCTGCCGGGGAACATCGGCTATGTTCGCCTGCCCAGCTTCGGCTCGGCTCCTGGCGACATGGAAGCGCTGAGCCAGGGTATGGTTGAGGTACTCTTCGCCCTCGACCAGAACTCCAATGGTGGCATGCGCGGCTTGGTGCTGGACCTGCGCAACAACGGCGGCGGTATCGTCGACGTGGCGCAGAACATCGCCGCGTTGTTCATCCGCGAAGGCATCTTCCTCAAGACCCACGAAAGCAATGGTCGCTTCAGCGAAGATAAGACGACCTACATCAACAAGCCCATGCCTTACAACTATGTCGGCATGCCGCCCGAGATGGCTGGGATCATCGAGCGTCTTCTCGAGGTGCCGCTGACGGTTCTCGTCAATGGTAGCTCGGCGTCCAGCTCGGAAATCCTTACGGGTACCTTGAAGGACAACAAGCGCGCCATCATCATCGGTACGCAGACGTTCGGCAAGGCTGTTGCCTTCACCGACCAAACGATCAAGCCGCTCGGTGAGCTGCAAATCACGGTGATGCACTACCTCACCCCGGGCGGATACGACCTGGCGAACAAGGGCATCGAGCCTGACCTCGTCATCGACCGCAGCCGTGGTGGTGCCATCGACGAACAGCTGGCCGCAGCGGTCACTGTTCTCAACCAGATTTCCACTGCCAAGTTCGCCGGCCCGGCAGGCACTCCGCCTGCTCACAATGGCGACGACGATTTCGGAGGCACCTCGGTGCTGATGATTGGCTTTGGCTTGGGCGCTGGTCTGGTTGGTCTGTTCCTTGTTCGCTTGCATGGTCGCAAGCGCAAGGAGCGTGACCAGCTGGAGAAGGAAGACCGCAAGAACAACCGTCAGTAATTGGTGAGCAATCTCAATTAATTGGCACTCTTGTGTTGGCTTTTAAACCGAGGGCTGGTCACGCTGATCAGCTCTCACTAACTCGAAAGGAGGACAACCATGACACGTACAAGGCTAAGCCGAATGTAGGTCCTGGTGAGCGCATCGACAACTGTGTCGTGCAAAAGGCCAGTCTTATCGTTGAAACCTCGGCTCAGAAGCATTTCAGAAGTAACTCTCTGGAATGTTCTTGAGTACTATCGGCCTTGCCGAGTGTTGAGGTAAGACTGTCACCTCCGCTTGCACCAGGACCTCCATTCGTAAGGAGGTGTCTATGGGCAAGTCGTATCGCGGTCGCAACAAGGCGACCATTCACTGCCACGGCAGTGATGTTGAGGCCATTTTCGTCGCTCTCTCTGACATTTACGTGTCGGAAGCTACCTGGGCTAAGCTCATCGCTCGCGATGGGCAGCAGATCGAACAGTATCGCCAGGCTTATGAGAACGGCGAAGAAATGGTCCGTGTTGTTTTGCGTCCTCGCTTCGACGGTGGTTACAACGTCGAGGACGGACGTCATCGTGTTATCGCGGCCAAACAGGCTGGTGTCGGCTTCATCGAGGCTGCCATCGTCGGTGCGGTCGGGAGCGACGAATTCGCTGACAGCGATTTCGCAGACTAACACTGGCAAGTGAAAGAGGGAGGCGGAGCAATCCCCTCCCTCTTTTTTTCCAGCGGTTATCAAACCGATAACAGCTCTCAACGACCAATCAAGCAACTAATCAAATACCCATCCATTTTTTTTGCCAAGGGGATATCAAGAACCATGAAGAATCGTCTCAAATTTGGATTGATTGCCTTGGCTGCAGCCTTGGTTATCGCCGTCTTGTACTCAATGTTCAGCGGCGGTGGCCCGGCTCGCTCGCTTCCCGATAGCTTTGAAGTGAAAGAGCGCATGATCTTCAAGGTCAAGAGCGCCTTCGATATCGAAGCCAACGGCGATCACTACGGTGTCGTCACCGAACGACTCGTATCGCTCAAGCGTTCCTTTGTCTTTACTGACAATAGCGGCGCGACAGTGGCAACGGCCTACACGGCACTCCTCAGCTGGGGTACTCAAATTGATATCGTGGATGGTGCTGGCAACAGCATCGGCACGATCAAGGAAGAGGTCTTCAGTTCGATGTTCAAGACATGGACAACCTACAGCATTCTTGACGCGAAAGGCAACGTTGTTGCCTACTCGCATAAGTCTGAGATTTTTGCTACCGACATCACGCTCGAGAGCACCAGCGGCAAAACCGTCGCTGAGGTGCACCGCGGCTTCTTCAACTGGTTCGGCGACAGCTGGACCGTTACTGTCAAAGACCGCAGCGCCATCGACCCGCGCATTCTGCCCTTCATCGCTGCTTACAAGACTCAGTCGGACAACGACAAAGAGCACAAGAGCAGCGGCGGCAGTTCTGGCACCAAGAAGAAGTAAGGCACCAAGAAGAAGTAAGGAACAAATAAGAAGTAGAGCTCAAAGAAGAAGTAGCGCAAAACAAGCGAAAGGTTTTTTTAGACAGCCCGTAATTAGCCAAACATGGCGATCTAGCACTCGTTGCTCGGTCGTCATGTTTTTTTGCTTTTATCAACTATATTAATTAGTATTACAAGCCATCATAAGCCTTCGCAGGGGCTCAATAAAAGAAGATTTGCCCTTGTTCTTTTTATGGCGGAATTTAAAATGTCATATTTTCTGCAGAAAATGTGACATTTCCGGCCCCCGAAAACTAATCATCAATTTCACACAAAACAAAATTCCACTTTGAACTTTTTTGCTCCTCAAAGCGTTAACTAACTCGGGCCGCAAGTATACGGCCAACTTCAGGCTCAATTACGAGGACTACAAATAATGCTGAAAGCAACAAGTGTGATAAGAAAATTTCTCTCAACAATTAAGCCTGGTGAGCACTTTAGCAGCGCCCAAATTCTCACCGCAACCACAACTATTCGCTTAAGAAACACCGTTGACGTCGCCTTAGCAAGAATGGTCAAAAGTGGCCGAATTGAACGCATAGGCCATGGTATTTTCGTTATCGCGGGAAGTCAAACTACAGCATCCGTCTCTAGCGAGATAACTCACAAAAAGTCCACTAAAACCAACAAGGCCATTATCAAGGCTCCCTCAAAAGATTCCGAATCTGATCAACAAAACAGGCAAAATGTTTTCTATACCTCAGGTTGTAGCTCACGTTTCCTTTTTCAAGGTAAATACATCTACTTAAAACATATCAGCCCAAGGAAACTGCAATTGGCTAGCACTGCGGTGGGAGCAATTGCACTAAGTCTTTGGCAGCGAGGTAAGGATGCAAGTGACACGAATGAAATAGCCAAAACTATTGCAAAACTTAGTCGAGGCGAACTAATAGAATTCATTGCTTTGGCGCCGAGCATGCCAAATTGGCTTTCAAAGAGAGCGAAAGAAGCGGCGGGACCAAAGTGGCAAAAAATTGAAAGAGACTTATACAGTAAGAGACTTATACAGTAAGAGACCCATACCGCAAGAGCCTTGCACCTCAAACAGCAGCAACAACAAAAGCTATTACAAGTCGCGCTGACCATGACTCTTGAAAAAACGTACTATTTGTGCGCCTTCCGCATCATCAATGTTGCCTAGCGCCTGATTGATCTCTTGATGATTTTTGTAATCGACTATATGAACATCAAAGGGCACTTTAGCTTTGCGCAAGGCACTAATCAACTTGCCATTCTGCTCTATGCTCTGTTGTGTGGAAGGCAGGTAGAAAATCAAAAAAGGAGGAATATTCTTGCCTGCTTTTAGGTGGTAGACCGGTGATGCCTGGCGCCACACTGCTGGATTGCTGCCGAATGCAGGTGAGTTCACTGGCCTTCGTTTATCCGTTAGTAAAGCCGAGGTAACATCGAGAGCCCCACCATCAAGTAGCACCACTCCTGATACTGTATTCAAGGCCAGACCATGACGGCGAAGATAGCGCTCATCAGACGAAACAAGCGCTGCAAGCTGGCCACCGGCTGAATGACCCAATAAAAATATTTGTTTGGCATCTCCGCCATATTTGCCTATCGAATTATGAACCCAAGCAACAGCGCTAGCGACATCTTGCACATGAGAAGGGAAGTGAGCGGCTGGCGATAGTCGATAATCAATGCTCACGAAGACAAAACCCTGACTTGTGAACACTTGAGGCATAGTCGCCACTGAAGATACTTTGTCGCCAGAACAGAAGCCTCCACCGTGAATGTAAATTATCACAGGAAGCTTTTGCGGCCGCCCTACTGGTTGATTGGCCAGCAACTTTTGCGGACGCAAAAAGAACTGATTAGCTTTAACCTTTTCCGTTTGATCCGAAGATGCTTGAGCCACAGGAGAATAGACATCGAGACGCTGCAACCGATTTCGGCTTCCTGGCACATAGGTTTGATTAGCGGCCAGAGTGATGTGATTGACACTCGCGGCGCTGAGCGAACACGGGCCATTTGCGAGGCCGATGGCGAGAACAGCAAGACAGTTTTTTGTTAAGTAACTCAATGCGCAGATACAGCTTTAAGTAGTAAGCATGGTGATTGTACGAGATTAGAGAGTTAAGAGGGTCATTAATGCTTGCAGGATGAAACTTATCACCATAGGTTAAAGGCATAACCAATTTATCCACTCAAGCAAAAACAAGCGACTAAACAACCCAAACAAATGAAATGCGCTCACTAGAAAACTGCTTCAGAATGCCAAGGCATTTTCGGGCTCAAACAATTTTTTAACAGGCCAAAAGCCACTAACTAAAAAGCAATGAAACAAGAAATGAAACAAGCAACGAACCAAGCAAGTAATCAAACCACCCTAATCAATTTGGGCATTGCCACGCACATGATTGCCGCCAGCCGCAAAATTGAATCAGAACTGAGTCCTGAAAAGAGTCTACTTTGGCAAACCGTTTTGCAAAAGGCGATTCGGCCTGGAGCCACGCTTAATTACTCTTGGTGGCTCTTCAGCCAATGGCTTCTCTGCAAAATAGGTGATGTCTTTGTGGAGGAATCTGCTGAAGACTATCTCTGCACTGAGGTTTGCACACTTTATGAATTGGGCTGTAATAACTTGGCAGTATGGCAAGGTATTATTGTAAAACTCGCTCTGTGCCAGAATTCTCGCCGCACTGAGCAAGAGGAGAAAGCGATTGCTGCATTAGCGCAGATTGCCCAAACAGCCATAAATCTAATTCAATTAGAGAATGCTGAAACCGACTTCACGGGTGAAACGTTAGATTTGTGCTGCGCTGTTTTGCTTACTCTTCCCAAAGAAAACCTCAGTAGAGAAGCAATATACGAACAATTCGGTAGTCAATTTTTGCATTCAGTGTCGCTAGCTTAAAACAAAAAGACTTGCTAGGTTGTTGACTACAACCCTGAACTAGTGCCAACTTTCACAATTTAAAATCTAAAACAATGGAGTTAAATCATGTTATTTTTGCCATCATCATTTTGATTTTGGCCTCTACTTGGTGGTTTTTATATCATCGCACCGAAGCCGACTTAGCTGCAGCCAGAGCCGCAGTAAAGATAGTGATGGCAAAGCAAGTAGCTGATCTAAACAGCTACAATGTTCGCGTTGAATTACAAATCACCAAACTTGAGCAAGTGCGAAAAGCTCATAATGAAACCACAGCCGGCTATAACCAGTTCGCTTCACAGCTCAAAAATGGCAGTAGCGGTGCGACTTTAGGTGTTGGCCGAATCGATCTGCCAGCTGGAGTTGACCGTGAGACAGAAATTGTATGTGGCAACGCCTATGCCAAAGTCTCCGAAACTCAGCGACAGCTAGAAGCCTGCACCAACATGGTTAGAGCTTTTCTTGAGTCGATCGCGTTCTTCCGCAAGAAATGGAAAGAGCAAGCTGAGCAAGTCGCTGCCGACTATCCGATCGTCGCGACCAATCCAGAAGAAACCTATTTCGACAAACTCTTGGAGATGCCCGATGGATTTGCCAACGCCCAGTCGATGCTCAAGAGCGCTCTTCGCATTTCTTAGCTGGCGTACTGCCGACTAGCTGCAAAAAAATTAGAGAGCCTTCAACGGCCTCTAATTTTTTCCCAGCAGCTACTCCAATCAATAGTAGAAACTTCGCAGATTTGAGAAAACACTCTTTCAATACTTGCGACCCTGTTTCTGAGTAGCTTTTTCCATCGCTTCTCGCCGCTGCGATTCTATTTGCTGTTTGAGTGCATCAATCTCACTATCAAGGCCGCCAGTGCTAACAGCCTTATTTTCCAAAACAAGCATGAAGACATCAAACAAACTCATTTGTTTCAACTGGTCAAAACCAACGGTTTGCACCACGTCATACTGAGCACCATCGTGCACAAGGAACTCATCAAGATATTTTAGGAGATTGGTACCCTGATTGACTTCTCCCACCTCAAGAAAAGTTACTTGCACCTCACGGGCCGAACGCATTTCTTTGGTGGCATTGATTAGTACCTGTTCTATTCTCGGACCATGGCTAGGAATACCATCAGTAAAGACTGCAATCATTTGGGGGCGCTGCCGGCCAGAGGCAAAATAGTTCGAGAGAACTTCCTGCAATGGCGAAGCGAAATCGGTGCCACCATCTGGGCCTGTACTAGCAAACAGATTACTGATTTGATCGGTGGTACAGCCGTTGAGAATTTTGTAGTTAGTACTGAAAGGGATGATTGTCAGGCCTCGCCCCGCCAGCGCACCTTTAGTGCGTTCTGAAAACTTACCAAGAAAACGCGCGCACCACTGCCATTTTGACATTTTCAAAGACGGAATGACTTCAGCCATAGAACCGGAAGTATCGATAAGGACAATGAGATCGTGCTTGGATAATTCTTTGAGCTTCTGTTCATCAGTTAGCGGCACGCCTGGCACTAGTGGCACATCAGCAATCTTGTCGCTAAGAGGCACGCCCTTTGTAAGCTTAGATAAATCAGCCGCACTAGTCCGCAGACTTAGGGCAAAGCGCTTACCTTTGCGCTCAAATAACAAGTTGAGTTTGTTTTCTGTGATGTGCGCAGAAAGAACCTTATCGCCTTCAGAAAGGCCGCCGTAGTAGGCTGGTGAGCCTAAGCGAACATTACCAACAAATGCTGGAAGCTTAGCGTCATCTAGAGTTACTCCCGATGATTTTAATGCGTAGTCAACTTGATCAATTCCACCTCGCAGCGTGACTGCCTTGCTTGCCTTACCGGGAATTTTCGATTCGATAACTTGTTTTGAAAGCGCGGCCAACGGAACACAAGCAGCGATTGCAATCAGACAATACAAGGCTTTCAGCTGAACCCGAGGCGTTCTAATCAAGGATTTGCTGGCCCCGCTGTCGTTTTAGAACTAGCACCAGATTTGGTGCCCACTGCTGGCTTGGCGGCATTGAGCTTTTCTACGGTGAGCTTTGCACTATTAGACTTTGCACCAATCGGCTTTCCGCCATTCAGCTCTCCCTGCCGTGCTTTCAGACTGACCGGTGCGCTACCATCGTAATTCACAAAGTGTCTAACGAAACCGTTGGTATGCTGCGGAATCAGCTGAATTTGACTTGTTCCTACTTTCTGCTGACTATGCAAGCCGGGCCTTACCGCGTCATACACCGCACCTCTAGCCTTACAGTCTGCCACTATTTCGCTTTCTCGACGTTTAAAATCATCATTGAGCGCTTCAATTTTCGTTCTCATTTCGTTTTGCGCGCTGTCTCTAATTTTTATGAATTCACGATTTTCATAACGTTCTATTCCAACGACCCGATTGTTTACAAAAATTGCCCGCTCAAAATACTGCTCAACGCCTTTGAGACGGTCGGCGGCATCATCTTTGGCGGCTTGAATCTCAATAGCTAGTTGCTTGCGCTTGGCTGCAATATCGGCATTAGCGTCAACTAAGACCTGAAGCTTTCGCGAGTTCAAAGCCGGATCGTTTGTCGAGATCTCACCATCAATGGGAATTTGCGCGGATGCACTAGATTGGGAGGCAGCACTAGATTGGGAGGCAGCAGTAGATTTAGAGCCTGCCGCACTAGAGTGCGAGGTCGCTACTCCATTCTGAGTAGGCGCAGCAAGCGCCTTCAATGCCTCATAGCTATTAGCTTTCAGTTTTAGATCGGTGCTGCTCTTGTAGCATTCAGCGAATTGCGTTTTAGCATCTTCGATGCGATTCATCTTAAAGAGTGTCTGAGCATAATAGTAGCGAGCGAGCGAATTGCTGGGGTCGCGGCGAAGAATTTCGTATCCGGTTTGCGCTGCTTGCTGCAAGTTACCACTATTGAAAAAAGCTATTTGCCTGTCTGTGTTCGGCCTAACAACTGACGTCGATGGAGCACTTGCTTGGCTAGTTGCTGGCACACCTCCAGAGGCATTCGCGGGGGCGGCGAGACAACTACTTGAAAGCGCTGTCAGCAAAACGGCATTGATCAAAGCTGTCCGGAAAATCACTCTGCCCTCAAATTCTCACATTTCTCAACGTCATAATAAGCCTATTTCAAAAAAAACTGGCGTGCCCCTAGCTATTGTAATACCCTCACATTGGATGGTTCAAAATAGTTCGGCACTGGCATACCAATCAATGCTCTGCTAATAGTTGCAGTCAAACTGTAATCGGCCCGCAAACCGAAAACGCAAACAGAGACTAGTTTTCCCGGTTCGCACAGCTTCACGAATTTCCTCTAATTATTGCGATTTATCACTTGTTAGCAACTCTATTGTTTTCACCCGTTGATCTGTTCATTCTAGAGTTATCTTTTCCTTCTCCCAATCTACCGGCCAAAAACAACGAAACCAGCAACATTTCACCCTACAACTACTCTGCCCTTGTGACATCGTCTCAAGTACAGTGCCGCAGTTGCTCAGCCAGTGAAATATTCGATTGTTTGAAGCGAAAAGAGAAATCAACCGCAGACCATTGAGTTTGCTAGCTCGGAGAATTACAACATGACCAAGCAATTCCGCACCGTCGCCACCGCTGCCGTCGCTTCTGCCGAACACTTCGCCAACGTCAAGACAGAAGAGCGCCTCGGTTCTCTGATTCGTCGTATCGACTATTCTCGCCCCGCACACCCTCAGGTCTATTGCCCCGTCATGGGCACTGCAGACAACAATCGCAGCGCCTTCGTGGTTCGTCTCGACGATGGCATCGGCCAGGAATTCATCAACATCGACCAGGCAGCCGACGCCGCTTCTGCACTGCTGAAAGCTGGTGACCAAGTTCTCGTGACCTTCGTCGACGATGTTCACATCGAAGATACCATCCGCGGCACCTTCTCCTACACCTCCCCCGAGGGCATCGACCAGGAGACCATCGACAACGCCAAGATTCTGCGCCAGGCCGAATACACCGACGGCAAGAATCGCCGCTGCATCGCCACCCTTGCCCTGATCGGCAACGGCCCCACCACGCAAATGATTTGCGTCGAACAGTTCGCCGACTAAGGCATCTTCGGGGTCTCCAATTAGGCTTAACCACCTAAGTTGTCCCCGTCTCTGTTCCCCCAAAGTTAGCGTAGGCCGAAGAGATTGCTGCTCTAGAAGTAGCCAGTATTGGCCTGCGCTCTCTGACTAAGTGGATTGCCCGCTATCAATCCAGCGAAAACGACATTTCGAAAAAAAGAACAGTTCAGAAAAGCAAAGGAAAGCGAAAATGACTTCGAGATCAGTCAAAACGATAAACAAACACGCCGGCGCCGCAGCAGAAGATAGCCGTCTCGCTATCGAATCTCTCATGGCCGTTAATGAAAGCCTGACTGCCGCAGCCTCTGTCTGTCGTGCCCTCGTCCAAGATGGTCACGCGCTTCAGAACAAACAGTTCTCTGCGTCGGCCCGCCGCCTTCTGCGCCTGGTGGAAGGCATGAAAGAAGGTCCGAACAAGAATCTGTGGGACGACCTTTACAAGCTTGAAGAGATCGCTCAGGCGGCCTTCCGCTCTGAGGTCTGACAAGTCTCAAACCCATACTAGATTGCTCTGGTAGAAGGAAAGCTGCCAGCTTCCAGAGCGGTTCACGCCTTCATTTTTATAGAGTTGCTGCACCTTACCGTGCCTCCCTGATAGTCATAGCCTCTTGAGCGTTTTCAAAAAATTCCATTCTATTACTCCATATAATAAATAGAGCCACGGCCTACTAGTTAATAACTCCCATATTCCAGGTTCAGAATATTTGTGATAGATTGCCACTAATAACTTATCGTGTATAAGTTTTTGGACCGCTTCAGGCAACCGACCTATCTAATATGCCAGCACCTTTAATACTCGTTGTGGAAAATAATCGCACTGACCAGCAAGTGTTCAATCACCTGTTGGATAAATACGATTACAGACCACAGATAGCAGCTACTGGTGAAGCCGCATTAGAGATGGTAAGACATACGCGCTATGCCGTAATTTTGCTGAGCTTAAACCTTCCTGATATGGATAGCTATTTGTGTGCTCAGGAAATCAAAGCTATTGATTTGGAGCTGACTTCACTCACTCCTATCATCGGCATTATTGAAAAAGAGCCAGACGAACAGAAAAGCAGAGAAGCTGCAGACTTCTTTAGCGACTATTTAGTCAAACCTATTTTGCCCGAAGCGCTGCGAAAGATTCTTTTGCGGCATGCCTATGAAGAAAGGCATCCCAATCTGAAGACGCTGACACCCTTGTCGATTGAAGACGCTACTATACCACCAAATTTCGACGACTGAAATTACAGTCCGATCGCTTGCAAAAGCGCATGGGCATGCCGTTGAACTTCTAACTGCTCCAAATATGCCAGCCGTTCAAGATAGTCAGGAAGATTTTGAGGAGGCTGCGTATACAGCAGTTCTTCAGCCTCGAATACCTTCAGTAATTTCAAATCTGGGTCTAAATGCATAACCCTTTCGGCACCATGCTCAGACGGTTTAAACAAAGCTGGCAATTGCGCTGGCTTTCCTTTTATATACATCCCAGTCATATTCACATCACTTGCATCAAAGGCAAAAACCTTACCCGATGCAGGTGCTCCAGCATAGCTGCGGGCGTGCTGAAATGACGATATGACATCAGACAAACGCCCGCTGGCATCTTCAGCTCGCTTTAGTGGCGAAGCAACATAGAGAGGCATATCATGATGTTTGCCGTGCAAGTAAAAATCTTCGACAATCTGGGCTCTCTCAGGCGGTCCTCCATGAAAAGCAAGACGCGGCATGCTTTCTCCGGCCTGCTCTACCCTTGCCACGAGACCTTTGATATTACGCTCAGCTGTGGCCTGTAATTCGGCTAGAGGAGCGTGAAAGAGCCTCTCCTTACTCAGTTGCACAAAATCGTTTGTGGCCACTTTTGACTCAACTAAGACAGTTTTTTCTAAGCCCTCTGAAAGTGATTTTGCTTCCGCACCATTAAACAATTTGCCCACACGACCGTGCAAGAGCAAGGTGGCAGAAAGGGCTAATGCCGCACCGCCAATCACATATTTGCCAGTCTCTTGGCTGCGATCAAAATCTTTGGCAGCTTGAGAAGCTGACAATACGAGGTTACCTTTTCCGTCGCTACTAAACAACGGTTTTGCCGCAGCGATATCCTGCTTAACAGCCACTGAACCAAGTTCCGAATCAAGCACAGCAGACCAGCGGCGCTCCAACCAAGAATCGCTTTTGCTACTGCCACCAAAATTGTTCTTTAGTGCGTCGTAGAATTTACCAACAACACCTTGCTGGTCCAGACTAACTTTGAAATTCTTCTCAGTGACAGCCAAATTAGAGACACTAAGTAAATCGAGCTGCGGTCGCTCAACATGGCTGTTAGCCTCATTGCCGCGATCATTTTTGTGATCTTTATCGTGATCAATGTCGCCAGCCATCTGCTTGACCTGTATAAATTATTACTGTGCTTGCTGCTTCAAAGCCTTATCTATCAACTGAATTTTGGCGGCCAAGCTAGCCACCTCGCTGTACTGAGCGCGGCCGTTGATGCGCTCCATTTGATCACCAAGTGCTTGCTTCTTCTTGATCAATTGATCGGTCTTAATCCAGTTTTTCAATGAGCGAGCAGCTGCTCTTTCTTCCCAACTGCTTTCAGCACTGTTGAAAAGTTTCTGTTTGCCTTTCTCGCCTTCAGCGCGTGAACCAGGCTTTTGCTCTTTAGTTGCGTCGTTTGATTTTTTTAGGCCAAATTTCAAGTAGCCAGCATCGCCGCTATCTGCCAGATTGGCTTTGTTTTTCATGTCCAAACCAAGCAGTCGAGCGCCTTCAGGAGTAAGCGACTTCGGACGCAAATCTTCTTGCTTAGCCTTGGTTTCTTCTAGTGACTCGCCTTTAACAGCCCGTCTCATGCCGCCTGCTTGGCCATTAACTGCATCGCCAGCGTTAACACCATTGCCTTTCAGCTTAGCCGCGCGACTGGCCTTAATGTCATCCATCACGGCGAAAGTAGCTCCCAAAGCCATCAAGAAAAATGGATTGCACATGGCTAAGCCCATGAACGACATTTTGTCGCGACTGCCGACTTCTTCTGAAAGTTTGTGCTGCCGCACTTGCTCAAGGGTCATCTTGCCATATTTTTCAGGGTCGCTTTGCTTGAGAGCCTGTAGTTCTTTGGTTGCACCCATTACTCCGAGGAAGGCTAGAGCACCCACAGCACCTGGAGTCTTATCGGCAGAATCAATTTTTTTGCCTGCAGCAAGGGCTGCTGGTTTTTTAGCTTCAGCTCTGCGGGTCGCTTCGGCCCTTTCAGCTTCAGCCCGGCGCTGCGCTTCAGCGCGCATAGTGTCATTGCGCAAAGCTTCGGCGCGGTTCTGCTCGGCCCGTCGTTGGGCTTCGGCACGCATGGCGTCACTGCGAGTGGCTTGAGTGCGGATGGCATCACTGCGGCGTTGCGCTTCAGTACGAGCGGCCTCTGTGCGCATAGATTCGGCCCGCATTGCTTCAGAGCGGCGCACTGCTTCAGCGCGATTGGCTTCGGCTCTGCTTTGGGCCTCAGCCCGAGCAGCCGCAGCAGCTAGAGCAGCAGTATCAGTGGTGCGATTGCTTTCGACTGTTCGTGAAGCTTCTATCGGGCGAGTGCCGTCAGCTGGACGACCTAGCGGAACGTTTGAACGAAGTGCATCAGTCGAACGAACTCCATCAACAGACCGAACTCCATCAACGGACCGAGCAGCTTCGACTGGGCGAGCAGCTTCCTGATGGCGGGCTGCTGTGGTCATGTTAAATAATGCAATTTCAGGAGCAGCAAAAGTATTAGTGGTCTTGTCCAAGATTTTGTCGAAGTTTTTGTCAGCACCCTTATCTGATCCGCCATCGCGGAACGATTGTTCAATGTTGCCTTCGGGTGACTTCAACGCAGGGTACCTGTCTTTTCGCTTACAAACTGGCTACAAACAGAGCCAAAGCTCTTTCTATATCTTTATTGAACAAAAATTACAGGCTTTTGTCGATGGTGAAACCACCATATTATTGAAGGCAAAATTTAGGGCAAGAAAAAAATACCGAAATCGAAGCCTAGGTCTTGTTTGCGGGCAAAAACGAGACGAGTTGATCGCTTGACAGGGCGTAGATGTAACCGAGGGCTCCAGCTAACGTGAAATAAGCCACGCCAATCATGATTTTCTCAAGCCCAGTGGCCGGTTTAATCAAATCATGCTCGCTCACTTTGCCAGTCAAACTTCCCCAAGCGCTAAAAGCAGAAATGATGCCAATCAGACCGAACAAGGGCGATTTAAGCAAGTAAGCGGCCAGAAACACCATCGCAACACCGGGAATCAAAACCCATTTAGTGATGGCGCCAATGACAAAACCACCATCAAAAGGTTTTGCCGGAATCAACTGCAATAAATTGAAAAAACAGCCAGTAGAGCCAGCTGCCATCATGATTCCATTACCCATTTGAGCGCCGAAGAAGAAGAGAATAACCGAGGTTACTCCACCAACCAGAGGTCCAGCCAGCGAAACCCAAGCGTCGACTGCCTGATCGGGCGGCAATTTCTGCATCGCCACAAAGGCCCCAAAAAACGGAATAAAGATTGGAAGTTTAGGGTCAAGACCAAAGAACTTCATGAAAATATAGTGACCACTCTCATGTATCAAAATCAAGGCTACTACTATCAACGCATATATCGGGCCGAAGAACATTGTGTAGATGCCAATCATGATAAACATTGACAGGCCTTGCTTTAGCATCATAAATATAAAAACTTTGAACTTCATCAAAGCGATGCCAAGCACTGCCAAGCCGCCAAAAATAGAGTTCTTAGACTTTTGTTTTGGCTCTTGCTCCACGAATTTCCTCGTTCTTTTTACTGATAACTAGTAGAATCTATCAGGCGCAACAATCTATTTAGCGGTCCTTTCGAAGTAAGCAAATCTGCAATACAGACCAGCTTACCCTTACAGGTTAACAGGCAACAGGAGAGAAAGTGTTGCGCCCGGCGACCACCGCCAACAGTTTCTAATAAAATTGACCGAATGACAGCAAGCCAAACCAAAGAAAAACGTTTCGTAAACCCACTGCAAATAGCTGAAGATCAGATGTTGATCGGATTAACTTTGCTTGGGCAAGTTGGCTATCTCATGTGGCGTACTTTTGGATATATGCTCCGCCTGCAAATTGATTGGGCCGAAAGCACGCGTCAGGGATACATGATTGGCGTTAAGTCGTTAGTGGTGGTCGGTATCACGGCACTATTTACCGGCCTAGCGATGTCGCTGCAAATATCCCGCGAACTAGTAACATTTGGCGCCGACACTGCCATTGGTGGTGTTGTCTCTCTGGCACTAGTGAGAGAAATTGGACCAATCACAGCAGGAGTAATCGTGGCCGGACGCGTGGGATCCTCCATTGCAGCTGAACTAACAACCATGATGATTACTGAGCAAATTGATGCGCTCAAAGTAATGCGGGTTGACCCTATCAAATTCTTGGTCGTACCTCGCTACACCGCTGCATTAATCGTCATTCCAACCCTATCAACTTACGCTATGTTTCTTGGCTTACTAGCGGGGATATTCATTGCGAAAACCGCCGCGAATGTACCACCGGAAGCATTTCTAGACTCTGTACGCCAAACAATTTTAGACCGCGATTTTGCCGTTCATTACCTCAAATCAATCATTAATGCCACTGTCATCATCTTCTTCTCATGCGCTATTGGCCTCAATACTCGCGGCGGTGCAGAAGATGTAGGTATCGCTACAACCCGAGCAATTGTCTGGACAATGATCTCCATTTTCATCCTCAACTTCGTCGTCACCTCGCTTACTTACGCGCCTCGCTAGTTCTCCACTAAACAACAGAAATGACAGCAGAACCAGTTCTACAAGTAAAAAATATCCACAAGGCTTTTGGCGATCGCAAGATTTTAGAAGGTGTCAGCTTTGATGTATATGCAGGAGAGATGCTTGGATTAATCGGCCCCTCAGGCTGCGGCAAGTCTACTTTGCTGAAAATTATTTGTGGATTGCTTGAACCTGATCAAGGCGAAGTGATACGCCGCTCTGACGATATCGGTCTAGTTTTTCAAGGTTCAGCCTTGCTCAACTCTTTGAATGTTCGCAATAACCTAGCCCTAGCTCTCGATCGCCGAAATTTATCTAAAGCTGAAGAAGACAAGATAATTAGAGAAAAACTTGATCTAGTTGAACTATCAGATTTCATGTATGCCTCACCTACAAGGCTTTCTGGTGGTCAACAAAAGCGCACAAGCTTTGCCCGCGCCATCGTCAATGACCCTAAAATCATTCTGTACGATGAGCCGACCACAGGCCTAGACCCTGTCATGTCAACTGTGATTGAAGACTATATGATTGTCTTATCACACCAACTTTCCGCAGCATCAATCGTGGTCACCCACCAGTTCTCAACTTGGACCCGCACCACCAACAGAGTTGTTCTGATGTTTGAAGGAAAAATTGTTTGGCAAGGCACCCCCGAAGAAGGCGTCAAGTCAGATAATCCATTCATGCAGCAGTTTGCCAGCGGTTCTAGAGAAGGCCCGATGCTAGCAGCGAAACTATAGAGAGCATCCAGTAAAATTTAGGCACAAACAGTAGGAAGAACGATGGAGCTATCACCCAAAATCTCAGCACAAGTAGGATTGTTCGTCATGACGGCGGCCTGTATGCTGTTGTTCGGCTGGAGCTGGCTCAAGGGCTTGTCTATAATGCATCCACCACAGCGCTTCATCGCTCAGTTTCACGACGTTGCTGGTTTGAACAACAATGCTCCAGTCAACATTAACGGAGTGCGCATTGGCCAAGTAGAACAAATTGATCTTAAGGGTAAAGGCCAAGTTTTAGTTCATCTGAAAATTAGCAGCGAAGACATCACTATTCCAAAAGGCTCTGCCATCACCATTCAGACTCAAGGTTTAGTGGGAGCCAAGTATATCGAAATCACTTTGCCTGAAACCAAGCAAGGCGAGTCACCACCCGCAATCGAGCCTGGTGCAATTGTTATGGGCCAAGACCCAGTGCGTCTCGAATTAATTGCTAACAAGATTGCCACCAAGCTCAACCATCTTGTCACCGACGTCGGTGGCGACGACGTTGGCATCAGCCTGGCAGAAGCTTTGCGCCATTCGGGCGAAACTGTTCACAACATCAATGAAGCTGCCAAGAAATTGAATAGCAACATGGACACTCTCAAAGTTGCTTCTGAAAACTTCAGCACCACCTCTACAAAAGTTGGGCAAGTGGCTGACTCTTACCGCAACGTCTCAACTGGCGCCAATACATTTTTCACCAAGAGTTCAAGAACTGCTGAATCTATCAATGTATTAGCAGGCAACCTCACCACTACTTCAAAGCGCTTGAATAAAGTGCTTGATAACCCAGGTTTTAGTGGCGACCTCAAAGAAACAGCTCAGCTAGCCAGACAAACAGCCGACAGCATTGGCACGACCATGCATGAACTAAGCGGCACACTAAAAGACCAAGGCCTGAGAACTGATGTGTTGACAATGCTCACCAAGGTTAACGACTCTACTGAGCGCATCGCTAAATCAATTGACTCTGTGAAAACCATCAGCGAAGACAAAGAACTGCGAAGCGACGTCAAGGTTGCCATCAACAATTTGAAAGAAGCAATGACCAAGCTCGACGGCCTAGTGAGCGAACCTGGATTCAAAGACGACATTCGCACAACCATGACCAAAGTCAGAAGTGCTGCTGATGAAGTTGATGTAGCTGCTGCTCACTTCAACGAAGTAATTGAAGGGCCACGGCCACTGTGGAAGATGATGTTTGGCCCAGGCTTGAAGAAAAATGCAGCGAAAGACGGTGCTAAAGTCGATAAAATAAACAAGAAGGGCCAGAAAATTCAGAAAGAAAAAGCTGAAGTTGGAGTGGCTGGAAACGACGCCGCTAACAGCATTGCTCACTAGATGAATGTATTTTTGATATTGCCGATTGGAGTAAAACAATGACCTGGGAGCCAGTGATTGGGCTAGAAGTACATGCTCAACTAAAAACTAAAACCAAAATTTTTTGCGGCTGCCCCACAGAATTTGGCATGGGCCCCAATGAACAAATTTGCCCAGTCTGTATCGGCATGCCCGGCGTCTTGCCCGTGCTCAACAAGCAGGCTGTAGAATTCGGCATACGCGCCGGTCTTGCCCTCAACTGCCATATTGCTGAACAGTGTCATTTTGATCGCAAAAACTATTTCTATCCGGATCTACCTAAGGGCTATCAGATTTCGCAATACGAGCATCCAATTTGCGAGAAAGGCCATCTGGAAATCAATGGCAAAAAGATTCGCATAACTAGAGCGCACTTAGAAGAAGACGCCGGAAAGCTTGTGCACTCTGGCGCTGACGGTCTGCACGGCTCTGATTACAGCCTGGCTGATTACAACCGCTCTAGCATGCCCTTACTCGAGATCGTTAGCGAACCTGATATCAGCAGTCCCGAAGAAGCTGCTAACTATCTGATCGAATTGCGCCGCATTTTGCGCTACGTAGAAGTATGCGATGGAAACCTTGAAGAGGGCAGCTTTCGCTGTGACGCCAATGTATCACTGAGAAAACTTGGTACAACCGAACTTGGTACCAGAGCAGAAATCAAAAACATGAATAGTTTTCAAGCAGTCAAGAATGCTATTCAGTCTGAAATTGAGCGGCAATCAGCATTGCTTGACAAAGGCGAACGTATTGTTCAAGAAACCAGATTGTGGAATGAAGGCGATCGCAAAACTCATCCGATGCGATCGAAAGAACACGCTCACGACTATCGCTACTTCCCAGAACCAGATTTGATGCCCCTTGCCATCAGTCGCGAATGGGTAAAGGAAGTGGAGCAAAGTTTGCCAGAGTTACCAGAACATCGGCGCAACCGCTATACCGACAGCCTTGGCCTCTCGAACGAAGACGCTGGAATTCTCACCGAAGCAAAAGATTTGAGTGATTTCTTTGACCACTGCATCAAGCTCGGCGCCCCAGCAGCCGACACCTGCAACTGGCTCAAAGGGCCAACTATGGCCTATCTCAAAGAAGCCAAACTAGAGTTCTCGCAAACTAAATTGACTCCAGAAAATCTCCACGCTCTTTGCGCTGCCGTTACCTCAGGCAAACTTGGCTCTACAGCCGCCAAGCCACTACTGATTGAATTGCTTAAAGAGGGCGGCGATGTCGACAAGCTAATCGAATCGAAAGGTCTTGCCCAAGTCTCAGACGAAGGCCCGATTCGCGCTATGGTAGAAGATGTAATAGCGCGCAGCACTCAGCAATTAGAAGATTACAAAAACGGCAAAGTCAAACTGCGTCAATATTTCTTTGGTGAAGTGATGAAAGCGGCCAAAGGCAAAGCCAATCCAACAGTGATCAATAAATTGCTCGATGAGTTGTTACCAACTCCCGCGGCTAGCTAAGCTCAATAATTGCTCGCAGGTGCAGAATGCTTACCTGGACCCGACCGCTGCTCTATAAACTGCCGAAACTGGCGATGGTTTGTGTCGCGCTAACGGCCCTGATTAGATGTCCAGCGGCGATGAGCGCGCCGACCTCCAAAAGCGAAGAAAGCACGAGTAGCAAGACAAGCTCAAGCGTCTATAGAAGTAGCGGGACAAGCAACAAGGCAAGCCCTGCTCCTGCAAAAACGAACTCATTAAGAATAGACGGCGCAGATAGCCTACGCCTCAGGCAGCATTCCAAGCCATCTGGTGAAGAGGAAATCGAGGTCAGCCCATACGGCATCAAAATCACAAATTTGCGCAATCAAATTGTTTCGCTGTACCCAGCACCATACAAAGTTGTGTACTACTACAACAGCAAAACAAAAAAGATATACAGCTGCCCCATTAAACTCTACAAGAGCCCCTATGCCTCATCTATGGCGCTTCTCAAATCAATAACCTTCTCCGATGTGGTGACAACTAAGTACAAAGAAGCTCTATATAAAGGATGCACGGCTGACTTCGCAAAAATTCCCCAAGGTGTTGTGCTGCAGAGATTTAAAGAAAGACAAAAAGGAGATCTCGTCAGTAGGTCACCATTTTTACTCGAAATGATCACCACAGCCAAAGTGCCAGTAGCGCCGGCCGCAGCTGGTTTTCTCTGCAAATATTACGGCCTGCAGCAAAAAACAGGTTTGGTGCTAGAAATGAAATACGAGACTTTCAGCAACTTGAAGCATGAATACCTGACAACCGACAAGGTCGAGCCAAAGCAATTCAAGCCCAGTGATTTCGCCCCTCCTACCAACTACTTCAAAGCCAAAAATGACGGTGATGTGTTGCTCGATAACGATTCAGAAGGCTCGATGAATTTGATGATCATGGATCACTAAAATGAAACCTATAGGCCTCGTGCGAGTAAATCCGCCCGCATGGTGGTATTAATAATAGGTATCCACAAAATTTTCGCTAGATACTAGCCATCTGGGAGTTAGCACTTGCTGTCGTCTAAACTGAAATGTTTGACCGTGCTGGCCGCACTGATGACTTGCACCGCCGCATCTGCCTATAACTTCAAGGGCTACTATGCGCCAGCGGTTTTGGTTTCACCGATGCGCGACGATATTCAATACACTCCTGTGGGAATGGGCCTAATAACTTCCAAAGCCGGCTACAGGGTGCATCCGGTTACCGGTCGTGGTGACTTTCACAGTGGCGTCGATCTCGGCGCCAAATTAAACGATCGCGTCTACTGTCTTCTAGACGGCATTGTTACCAGAGTGGGTTGGCGCGGCAACCTGGGTGTCGCCGTTGAGGTTTACCATCCCTATCCAAATTTGCGCACAATCACCGGTCACTTGAACGCCTACGCGGTGATGCCCGGCATGCGCGTGCAACGCGGCAGGGTAATTGGCTACGCTGGCTCGACGGGCCGCTCGACAGGGGTGCACGTTCACTACACGGTCATGAATGAAAACGGCGAATATGTTGAGCCTATGCAATTCATCCGCCAGGTGCCCCAGTACGTCATGGCCCTGCGCACCTTCCAGGGTCGGCTAGCGATGAATCAGAACATCAAGAAAATGCCCAAGATTGACACCAAGCTAATTGACTCAGAA
>JBBRMD010000026.1:0-65196 GCA_038231015.1 Candidatus Obscuribacterales bacterium
AAACCAGTGATGTATCTCGGCCGAGCAATGCTAATAATGATTGTTGTACTCTTTCGCTGGACACGATTGTCTAGGGTAGTTGGTCTGACTGCAGTAACACTAAGTTTGCTCATCGGTCCGGTGCTGATGACCTGTATAAGCATCCACGGTAGCGGCATTCCTTACTCACCCAAGACCGGCGAGTTATGCAGCAAGACTGATGAAATTTACTGCTTATACAGATTCCCCTGCGGCTGGTACACAAAATATGCATACGGACTTTTTCGAGAAGTACCGCTCCTTCCAGGAATCAAGCTCGTAAAACGGATTGACGAGTTAGCCACCGACAAAAATGTTTGCGTTTGCACCACCCCTCAAGGTAATTACATCATAGTCGACGGCCCACCAAGAGATTACCGATTCCGGCAGTGAAACAATAGTTCAGTAGGGCGCCACAACTACATCTCGTCTAATGTAGATTCTGTGATCGTCAACAATTCCAGCAAATTCATACTGCTTAAATATTTTGTCTTCCATAAACTTCGAATTTTGCAAAATCTCCCATAAGCGAGTATTTTGAATCAAGATTAGCTTTGGCTGCGAGCGGCGAATATCATCTTTGTAGTCGGCAATAACCTTTGCTTTGAATTTTTCCATTTTGGCCTTCACGGCTTCTGACTGGGCATTGTCACTGGCGTACATTAGTGTGGGTAGCAGCATCCCGTGCAGGTAGCGCGAAGCCGGTGCGCGCTTGGTTTGCAACAGAAGCGGATAGCCTGGGGAAATGCTTCGGGTGATAAACAACACCGGTTCGCCAATCTTGGTATATCTAAGCACGACAGCACCTAGTGACTCACTATCAGCGCGGGACACCGCACCCTTATATCCAACCAAAGCCAAATCAATCTTATCGGCCTCAGCAGCGCGTTGCATCTGCTCACCGATTACCTGCACACCAATTGGCCCTTGCCAAACAAGAAGAGCGGCCATCCAGATAATATCAATCCAACCGCTAGGGCGCTTAAATAGAGCAAGTGCGTATTGCCGCACAACGCTCAAGGCGACAGCCGCTTCTATTCCCACCAACATGTAAGTACCGGCCACGAACGGTAAGGCATGATTGAGCCAAGGCTGCCCTTGCAAGAGGTACGAGGCGAGACCAGACAATGTAAATGCTATTAGTGGCATAAACAAAGTGGAATAGCGCAACATGGCCATACCAAGTGCACAAGCGACTATCAGTAAATAGATTCGCTCGTTCCACGTTTGCGCCCAGCCAATAAACTGAAACATAATTGAAGTGCCATACTCGCTATATCCAGCAGCGAAAATCGGCACCATGAAAGAGAAGTAACCATCTTTCATATCTTGCGGCATCAACAAAATGCAAAGTCCATATAGCGCGCCCAACACCGCACAGGCAATAGTTTCAGGAGCCACCAATCTGCGCCAGAGTGGGTTTTGCATAAACCAGATAGCTTCGAGTATGAGCCAAGCAGCAAGATAATATTGCTTGAAGAACAATCCGATAGCAGCTAGGCTGCCAGCTATAATTGCCGACTTTAAGCCAGTCTCACTGCCGGTCCAACGCAGCCATCTCACTATAAAAAAGGGAAAGAAGAGCAGCAAGAAAATATGCTCTCTCTGGCCAAACTCGTCTATTTGGGCAAGCCACAGGGTTAGGCAAGAGAAAGACACCACAAGCGGCACAAAAAGAAAAGCCTCTTTATGCTTGGCCTGCCGCCACAAGAGCCACAAACCAAATCCTACACTGTATAACCAGCACGCGATGATAGAAAAATTAAAAGCTTGAGGTGCTGGTATAGTGAAGATTTTAGACACCACTATTGGTACCATATGAACGTAGAAAGCCAGAGGTGGATTGACATCAAAGATGTCTACGTAGAGTCGTTTGCCTTGCAGCAGAAGCTCACCAATAGCCACAAACATTGATTGATCAGGAGATATCTGCAAGGGGAATAATAATGGAACGACCAACAAGCGCAAAAAGGTTACTAGCAACAATAAACAACCAAATGAGAACATCGAATTTCGGGTGGGAGTATCCATAGCCAAGCTTGCTGGCAGAGGAAGACGCTTAAGTTTTGAACTAGATGCCTTTACAGACTGCCAGAAGGCCTGAAGCTTGTCGCTTAGCTTTGTCATAGGGGCTGACTTCTCGGCACGAAGACACCGATTTTGTAATTGAAGCCAGTGCGTTCAACTGGTTCTTCGTTTGCAGTCTTTATCTGAGTATGGCCTTTCAACTCATAATATTTGTGGAGAGTTTCATCAACTTTGTGTTTCTTCAGCAGGTCGCCAACAGTGAAGTTTTGCACAAAAATAATCTTAGCCCGCTTACTAGCTATATCTTGGTTTAGGTGGCTGTACAACTTTTCAGCGTACTCCTCAAACTTCTTCGGCTGCAGACTTTCGCGTTCGCAAGCTTCAAGCTCAATTAGGCAATCAGACTGTAGCAGATATCCACTAGGCCGCCGATTCATCTGCAACATCAGCGGATATCCAGGTAGCAAGCCATCAGTAAGAAACAGAACTTCATCGCCCTTGTGAGAAAATTCATTCAACCAAGCAGCGCAACTAGACAGTTTATCAGTCTCGCCAGTGTTTACTTTGGCCACTGGAGCCGCTAAGCCGCCAGCCCAATACTGTGCCTCTGGAACACTGCGACAAATCTTGCCAACCTGTGCAGTTAGAAATATTCCTGAGAAACCAAGAACAATTAGGACAAAGACAGACAACGAGGCAGTTCCAAGAATTGAATGTTTCCAAATTCGCAGTCTGCTCGTCGAAAGACTGGTACCGGCTCTAGCGCCAAATATTTTTAGCTGGCTTGCTTTGCCTGTCAGTTTGTGGGCCAAGGAAATTGCTATTCCCAGGTCTATTGCTAGCAATATAGAAGTAGCAAAAATCATGGGTATAGTGCTTTGACTCAAGCCTTTCAATTGCCACAAATACAAAGCGAAGCCCACCAGAAAGAGCACAACCACTGGCCCAGCCAGAGTTGTACGGTTTCTAAAGGGCAAGACAAAGAGAATGGCAGCAATGGCAACATAGAAAATGTCACGCCGTTCAGGCACACTACCGCTACCATAAACTGACCAATCGTGGCATTGATAGCCTAACGAAAGCAATGGACAAACCAACGAAAAGTAGTTATCTCTAGCTACTTCCGGCAATAATAAAAGCGACAGCAAACACATAGCTGCTGTACAAATAGCAACTCGCACTTCCAGCCCCAACAGAGGGCGAAGGCGTCGCAAAGAGAGCAACCAGTAGAATTCTAGACTGATTCCCATAAGCAAAAATGGATACCAAAGGCAAGAAGCAAAGCCAGCAAAAACTCCAGTTGCCACCGCCTCGACTCTCGTGATCTTACGACCATTCCAACGCAACCAACGAATGAGAAAGTATGGAATTGCTGCAATCATGGCCAGATGCTCTTTCTGGCCCAATTGGAATAGCATCAGTACATTTGCTAAAGCCAATGCAACAACTAGAAGTGGAAAGTAATGCCACTCTCTGTGGTGCCGACGCGGCAACAGAATAGCAGCAGAGCCCAATACAGAAAAAAGAGAAAATACGAAAGCAATTTGGTTGCTAACCAAGCTTGCAGGAAAGTAAGTCACTTTGCTTACAAGAGCTGGCACCTGGGCGCTGTAGAGAGCGACTGGAGAAGACAAAGAGAAGAAGTCGCCATAGGGAATTTTGCCAAGCACTATAAGCTTGGCAGCTTCAAGATCGAGAGCCACTTCTGGCGCGATCATGAGTTGGTTCGAATAAATAATCAGCAAGACAGCAAAAAACAAGACCATAACCAGAGCAAGGCTGACTATTGAATATTTTGCCTTATTGTCTAACTCTATTTTTGGAGCAGCCTGGTCTGCGTTCATTAGAAGCAGTGACCTGTAAACTCATTCACTTTTTTATTTTCTCGTTCCGGGCAACTCAACACTAACGACAGGTAACAAACTTGGATAACTATAACGTATACTGCTTAGTCTAAACGCTAGAGCCTGCAATGGAAAACTATCAATGTCACTTAAGAAAACAGTCACTGGTACAGCTCTATGTGCGCTGATCGCATGTTCGAGTTTCACGATGGCACTAGGTGCGGCGCAAGAACAGCCATATTTAGTTATGAGGCAAGCCAGCAAGGTTTCGCCAATGCTCGGCGCGACCACATCAGAAAAAGACTTAATTGCCTATTTCGGGGCAACGAATGTTAAACGCCAGACAGTGCACGTGGTGGAAGGTGAAACCAGCGATGGCACCATAATTTTTCCAAATGACTCAAAACGAAGAGTGACATTCATCTGGAAGAACGTCAAAAAGCGCGATCAACCAGATGTTATTCGCATTGAAGATCAGCCTAGCATGTGGCGTTTGCCTAATGAAATCACAACAGGTACCACATTGGTTGAACTAGAAAAAATGAACGGCAAGGTCTTTAAAATGTCTGGCTTTGACTGGGACTATGGTGGCAACATACTATCTTGGAACAACGGCAAGCTAGAATCAGCGCTTAAATCAAAGTCTGGCAAAGTCAGCGCCACAGAGAGCCTGGCACCACCCAAAAACACAAATAGCTCTGACGAGCTGTCGGGCGACAAAGAAATTCTATCTAGCAACCCTGCTATGCACAAACTCAATCCAGTGGTGGCAGTGCTTTCTATTATTGCGCCTTGATTACGAAATAGAAATCGCGTAAACAAGGCTATAAAATCATTCGCTGAAGTTAGCCTCAACAAGGAATGGCGACCTACAGCTTGACATTTACCAAAACGCAACCCATAGTGGGTAAATGACGTCGTATTCGACGTCAAAACCAACCTATAGGTGTAGCACACGGGGACTAAAAAGCAACCATTATGGGCAAGTACATAAGATTCAACCTAGCATTTATGAGGGTAATCCGCGGCAAACTAACGCAGCGTGATGTAGCCCTCGGTACAGGTTTGAGCCAAAAGACTTTAAGTGCTCTAGAAACAGGCGCCAGCAAAGGGGTCGAGTTTGGCACTATTGCAAAATTGTGTGATTATCTAAAGTGCACACCAAATGATCTCTTTGTCCTAGAGTCAGAAGCCGCATACACAGCCCCTTCCTCAAACTCTCTCTCAAAAGCAGATGAAATAATTGCGCGCGGACTAAAAAAAGCTATGCAAGAGCCAGAGCAGACTCCAGAAGAGATCTGGAGCGAGTTTGATGCACTGCGCGCAAAAATGCGCGCCCAGGCGCACGAGGCAGAACAACGCGCACAACGCAAGCAGACCAGTGCTTAAGGTCGTCATAGACACTAACATTTTTATCGCAAGCTTCCTCGGAAAAAACGACCAGAGCTATCCGGCACAAATTATTTCTCAAATTCACCATTGTCATTGCTGCGGTTCTCGGCTTCTACTTGGAGCAGATTTTCGGTTTGCGCAATCAATGCCGGTAAGCTCAAGCCCAGCTCTTTAAGCACGCGAGTGGCGACGCCACTGCCTTCACGCAAAATACCAAGAAGTATATGGCCAGTGCTAATCTCTGTGTGCTTCAGCATTCTTGCCTCACTCCTAGCCAGATCAAGCACATTTTGAGTGCGCAGGGTGAAATGAAATTCATTAGAGAATTGACTAACCCCCATGCCGATAATAGCCTGAACGCGTTTGCGCAAATCAGAGAGAGTCAGACCATTTGTCAAAAGTACGCGGCCAGCAACGCCGTCTGCAGCTACCATTAGACCTAGCATTATTTGCTCCGTTCCAACAAAGTTGTGCCCCATCAGCTTTGCTTCATTGGCTGCTTGCCTCATAGCTCGTTCAGCAGCTTCGGTCACACTTACGGCCGCATCGCCCAAGGCCGCTGACGACCTAGAAGCAGAGGCGGCATTAGGCGCGGATGGCCCTGCTGAAGGCTTGAGAGAGAAGCCGCCGCCTAGCCAATAGGGCCGAAGATCAATAGACAACAACAAGTCAGAGAAAACCTTGTCTCGGCTCTGCAACAAAGCCATCAGCAGATGTTTTGTCTGCACCCAGCTGCTACCCTCAATACGAGATAGAACAAATGCCTGCAGTATAACTTGTTGAGCCAAAGTGCTGAAGCAACCAAAAGGCTTACTGCCTTTCGCTCGACCTAACATGACCTTATCAAGTTTATCGCGAGCAACCAATTGAGTAATTCGAAATGACTGCAAATATTCAAGACATGAGGTGTCGGGAATATGCAATAGCGCCAGCAACAACTGTGGCGCATCGACCACTCCTAAATTGCGCTGGCAAGCATCGTTTCTTGCCGTTTCAATGGTGCTTTTTAAACTATTTGTAAAACGCTCTTGTAGTACCTCCCAATCACCAATTCGCTGGTGAAGACTTACCTGTTTAGCTGATAAGCCAACTGCAGGTGACTTAATAGAGGTAATCTCCTCACTTGTTAAGCTAATAGCTTGCGAAAGTAGATCACCTGATTTGAGAGCGTCATCTTTATTCGCTAAGGCCTCTGACAAAGTCTCCTGCCTGTCGGCCATGATCGTTTGAAGCATACTAACATTGATGCCAGCACGCTCAAGAATTATATTTGCAAAGGCGTTGGGCCGACTAATTAGACCCAACAGCAAATGCTCTGTCCCGACTTTGCTATCAACAAACTTGGCTCCACGACGGGCGTTATAGAACACAGAAATAACGCTGGTTGTATAGGGCTCTTGAGCTTCTGAACTAATTACCTCACCAGAGTCAACTGGCAAAAACAGATCGATGTAATTGCGCACTTTATCAGGTGTAACCCCAAGAGCCTGCAGTATCAAGCCTGCCTGCCCTTCACTATCAAGAGTAAGACCAAGCAAAATTTGCTCTGTACCAACGAGGAAAAGACGATTCTGCCGCGCTTCTTCATGAGCCACAAGCACTACTTTAAGCGCATCAGCAGCAAAATTTGCAAAACGTTTAGTTGCGATTGATGAATGTCTGGTGCTCTTCAAGAGTGGCACGAAAACTGTTTCTACCGTACTTTCTTCACCCGTGTGCATAGCAACTATTCTACCCAAGACTACTTTACGCAGATATTCCAAATCAATCTTTAGAGACCGCAAAATAACCACGGCGGAACAATCTTCGCGACTCAAACTACCACGATCAAGAACTTTTTGTTGTCCTATTATTCCAATCAGCAACTGATCGATACCAATTGTACTTGCGCCAAAACTTCGAGCAGATTTATACGCGTTTTCAAAAGCAGCACTGGCATTTTTACTAAAAGGTAAATCACCGGATGTTGGACCAGCAGCTGTTCCATACTCTTTCTCTATGGCAAACATGATCGCAGCACCAGTAATACCAATCGCCTGTAAAACAGCTGCCGTCAAACTATCTTCACATGCTAAAATTCCAAAAAGAAGTAGATCTGTCCCTACTTCTTTTCGACCCAAGCGCTGTGCCTCTGCCTCTGCCAGAAGGACAGTACTCTGAGTGGTCTGGCTGAAAATTCGCATTGCGTAGTTCTCAGAACTTTCTCCAATCAGCCTAAAAAACTTATCTTGGTTTTTATCTTGATCTTGATCAGTAAAGGTGACGAATGGAAGCTGTTTAGAACTATCAATTTCTACTTTGTCAGCGGCAAACAGGTGAGGTAGGTTGGCCTTGACCAGCAGCATTACTGTATTCTGATAATCTTGATAATCGTAATTTAAGTCAGTTAGAAGCTTAACGCATGAGTGATCATAAAGAATGCCAAACAACAAATGATCGGGCTCTATAGAAAAACTCTTACAAAGCTCAGCCATAACGCGAGCATTAACTAAGGCTTTTTGTGTTGCCTCAGAAGGCGCTAATTTTTCTGAAAAGCAAGCACCCGTGCTGAAAGTTATACGAACATGACTGCGCATTTTATCAATCGAGAGCCCGCAAATAGCCGCTGCCTTGGCCGCTATTCCGGAGTGCTCACTCAACAAGCTCAGCAAAATATCACTAGGTTCAAGCACTGTTTGAGACAATAATTCGGCTTCTTGCATTGCGCGCCAAATCACCATGACAGAAGGCAAACTTAAAAGCTCGCGAATAGATTCATTGCCAAATTCAAGAAGCTTACCGACTCGATCAATAGCTAGAACTGGTGCAGATTCTAGACCTTTTTTTTCAAGCTTGAGTACTGTCATTGCCCGCAATCGATCTATGCTAATAGTAAATTGCCGCAAAAGGTGACAAGTCGGCCCATTTTCTTCAACAATAATGCCAACAAATAAGTGCTCAGGCCGAACAACTTCAAGCCCACAGTTAACGACCGCATTAAACGCGTAGGTCATGGCTTGCATTGAGAGAAGAGAAAACACTATCTCACTTCCAACGGCACCCTCACCATGACCAGTAAGGTTCTCGACTTCAAAACGCAAATCGTGAAGAGAAATACCAATCTTTCTCAAGCGCTCAGCGCCCTTATTCAGTCGCTCATCACAAATACCGAGCAGTAAGAACTGTGAATCAATCAGAGAGTGACCTAGTCTAGATGCCTCCTCCCTAGCGAACACGAGGGATTTAATTGCATCTTCCGAAAAACGCTCGAATCCTGACTGTTTTGAAAGGGGCACAAGGCTAGAATACTTTGTGGTCAACATGGGTGGTAAGGCGGCATTGTGCAGTGTCTTTTTTAGCCTATCGATATCGATAGACAAATTACGCAACACTTTCAGACCAATGCTCTCATTGTCAGCCAAAATAGCTAGCAAAACGTGATCGGTTCCCACGTAGCTTCTCTTTTCTTCCCGCGCTAGTTGCCGAGCCGCCAAAATCAACTCATTGACTTTAGAGCCGCATCTAGACTCAGTAGCCAAATCACACTTCGCACGACCAGGCATATTCTCAGACTCTTGTCGCAATTCTTTGATCTTAACGTCCCAGGCATGCAGAGCTAAAGAAGCCAAACCGTCGGCTTCTGCCATCAAGCCGAGCAAAAGATGATCTGTATCGACTTCAGTGTGACCTAGTCTGTGGGCCTCATCTGTAGCCAACACTAGTGTCCGCTCCACCATGACTGTTAGCGCCAATTGCGACTGAATTGAATCGTTAACGGCAGCATTTGCTACTTTCTCATCAACTGACGGAAAAGCATTTTTAAAATCTGATAGTTTTGCACCATAAGACCGAGTTAGCTTAGCTGAAACAATTGGCGGAAGAGAACTAGTAGTTTGAAGAAGATGCTCAGATACCCCAGCTGGACTAATATCAAGGTTATCCAAAATGCGATAGGCATTTGATTCTTTAATTTGGAGCAAAGCTAATAGTATGTGCTCAGGCTCTACAACACGGCTAGACAAGCGCCTAGATTGCTCAACCGCCAACTTCAAAGCATCTCTGGCATTGGCCGTTGACGGAACTGGTAAATCAGTTGATCCAGGGCCTCTACCTAGTAGCCTTTGAACTACTAGCTGCACCATCTCCTTACTTGCGCCCTGAGCAAGAAGTGCATGGCGAGCCGCTCCACCAGCGTTACTAAACATACCGAGCAAAAGAAACTCGCTACGGACATAGTTGTGGCCAAGTTCATGCGCTGCGGCCATTGCAGCCATCACAACTTCAAGAGAACGAGTACTAAGATTTACCGGCGCCCCTGTTTCGACATCATCAAGCGTAAAAGGAGAATTCTCTTTCGTTACTCCAAGTCTCTCAATCACTTTTCGCAATTCATCAGTCAACGATTCAATGTTTACACCAAGCTTCTGCAAGCCCTTCACTGCTCGACTTTGTTCAAAGCTCAAAAGGGCTAGAAGCAAATGCTCAGGAGCTATCAACGAATCGACTGCTCGCCTAGCGGCAACAGATGCCATTTCAACAGCACCATAAACTTGAGGAGACAAGTGAAATTCCAAATCTTCAGATTCGGAGAGATCTTCCACTTTTTCTACTCTGGTAGCCAACCTAAGCTCTTCAAGTTTCAAATTTTGCGCACTAAGTAATATAGCAGCTTCGCTGCTTCCTTCAATGAAGATTCCCAACAGCAAGTGCTGTAGCTCAAGCTTTACGCCTCCAAATTTGCGGCATTCTTCTTGGGCTAGCTCCATCGCCTTAATGGAAATATCAGTAAACGACTTAGTGACATTTGCTTGTTTTTCTGCTTCTTTACGTGATAGACCTGCGGTATGCGCCTGACTCTGTGCAGTTAAAGGTGGCGGAATAGTACTTGCTAATTGTTGCCACTTTGGACCCAACTTAAGAGCTAAAAAAACATCGCTCTTCATTTTTTCAAGATCGATATTGAGCTTCCGGAGTACGTGGAAACCAACACAACCGTCGGTGGCCAGTAACCCAAGTAGCAAGTGCTCAGTACCAATATAGGTGTGGCCTAAATCTCGTGCGGCATTCCACGAAGTCTCTAGCAAAGTCTTAGCACGTGGAGTAAAAGGTATCGAAAATGGAGATACACCTTTCCCTTTACCACTAAGTTTCTGAACTTCTATTCTCAGTTCTCTCAGCTTAAGTTTGTGACCACGCAAAACTGTGGCAGCCAAACCGGTTCCTTCACCACACAAACCAAGCAAGATGTGCTCTGTTCCAACAACCTCGCGACTCAAATTGCGTGACTCTTCTTGAGCCAGCATTACAACTTTGATTGCTTTCTCTGTAAAGCGCTCAAACACTACTCAGGCCCGTCAGCAGGACTAATGTCGTCTTGTACTTTCTTTTGCAAATTTGCCAAATCTACCTTGAGACTACGCAGTACCTTGCAAGCCACGCCATCTCCCACGCGCAGAACACCAAGAATCAAGTGCTCAGTGCCGATGTAATCGTTGCGAAAACGCCTAGCCGAATCCCACGACAACTCTAAAACTCTTTTTGCTCGTGCATCAAACGGCATCTCAACAGAAGCCGTCTCACTGCCGCGCCCAATTTCCTTCTCTACCGCGCTACGCAATTCGTCTAAAGTTATCCCTTCATCAATCAATGCCTGAGCAGCAATGCCTTCTTCTTGCGCCAATAAACCCAGCAAAATTGCTTCAGTGCCCACACGGTTGTGGCCCAGTGCAGCGGCTTCTTCTTGCGCTAGCATAATGGTCTTAACAGCGCCCTCGGTAAAACGCTCAAACATCAACACATCCTCATAAGATAATGCACTTTACTCATTATTCCCAGGCTAGCAATAATTTGCTCAGACTGTATCTTTTACCGTAGCCAGCGATAGGCAGCATGAAGTTTCACCGTGCTGTCACATTTGTAAGTTTTACTTGAGTTGTTCTTGTTAAGAACGCCGAAATGCTGCTGCAGATTATCTGCTCAGAGAATTACGGATTTACTACTACAATTTTCTTTCGTTTAAAGGGTGCTTTAAAATGCGCATTTTTTCTAGCTTTGCTGCGGTATATTTGGCGCTTGCAGTTACCTGCTTGCTCTCAAGCACAGCCCCGGCTGCGGCTCAAGATGTTTTTGGTAATGCTGGAGTGGCAAGAACCCTATTTGGTACCAGCAATGGCACCCTGGCTCCGCAGGGGAGCGAAGCCTCGGCCGTTGAAGGCATCAATACCGCCGGTACCGCCAAAGTTAATAACCTTGCCAATTTGGAGGCTCTGCTCAACATTGTCGCTAACGGTATGCAAATTCTCGGTATAGCCTGGGGTGGCCCCACGATGGTCATGGGTTTCATGCAAATGGCTACAGGATCGCAAGAATCATCGAATAAAGTCTTGGTTGGAGTGGCCGGTGTGGCTGGCGGTTTAGCCGCCCCTGGTTGCATCGGTTGGCTTGTCAGTTCAGCCCAAGAATCGGCACTTTTCAATAGTTGATTGCTATATTCTTTAAATTGTCCAATTAGTATCAAAAGCTAATACAACACTGTCCCAAACTGTTCATCAGCCAAGATTTTATTTCGCAAAGCGCCTTTATCGACTATATAGTCGTCCATGATTCGCCCGGCCACACCCTCATGCTCACGCAGTAAAACCAAAAGCACGTGCTCGACTCCAACAAAAGCATGATGCCAATCGACGGCTTCCACTGCCGCCAAATTCAGTAGTTTGCTACAAGAAGCGCTCCAAGCCATATCTCCAGACAACTCTGTATGAACACCAGACCCCGGGCCAAGAATATTCGAAAGCTCTTCATCGACTTGATAGCGCTCAACGCCGCATTGCGCCATTACTCGCAGTAAAAATCCTTTATGCATCGAAAGTACTGCCAAAAGCAAATGGCCACTGCCGACCACATCATGGCCATGGATGGCGGCCGACTCTCGCGCCAGTCTAAACAACTCAATGGCATATGGAGAATACGGTAAGGCCGTAGCTGCAATATCAGCTTTTACAGTCTGCGCCAATAAATTTTCGGCCGTCGCAAGCATTGCTAGGTCACTAGCCTCGGCTTCCACTCTGATGCCCTGCCGCCGCACTTTTTCAAATCGCGCATCGAGCAGTGCTTCCTGATTGACCCCTAGACCAGTCAGCACAGAAGCGCGCATCAAAGCAAAATCAGCCACTCCCAAGCGCTCCAAAATACGGCACGCCACCCCTTCATTTTGCCGCAGCAAGGCAAGCAGCAAATGCTCAGGTTCGACTTTTTCAGTACCAGGGCGCGTGCAGAGATTTAAGGCCTCGTCGTAGGCCAACAATAGGAGAACTTCCGCCCCTGGGGTAAAACTGTAGGCTGAAGCCCTCTCACCGGCCCCTGAGCCGGTAATTCTTTTGACTTCGCTACGGGCTTTCTCAGAAGTCAGATTAAAAGCAGCAAAATTCCTCTGAAATTTCTCTGTTGATTGCTCGGCCCACAAAAGCAGGCCTAAGAGAATTTCACCAGTGCCCACGCGGTCGTGCTTCAATGCAGCGGCCTCGCGGTCAGCCAGCGCCATTACTTTCATTGATTGATCGCTGAAATGCTCAAACATTTTTTGGAATGCCAAACTTTCGAAACGCAAGCCTGGGGCGAACCTAAAACCTAAGCGTGCACTTCCAAACCAGTAATCAATTCAGCGAAGTCGCACTCTTTAGACGAGCAAGCCACTTGGTCGCCACGCTTGAGTGTCTTGTAGATAAGAACGCTCGAGCATTTCGGACAAAGGTTGTCGCCTTTTGGACCGCCTGAAATTACAGGTGGATACCAATAAGCTGATGTGCACTGATTGAGTGAATAGTTGGAACAACCAAAGAAGATTTTGCCGTGTCTAGATTTCTTCTCAACAATGGCGCCGCCACAGGTTTCACGTGGGCAAGCAACACCGGTATATTTGAGAATCGGTCTTTGTTCGGTACATTCATCAGCTGAACAGGCGAGGTAATCGCCATATCGGCCGTAGCGAATCAGCATGTCTGAACCGCAAGTTTTGCACTTCTCTTCTGACGGTCTATCTTCAGGAACTGGCTTGCCATCTTTAGTTAGCGAGATTTTGGTCTTGCACTCTGGATAGCCAACGCAACCTAAGAACTGACCATAACGCGATGAGCGAATAGCCATTGGTTGCCCGCAAAGTTCGCAGAACTGGTCAGAGAGAATGAGCACCTTGTTCATGTTCTCTTCGGCTTCTTTCAATGTTTTGTTGAAAGGCTCGTAAAAAGCTTTGAGCATGACGCGCCAGTCTGACTTGTCTTCTTCGACTTTGTCTAACTGAGTTTCCATTCCGGCAGTGAAGCCAACTTCAACGATATTGCCGAAGTGCTCTACTAGAAGAGCATTAACAGCTTTACCTAAAGTTGTCGGCACCAATGCTTTTTGGACGCGCTCGACATATTTACGATCGACAATTGTGCTTACTGTCGCCGAATAAGTAGATGGTCGACCGATACCCAATTCTTCTAGGGTTTTGATCAAACTTGCTTCTGTAAAGCGGGGTGGAGGTTGAGTGAAGTGTTGGCCAGGCTTCATTTCTTTAAGCTTGAGTTTTTCATTTTTCTCTAGCTCAGGAAGATTTGGAGCGGCTTCTTCTTCGTTTTCTTCATCTGAAACAGCGTCAGAATCGCTTGTAGCCATGTCTTTGGTAAGACGGTCATAAACGATTGTGAAACCAGGGAATTTCTTCTCTGAAGCGGAAGCCCTGAACATGGCATCGCCGGCGGTGATTTCAACAGTTCTGGTGAGAATCTCAGCTGAAGCCATTTGGCTAGCCATGAAGCGTTCCCAGATTAGTTTGTACACCTTGAGCTGGTCGCTGCTCAAATATTGCTTGATTGATTCTGGCGAGCTTTCTGGATGCGATGGACGAATAGCTTCGTGGGCATCTTGCATCGACTTGGCTTTACGAACGTAAACCCGCGGCTTATCTGGATAATACTGTTTGCCATAACGAGCGACAATGAAGTTTTTCGCTTCATCAACTGCTGTTTGCGACACACGAGTCGAGTCAGTTCTCATATAGGTAATTAAACCAACTGGGCCCTGTGAGCCAAGTTCAATACCTTCATAGAGCTCTTGAGCAATTTTCATAGTCTTCTTAACAGCGAAGCCCAAGAAAGTTGCTGCTTCTCGTTGCAGAGTAGAAGTGATGAACGGAGCCTGCGGTTGGCGCTGGCTGCTCTTCTCTACTACTGAAGCGACACTGAAGTCTTCTTTTTCAATTTTCTTGACGATATCGTCAGCCATCTTTTTAGTGTCGATGGTGGTCGACTGCGCTGTTGCTTTTTCAGAGGCAGCAATCACTCGCTTGCCCTTCCATTTAGCTAGTGGCGCCGTGAAGAACTGCTTAGAACGAGCGCGAGACAACTCGGCTTTAATGGTCCAATATTCTTGCGGAGTGAAACCTTCTACTTCTGCTTCACGCTCACAGATGATGCGAACTGCTACTGATTGCACACGACCGGCCGAGCGGCCGTTAACTTTGCGCCAGAGCAACGGGCTGATTTTGTATCCGACCAAGCGGTCGAGCACACGACGAGCCTGTTGGGCATCAACTAAACTTTGATCGATTTGTCGTGGCGCTTTGATAGCGGCCAAAACAGCTTCTTTCGTAATTTCGTTAAATTCAATGCGATGAAGCTTCTTCTTGGGCAATTCCAAGATTTCGGATAAGTGCCAAGCGATTGCCTCTCCCTCACGGTCAGGGTCGGGGGCCAGATAGACTCTATCTACGCCCGCCGCGGCTTCCTTTAGATCGGCGACTGTCGGTTCCTTATCCTTTAATACTTCATAGAGTGGTTCAAAGTTCTTGCGAACATTGACACCCAATTTGTTTTTGGGGAGATCCCTCACGTGGCCATAACTGGCCTTGACCGTGAAGTCCTTGCCAAGGATCTTTGAGATCGTTTTGGCTTTGGCTGGAGATTCAACTATAACTAACGATTTGACCATTTTTCTCTGTAACGCTGTGGTGGAGCTACTCGCGGCCTGTCAAGATACGCCGACGTCGATGGAGTATAACACGATGACAAATCTCGACCGAGGCTTACAAATATATAACCATATCAGGAAGCGCGCTCCGAAGTCTTCCGATAACTTGAGAAGATTGTGGGCCATGTCCGACCAGATTGGCGATTCTGGCCTCGCCCACCCCATCCTTTATAGGGTTTTCAGCCTCATATGTTTCTTGTAACACTTTTTCTATTTGACCCTCTTGAGAGCCCTCTACAAGGTGTAGCAGGTTGCCTTGCTTGACAAGGTCGAGAGAAATTTCCAAATAGTCTTGGTCGTCCAAATAGTTTTTACCTTCAACTAAAAAGTATTGGGGCCATTCAATCATTACAAGAGACTGCTCGGCGCCATCGCCAATTACCTCATCCAGTTCCATACCCAACATTGTCAAATCGATGGCTTCACCGGTTTCGCCCCCGCGATATAGATCGAGGTGGAAAAGTGATAAACGGCCTGAATGATACTCATTGAGCATGGTAAACGTCGGTGAGTTGATTACCTCAACTACACCCAGGCCCTTGCCCACTGCCTTTACCAAGGTAGTTTTGCCAGCGCCCAAGGTGCCGTTCAAAGCAACGATGGCGCCGGCGCCCACCGCTTGCGCCAATTCATGACCAAAGCGGTTGGTCTGAGGTAGGTCACCTAAGTGAAATTGCATTGTCACCAGTTTAAATAGGGTCTCAGTCCAGAACAGGTGCGAGTTTTGTACCCGGGATATACTCCAGGGGGGGAACCTCCTAACTTCTGTCCGTTTCCTTTTCCAACTCCAGGGGCTTGCGAGAAGCATAAAGCTGGTTCAAAGGTATACGTGGAAGCGTCGAGCGGGATCCCCGTATGTTCAAACTTGTAGGACAAAACTTTTTGAGCTCTGCCCCAGACCGAGACTAAAGAAATCATATCAAGCAGTTGGCCGCTGTCAATCAAGATTTTAAGCTAATGGGTTAATTCGTCTCTTTATGACCTCAGAATTTTTATAGATTACTGTTCTCCGCTCAAGTTAATATATGCAGATGCCGCGGCAGTATAGATAAATGCCAAATATTGAAAGATAAATGCTACATGTTGAACGATAAATGATGAATGTTGAAAGATGAATATCGCCTTGAAGCAGCCCACACTCTTACTAATAAGCTTAGTTGCCAGCACCGTCCATTTTATGGAAAGCGCGCGCAGTCAAACCGCGCCCTCAATTAAAGGGCAATCTATTTTTGCGCCTTATCAACCTGAACCAAAGTTTGCTCCAGTCAGAGGGAGTCAGCCTCAAGCAGATAGTGTCATCAATAGCAAAGAAAATAGTAGCGAACAATCTAGCGAGCCGTCAGACAATCCACCTAGCAATCAAGAGCCTTTTACTGTTACGCCAGATGGTGTACCGGCACTAAATATAGTACCAGCAGTTGAGCGTCCACCAATTCCTCCACCGCCTGATGCTGCCCCTCTAAGACCAAATGGCAACGGTATTGCACGCCCGGCGCAAGCATGGCGCGTCAAAGCATTTCAGCTCTTTAAACAAAAAGTAGATCCGAATACCACCATTGCCTTACTCTTAAATTCTGATTACGATAATGCCCTCTTGGCCATGAGACAAGCTATTGAAGATGAAGGTCTTTTCGTTATCAGTATTAGTTCTAGCTCTGGGCACATGCTTATTAGCACCACAAACTTCAATATTTTAGGCAACAACGACCTTCGATCTACTAGCACCGAAAAAGTAATTATCGCTATGCGGCCAGCTTTGCCAGAAGCAAAAAGCAAAACCGAGGCCAAAACCGAACTGCGCGTGCTGTGTGAAAGCCGCAATAAGAGCTTAACTACAAATCGCATGAACGGAATATTGAGCAAACTACAAAGCAAATTTGGCGACATAAAGACAAATGCAGAAACGCTCTAACCCCAAGGGCCCAATTATCTTAGGAATAACCGGCACAATTGCTTCGGGCAAGTCGACTGTTGGCAAACTGCTGGCTAAAAATGGCATAGTCGTGATAGACACCGACCAGTTAACCCATGACGTACTCGCCCATGACGCCAGCGTCAAAAAAGCTATAGTTGAACAATTTGGGCCAACTGTTTTAGAATCTGCTGACTTGAGCATGCCAATTGACCGCAAAAACCTTGGCAAGATTGTCTTCGAAAACCCTGATTCAAGGCGTAAACTAGAGCAAATTGTTCACCCAAGTGTAGTTTTAGCCTGTCGTCGCCGCATCGCAGAATTGAAAGATGAAAAATTAGTAGCTGTCCTCGTACCACTTCTATTTGAGGCCAATATGGCCGCCGAATATGATGAAATTTGGACGGTATTTACCTCCGAAGAGGTATTAAAACAGCGTCTTGGGGAACGAGATAAACTAGACGCTCTAGAAATTCAAAGACGCCTTCAAGCTCAACTGCCACAGAGCGAAAAGTGCAATCGGGCTGATCAAGTAATAGATAATTCGCACAGCGAAGCTGAAACAGCAAGACAGGTAAAGCTATTGTTGGAAAAATTACTTTAGATAATTTTGGAAGGTCCGTTAGTAGAATGCAGTCATCAAAAAAAATATCTTTCAATCTTGCCCTACTAGCATGCTTTACTCTCTGTACAATTCCAACCAACGCAACCAAAGCAACCAACGCAGCCCAGGCAGCTCCCCAGAGAGCTCTCCAAGCAGCTCCCCGAAGAGCCTCTCAGGCCGTTAGTGTCGAAGCAAAAGAGAATGGCTTCACAGCCTATCAAACAAGCTCTACTATGGGCGATCAAGACGCCTTTGTCACCAGTACAGCAGTAAAAATCGCAGACAGAAGTCATGGCACCGTAGTGGTGGCAACTGCACCGCAGTGGAAAGTTTTTGCCTACAACACGCACACCAAGCGTATATGTTCATTTACTTCGCCCCGAACATTTACGGGCATTGGCGACAAGCTTGCCAATGTTACCGGTGGTGTTACTTTGTACAACATTCCACTCAAACCCACCGGAAAAACTGTTCTACATGGCATCAGCGCTATAGAACTACAAACACCTAAGAGCTTCGTAGATAAGCTAGTCAAAGACAAAGAGCGCGAATCGGCTGATCCAAGATTTGTGCAATCGGCGCAGATGTTGGTGGCTGAAAAAGTAAATTTGACGCCCGAAGCAGCCACTGTACTTTCAAAATTTTACGGAGTGCCACTGCAACGAGCTATGCCTTTGCAGTTTAAATACATCAATTGCCGTGGTGACTTAAACACCATTTTGCTTACTTCTGAACTTAAACCAATCAAACTTGCGGCGGCTGATTTCGAGGTTCCGAAAGGATTTGAAACCGTTACTGATTTCAGTAAGCTTGAAAATCGGCCAGTTATCAAAGGCCCGCCAACTCGCAAAATCATTGAAACAGTAAAGAAAATCTAGCGGCGTAACGAACAAGGCTCACTGGAACACCTCACAACTGCTGTGATTGCTGCTTTATTTTCAATCAACTTGTTGACCACTGGTTTAAGGTGCTCAGAAGCTTTTACTGAGCGTAGAAGGTCGTCTACTAAGACCCAGGCTATAACTCCAGGAATGACAACGTCAAATAATGCTACTTCAGTCATGGCTAATTCTCCTTTTCGCCTTCGGCTCTCGTCAGGCATATTGCAATATTAGACCGGTCGTCTACAATTTGTCAACCCCCCTTTTTGTGCGATAATTATGGTTACTCATGCGCCCATAATGGCGCCAAAATGGAAACTCAGGAAACCGGCAACTTCAAAACTGGTAACATTTCGCAAATTGCCAGCGACGCACACTACGGCTAAAAGACTAGTTTCAACTAAAACCGAATTAGCTAAAACCGCATACCAATTTACTAACAACCACGATGACTTCATCGTGAAGAAGGATACGTGGCTAAAGGGAAGGATTTTCTAAAATCTACCGAACCTGAATGGCTCATGCTCAGCCTTACAGTGTTGCTTTTGCTCGTCATGGCTTTCTTCTCCCTGCGCAGCTATTCTTCGCGCTACCAAGCGACCAAGGCGACCGCTCAATCGCTCAAAACCTTGATACAAGTTGAATCTCTTTTGTCACATCTAAAAGATGCTGAATCTGGTCAGCGCGGCTTTTTGCTGACTGGAAAGGCCTCATACCTCTCGCCCTATCTCACAGCTAGAGCAGCAGTTACAAAAGATCTTGAAACTCTAAGCAAAATCACCAGCACCGATGCAATTGACCAAAATCAGCTTGTTTTATTGACGCCATTGGTTCTTTCTAAATTAGAGGAGTTACAAAAAACCACCGAGCTTCAGTCGCAAAAAGACAAAGAAGCGGCGATGCGAATCGTTAACTCGGACAGCGGCCAAAAAACAATGGAGCAAATTCGCGCCATTCTCCTAGACATCAAAAATCGCGAGACTATCGACCTGCAAGCGCGCACACAGGCAGCCGAAGATGCCACTCAAACTGCCACATGGTGGACTTCATGGCTAGAGATCAGTATTGCCATTTTGGTTTTCACAACTATGATAATTCTGATTCAACAGTCTAAAAAGCGAGATAAGAGCCAAGAAGCAATAAGAAAAAGTGAAGAGAATTTTCGCATACTGATTTCAAACATTCTCGATTACGCCATCTTCATGCTTGACCCCAAAGGAAACGTCGTCATCTGGAATGAAGGCGCTCAACGTCTAAAAGGTTATTCTGCAGAAGAAATTTGTGGCAAGCATTTTTCTATTTTATATCCCCAAGAAGATATTGATGCTGGCAAACCAGAACATGGACTTCAAGAAGCACTAAAAAATAGCCGTTTTGAAGATACTGGCTGGCGAGTTCGCAAAGACGGATCACGCTTCTTTGCCAATGTAGTGATTACTACAAGTAAAGATCAAAATGGTATTTTGCGTGGTTTTTCAAAAGTTACCAGAGATATTACTGAAAGCAAAATAGCCGAAGACAAGTTGATTCAGTCTGCCGAAGAGATGCGAATATTGAATGCAGAGTTAGAACAGGCTCGCGATCAAGCACAAATAGCATCTAAGTTTAAGTCAGAATTTGTGGCCAATATGAGCCACGAAATTCGCACTCCGATGAACGGTATTATCGGCATGTGCAGCATTCTTTTGAAGACTAAGCTTGATGAATCTCAACATCAATACGCTGAGGCTATAAGGTCTGCTGCTACCGCCCTGCTTACTGTTATCAATGATATTTTAGATTTCAGCAAAATTGAAGCCGGCCGCATTGAGCTTGAACAATCTGATTTTGACCCAGTGCGCGCTGTAGAAAGCGCTTGTGAAATAGTTGCGGCTCAAGCTCGCACCAAAGAGCTTTCGCTACTAAGCTTTATTGATCCCAAAATGCCAAAGACTTTGCATGGAGACTCTGAGCGCTTAAGACAAGTGATTATCAACCTTGCCTCTAATGCCGTTAAATTTGCCGATAGTGGTGAAATTGTTATTAAAGCCTTGGTAGATTCGGTGCATGGCAATGAAATTAACGTTCGTTTCCTAGTTATAGATAATGGTATCGGAATGAGCGAGGACGAGCAGAACCGTCTATTTCAGCCCTTTGTGCAAGCTGACGGATCTATCAGTCGCAAATTTGGCGGCACCGGCTTAGGACTAAGTATTTCCAAATCTCTTGTAGATCTTATGAACGGTGTCATCGGCGTAGAGAGCAAGAAAGGCGAAGGCTCGACCTTCTGGTTTAACATTCCCTTCCAATTCTCGTCAGAAGACCTTGCCATCAATACTCACGACGAGCTGAAAGGAGTGCGAGTTCTCATAATCGATGATGAACCAAATTCTAGAGAGATTCTGCATAGCTACGTTATCTCTTGGGGTATGCGAAATGGCAGTGCCTCTAATGCAGAAGAAGCCCTTCAACTCTTGCGTAAAGCTCAAGAAGACAACGACCCATACAGTGTGGCAATTGTCGACCTGGTAATGGCCGGCAAAAATGGTATTGCCACAGCCAAAGAAATATTTAGCGACCCACTACTCAGCTCAACAAAACTAATTCTTTTGACAGCTTTTGACACACCAGGCTTAGGTGCACAAGCCATCGATCTTGGTTTCAAAGCCTACATTACCAAACCTGTAAGACAATCACTGATGCTCGATTGTCTTACGACTGTTGTATGTGGTGGCAGATCGATCATTGCCAGAACTTCAGTTGAGCGTCAGACAACTTCGCTTCCAGTGCAGGTTTCGCCGAGCAGGACAGAATTGGTGCTAGTTGCCGAAGATCATCCCATCAATCAGGCAGTAGCCAAGCTTTACTTAGAAGAACTTGGCTTTGCTTGCCATGTGGTCAACGACGGCAAAGAGGTTATTTCAGCTCTCGCCAATAATTACTATGCCCTTATACTGATGGACTGTCAGATGCCAGAAATGGATGGCTTGATGGCCACTAGCCTAATTCGCAAGCGAGAAGCCAGTACTGGTTTGCATATTCCGATTGTGGCAATGACCGCCCATGCGCTCAAAGAAGACCGTCTTAAGTGCCTTGCCGCCGGAATGGATGATTACATAAGCAAACCTGTTGATCTTGAATTACTGCGCTCCATTCTCGACAAATGGTTACCCCTAGACTCATCTGCCGGCCGAAACGAAATTTCGTATCAGTTGGTTATGAATGCAGAACGAGATTCAACAATACCGATCAATATAGAAAATCTACAAACAAAGTTCGGCGACTTCGCTAGCGAAATGACAGATATGTTTGTCCAAGAGACGCCAAATCAGCTTAGTGCACTGCAAATGAGCTTAGCTACAAATGACTTAAGTGCGGTGTTGAAAAAAGCTCATCAATTAAAAGGAGTATGCGCTGCGATTGGCGCTTATCCGATGTACAACAGCTGTATCGCCATTGAAAACAGTGCTCACGAAAAAGATCTTCACGCTTTAAACTTGCAAATTGGGCAACTTCATGTGCAATTTTCAGATGTGCGAAAAGAACTACAGCTCTGAAAAAAGCACTCGAACTCTTTCACTAATATCTGCCAGTATCTTATCAGTAGTAAAATACCGTAAGGTTTGACTTGAGAAGGTATCTTTGACTAACGATTTGCCAATTACCGCTGAAAACAAAAAAGGCCCTGGGGCTAAGCAGTTGGCTCTGGCATTGCTTAAATCGGTCGTCTTTTTCATTTTGGCAATCTACGCCTGCGACCCTTTCATCTACCTAATCTATCCTTACTTCCCATCTCCATTTACTCAATTTTTCGGCTACCTCCTTTGGAGCTTGTTCTTACTTTGGATTTTCAGTCGCTTTATTGAGAAGCGCACAATGGCAGATTACGGCTTGGGAGCCAAAAGCATCTGGGCCGCTGTTCTAGAGTTCTACGACGGCAGTTTAATTGGTAGCCTGATGGTTACCACAGTGACTTTGATTTTGGCAGTGCTGGGCTGTTATCAGGCCCTAGCCATCATGCCAGATTATCAATTTCTAGCGATTGTGCCAGGGTTGCTAGCCGCTGCATTGTTTGAAGAAGTGGTCTTTCGCGGCTATGTATTACAAACAATTGAGCGAGCAAGTACCACCAAAATGGCTGTAATAGTCAGCTCACTCTTGTTTGGAGCGGCCCACCTCAGCAACTTTCATGCCAACGAACCGCTACTAACCAGATTATCGTCAGTTACCAGCCTCGGTCTTGATGCTGGTCTGCTCTTCGCTGCCGCCTATCTTTACACTCGCCGGCTCTGGCTGCCAGCTGGCCTGCATGCTTTCTGGAATATTTTTGAAGGGCCAGTATTTGGCACTCCAGTTTCGGGGCTGCACCTTGGTCCGCCCTTAATTCTCAGCTCGTTGAGCGGCCCTGAAGTGCTCACAGGTGGAGTTTTTGGCCCCGAAGCTAGCATTGTTGAACTAGTTGTATGCCTAACATTGGCCTGGGTCATTTGGCAGAAAGGCAAAATCAGGAATGCCAGCTAGACCCTAGTTAATCGATTCGCCGACATAGGTAACGCGGTAAGAAACCGGCTGTATAGAAATCGCGGTTGCCTGAATTTCCTTCATATGGGCCTGCATCTCAAGGTTTTTAGAAACAACGCGATAATGAATCTCACTTTCCCACTGCATGTAGCTTGCTACATGTTTGCCATCAAAACTTTGATGCACACTAGCTGAAACGAAGCCCGGTAGATGCTTTGTCACTTTCTCAGTGACATCTTCAAGCATGTTAGCCACAATTTGCTGTTTGGTCGGTTCAACTTCGAAAGTGTTGATTAGGGTGAAGATACTGCGTTCTGTTTCTATTGTGGCCATGAATTTCCTAAGGACATTTCTCTAGGGATATTACCTAATATGATTTCCAAATAAGTAAGCTATGAGGCCATTCGCCCGCCATCACTGCTATCTGAGATGATGGTAGACGAAAACGCCCCCATACTCAAGCATCTTGAACTCTAGCTAATCAAGAAATAAATGCTGTAAAATGCTCAAAATCGTGGTGCAATTAAGTTTGCAAGCAAATATAGAGGTCTGCGGTAGGCAATTATCTTTTCAATGAATTCTTCTACGAAAACAAGGCTAACACGAGCTTCGGCATCGCCCATCTCGCGCATCCAGACTGTTCTATTAGCCTCTACGCTGGTTTGCGGCACGATAATTAGCAATGCTGCTTCTAACACAGCAGCTGCCACTACCAAAGAACAGATTAGCACCACCAGCCATATCAATGGCGCCCCTGTAAGCTCTTATTTCATTCCGCCAACCCAGCCCACTGTGCGCGGTAAAAGCACCCTAGTAGTCTACTACCACGGTATGACCTCTAACATCGACGAACCTTTCGTAGTGCCGCCTGGCGCACCGACAGGGCCGATCATGACTAGCGTCTATCCGATGTATGGTTTTCTCTCGGTCGGTCAAGCAAACACCTGGGCCAATCCAGCTGCCCTAGAAGACGTTAGCGATGCCATCAACAAAGTGCAAAGTAAATACAACTTCGAACGCATTATCTATATGGGCGCATCTATGGGCGGATGCAACTTGCTTTCATTTATCGAACAGGCACCGCCTGAAATCAAAAACAAATCAGAATGCATTATGGTCTTACTGAGCTGCGGTGATTTAGCCAATCTCTACAAACTGACCAGCGAAAAACTAGTTCGACAATCACTAGAACAAGCTATGGGCGGCACGCCAGCCGAGAAAAAGAAAGAGTACAAAGCACGCAGCTTTATTTCTAATATCAAACAATTTCCCAAAACAGTAAAAGTGGTTGTGATATCTCACTTGCAAGATACGACCATGCCGCCAAAACTGCAAAACCAACTTTATCGTGCGCTTGTGGCTAACGGTAATCCCACTAAGTTTATTGAAAGAAAGGGCACCCACGGCACTTGGCCGAACCCAACACAGTATCAATTTTATATCGACCACATAATTCACACAAAATTGATGTGAGCAATAAAATTTTGAACACGGGCAATCACCGCGTATTCGTAGACTGCGACCGCACACTAGTTAACACCGAAATTTATCCACTGCTTTCCAAAGCGGTATTCGATAATCGACCGAAGTTTTTCTTTCGCTGGAATACTGTTTTAACTGAAGCAAGACCAAGCGCCAAGTCATTCTTGCAAGAATTAGGCAGCAAGTATGAAGTAGCCATGCTCACCCTTGGCCATTCAAAATTTCAAACAAAAGTATTGAAAGAACTAGGATTGGCAGACCTTGTTGGCGATATCTACGGACCAGACAACTGCGACCTCGTGCCCAAGACGAATGGTTTTGTTTTAGTCGACGATATGGAACCCCATTCTCTTGCTATCGCTTACAAGATGCGCTGGCTGGGCCATCAGAAGGGTCTAGAGAATCTGCGAGCCTGGCCCGAGAAGCTGGCACTACATATAGTGCAATGCCACCCTTTTATGGGCGGCAAAGAAGATAGCGAACCGCTTACTGACCTACTTCCATCGGTGCACGAGCGCATGACACAAATGATCACTGAAGCAGATCAGCAAGCATAGCCCCTAATTTCTAGACTCGAGCAGCTGAGAGCTTGTCTAAAGCAGCCTGATAGCGAGCGGCATGGAACGCTTCAACACGCTTTAGAGCACCAAAGCGCTTAGCGGCTTTTTGAAAAATGCCAGCATGCTCAAGCGATTCTTTTGCTTGTTCTTGAAACTCCACAACAGCGGCAGCATTACCTTCTTCAATTGCTTCGCGCTCAAAGTTAGGGTACATGGTGACGCTTTCGTACAGCTCACCTTCTGCAGCTAAAGCCAAGACTTTCTCAACTGTCATTTCTGCCGATGGATAGATTAGCTCTAGGTGGGCGAAGGCATGCGCCGTTTCATGGTTAGCGGTCTCTTCAAAAAGCTTAGCCACTTCCTCATTGCCTAATCTTCTGGCAATCTTAGCGAAGTATAGATATTTGCGATTTGCCATCGACTCGCCACCAAAAGCAGCCATCAAGTTTGCAGCCGTCTTGGTGTCTACAGGAGCAGCGCCAGAACTTGCCGTGGCATCGCTACTGGTTAACTCAACCAAAGTAGCTTCTGAATCGGTCAAAGGGCTCGATAATTGCTTGTCTGACATGATATTTTCTCCTAGAAATAATCTACTCTTAGAACTCATCTAAATTGAGGGCAAAAAAACCTAGTTCTGCTTCAGCTCTCCATAAAACAGAACCTGAAAACCATGAACCTTGTATTGATCGCCCAAAAGTTCACCAATAGCCTCTACCTTTTCGGCAGGAATATCGACGATTTTGCCTGTTCTAACATCAACAAAATGATGATGATGCGAGACATTGGCGTCGTACCTTACTCGGCCCGGCTCGGTCAGAACTTCCTTTATAACTCCAGCTTCTTTTAGCGTGTTCAGAGTGTTGTACACAGTCGCTCTAGACAGCGCCACCGGAAGGGCCTCAGACACCGCTGAAAGCACATCGTCAGCCGTCGGGTGGCTAAGGGTCTGCAATAGATAGTCAGCAATAACAACACGCTGAGGGGTGGGTTTAACGCCACGAGCCAAAAGCAGCTGTTCTGCGGTGATTATTTTGTCGCTGGTGTTATGGTCGGTCATGTATTTAGAATAAGTCTAAGTCGAGACTTCGTCAACCCCCCTTGTTGATTCCCTGAATTTTGGGATTTTGAGCCTTCCAGCAAACGCACACGCGCCTTCTCCTTAGAATCTAGAGTAAAGCCCAAACCAGTTTTGACTGCTGGCAATTTATTGTTTAGGCGTAGTAAGCTTAATAGTTCGCGGCCTTTTGGCTGTTATAAAACCGGAGACTCTAAAGTGCGCGTTGCTGCCATTCTTGCAACTACTTTAATACTTCTCAGTCCTCTACAGGCGGGTTCAGTCAGCGAGCAGCTCTATGGGGCCGTGAGCACCAGTGACACCAAAATTTATACGGTGCGCACTCAAACTGACATTACTATTCCGGCCCAGCAAGCCAACTGCCGCAAGGTGCGAGTTTGGCATGCCATTGCTGCATACAAACCTTGGTCAAAAACAAGCAATCCACTCGGGGCAAATGATCTGCGCAGTGCACCCGCTGCCAAGATCGAGCCTGAGCCAGACAAGCGCTCAGCCCATTTCTATTTTGAAGAAAATCGCCAGTTTGCGCCAAATACCAAACTAAGTTATGTCTCTTCATTCAAAGTTTTGTCAGTAAAACGAACTTTTAACCCGAGCGCTCACCGTTGTAGCTGGGTAGACTGTCAACAATATCTCAGCAAAAACCCGCTCGCCATAACCGAGAGCGATCCAGTAGTAACATCTCTGGCAGCCAAACTGAGGGGCAATCATGATCCTAGCAATTCGATTATTGAGTTTTGCAATTGGATCTCTAAAAACATCACTTATGATGAAACCGTGCAGCAACGCACTGATGATCTTTCTACAACTATTAAAAGCAAACGCGGTCACTGTGGGCATGCGGCACAGCTTTTTCACGGCCTGTGTCGCAGTGTTGGCTTACAAAGTCGAGACATACTTGGTCTAAATTTGACAGACGAAAACGGCAAGAAGACCAATCTACCTGATACTTGGGGCAATACCCACACCTGGACAGAAGTTTATTTGCCAAAGGTTGGTTGGATAGAAGTTGAGCCTATGAGCGGCGAAAAGTGCTTTATCATCCCCTCTACATTTATTCAAAACAACACTGGTTTTCAAAATGCTGCCGTATGGGTAGCTGAGGGTAGTTACGACAGACCAGTTAACTGGGGCTACCGAGGCGGTATCTACCAATGCGATTACAATATGGTCACACGAATCACTTTCTCCGAAAGCAAAAACTAGCCTAAGTTTTTTGATTTCGTAGCGCGAGCCCTACTCTTGCTCATCATTCGGCGGCGTAGCAAACTGTTTGAGATTAGGGTCATTTGCTAAGTCTGCTTCAATTTCTATATTCGGAAAAGTCTTTTTCATCTCAGTGGTAAAAGCAGTATATTGCTCGGCCGTCCACATATTTCGTCGCACTCCAAGAGTCTGAAGAGCGTGGCAACGGCTTAGTATTTTGGCGCAAGCAGGCGTAATTTTGCAGCCATCCAATTCAAGATTATCAAGCTTAGCGAGCTTGGTTAGAGGCTCTAAATCGCTGTCTTTCAGAACATTATCAGATAACTTCAATCGTGTTAGCTCTTTCATTGTGCCAATATTCTGAATGTCTTTTGTTGTCAATTTGCAGAACGAAACGAATAGTTTTCTGAGCTTCTGTGAGTTTTCCAAAGCAGCAATGGCAGGGCCCATTTTAGAACAATAGTCAACGTGCAAGATCTGCAAATTCGGCAAAATCCCAGACTGAGCTAACTGCGCGCCATCAATATCAGTGCCACCAATTTTTAAATCAGTCAATTTGGGAAAACGCGCCAGAGTGACCAACACTTCACCAGTGACGCTACTTTGATTTAGCTCAATAGACTTCAAGCTTTTTACTTGAGTAAGGTTTTTTAGAGTATCGTTGTTGACGATATCGCTGCGCTGAAGCCTCTTACCGTCTTGTTCTATCGACTGCACTGTCTTTTTTGCTCCCGTTGCATCGCCCACCAATTCAGCAAGATCACCACCATTTGTAGTCAGTGTGATTCCTTGCAAAGTCGTGGTTTCATCAAATCGTCGAAGTATATGCGGGTTTCGCAAGCAGAGATTGTTAGGAGTAAACTGAAGGCTATAGCGGGTAGGAATAAAAATTTCGCCTTTGGCATCTTGTTCTTTTGAATCTTCGCCTTCAGCGGAAAGCGTTAGAGTACCCAACGAAATCTCTTGCGGAAACTTAAAGTGCGTAACCTGATGGCCATCTTTATTGGTTGTGCCTAAGAAGAATGGTTCCTTGTTTTCAGCTTCAAGCTTGAAAGCATCTTCTACCTTTAATTTTTCACTAGTCGCGGCTTGCTGAGCTTCTCTTACTTGATCAGCAGCGCTGTGTGAGGCCATCTTCTGACTAACAAAGTAATAGGTGACACCACCAAGAAGAAGCACACCTATCACCGCAGCTAGCGCCGCTACAATCAATGAGTTTTTCTTGGTTGTCGAATGACTATTAGTATCACTATCATCGTCATCGCTATTACGCTTCGAAAATGGCTTACGAACACCAACAACAGACTGATTGCGTTTTTCGTTATTCTCCTGGTTGGCTAAAGAGCGCTCTATTGAAAGCAGCTCTGCTGCCACTTCAGAGGCAGACTGCGGACGATTATCTGGCTCTTTTTCGAGGAGTGCCTCGACTAGATTTTGAATCGATTGAGGGAAGTCAGCCCCTTCAGAAGCCTCTAACAAACTAGGCGGTGTCTCATTTTGGTGCATTTGCACGGTAGCCATGGCATCACTTCCACGAAAGGGAACCTTGCCAGTCAGTGTCTCAAAAAGAGCAGCACCAAGCGAATACAGGTCTGTTCTAGAGTCAACTGCCAGACCGGCGCACTGCTCTGGGCTCATATATTGAGGGCTACCAAAAACCTCTCCAGGCCGCGTCAAACCCTGCTTATCGCTGTCACCAAGACCAGTAAGCTTAGCAATTCCAAAATCTACTAATTTTGCTGAAATCACACCGGGCTCAACTTCTTGCAAGACTATGTTGGCTGGTTTTATATCTCGATGAATAATATCGTGCTCGTGCGCATAGGCTAAACCAGCGCAAACTTGTCGAAAAATGGCTATGGTTTCGCTTATCGGCAGCACATGTCTCTTTTTGAGTATTTGCGCCAATGACTGGCCATTAAGCAGTTCCATCGCATAATAAGGTGTCACTCCGTCAACCATGCCCATGTCAAAAATGCGCACAATGTTCGGATGGGTCAACCTAGCGATAGCCTGAGCCTCGATCTGAAAGCGGCGCCAAGAAACTTCTGAAACATGTTCAGAAGGAAGCACCTTAAGCGCCATTTCTTTAGACAAGAAAAGGTGGCGAACGCGATATACGGCTCCCATTCCACCGTGACCGATGAGGCCGATCACTTCATAAGCTTTATTGATTTGAAATCCAGGTGGATAGTCGCTGGAATTACCCGTCATTACTTGCCCGTTGCTCAACTTGCCCAACTTGGGGGCTGGTGGTGCTTTAATGCTTATTCCACACTGCTGATGGCCTTGAAACGAGCCATACTTGATTTGGCTGTGCTACAGTGCAAATAGAGCTATCGCATTATAATTGAAAGCGACCAAAGTGAGCTAAATCATGGCCCTTATAGACCTAATCGAAAATACCAGCCGTCTTCTGGCTGAAAAGCAGCAAGCCTTAACCACTTTGCGACTAACTTCAAGCAGCGATCCCGACTTTCAACTAATGCGCGGTGATTTTCTCATTCGTGAAGCTGACCTCGACGAGGCAACAGCGGCGATGATAGAAGAACTGGAAGATATCGATCCGCTTGACCGCGAAGACCTGGTTGATAATTTGCGGCCAGAGCTGAAGACCGCCCTATCGACAGTTTTGAATTTATCCGGCCATCATCATCTAATGGCAGCCGAAGAACTCGGCCTAGAACCATTACTGATAGCCTGGCGTCATGCCCGCCTAATGATGTTGTTCTACCAATTTTTGCAAGATGTGCCTTTAGAAGACTTGAGTGGCGAAGACTCTTTCCAAGAGCATCCGATCGCCGAGCGCTCACGCGAGCATTGGGCTACAGCTGTAGCAACTCTCAAAAAAGAAGCTGCTGTTTGCTCACCTGAAGACCGCATCTGCCACTTGGGCGTCACTCACGAATTACTTGAACAGGTGCGCAAGCGATATCATCGCCTCACAGTGAGAGTACAAAACTGCCTCAAAGAAATTACCGCCGATGGTCAAGACCCGTGGCCGGTGATCCGCCTACTTCCTGCTGACCTCACTCAGTGCGCTTGGGATGCCCTCAAGCTTGTCCCTCAGCGCGAAATTGAAGTCGCAAAAGTTCATGTACAGCGCCAAGTAGGCGATCGTTTTTAGTCGAGTATCTTTTTCAGCTTAGTCACCCAGGCTTGCTGAGTGGGCTTCTGACCGCTCAGGTAGGCTTCATATTGACGAGCTTCTTCGCTCTCAGGTGCACCAGGTGTAGGCTGAGCGTGCTCTCCGTGAGCGGCTGCGTGGCCGTGACCCTCTGTAGCAGACTTAGAGCCACACTCTCCGCAGAACTTAGCGCCTGGTTCTTGCGGTGCTCCACAGAGATGGCAAGCTGAAATTCTTGCCTCAAGACGATAGCCGCATTCTCCGCAAAAGCGAGAGCCTGGCTCAAGGTATTCGGAGCAACCTGGACAAGCAGTACCGGCTGGGCCGCGAACCGGAGCAGCCTGGGGCTGAGGGAAGTAGGCAGGAATTGGTGCCGAGACGCCTTGAGGTACGCCGCCACCGGCAACCTGGCGCGGGTCGCTCTTTATGGCACTATTGACAGTATTCCAAAAGGCTTGGCGAGCATCGGCAGCTGGCAGAGCGTCTGAAGCAGCCGCCTGGGTCGGTAGGGGAGAAATAGCTGGTTGCGCTGGAATACCTGAGGCAGCCGGAGCACTGAGACTAACTGCTTCTCCGGTGGTGCGCTGACCGTAGGCTTGGGGCTGATAGTCGGGTATGAGATCGGCTAGAACGTCATAATCGTCTGAAGCAACCTGCTGCGACGGCTGAACAGTAGGCTCTGGCAGATCTGGAGCCACTTCAACTGACGCCTGCACAAACGTCTGAGCTTGTGCAGGAAGAGCTGGTAGAGCAGGAGCAACCGGCTTAAATGTAGGTGAAGGTATCGGCACAGTCGGCGCCTGGTAGGGCGACTCGTTCATAACTGGTGCTACTTGAATCTGTTCTGATTGACCTATAACAGGTTGAGCGGGCGCATCTTTCGGCTGCGGCTGATAGACAGGCTGACTGCTTGGCGGCGCCGAAGCGGGATCAAAGAAATCTGAACCATAGGTGGGCTGCGGCGATATTGGTGGCAGACCGACACTGTCCTCTGCCCTAGGCAGATCACTCGCCACCGAAGGTGGTGGCACACTAAGTTCGACAATCAGCGGGCCTGCAATTTCTTCTAGTTGCCCTTTGCCTTTCTTCTTACCTTTGCCTTTGCCTTTGGTTGGCGGCGCAACAACTGCTTCGACTATCGCAGCCGCCTCTGGTGTTGGTGTTGGTGCTGGCTCTATCTCGGGTTGAGCCGAGTCGGGCTGGTTAAAGCTAGGCTGACCAAAGCTTGACTGATTAGCAATGGCACTAGCGTCAAAATCGTCGACTGCAACATCTTGTGCTAATTGCTGTTGAATATGTTGTTGAATTTGTTGCTGATGAGCTTCCTGCTGCTGTAGTGCAGCAGCCTGATTAGCGGCTTCGTCGGCTTCCGCTTGCTCCACGGCTTGCATTGCTTCAAGAGCCGAAGACTGCACTACTGCTTGAGCAGCGGCATGGGCCGCTTCTTGAACGGCAGCTTGAGCTGCGGCTTGCGCTTCTTCTTCGGCTTGAGCAAACTGAGCAATCTGGGCGGCTTCGAGCACTACTTGCTTTTGTAAATCATTATTTGAAGGAGAAGGTTCACCTGACCGCACTTCTTGCTTCTGAGCTGCCTCTATGCGAGCCCTCACTTGCGCTTCGTGCTGTGAGCGCAAATCAATTTCTTGCTGAGCCTGTCTTTGTGCCTGCTCTTGTGAACGCAGCTGAGCCTCTTGCTGCAATCGCATACGTTCATCTTGCTGACTGCGCAAAGTGATCTGCTGTTGTAAGTGCAATTGTTGTTCTTGTTGCACCTTCAACTCGGCTTGTTGTCTAGCCAACTGTAGCTGCTGTTGTTCTTGCTGCATGCGCATTTGCTGATCTTTTTGGGCGCGCAATTGCTGTTCTTGTTCGCTCTTCAGAGCAGCTTCGTGCTGTGCTTGCAGCAGTTTTTCTTGCTGCAATCTCAAGGCATCTTGGGCTTTTTTATCAGTTAGTATCTTTTCGTTAGCCGCTTGCTGTGCCCGCACAGCGGCTTCATGCTGAGCGCGCAACTGCTGCTCTTGCTTTTCTTGCTGAAGCTTTAATGCAGCTGCTTGCTGGGCTTTTTGCTGGGCAGCGACAGTCTCTTGTTGGGCTTTTTGGGCGGCTACCTGTTGAACTTTCTGGGCTTCTTCTTGCTGTTGGCGCTGCGCTTCTTGCTGAGCCTTTATGGCGGCATGTTGGGCTTTCAGCTCTGCTTCACGGGCCTCTTGCTGCGCTTGCAGAGCAGCTTGAGCCATAGCGGCATTGGCCACCGGAGTGTCAGGCAAAGCAGCATCAGCTTGGAGAATTTCCATGCCTTCACCTACCAAGGCTGCATCGAAGAGATAGCGAGATGGTTCTAAAGCAATGTTGTTAAACTGATTAGGGTAAGACAAATAGAGCACTTCGCGCGCTCTGGTAAAGCCCAAATAGCACAAGCGGCGCTCTTCTTCAGGGTCGTTAGCAGTCTCTGAAGGAAACAATCCTTCGGCCATTCCTGTTAGAAAGACAATCGGATACTCTTTGCCTTTTGCTTCGTGCAAACTCAAAATATAGACTAGTGGCTCACTGTCGGGGCCATCGTTAGCCTTAAGAAGATTCTGCTGTGAGCGCACAAATTCAGTTACAGTCTTAAACTTACGAGCTTCTTCTTCTAGTGCGGCAAGTTTGCGCATGGGTTCATAGTTGACACCAGGCGGCACCTTTACGGACTTATAGTATTCAGTGAGACGTTGTGTACGTTTCAACAATGCAATTGTTTCTGAGGGCGGCAAATTCTCGTGATTCATAGTGCGGATGATTCGCACTAATTGACTGAGATCCATGCACGATTGATCAGCCACTGCCTCAGAATAAATTTCAACGGCCTTCAAGAACGACAAATTATTTGCTTCGGCAAAGCTAGCTATTGTGCCAAACAGCTTGGGATCTACTTCTTTAGAACGCAGCTGGCAAACTCGCTCAAAAGATTCTCGAGCTTTAGGACCATCGGGGTCCATCACCAAGCGCAGAAACGCCATAACATCTGCCACTTCATCCGGTACCATAGTTGAATCAGGATTTGTCGTGAGACACTTAATCCCCTTACGGAAGAGAGCCTCTTCAACCATAGAAGCATAGCGATTATAGCGATAAAGAATAGCGATCTCTTGCGGGTTTCTACCGATGTCTAGAAGCTGCTGCACCTGATTTGCAACCCATTCAGCTTCATGGGCTTCGCTCTCAGCCAAGAATGGTCCAACAATTGCTTGTGATTCTGTTTCATCCCAACCGGGCACCATGTCTTTGTTGATCTTGCGACGGTGCAAGCCACCAAGCAACAAACGAGCATGATTGACAATAGAAGGATGACAGCGCCAGTTACGCTCTAACACATAGCAGCGAGCATTCGGCAATCGCACAGAGACTTCAGAAAGAATGCGAGGCAGTGCCCCTTTGCTTTCGAAGATTGATTCATCTTCGTCTCCAGCTATGTATAGGTTATCTTGCGGGAGTGCAAGGATACGAGCAAGTAGATCGGCGGCCGCAGTAGCATCTTGAAACTCGTCTACTAAAACAAATTCGTATTGATATTGATAGCGCGCACGTATATCGGCATTGTCAGCCAACAATTGAGCGGCCAAGCTGACCATGTCATCGCGGTCAATCTTATTACTCTTCTGTAGCTGTTCTTCGTATCCTTGATAGACTCTTGCTACTAGCTCGTCAACATTGCCTTTAGCACGCTCTTTGACATGCTTAGGTGTAACTAAATTGGCCTTATAAAGTGATATCAGAGAAGCAATGGTAAATTCTTCTAATTCTTCTGATAGCTCTAAAGTGAGTTGATCAAGGTCTTTCTTGAACTTAGTCAACAGTCTTTGAATGATGCGCTGTGGATTAGCTTCGACTTTCAGAGGCGGCTTGCGCTTAATCGCTCCAGTATTTTCTTTCAGTAGCTTCAAGCCAAGCTCGTTCCAGCTGAAGAAAGCAACTTTCTGCGCTTGTTGGCGATCAAGTAAATTTTCAACTTCACTCTTAAGGCTGCGAACACTATCGGTTGAATGTGAGACTACCAATATGCGCTCAGCATTGACCCCTTGAGTGAGCAAATGCACGATGCGCCTAGTGATGCAACTGCTCTTACCAGTTCCCGCACCACCGGTGATGGCGACAGGGCCAGCACCATTGGTAATGGCTAGGCGTTGAACATCATCCTCGACCGGCAAGTCTAAAACCGTTGCTGGTTGATGACCAGAGACTAAGCGGCCATATGGCGAACGCTTATAGCCATGCACCCAGGCCTCTTCTACTGTCTCAACGCAACCACCCAAGTCAGCGAGCAGCTCCCCTGCCGTAAAGCGCAGTAACTTCCAACCATCGCTTAGTAAAACCAGGGTGCGTTTGGCATCGGCCGAACCAGCACTTGGCTGATCAAGACTGGCCAAAACATCACATTCAATAGCCAGCTTATTGCCTTTTCGCTCGGTTAAAGCGAAATCAAGACTGTAGTCGCCCAGTACATAATGAGGGCTCAGGGTCAAACCACGACTAGCCACTGCCTTATAAAGATAATATTCAACCTTGAGCATGGGCGGCAAATTTTCAGATCGCACCTGCCTAAAGTGGTGCAGGTCTATCATTATGCTGTCGAGCAGCCAAGCTACTTTTTCCCAAGTGACTTTGCGACCAGCATACTCTAGGTCTTCACACATCGTGCCATAACCGAGAAACTCTTCATAGCCAAGCTGGGTACTGATCAGCAGTGTTCTTTGCGAGAGAGCTCGCGGATAGAGAAGATGGTGATAGAGGTACCAGAGCTGCTGCGGGGTTTCTGGAGCATTCAAATCTTTGACGATAAGCACATCGGCATCGAGCATATCCAATTCCATTTTGCTCAGCAAAGGTCGGCCAAATGGGCTCTGAGAAATGGCATGAGGGAAGAGATAGTCGGCTTGCTTGTATAGCATTTCGCCAGTAATCACCAAGGTGGTGACACCGCGGCTTTTGAAATTGATTACTGCAGATTCAAGCAAAGCTTCTTGATCTTCTGAATAGTCTGATAAAAACAGGCCCCGCACCGACCCCTGGTAAAGCCCAACCGAGTCGACAAACCAATGAACCGCATCCCGACATTCGCCTGGCTGCAGTGGCACTCTATTTGGAACGTGGTCTACGCGTTGAGTCTTTGGCACCTTAAACGTGCTTTGCTTTCTAGATGGCCCTTAAGGCCGGGGAAGTTCATATTAAAGTAGTTCCACAATTAGTATCAGAATATGCACCATATGTCGTGTCATTACGAGTCTCAAGGAGAATCAGTTGTCATGGTCCGATAATTGATGACAAAGATTAATTTTGAAAATTCGTTAAACCGCCGCGCCTGCTGAATTCTTGGCTTTTTTCAGTTTACATTTGAATGCTTGACATATTTTCAGATGGTGCGGGAATAGTACAATCAACTTTGGCCAGCTCATTTTCTAAATGATTGTCCGTATGCTCACGTAATCGAACCCAAAAAGCCAGGTTACGCGAAGCAAAGTCCAGAAAGGAGAACACGTTCGATGAGATCAGCACTTCTAGTACTTGCACTTCTGTCAGGCCTCTCGGTCCAGGCAGCTAATGCTCAGGTATGTGGAGACGAAGGTAGATATTTCCACCTCCGCCCACCATCCTACTCACTTCCTAGCGCAAGAAGACATGCCATCCACCGTTGGGCTAAAGCCCTTCGTTGGTACAGAGAACATTTGGGCGATAAGCCACTCTGCACCAAGTAAAAACTGAACTTTAACTAGTTCAGCTTCTCAACTTAATCAGTTGAGTGGATTGTCCCCTAGAAACAGTGCTCCGGGCTTGCCCGGGGCTATTCTATTCTGATTCTTGGGGCTTGGCGTCAGAAGACCTTCTATGGGACTCTGGCATGCGTTGGAAACTAAAATGCAATTAGCGTCGCCATTCGGCGGCGTTAAACACTGGATTGTCCCAGGGAAGGCCAACAGAATACTGTTGGCCTTTTTGCTGTAATAAAACAGCATCCTGTTGGACTTTCTGCTGAACATTTTTCACATCGATATTTTCAATATCGCCTTTGTAAGCAATCAATAGCTTGGGCTGGGCCAAGAAAACCCACGGTAGTTGGCTTGAAAGATAACTTTGCAACTGGCGATAGGGCTCTCTGCGCTCGGCTTTGGAGCCAGCAAGCCTAGCTGAAGCAATCAAATCATCTACCACTTTACTTCTGAGGCGACAGAAATTGAGGGGTCCCTTGCTGCTCCAGACAATCGAACACTCAGGGTCTGGCCCAAATGAACGACTCCATAGCACTGCGTCAAAACGACCTTTCTGTAAATAAGAACGTCGTACTGTGGAATATTCCACAGTCTCGACTTCACAGACAACACCAATGGTACTGAGATAATCAGCCACCGCCTGCGCCACCTCTTCTTGCTCTTTGATAGTGTATATTTTCAAAGCTAAAGGCTGATGGGTAGCTCTATTGACCCAAAGTTTTCCGGCGCGTCTATAACCAGCCTGATCTATCAGCTTCATAGCTGACACCGGATCAAACCTAACGGTTTTTGTATCACCGCTAAACGCCCAATTGGTGACAGGAAAATCACTATCAGGAATAACCGCATAGCCGCCATAAAAAACATCGGCGATCGTTTTTCTGTCTATAGCTGCAGCAAATGCTTGCCTGATTAGAAGTTGCCTCCATGGCTCTCGCTCTAGGTTAAAGCCAAGATAAATAGTGCGATTACCATTAAAGACAGCCACCTTCAGTGGTGCCTTGTTACGAGCCGACTGAGGCAATTTTGCATTCGCTAAAAATGTCTTCCAGATACGACCGTCAACCGGAGCGACATCAACTTCTCCGCGTGCTAGGGCAACAGCCAATACATTTCGATCTGGCACCACTCTCCAGATCAAACGATCGCTTTGAGCTGGCGCTCCCCAATAATACGGATTTCGCTCAAAAACAAGTTCCAATCCACTTTCCCAGCGCACCAAACGAAATGGCCCAGTGCCCACCGGATGACGGCTCATTACTTGATTGCCATGGTCAGGGCTATCCAGCAAAGTAGCCGGCAAAATTCTTAGTTCTGCCAAGCGTGAAATCAAGGGCTGGCAGCGCCGCGAGAGCTTCACCGAGAGTTCTCGCTCATTTTTTATTTCGATAGTTTGGATGTCTGAATAGTCACCTTTAAAAGGCGAAAGCTCAGAAGCGCCTAACAACAATGATGCTTTGACATCACCAGTAGTGACAGCTTGACCATTAGAAAAATGAAGAGCGGGCCTGAGGGTAAAGTGATAGGTCAAACCGTCATCAGAAATGCTGAAAGACTCTGCCAAAGCAGGCTTAAGAACCATTTGGCGATCATATTTGACCAGACCATCATAGACCAGCGAAGCGGCCGCATAAGAGCCCGAATCAATGCCCCGGACGGGATTAAACGATACAGGTTCCCAAACCATGCCTAGCACTATCTGCTTGCTCTGAGACTGGGCGTTAAGAGGCGCATTACCAATCGCAAAAAAGTTGCCTAGAACGGCAAGGCAAATTGCTGCGGCAATTTTATTACTTAGCCTTAGATGCCAGATGGTCCACCTTGCGAAACAAAGTAAAAACAAGCCAGCATAACTAACATGGCGCTAGTGACACCAAGCCAAAATCCGGCTACTAAAATCTGCCAGACAATCAGAGCTTGACGGGCTGTCAAGCTGATCATGATGCCCAATCTGTTAATGATGTAAAAGACTACTGAACCAACAGTAAAGAGCAAAGGCAAGAGCTTCAAGACCGGTGAGACTGGCACAGATACGGCCATCACCAAGCTCAAAATACACATAATCACCAGTATGATGGTGACATAGTCTGAAAAGCGTTGTTTAACGTTTTCGGCTACCGAAGCGTCGTTAATATGCTTAATTGCCAAGTACAAATTGGCCAGGCCAGCTCGGCGGGGAAAGTTGCCTGCTTCTTGCGGCATCGGTGGCTCAAAAGCTGGCTTAGCAGCAGCGTCGGCGCCCTGGGCATCTCCAACTGATTCTGGCTTTGTAGAGTCGGCTTCAGCCACAGAGACCTCGCAAGTACTTGGGAAGTGAAAAACTAAATCATTGCCGTCGCGGCAAGTAAGAAGATTTGACTAACTAATATTATCATTCAACTCACAACTCTAAACCCCCGGCTAAAAGACGAAGACAGATAACAAGTGACCAATTCAGCCGACAATCCAAATTCGCTAAGGGCGAGCGTTACCGTACTGGTCTTGCACTGGCGCGGAGTAGACAAAACTAGACGCTGCCTAGCCTCACTGCGAGCCACAAGCTATCAAAATTGCCATGTTTTGCTAGTGACAAACGGTTCACCAGAGGGCGATGGCCCCCTTCTAGCAGCTGAATTTCCCGAAGTAGAACTACTTAGCCTAGACCGCAACTATGGCTTTGCTGGCGGCTGCAATCGCGGCATGCAGAAGGCTTTAGAAGACCAGGCCGACTTTATATGGCTGCTCAACAACGATGCCACAGCCAAACCAGAAAGCGTGGAGCACTTAATGAAGGCCGCCATAGCCAATCCACAAGCAGCAGCATGCGGCGCCATTGTTTTAGAAGGAAACAGCACAACGGCCGAAGAAGCAGGTATAGGCGAGATAAACTTCAAAAAGGCGAAAACCTATTTGCGCAAGACGAGCTCAACTTCGCCAACTAGCTCTCAAACACCCGTAAAGCTTGAACAGGGCGGCTATTCATGTGCTTGGCTCTCCGGTTCGAACTTGCTCTTGCGCGCCTCAGCTTTACGCCAGGTTGGTCTTTTCGACGAACGCTACTATCTTTATTTTGAAGATGTAGAGTTGTGTAAACGACTTACCGATGCAGGCTTCACCTGCCTATTGGTACCTGGCTCAACTATTGAACACGAAGGCAACGCCTCAACCCAAGGCGGTCTTAGCCTATGGCGGTCTTACTATCACAGCCGCAATCGCCTACTTTTCTTCATGCAATATTGTTCTCCAAGCCAGCGCCCCTTTGCCATTCTGGCCATTTGGGGTCATTTGATTAAACACTGTTTTACCTTGCCCTTGCGCGGCAAAGCCGGTCGGGCTAGGCTAAAAGCAGAGTGGTTAGGAGTGAACGATTACTACTCTAAACGACTTGGGCCAGCTGCCTGCCTAGACTGGTGCGAAACAGTAAAATTGTAGAGACGTGCTATTGAAGCCTACAGATTGGGAATAATGGCCATATGTAGAGATAAACAAGTAGAGATAAACAAGTAGCGATAAGCAAGTAGCGATAAGCAAGTAGAGAAAATTTATAGCTGCGCCCGACTAAGGTAACAGCTAAGGAAACCCTGGAGAAGCAGTGGATTTAAGACTGGGAACCATTTTAAGCCACTTCGGCTTGCTACAAGAGCATGAGTTCGACCGCGCACTTAAGGTCGCTAACGAAACACGCTTGCCTGTCGGTAAGGTGCTTGTGATGTTCGAACAGATTACAGATAACACGCTTAAAGCCGTAATCGATGCCCAGTGGATGCTCAAGGACGGCCTGATTTCAATTGGTCAGGCCCAAAATGCTGTAGACCTAGTACGTCGCAAAAACTGGGCCTTTAATGACGCTCTAGTGACCATGGGCATCGATGCTTATGCTACTAGAGGAGCCAGACTTGGAGAGCTTCTGGTAGGCTCAGGCCAACTCAGTGAAGACGAAATTAGAAAATTTCTCAAAGTCAGTAATTTCTCAGGCCTTCCCCTCGGACGCATCTTACTTTTGCTTGACCGCGTTAGTGAGAACGCTTTGGGCTCAACGCTCAAGCTGCAGCATGATATTAGAGTCGGTGGTCTAGAAATAGATACTGGCTTAGCTTTAATTCGCGAATCAGTAAAACGCGACAGTGGCAATGTACGCTCTGACAGCTTGCTTTTGGGAGAATTACTTTCACATGCCGGAATATTGAAAGAATCAGAAGTGGCTGTAGCACTTGATATAGCAGCGGCCAATAGCAAAATGGTAGGAGAAGTTTTAACCGAACACGGATGGATTTCAGAGACAGTTCTAGACAAAGCTTTGAGTCTACAAAAGAAAGCTCGCTCAAAAGAAATCACTCTCGATGATGCTGTTTCTACTCTTAAAGGACAGGCTGATACTGGAGCTTTTGCGCCCCTCTCAGCTTTTGACTTTATTGGCCCGACAGACTTTGAACGCAATATCAGCCTATACGAATATCTGCGCCTAACTGGCTATATCACCCCAGAAAAACTTTCTGATGTGGTCACTCGTGCCGCCCGCGAACCTGCCATTATCGCTGACATTCAAGAAAGCCCACAAGCGACACTAAAAGAGACTTTGAAAATTGCTGTGACCGACTCAAATCGATTTCTCCGGCTTCTGTCGAGCGTTTTACCAGACGATAAAGACATAATTGATACTGGCTACGCTTTTCAACAACAAGTACGCAAAGGCACCATGAAACTTGATCGCTCAATTCTCGAATTTACTTTGATGCGCACAAAGAAAGACGTAGCCTTTTCTCTTTAGGGCAATCTCTCATTTTGTGGTACCACGACTTGCTGCACGACAAGTAGCACTACTTGCAGCACTATCTCATCAGTGGTCAGCGTGCTCTGTCAGCGCCGAAACAATATTTGTCACTTCAACCTAAACGGTGAAATCTCCAGTGCCCTCGTTTCTGGTCATGAACAGAAAAAACAGAAATAGTTGAGTACTCAACTATTTCTGTTTTTAAAAGCCTGAGCCTGTCTGGGTTGAAATTTTTCAAATACTTGAGTACTCAAGTATTTGCGAGTTTGCGAGTTTGCTAAATAGATTAACCCTAATCAGTCTGTTTTACTGGGGTCAATCTAATCTTTAGGCTTGGTGTCAGCGTCGATTTCGTCTAAATCGTCATCGTCACCAATCTGAGAGCCATACTCCTCATCTTCAGGAGTGGTTCCACGTTCGCCGTCCGGCAAACCTTTGTAGCTGATAACTATGTGACGGTCTATGCCTTCGCCTTCGCTCTCTGATGCTAATTCAGGAAAAGCTTCTTGCAAATAATTGTGCACTAACCGTCTGTCGTAAGCCGACATCGCCAGCAGTGGATAATGTTCATTGTCACCATTTAAAACAGCTACAGCACCTTGTTTAGCGCTCTCTTCAAGGGTGCGACGACGACGAGTGCGGTAGTCTAAAACGTCAACTATAAAATGCTCACGTCCAAGCGAATTGCTTCTCACCATTTGCCGTAAAACAAACTGTAATGCCTCTAAAGTTTGGCCATTGCGACCAATCAACATACGGGCATCATCACTCTTACAGTCAATGCGATAACAGCAGGTGCTGTCATCTACTTCCAATTTTTCTACCGAAGCATCAATGTCGAGAATAGCCAAAATCTTTTCTAGATAGTCTTTGGCGTTGTCATCCAGGGTGTTTAGATTCATCATTGCTTTTTCTTCTTCTTCTTAGATTTACCCGCGTCAATTGTCTCGCCGATTTTGTCGGCTTGACCAAACTTGATTGTGCCGCCCTCATCCTTGCTCTTACCATTCTTTGGCGACGAGTCAGATGGGGTGACATCGATAGTTCTCGGTGCTTCCTTCTTACTCTTGGAGTTGTTAGAAGGCATCACTACAGCCGACGAATCAAAACCATCAGGATCGATCAATGGCTCTGGTGGAGTGCGCATAACCAACCAAGTCTGCGCTGTTTGGAAAAGGTTAGAAACCACCATGTAGAGATAAACACCAGTAGGCAATGGAATGAAGAAGAAGCTCACCGACATAGCGATTGGCATGTACTTCATGGTGTCTTGAGTGACACGCTGACTTTCATCCATCTCATCAGAATTTTGTTTTGCCATGGTGAGCTTCGAAGAAAGGAACATCGAAGCGCCAAAAGCAATAATCAAAAAGACTAGGTCGAAGTTTTCGGGCCTGAGCAATTGAAGGCCAGTGGCCGTTTTACCCAAAGAGTTGATAAACAAAAAATGGTCTTGTTTGGCAATACCGTGCACTACAGCTTCAACATGAAACTCACCTGGAGCAGCAAACACTGCATGGCCAGTTTGATCAATTACACCTTGAGTTGGGGTGGCAAAATTACCACCGAATTTCATTACCCATAAAGGCTTGAAGTCTTCGGGCAATTTGCCTTCAGTAGCTCTAGTACCAAAATCGATAGAATCTCCAACCAAAACGGTTGATTCACCAGGATAAACGATTACTTTCGAGAGGTCTCCAGCTGGGCTGACATAGGGGCTATTTCCGCCAGAGGTCTCATTGCGATGCACTTTGCTAGCATCTTTAGCTTCAACCACAGTAACTTTGACGTCTACTGGTTTGTCACCAAAAGGAGGGCCGTTGAAGGTACCGAACAGAGCAAACAAAATTGGTAGTTGTACAAGCATGGGCAAGCATCCACCGAGTGGATTTGCTTTGTTCTTGGCATAGAACTCCATTACTTTCTTCTGCAGCATCTCAGGATCGCCCTTATAGCGCTCTTGGATAAGCTTCATGCGAGGCTGAAGCAGCTGCATTTTTTGCATGCTCTTAGTAGATGCCGTAACGAACGGCCAGACAACAATCCGCACTGCTACAGTCAGCAAAATTATTGACAAGCCGTAGCTGTGACTATATTCAACAAGCTTCTGCAGAGCAGGAATCATCAACTGGTAAGTAATATCCACTGGTTACCTTGTACCTCTGCTAATGCCGCGGTTAATAAATCTTCTGCTAGACCGAAAGAACGAACTGCTCTCTATGCTTGCTGGCACTTCGTCGACTCCACCATCATTTAATGGATGGCATTTGCACAAACGAATGGTACCTAGCTTAAGCCCCATGAAAACACCATGGCACTCTATTGCTTCAACCATATATTGTGAACAAGATGGGTAAAACCTGCATGATGGCTGTCTCAAGAAGCGAGTCTTTTGATAGGTCTTTAAAATCAAAAGTAATATTCTTGAAATCATTGCTTTTGACCAAACTTCTTGCCAGCCTTAATTAGACTTTCTCTAATGGCGTTAGCAATCTCTGTAAAACCAAGGGTTAGTGCAGTGGGGTTGATGACATAGACCAAAGCATACCAACGGTGCATTGCTGCTTCTTCTCTAAAGCTCTCGTCAAAACTGTTTTTCACAAGCTTGTAAGCTTCTCTCACTCGGCGTTTGGCGCGATTTCTCTTACAAGCGCTTTTGAAGACTTTTTTAGAAATTGAAAAACCAACTAAAGGTAGCTTTAGCTGGTTAGCAGGCTTTTTAGCCGCTGGCTCAGGTTTGGCTCTGCTCTTAGCCTTACCGACGGGTGGTCGTCTATGTAACACATAAAGCGTCCCGCAACCAAACGAAACGCTATTCCTCGCTGCATAAGCACGCTGGAAAACGCTTGTTTTGCGTAGACGCTCATGAGCAGGTAACATTTATGCTTAAAGCAAACCCGCAAATGACTCTATATAGACAGTCTGTAGCGGCCTTTAGCGCGGCGAGCTCTGATCACTTTTTGACCAGATGCAGTGGACATTCTTTTCAAGAATCCGCTGCCTCTTTTAGCTTTGCGGATGGAGCCTCTAAGTGTTCTTTTCATTACAACTAATACCTAAATTGAGACAAACAAGAAAGGGAGCTAAAAATGTTTTCGGCATTGATCGCTATCATTCTATCGATAAGATAGCTATGCTATCATCTATTGCAAATACTTCGCGCTGTCTGTCCGTCTGGGCAGACTAAAAATTTACGAATCCACCCCCTTTCTTGCTCTTTTCTAACCTTTAAAAAGTTGTAGAGCCAGATGTCAGACACAATCGTGTACTAAGGGGATGGGTTCGTCTTATTGTCGGACACACAAAATAGGCGCGAGCCTTAAATCAGAGAACTAAGCGATGACGATCCACGACCAAGACGATGTGCGCCTGCTCAAACCCACCCGGGAAATCTGGAGCGAAGCCCAAAAGGTTCTTGTAAAAAGCATGTCGCAGCCTAGTTTTGAGAGCTGGATCAGACCTGCACAGCTTGCTGACTATAGCAAGGGTGTGGCTCTGATAGCGGTTAGCAACGATTTTGTTCAAACAATGATTGCTAATCATTATATGGAAGTTTTGGCTCAAGCGATTGGCGAGATCACCAAAGAAAAGGTGACAATCAAAGTGATAGTAGATGCCAATGCCCAAAGTGAAAACTATAATGCCACCATCGCCAGTATCACTTCGCAACCTAATAACGCTTCAAGCACAACCATAACAACCGATAGCGGTCAATCTGATAGTGGCTTAAGCTCTAATGTCTCGTCGTTTAGTACTACCAGCGACGGCCTGGCTGATGTTTCTAGCCGCAACCAAGGCAATAGCCAAAATAATTCAAACAACAACTTCGGTACCCACAATACACTCGGCACTCTTGGAAATGGTCTATCTATGGTAGCCAGTTCTTCAGCCCACACCCAAGGGGCTCTGCAAAATGGCGCTTCTGCACGTTTACCTGACCACGTTTCTATTAGCCGCAGCAATCTCAATCCTAAATATGCCTTCGACTCTTTTGTGGTTGGCTCTCATAATCGCTTCAGCCATTCAGCCGCCCAGGCGGTTGCCCAAAGGCCAGGTCAAGCCTACAACCCACTCTTTATATATGGAGGAGTTGGCCTTGGCAAAACTCACCTAATGCACGCTATTGGTCATGAGATTCTCAAGGGTTCGCCCAACGCCTCAGTGCGCTATATCAGCTGCGAGAAATTCACGAACGAACTTATCAACTCTATTCGCGATGACCGCATGATGGACTTTCGCAAGCGTTACCGCCAAATCGATGTGCTCTTAGTTGATGACATCCAATTTTTGCAGGGCAAAGAAAGCACCCAAGAAGAGTTCTTCCATACATTCAATGCGCTGCGCGATTCAGGCAAGCAAATAGTACTTTCCTCTGACCGCCCTCCCAAAGCTATTGCCCGCCTCGAAGAAAGGCTAAGAAGCCGCTTTGAGTGGGGTCTAATTTCGGACGTACAAGCACCCGATCTAGAAACTCGCTTAGCGATTTTGCGCAAGAAATGCGCCTTAGAAGGTATGCGTGTCGATGACGAGATTCTTGAATACATCGCTTCTCTATTCACTAATAACATTAGAGAACTAGAAGGCGCCCTCATTCGCAGCCATGCTTATGCCAACCTTACTGGTGAAACTCTCACCGTAAACGCGTTAGCAGGCATGCTACAGCCAACTACACCGAGCCGGCCTAAGGTCACTCTTACTTGCGACCGCATCATCGATACAGTGGCTGCTCACTACCGAGTTGAATCAAGCGAATTGCGCTCAGCTAAGCGTTCCCAAGACCTTGCCTTGCCAAGACACATCGCAATGTATCTAGCTCATGACATGATAAATATGAGTTTTCCAAGAATTGGCGAAGCATTTGGCAACCGCAAACACACATCCGCTCTATATGCGCATAGCAGGATAAAAGAGTTAGTGACCAAAGACCCCGGCCTGTCGCAGTCGATCAAGCAAATCACCCACCAGTTGACCGATTAACAGCCTGTTCAAAACTTGTGCAAAACTTGTTTGAACTATGTCAGCTCACTGTCGAAAGTCCTGAACCTAGCGTATATACAGCAATTATCTTTGCACAATCAGTACACAAGTTTTCTACAGGGGTAAGTTAATCGGGGCTTTGGTTTTCGGGGTTATCTACAGAAATTGGCTCCCTCTGCTACTTCTATATAACTTAATTTAAAGACCTAACAGCAAGAGAATTTCTAGAGATGGCTCAGGTCGCCAAAAAGGCGGTTCAAAGATGAGCGTTAAGAGATTGAAAAACATCGCCCTAGCGAGTAACCTTTAAACACAGCGAACTTGAGGTTTTGAAATGCATTTTGCGGTCCAGAAAGATGTACTCGTAAAAGCTCTTAAAGATGTCACCAGTGCTCTTGCAACACGTGTGGTGCAGCCAATCTTGAGTAACGTGCTGATTCAAAGTGATAATGAGTCGAGCATTAAGTTCCACGGTACAGACCTCGACCTGACAATCGAAACAAAGGCTTCAGCTGTTGTTTACACCCCAGGCGCCATTACGCTACCTGGCAAAAAGCTTTTAGAAATCGTCTCTAAACTGCCAAATGATCTGGTTTCTTTTCAGATAAACAAAGAGACCTACGAAACCACTGTCACCTGCAAGCGTTCGAAGTTCAGCATTTCTGGCTTACCTGCTGATGATTTTCCAAAAACTATTGAGCAACGTCCTAAAGAAGCAGTGCTTATGCCCTGCGATGTTCTCAAAAAAAGCATTCTGCAAACTGCCTTCGCCGCTGCTAGCTTTGATGCTTCCAGCATTCTGGGCGGCGTCTACATGGTCATTGATGACGGTAACTTCGAGTGCACAGCCACTGACGGTTCACGTCTTGCCCACCGCTTCGAGAAACTCAATTTAGCTGCCCCGGCAGCAGCAGCACGAGTTGATGGAGATTCGGACGGTGATGCAGTTGAAGCTGAAGGCGAAACAAGCGCACCAAAAGTCGCTACAGCCACTTTAGAAAAGCCTGCAAGTTTAAAAGCAATTATTCCAGCCAAGGCCTGTTCTGAAATTGTTAAAGTGCTCGATAGCCAAGACAGCGGCAATGAAGTACGTCTCGGCGTAATCAATGGCCAGATCACTTTTGAAACTAAAACACACTATCTTTCTACCAGGCTGATTAGCGGTGAATATCCTCGCTACCAAGAGCTTTTCCCTAAAGACTTTAGCCACTTAGCCAGCTTCAAGCGCGATGAGTTGATGCAAGCCATCGAGCGCGTAGCTGTTATGTCAGATGAACGTACTCACTTGGTTAAGTTGCACTTCGAAGCAGAGAACGTCCAGATTTCTGCCAATACTCCAGACGTTGGTAAAGCCCAAGAAGAAGTTTCAATTGGTTTTGAAGGCGAGTCTATCGACATTGCAGTTAACGTTCGCTATTTAACCGATGTGCTGCAACGTTTGGTTGTAGAAGAAATCAAATTAGAGATGACCGGTTCGCTCAAGCCTTTGATCATCAAAGGAATTGGCGATGAGGGTTACAAATACCTTTTGATGCCAGTACAAGCGAAATAACTTCTAAATAGACACAATGATGTTGTGAGCAAATTGCGTCAGATTTTTTTAATCGCTTCGAGCTTCCTTGTTGGCTTTAGCTTTGTTTTGCCCGTTTGGGCTGCGCCATCTGCAGCTACTACTCTTAAAAAGCCGCCAGCAGAAGCAGTGCAAGTGCCTGCCAGTATTTATGCGCATGGTGTTCAGGCCTATCAAGCTGGTCGCTACAACGAAGCTGCGGCTTATATGTTTGATTCAATTACAAAAGAGAAAGCAGGGGCCAATGCTTGGCTGTACATGGCTCATTCTTACTACGCCCTTGGACAGAGGAAGCGGGCCGAAGAAACCTATCAGAAACTGCACGATAATTTTCCCGGCACTCCTCAAGCAACATTGGCTGCACAGTTTATTCTGCGGCTTAATCCTAATGCCGCTGCTAAAAAGACTGGCTCAGCCTCCACCGCTAATGCTAGCGCCACCGAAACCAATGTAGACGGTGTGGCATTGTCCTCTGTGGCTGACATAGCAAAAACGAAAGAGGGTATGAAGCTCTTGCGCAAGAGAGTCACATTGACCAGGCCTGTCTATGGTCATGACCCAGTCAACCAAAGAACTATCAAGGCCGTTGATGCATGTTTCGATAAGATTCCGCCAATAGTGCAAGAGATTTTGTTCAAAGGCAATATCGATTTTGTTATTACCCCCACCATGATTGATAAGTATCCGGCGGGCGCCTATCAGGAAGTGGCTGGCTATGAAGGCGGAACCGAGAAAAGCTGCCCCGGACTATTTACGGGTCACACAGTAGTTTTAAGTCAAGCCACAGTCAATGAAAGCACTAACGAAGTGCGGTCACCCCGTGATGCTGATGATTTGCAGGGCACATTTTTGCACGAAACTGGCCACGCAGTTGATGCTTGCTTGCAGTGGTATTCGTGCACCGACGAATTCAGACACAACTATTATCTAGACATCGCTCATGTACCCGACGACGTTGCACCAAAGATCAAATATTACTTGCAAAAATCTGTGCGTGGCCAGAGAGAGACTTGTGCAGAGTTGACTTCTATCTTGCTTGGTAATCAGCGTGGAAATTATCAAGAAATGATTACCTACTTTCCTAATACTATGAAGTACATCAAAGGAAAATTAGGCCTTTAGTTGCTTTTCTTACCGTGTTATTAGTAGGCCTCAGAAACTGGACCAGTACGTGGGTCTACTTTACTTAGATGGATGTCTGGGTAGAGTTCTTTGAATTTGCTCAAATCCCATTTATTTTTGAACAACAAAACTGGATCTTCAAATTTGTCTGTAGCAACCGTGCAACTTGTGAGGTTAGGAGCTGCTTTGAGAGTTTCCCAAGCACCAACGACCCAAAGAGCTTTGTGAATTTCGACATTGCGCAATGTCGTATTGGCTCCATATTCGGCTTGCAGTCTAAATTGCACAACTTCAAATTGGAGCGCACCAACAGCTGCTAATAGTGGGTAGCGCGTGTCGCGCTCAGTCATCCACAAGATTTGTATAGCGCCTTCATCTTGCAAGGCAATGATGCCTTTGTGGAATTGTTTGTATTTGCTCGGCTCTTTATTCTCTAAAAAGGCAAATAGTTCTGGAGCAAACGTTGGAATACCAGGGAAGGTTAATCTTTTGCCACTACTGATGGTGTCACCTATGGCGAAGGCTCCCGGGTTGCTAAAACCAACTATATCGCCAGGATAAGCTTTTTCAATCGATTGTCTTTCTTTGGCAAATAGTTTCTTTGGTTGACTTAGTTGAATGTTCTTTTGGGTGCGGCTATTGATCACGCTCATGTCTTTTTCGAACATGCCAGAACAGACCCTAACAAAGGCGATTCGGTCGCGGTGCCGGGGGTCCATGTTGGCTTGTAGCTTGAAGACGAAGCCGGTGAAATCAGTAAAAGTAGGTGCTATATCGCCTTCACTCGAAGCGAAGGAGCCAGGCTTGAGAGCCAATTCTATGAAAGATTTGAGAAAAAGTTCGATACCGAAATTATTCATGGCGCTGCCGAAATAGACGGGGGTTAGTTCGCCGCTGTGTATTTTTTCAAGATCTAGCGGTGCAGCTGCTGCATCTAGAATTTCTAGCTCTTCGTTGAGCTGAGCGTACAATGCCTTCGGAATTAGCTCTTTGAGTTTCGGATCATCCAATTTGTAGGTTGCCACTTCGCCGCGCGTTCTGCCGCCCACAGTTCGTTCGAATAAGTAAACGGTCTGCGATTGTCGGTCGACAACGCCTTTGAATTGGTCGCCAGTTCCTATGGGCCAGTTGACTGGATAAGTCGAGAGTTTGAATTCTTTTTCGATTTCATCAAGTAGCTCAAGAGGCTCTCTGCTGGGTCTATCAAGTTTGTTTATGAAAGTAAAAAGCGGCAAGCGACGTAGACGGCAAACTTCAAATAGTTTTCTCGTCTGAGGCTCAAGGCCTTTAGCCGAGTCGATTAGCATGACAGCGTTATCGGCTGCGGCCAAGGTTCTATAAGTATCTTCACTGAAGTCTTGGTGACCGGGTGTATCGAGCAAATTAAGGCAGCAGCTCTTGTACTCAAACTGTAAAACAGTAGAGGTAATAGAAATGCCCCGTTGCTTTTCTAGCTCCATCCAGTCAGAAGTAGCGCTTCTCTGCTCGCGACGCGATTTAACAGCACCAGCTTCTTCGATGGCGCCTCCGAAAAGCAGAAGCTTTTCAGTCAAAGTTGTTTTACCGGCATCCGGGTGCGAAATAATCGCAAACGTGCGCCGGCGGTCTGATTGCTCTTGCAACTCAGCTTCAATATCGCTGAGAGCTGGCTCTTTGAGCTGAAAACTGTTTCCGTTCATCCGCGTTCCAATATGTTGTCATGCACCGATGCAGGAGTATACCACAGGCTCCTAGGCCCTTTCGGGCCATGCATTTAATTATTGGCAGCACTGATTGCTAGAAAGCAGCTATTTCTTTTTGCCTTTGGTTGCTTTTGTTTCTTTGTGCTGTGAGGGTGGGGGCGTACCTAATGTCTTTGTTTTTGTTCTCTTTATGCCAGCTTTTTTGCAATCTGGGCAGCCTAGGCCAAAGCGAACCCGCAAGTGAACAGGCTTTTCGTATGAGTGGCCATTGGAGCAAAGAAACCAAGCTTCTCTGGTTGTAAAAGCCACCACATCTTTTGCCTTTAACTTACCGTTCTTAGTTGGATGCCATTCTTTGGCGACATCGGGGCAAAGTTTGGCTAAGCTGTTTGTTATTGAGAGGCGATGATTGCGGCAGAACGGACAGCCAGCGCCCTCAAATGTGCGCTCGTAAACTCTGCCTTCCCATTCGTGGTCAGAGCCTTTAGGACATTTCCACCAGGCCGAGCGGAAACTGCGCATAGAGACGTCTTTTGGTTTTAGTTTCTTGTTCTTAGTCGGATGATATTCTTTGACCAAGGCTGGCATTAAGGTCAGATTGTTGGTGAGAGAAGGTTTTGCCCCGCGGCAAAACGGACAGAAGTCACCATCTTTCTCTTTAAAAAATTGCTTCCACTGGTGATCGGGCCCGCGATTACATTTCCACCAAACAGGTTTGCGTGTAGGAAGCTTTGCAGGATCAATTCCTTTATTTGCCTTCTTATCGAAGAAGCGAATGTAGCGTTTCAGTTTGGTCAGATCTAAAAGCGGTGATTTGCGACAGTTAGGGCATGACGAGCCCAGTTGAGTTCTGTTTGAAATTGCTGTTTGCCATTCATGGTCGCACTTAGAACAGTGCCACCAAACTCTGCGACTTGAGCCGTAACTAATCTTAGCTAGCTCGAGAGCATTTTTCTTCTCAGAGTATTCTTTCGCTATCTTAGGAAAGCGTTTAGCTAGACTGTTCTCTTTGGTTACTAGATCGCCTTTACAGGCAGGACATCCCTTAGCGCCTTTGCGTCTAGCGAGAACCATCGATGAAATTGCTTTTTGGAAAACGTGTTCAGTTCCTTCGGGACACTTGAACCATACTTCTATGTTTGACCCGACTGAGAATTGCTCAGCTCGGAAGCCACGGTTTTTTGCCTTGAGCCACATCGCCGCTATCTCAGGAAAGGCCTCAGGTAGCGGCGTTCGCTGTCGAATTTCAGGAACTTCTTCTAAGTCTTCAATTTTGATTCTGCGTAGGGGCATAAAGAACTCCGTCTCTCTCGATATTTTTGGAGAGTTTTACCATCCGTTTAGTTACTCTTTTATAAATAACTTACCTACTAATATACATTAGCAACTCTATTATGGCCGAAATGTATACCTTGAGGTCCAATTTCTTTTTGCCAAAAAAAGCTCAGCAAAAAAACAAGGAATTTCCAAAGTATTTGGCACCGTATAAGGTATCAAAAAAGTTTGTTTATAGTGGTCATAGTCAACGCCGCCAAGTGCTAGCAGCTATCGCACTTTGTGCTGGCCAATTTAATACACTTGCCACTTGAAAATCGCACAATTGCTTCAAGCTTCTTATTGAAAACCTTAGCAAAGCCAAAATTACTTAGTATTACTTATTAGGTGAGCTGTTGGCCAGGATTGACGGCCTTCACGCTATTACCTGTGCAGCGGAAACACCAATCGGCTTCCATAACAGAACCGCAAACTTCGCACCGGGGCATGCCAGAGCGCTTTTTATTAGGTGTCGCTGCAGGGTTTGTAGCTGCTGCAGGCTGAATGGCCGCTTGGGCAGCAGGTTGGCTGACAGCTGCTAGAGGTGCTTCAATAACAGGCGCAGCGGCAGGAGCGGCCATTCTTTCGAGCATGGCAATGTTGCCAGCGATTTCATGGGTTTTTGGATGATTAGGTCCATAAGCGCCGTTATAGATGCCATGAACCTTCTTGCACATTTGTATGGCATCAGAATATTTGGCCTGCCGATAATAAAGTTCGGCAACCAAATTCATAGTCGTAGCAATCTCTAAAGCGCTAGCGCTAATAACTTGAGTTTTAATCGTCCAAGCTTTGCTGAGAAAATGCTCGGCTAAAGTAAATTTTTGCTGTCTCATAAGTGAGCGACTGAGCGAGTCTAGGCTATATGGGGTGCGTGGATCTTTGTCGCCGAAATGCTGCGCGATCAGAACTGTCATAGCCCACATTGCTTCCGCATAGGGATAATTAGAGGAAGCCTCAGCTTGCTCACCTAAAATTCTGTATCTGTCCCAGTCTTGATCCATGAAATCTAGTACTGCCCGTCGTTCAAAAGAAAATTTATCAGCCGTTAGTGATCAGTCCTAACACTTAATCAGCCCTATTTTGGCTTAGTGTAAACCTATCAATCGAGACAGTTTACAGCCCATTGGGTCTTCGATGCAACTTTGTCGCTCTTTGCTTGTGCTGCTTTCGATTTTTTAGAGCATTCTTGCCAATAATTGCTTGACCGCCAACTAAGGGCCCGGCTATCTTTATGGCAAATTAGGGAGCAATCTAGTGTCGCAAAACAAGCCGCTTCGTACAGCAATTATAGGTTACGGCCTAGCCGGCGCTGCCTTTCACGCCCCATTGATTGCCTCTACTGCAGACATGGAAGTTGCTGCCATAGTCACTCGCAGTCAGGGCAGACAAGAGCAAGCTGAAGCCGATTTCCCGAAGGCAAAAATCTGCTACAGGGTCGATGAGGTTTTTAAATGTGCCGATCAGTTTGATCTAGTGGTTGTAGCCACCCCTAACGATACTCATCTAGAGCTAGGCTTGGCGAGCATTTACGCGGGTATTCCTGTGGTAATCGATAAGCCAGCGGCAATATCTTCTGAGCAGGTAGAGCAGTTGATAACTGCTAGTACTGAGGCAAAGGTGCCAATATCGGTCTTTCAGAATCGCCGTTGGGACAATGATTTTTTGACAATCAAAAAGCTTATTGAAGAAGGAAAACTTGGCAAGATTACCCGCATGGAGTCTCGCTTTGAGCGTTATCGTCTCGAACCAAAAATAGGTGGTTGGCGCGAGAGTACCGCGCCTGAAGATGGGGGTGGCCTGCTTTTTGACTTAGGCAGTCACCTTATAGATCAGGCACTGGTTCTCTTTGGCAAACCCGAGAAAGTTTATGCTGAAATCATGCACAGGCGCCCAGGTGTGGCCGGTGACGATGATACTTTCGTGGCTTTGCACTTTGCCAATGCTGTGGTTGTCCATATATGGGTGAGCATGCTGGCACCTGAGGTTGGCCCTCGTTTTCGTTTGATAGGAATGGACGGCGCCTACGAAAAATGGGGTCTTGATCCTCAAGAAAATTCACTAAAAGATGGTCATAGACCGGGTCATTGGCATTGGGGTAGAGAACACATAGACCACCACGGTAAGTTAACAACCTATGTTGATGGTCTCAAGCAAAAGGTCAACATTGAGTCGGTGCCAGGGTCGTACCAAAATTATTATGAACAAATGCGTGATGCAATCCGCCTTGGCAGCCCAGTGCCGGTGCGTATAGAGGATGCGCTGCTATGCCTAAAAGTGATTGAAGCAGCTAGGCTATCTGCAATTAGCGCTGGTCCAGTAGCAATATTCTAATTGTCCAAATTGGAACAAAGTGGCTAATTGTCTGTCGATTGCTGATAAAGTTTTATAATTCTTGGCAATCATCTTCTTTCACAAGAAAAGGCAACGCGGTATCACTTGGCTATCAAATCTCTTCCTCAATTAATTACAGCTGTCGGTCGCACTTGGCCTGTGGTTGCCGATGCAACTAGTCGTGGCAACGTCAAAATGCTCAAGTCGTTTTTGGGACCGGCCTACCGTGGCTTGTTTCAGCAGTGCGCCAAGGGTGCTTCGTCTTCGTCAATGAACCCCTCGCACAAGGTAACCTTCGATTGGCAGTACGCGCGCGACTATCCTGAGCTAGCCAGACTTTACAACGTTGCCAATTCATCGCAATGGAATTCGAACGACAGCATTGACTGGACTCGTGATGTAGATCCTTTAGATTTAAATGGTTTGCTCTTACCTGATGCTTTTTGCCCGGCTAACATTTTGCCTATGTGGAGCAAGCTAAGCCCATTAGAGAAATCGCAACAAAGACATTCTTTGCTCAGTTGGTTTTTAAGTCAAATCTTGCATGGCGAGCAGGCAGCTCTCTATGGCGCAGCGCAGGTGATGCAAGCAGTGCCCTGGCTGGATGGCAAGCTTTTTGGAGCAACTCAGGTTGTCGATGAAGGCAGGCATGTAGAAGTTTTTCATCGCTACTTGCATGAAAAAATGGAAAAAGTCTATGAAATCAATGAGAATCTCTATGTTCTCACTGAAGCATTGATGGAAGATCCAAGATGGGACGTCAAATTTCTTGGCATGCAGATCATGATTGAAGGCTTTGGTTTAGGCTCCTTCTCTACCATTCGTAAAGTCACTGGTGAGCCGGTTCTCAAAGACGTACTTAAATATGTAATCGGAGACGAAGCACGTCACGTCCACTACGGTGTTCTAGCATTAGAGCGCTATTACAAAACAGAATTGAACGAAGCCGAATTGCGCGAACGAGAAGAATGGGCTTTTGAAGTTTGTCTGCTTTTACAAAGACGTTTTCTTGCCCATGAAATCTATCATGAGTACTACACTCATCTTTTCACTCCAAAAGCTTGGGATAAATTTGTCAATGAATCGGCTTTGATGGGCTTCTTTAGAAGCTCAATGTTCCGTATGATCATTCCTAATTTGAAGCGCCTCGGCCTGATGTCTGAGCGCATTAGACCAAAGTATGAAAAACTCGGTTTACTGCATTTAGAAGGCGGAGCAGCAGCTCCAGAATTGTCTGTCGCGCAAATTATGGACATGCCGCTGCTGAGCAAGTAGCGACTGAAAAACTAGCTGAAGAGGGCTATTTTGAACAAATCATTTTTCTCGCAGGCAATGCAAAAGATTTTGGTCTGCGGCTCTGTACTCACCATACTTATGACGGGTGGCTTGATTGTCACATTCATCGGTGAGATTTTTGCCGGCACTACTAAGCATGGAGTAGCAGACCAGTTAGGCTTGATTACCTTTTTGGCGGGCATGTTTTTAGTTTCTTCGTACGTTGTGTTTTCTCGATGGAAGGAACACCGCGCTCAAAAAGAAGTGTGCATTGACCAGGCCATTTTAAGCGGTGCAAAATCAAATGGCGGAATATTTTCAATTTCGCAAGCAGCATTGAGCGGCGGTTTTGCCATTGGTGAAACTAAAACTGCCTTCGAACGCCTGGCGGCAACCGGCATTTGCAACGTGGATGTCACTATTGAGGGCGAGCTTTGTTATGTCTTTCCAGCCTTTACCAAAATGGTGAGAGAGTCAACTAATGAGTTCACACTCAGCGAATAGATCAGTGATTGCAGTTTTCTAAGTGTATTTAAAATTGGAGAAGCACTATATTTGGTGCGATTTTGCTACTTGTTTGAACTGAACACACCACAATATTTTAACTAGTGTTTTTGCTCTCAATGATCTTATTCGTTGATGAAATAGTTGCCTGTGCGTGGATTGCGGCCAAGATTGCCCCATTCGTGCGAGGCCGTAATCAGCATTGGTATTGGAGTGGTTATTCCAGGAATAGGCCACTTGACGCCTGACAGCAGAATGGCCGGAGCCATATTCGAGTGCACACTTAATTCTAGAGAAAACAAGCGCGATTGGTTGTCGGCTACAGGTAACCAGGCAGGTGGAATGCGACCGGGTTGGTTGACTATATAAGAGTCTGCCTTGTCTTGAAGTGCCGCAGTGCGGCTAATTCTGACATGCAGGTCGATCAATTTTACGTCTACACCGCCAATATTTTGTAATAGTACTTTCAAAGATGGATCGGCTTCCATGGTTGCGTATGACTGGCTGAGAGTTTCACACATAGCCAGCTTTCTTGCGTAATTATTGACAATTTCTTGGGCCATCATCCAACGTATTGGCACGACGACAAAGTCTAGCATTGGTATCAAAATAAAAATAACTAAAATGATAAGAGCGCCTCCGAACTCAGAGATCTGACTGCCAGTCTGTGTTCGTCTTGCATAGCGCTTTGTGCTACGGCAGTGCCATCTATCGGGCCGGTGATATACTTTAGAGATAGTAGGCATGGGCTTTATACTAACATGGCGGAAATATGACAGGTAATCGCCAAACTCGTGGAAACATGATTTTTCTTGTCAGTCTGGCCATCGGCCTTGTTGTTGCTATCGCAGTGGTTGGGTTGATGTTCAATCGGGTTCTGCTTGAGCGCACACGAGCACAATTCGCCCTTGATTCGCTAGCACTTACTTTGGCTAGCAAGATTAATCCGGGCGACAGAGTCGGCCAGATAAACGGTTTAGAAGAATCTTCCCGGGAGCTCGTCTTTACCACCCGCCAAGCAGTCAATGCTTGTTCGAGTCAGGAATTAGAAGGTTTTACGAGACTGTCAAATTTGCTTCTGGATGAAGCTCGGTCTGGCCACGACTTGGTCGAAAAGGAAAGACGCAATCAAATTGCCATTATTCGCAAAGAAGTTCTAGAAGCTGTACACAGCTATGAGACCAAGCGAGAAGAAAATGGCGCTATGAGTTTTATGTCCATAAAAACCAATGATCCGAAAGTAGTTAGAGTTGATCTTGGGCGCATAAAAAATGTAGATTCGAACATCGAATCGCTTGATGCCATTCCCGAATTGTGCCAATTTGATCGTCTGAATGGCTATGTAGACAGCCGAAGTAGGCTTTTTAAGTGCGATGTTAATGCAAAGCTGCCTTATGCTGACGCTGATCTGTACTTCCGATTTTGCGCACTGCCTGCCTTTGTCGGTAAGACCTGTTCTCCACCGAGGAATACCAATTTCGATGCATTCAAATCTTTTGGTCGCATATTTGTAAACGGAGTCGACACGAGCGAGGCCTGTGATGACATTCCTGACGCCATTCAGATCACTACCAACATGGACGTGGACATGGCAGATGTGGCACGGAAGCAATCGAGCCTAGCGACCCTCAGTGCGGTTTCGACTAGTGTCTGTAGTGGTGCTGCATCTGAATCAGAATGATTATTTGTAGTCGGCTCACATTACTTTGCCGCCGACGGGAAGGGGCGTCGCTTGTTGAGGTCACTGTAGGAAGTGTCGTCCTATTTTTTGTTGTTATCATTCTTGTCGATCTAGGACTCTTGATCTATGGTGTTTCGCTCAATGATGCTGTCTGTCGCGATGCTGCGCGCAAATCTGCTTCCGGCAATCCGATCAATGCCGAGCAGCGCGCTCTCTTGTTTGTTGATCAAATGAACAGCAGAAATAGCGGTTTTGTCTCTCACTTTCGCTTGGTTCCGCCCGTAAAGGCCGAAATTACAAGCCAACCAAAACTAAGACGTAATCCTGAAAATGACCAGCTCGTCAATCCAGGAGGTTTGGTGACAGGCTCAGTTACAGTTACCACAGAAGTAGAGATCAAACCCTTAGCCCTGCAGTTTGTCCTTGGTCGCAATTCTCCACTACGGTTTCAGTCGAAGCAGAGTTTTCCAATTAGTTATGTTCAGCCACCAGATTGAGACATTCACTTCTTGAGATACAAAAGTTTATCTGGGCCTAGTGGATAGCCCCGAAGGCGCAAGCTGAGCGCTATTTCGTTGAGATTGTTGCTCAATTTGTCTTCACTATAGAAGCCATATCGTTCAAGCGCTGTGACAATCGCTGGGTGATCAGAATCAGGTACAACAACAAGACTGGTATTTGCCCCGCGGAATTGCACATCAAGCATCACTCTCACTAATGCATTGGTAATAGCCGTCGCGCAGTCAGTGCTTTCTTTCTCTTTTCTTGGGCAGAGGATGATCGCTCCATTGCTAGCGGCGGCCAGCCGTACTTGATTGCGACGCCGCATTCCGAGGACGGCCTTTTTGTGATACCAGAATTCTTCGTAGGCTTTGCTCTGGACAATGCCAGCCGAGGGATACTCATTGAACCTAACGCTTACTTTGGTGAGAGGATCAAGAGTAGACCCGTTGTAACTCAAGCTATCTTTTACATCAGGTAGATAAAGAACCATTGACCACTTGAACTCATTTCCTAAGTAATCATCAGGAAGATACTCGCTCATATCTTTGATTGAGGCAAAGCCACCTGTCTGATTGAACAAGATCAGCAAGGTGGCTGCAAAAAAAGCAATCGCAGTTCTTTTATAAAGAACTGCGATTTTCATGGTTGGCTCACCAAAATTCATTTTTTAGGGTTGGCCAAGGCTTGCGCAGGTTGCCGGTGGAACTGCCGTTGACAGATAACTAAAGTTTACTGTGCCTCCAAACTGTGCCGTAACCGGATTGGCTGTTTGGGCGGCTCGATTGAATGTGCAACCGGTATTAGCAGGCAAACCGTTTTGTGCAGCGCAGAACTGACCGCAAGGAGGGCTTGGGTCTGGGTTTATATTGCACTGAGTACAGCCGTACGGAAACACTCCAGGACGATCCACTTTGTTACCGCTTACAAGCATGTAGCAATTGTCGTCACACATGCCTGCGACATTTACCCAGGAGTTTGTTGTGCTGAAGCTCTGACCGGCCCCAATACTACCGGAGGCATCATATAACCATGGCAAGGCTTGTGAGCCTGCTTTAGACGTTGACGAAGGTGATGTTATCGTCAACTTCAGAATAGAGTTGGCGCCATTGACACAAGTAATATCGCAAACTTCAGTCGATCCAGTTCCTGGAACAGCTACACCGCCGATTGTTCCGGGAATGTTTAGAGTGGGCTCGGCAGCGTTGCTGCCGTTCGGGATATTCGGACCAGGGACATATGCTATGGGGAAAGCTGGTGCGTTTCCGGGCGTGGATGGGCAGGAGTTCCATTGACCAAAGCTGATTATTAAACCCTGCAAACAGTTCTGTTGCTGAGCAGCGGGAACGGAATATGGATTGGTCTTTGTATTTACAATTTCATACTGATGCATTGAAGTAAGTGCATAAGTTCCTTGACTAGGGCTAAATGTGGTAAACGCTTGAGGACTTGAGGCCACTCCTGGAGTGACATCTAGAATCTGCATGTCAGTTATATTTGTAGTACAGCCATCTTGAACGATAGGTCCTGGAAGTTGGCACTGTAAACCAATAGTGATAGCACTTCCGGTTTTGTTAGATACGTTCAAATGAGTCACTGTGGATGGAATCAAAGTTCCAGGAATAACTCCACTTGGGCCAGAGTAGCTAATACTTAAACCACTTCCTGATGAACTAGAGCTAGTATTGGAGCTCGTTTTGGTCGATTCAGGTGCAGAGTAAACGGAGCTATAGCCTGTACTAGGGGCCCCTTTAGATGAGCCCCCTCCGGAAGAACCAGAGCCACCACCGGAGTTCTGCTTTGGGATTGTTCCAGAAGAACCAGTGTCGAGAGCCAGGGCCAGCGCACCTGAGCTCGTAATCATTGAAATTACCGAACAAATAAACAGTAGCCCTATTTTTGACATTTAGCCTCCGGACAAACTCTTCTGATTTTTAAACAGTAATGTAAATAACTTGCTAAATATAAGTATTCCATATCAAGAGACAAACAAACGGCCCAAAATAGAAAAACATGCTATTAACATGATGTTTATTCTCATTCGGCTTGCTGGTTAGAGTAGGCTGGGAATCGCCTCGGATGCTCCCGTTTCTACTTCAGCGAGTTGATAACAAACTTGTGATTAGAAGCCAAATATTGCTGTGAACGAGAGGATTAATCTACGATGAGCCCCAAGAAGCATTCTGCCATAACAATGTTTTTGAGCTTGTCACTCACTCTTACGTTCTATTTGGGTGCCCTTGCCTCAACTACGTCTGCAGAGGTGACTGAGACACCAAGCGCGATAGGGCGAGATGAACGCCGCAATGTCAGCGAGATTACATCACCTCAGAACCAGACTACGAAAAATGTACAGGCCGATTGGCTGACTCACGCGAATATGTCGTGCCTGATGTGGCGCCAGGCAAATTTGTACGAAGCGATTCGAGAAGGAAAGGAAGCTTGTCGGTTGGCCACGGACAATAAAACTGTCTGGACGAATCTGGCACTGATGTTGCAAGCAACGGACGAATGTGACGCGGCCATTGCCTGTTATGAAAAGGCTGGGCGATTAGATCCTACAGATTACTTACCGTGTCTAGGCACCGCCCGTTGCTGGATCATAAAAGGAGATGAGGCAAAAGGTATAAAGATACTTGCAGATATGAGCAGCAGAAAGGCCGCTGGCTTCGACTGGTATTACCTGGCTGGCCAGACCTGCTTGAAAATCAAGCAGAACGATCTAGCGGAAAATTTTATGAAAAGCGCGATGGTAGCTGCCACAAACCCTGCTCAACTATCTAATACGCGCAATTCGCTCTTTCTCATTGAACTGCGCCGCGATAAGCTTGATCTTGCTAGAGATCTTTACCGAAAGGTGTTTACTGATGGCCAGCCCAAAGATGCCGAAATTTATGTGCGTGCGGCATCATCGCTTTTGCAGACTGGAGATCGAGCTAGAGGCAAAGAGCTCCTAAGTTATGCCATAAAAAATCTTAGGACGCCCCAAGATTCGGAAGCTTTCTTTTTGCTCGGAAGAATTTTTCAAGAAAAAGCTCGCTTAGCAGCTACCAAAAATAGCAGAGACGGCTGGCTTGAAGTTGCTTGCGATGCCTATGCTCAGGCTATTGAAATGGCTCCAAAAGTTTCGAGCTATGTTCTGGCACGAGCTGATGTGCTTATGCAAGAAGGAAAACTGGCCGAGATGATTGCCGATTTAAAAACTGCTAAAGACCTCAACAAAGCAGATCCGCTGCCTTCATTCATTCTCGAAAACCTTGTCGACAACAGCGATTTTAAGGGGATAAGATTAAAGACCACTAGGCTTGTTAAAGCAAAAGTATCGATTGTCGGGTTAAGTTGCGACTGTAATTTATCCAAATTTCTTGGCACTATGCGAAACATCAATGGTATAGCGTTGATAAGCGCCACTGGTAGAAAGGTGTTCTCGGGAGATCTAGTTTTCGCTCCCTCGCTTGTTTCAATTGAGGATTTAATATCGAAAACGAAAGAAGATTTCTTCAAAGTATTACCACCAAAGAAATCCGCTGAACCACTTAGCATAACAGTGCTGACAGAAGAGCCAATAGGGAGCCTGAAGGACGTATTTAAGTTCGCTTGCGAGACAAGGCATGGACCAGTCTTATCCTTTCAGGAATCTCTGCTTGATTCTTACAATCGTTTCAATGACATTCAGCCGACTCTGCCCAATTGAACTTCAAAGAATAAAGGAATAGTCGACTACCAATTTTTGAAAAATCTAGTATCAAACGATAGCGATATCATCGAAGAGTTGATGCAAGATCCTCTTTGTCGCAAACAACTGACTATTGCTGAGTTTGTCAGAACAATACTATTTGTCAGTCGAACACTTTCGACTGCTGCTGCGCTTCGAGCAGAACTTCCTGTTTTAGTGGTTCAAGGTAGTGGAGATAAATGCATGCTACGGCGTGCGGTGACCCAGTTGGTTTGTAATATTCGTTCGCAATCAGGACCGAAATTTTACAACTAGGCGGTAAAGAACCCCGGCACTGAATAGAGTAGTCAGGGAAATGTCAGGCAGCGCGATTATCTTGGAAAAGTTCCCCTTCCAAATCGCTGCTGGAGATTTACCGATGCCTAGTGAAACCGCCGAAATTACTAAAAACGTAAAAGAGTACACTGACGCCAAGCAAGATGGCATGAACGCTGAAGGCTTAAGCTGGCAAGCAATATTTGCAAAGGGTGAGAATACCGGCAGAGAGCGCTCTGAAGTGAATAACTTACTCAATCCGACTGTTATGAATGATTCAGCCGCTCGGTCCGCTATTAATGCCGACTTACGGGCAAAAGGCCTTTTACCAGATCTCGTACTTTCTGAATTCGATAATCTAGATACTGACAAAGACGGCAAAATATCGAAGGTAGAAGCACAGGCCGTTCAGGACGACTATCAGCATAAAGATAGTGTGACTGTCATTGCTGCTGATGCAGTTTTGGGCAGTGCCGATGCGATTGACACAAACGGCGATGGTATCTCAAGAGAAGAGCTCGCTGCATATAAGGCAAGTCATCCTGCTGCAGAAGCACCCATAGACGTACCGGCAGACGCCCAGCCAGCACAGCCTGCCGACGCCTTAGAGAATCAGCGTGACCCGCGCCTGCAAGTCTTAGAAGACCCAAGCAAATCAATGGAAGAGAAACTGCAAGCCGCTCGTGACTATGCCAAAGACAACGGTGGCAATGCCGAAGTTGAATTGACTCAGCCAGATGGAACCACTGTGAAAGTGCGCATCGAAGTCAATGCAATTGGTAGCAGCGGCAAAGAATATGTGCACCTCTACGTCAAGAAAGAAGGCGGCGGTGAAACCATTGCTTTGCGCGGAATTAGTGACTCTGATGGAGCAATTTCTTCAGAGAAGAAAAAAGATGGCACAGACGCCGGTTTAGTTGGTGATAAATGGAGTAGAGAGCAAAAAGATGGTATGTTCAAATAGTTGTAGAGCTTTCTTCCGGTAACACTAAGCAATAGCACAAGGTTTAAATCGAGTCGAAATGACGGAATCTAACGGATTTGAAAATTGCCCACTTAAAAGCATGGAAGGGCTCATTCTTTCGACCGTTGAGAGGGATGAAGAATGTCACACTTTTTTCCTCATTTTTGAGAATGCGTGTTTAGCATGTAACTGCTTGTTTGAAACAGTTCCAGGTGATTTGCATCTTGAATCATTGATAGGGAAGTCTGTGATAAAAGTCGAACAGAAAGAGTTCAAATTCATTGACATTTCTTTCTCCAACGAAGAACTTTTGAGATTGGATATTCTTACGCCCGATGGCTACGATGATTACGCTCCTGAAAAACTGCAATTCGTCAATAATCGTGTTAACCCACCTATAGATGTAATCGTTACCAATGAGGATTTGTGTATCTGGTAATTTGCTTGAGCGCGTTGTATGGTGCCGCGGCGTGAAGGAAAGCCATAGTTACGCGCATACCTGGATTGGGAAATTGATATGAATGCGCAAGATGAGGAAACCTACGTTCGCAATGTGATTTTGCCGAAAGTATTTCAATGGTTCAGGAGCTTTACTGAGCTAATAGCCAATCGAGAATTTATCAAATTGGCACAACTATATTCGCTTGGCTGCAGCGCACAAGACTTTCAAGCTGCAGTAGAGGAGAATGAAAAAGATTCGAAATTTGTAGTACCACCAAATGATACCTACGATGACGTGGAATATGCTGGAAAATTAGTGAACTTCCAGCAATTCCCGACCGTCCAGTTTAAGCTACCTGCCTAACTACACTGCCGCAAATCCTCGTAAATCTCAGTGGCGGCAATCGCACTGCTGTATTGCATGGCCGGCGCAAAGACTGACATTTCGCGGCTTTCAGAAACCAAATCAATTTTGCCGTAGCGCATTAGTTCCGAAAGTGCTCTCAAAAACACAATTCTCGATTCTTCTTCATTTTCATCGCCATCAAAGAGCTTTGCTCCACCTAGAGCAAACTTCTTGCACTGTACAAACTCGCCTTGGGGGCTGTGAATCTTGTAAATGCGCCCGTCTTGTTTCAGCTGTTTTAGCAAGGCGTCTTTAGCTGCAGAGAGAGTGGCAACAGGGCTCACCTGTTTCAGCTCAAATAAATCCAGATACTCATTGGTGAGCACAAGCTCGGTAGAGCCATCTTCAATCAACGATTCTAGTGCCGCTAAGTAGAGTGTTCTGATTTCTTCTGGTTGCGCGTAGGCGTGCTTGCACTTCACAAATTCGGCGCCATCGCTCTTAATTTTGCTGATAGTGTTTAGCGTTTTGGATGCTTCACGCAGCAAAGCTATCTTGGTTTGTTCTAACTGATTCATTAGCTTTTCCTCGAGAAACAGGCACTCCCAAATACTCATGACATCTAAGAGAGGTATAAGTTCCAATTATTTTTGCTGCGAAGTTAAAGAGTGCATTCCCTGCTGTTAGCGTCAGGTACCACTATTTTTCGTAGGCTGGTTCTATTGTTCGAAATTCTTGGAGCTGATCCATTACTTCACGGCTTTTCTTCGGTTCAGTCTCGTCTTCTTCTAGTTTGCAAAACTTATGCAGAAGCATTTTTAGTTTGCTCACTTGAGCCCGAGACCAGTGACTTGTATTTAGTTTTACCATGCGTAAATTTTTGAAAGATGCCAGAGTAGTGGTTGATTCTGGGCTAATTTGGCAATCAACCAAGTTCAGATGACTGAGCTTGTTTAGAGGCAGCAAGTATTTCAGTCCCTGATCAGTAATATGCGGATTTTGAGGCACGCTTAAGTAAGAGATGTTGGGATTGCTGGCAATTATTTTCAACGATTCGTCGTCTAAGCAGGTATTGCCGAGGGCTAAATGCTGCAATTTTTTTGAACCCCTGAGGGCTTTTACGGTTGTTTGAATCGAGGCAAATTCGCGTGCTTCAATAAATACAAGGTGTCTTAGGCGTTTTAACTGCGAGAGTGATCTGTCGTCAAGGCCACTGTTGGTGGCTGTAATTTCTCTTAAGTGAGTCAGCCCGTTCAGGTCGTCAATGCATTTTGGGCTTAGGTTGACGTCTTTGAGATTGAGTATGCGGACACTGCTTAAGTGTTTAATGTCGGCCATGTGCTCATCGCAAAACATGTGGCGATCGCCGACATCGAGTTCA